>JAEYPN010000029.1 GCA_023410715.1 Bacillota bacterium
TGATGAATACAATTTTAAAGGATCATCAAGGATATTTAAAGGTTTTGGATTAGCTTTAGGTGAACTACAACAAAAGCTAATCGATAAATATCAAATATAAAAGATTTAAAACACTAAGGACTTTAAATACTTAATTAAAAAGAAAGTACACAAAATTCTTGACACTACCACACTACCTGACACTAACTTATTAACGCATAAATATTATATTTATACATATATTAATAATATGAGAAAAGATAATGTTATTAATTTTATATTTAATGTATTTACACCACTTATTTTAGGCGCAATAATGGGTCTTTTAACTAAAGATGATTATTCATATTTAGATAGTATTAATAGAACTATAATGGTTCCTAATATTGTATTTCCTATCGTATGGTCTATATTATATTTGTTACAAGGTATATGGTATCATTTATATTTAAAAATGGAAAACGAACCTAAAATAGATACAATATATTGGTTATCAATATTGGTTAACTTATTATTTATGCCTTTATTATTTACTTTTAAACAACCTATTTTAGCAATGATAGATGTAATAGTCTTAATCTTCTTAATAGGTTATTTATTCTTTTATTCACTTGGTAAAAAATATAAGATAGGATACTTATATTTACCATATTTGTTGTGGCTTATAGTCGCATTCTCATTAATGTTAGATATTCTAATACATAATTAGATTAATACATTGAATTGAAAAAAACGACTTAAAACTAAGTCATTTTTTTAAGATTGAAGTATTATAAAAAAAATTTAATCCTTTACTATGTTGAAATTCGTTTATTTTAATTATTAAATCTATTTTATTGTTTAAAAAATATCTAAAAACTTGACCTAGGTCAAATAATAAGTATAAATATATATGAATATTATTTTTTAAAAATTTATGTTTCTTAATAAATACATAACAAAAGAAGTCGATTCACTAGTGATGCCGACCACATCAAGTGGACACATAAAAACTAGTAAACCAACTTCCATTACTAGTATATCACAAAACAAAAATAATATGCAAAAAAAATGATAATGTTGTTTAAAATGATGATATTCTTTCTACAAATATATTTAGTTAGCAGTTCCATTATAGAATATAAAAAGTCTAGAAAAAAGGTATTAACTTAAATTGAAAAAAACTTGGTTAAAAGATAAGCTTGATAGTAACGCATTAAAACTTTAGATGCAATTTATTAATTTGCAGGCGGGTATTATTATGTTATGTAAAGAACTTGGTATGAAGGATATTAATTAAATGACTAATGTTGTAAGAAGTGCATTTAGTTAACCTGATAACAAGCTAAAGAATGGTCAATTTACTAAAGATTGCAAGAAGAAAGACAATAATTTACTTGAAAAAATATTGAGACATCATAAAAAAATAACCTCTAAAGTGATTTTAACACCCATTAACTACACTATCATAATATGGATCGTTTAGATTTTACAAAGAGAATCAGCAGTAAAAAAACTAATTTATTAGTTGAGAGTAAAAACTCATTTAAAAATGGTAATAATGCAATTAAAGTTAAATAATTCGAGCTAAATAACATTTCTAAACGAGTATTTGGTCAAGATGCTACTATAGTTGATAGCGAAAAAGCATTTAAAGCCTATGAATAAGACACCAAGAATTTAAACAAATGGCTAAGAATGGATGGTAATATACTTCTAACATGCTGGAGTTAAAAGAAATTTTTAACTTAATTTCTAAATAAAAAAAGAAATCCTTAAGAGTTTTTATCCACACTATGTGCCTCTATCTCGTTATTTAAAGCACAAGCTAGCATTCTTTAGTACTATAAGTACAAACAACAAAGTATCAAATACAATTGAAGGTGCTAAAGGTTCCAACTTAAAAATCTTGCTTATTGATGTAATATTATTAAGACAAACAATGCAGACATTTAAAGAAGGTCAATTAAATGAGTTAAGTAATAATATTTATGATGCATATAATAAGTCAAAGACAAAACTTTTTCAAATTAATAAAATTATAACTAAAGAAACAATCTATCAATTAGGTGCGATTGTATAAAAAATATACCGACATCATTTATTAAAAGAAAAACAATAAATTTATTAATGGTAATAGTTTAGCAACAATCAACTTGATTTTTTTATCTAATTTTATACCTAATATTTTAGTTCAAATCTATTTAGTTGAATAACATCCAAAATAATACAAAAAACTAAAAAAAATAACTAAATATGACAAAATAATTCAAGTTTTTTATTATCCCTGTTGTACAATTTTTATTTGAGATTTGTAAACATTTGACATTTAAAATATTTAATGGTACTTTGTTTTATATATGGGATATATTATTTTGTGCATTGCTTGTTAAAATTAGATTTTTTAAATAGATATTTATTATAATTGAAAGAGGAGATATGATTTAAAAAATAGTTTTATTTTTTATTTAACCATTGTTTTCTTTTTTATTTTTATTCAGAACAAATGTAGATTTGTATTGTAATTAAAATGTTGCAGGTTACGGATTTTATCTTGATGATTAAACTTACACAGTAGGATTTTATGACTATACTAGGGTAAATGTATATTATTCTCTTGGCAGTCTTGTTGGTAATACATCCATTTTGAATGGATATGCTAGACAAAAAGCTAAGGTCAATGATAATTACAGAGACGTTATTCTAGTTATGGTGCATATAAACCCAGTGGATACATATTAATCTTCTATAAAATAATATTATCATGAAATCAACAATGAAGTAAAGATACAAATGTCACTTACTGATGACCAAACATATGTAAATTATTCGCTAAATACAAGTATTGTTACATTAACGAATAGTATTAATTTCTCAGATTGTGGATCAGTTAAGGGTGATGGAACATTTACTAGAACTTTTATAGTTGGAGAATCTGCTGGTTATACAGAAAATGGTTTATAGATCACATCAAAAATGCCACACAACTAAACCACTTATCAAACAAGATATCTCTATAAGTATTAAGCAGCTTTTTTGGATTAGCTGGAGATAAAGCATGAAATATTTAGTGCAACTCATCACACAAAGCATATGCAATGCACATGTTTTATGAACCTGCATACAAGACAAATTTCACGATAACTTACTTTATAAGTTTCAATTTTACTACCACTTCAGATAAAGAATGGATTGGTAGAATTTTGACTTAAAATCCAAATAAAAGTAATTATTTAACATCAACTTGTACAATCAAATATATTAGATAATTATATGTAGAGGTGATTATATGAAAAAGTATATGAAAAAGTATTGGATTATTATTGTAGCTTTAGTAGTTGTAATTGCAGGTATTGTAACATTGGTGATGAGATCCCGTCAGTCATATCATCCTGATGATTATGATAAAGCTATTTTAATTCTTAATGAAACTGATCCTGTTGATATTTATATCTATGGAGAAAAAATACCATTTAAAGAAGAACTAAAAATTACATATTTAAGTAATCTAGACTCATTTTTTAAGGAAAACCACGATTCAAAAACAATTTTGTTGATATCTGATATGAATTCTAGTGTTACATTGACAGAACAGGCAATATCATCAATTAGCAATGAAATAAATAAAAATTTAAATTTTGATTTTTATTATTTAGGTAGTCAATATATGGATATACTTACAGAAGAAAATATTTTCTATGGTAGAGTATTTGAAAATGAATTTTGTATTGGCAATGTTAGTGTTCATAATAAGAGAAGTATTTGGTCTGGAATATGGACAACATCTGATATATCTCAAACAAACAACAATAAAGAAACTTTATCTTATATACTTGTATTACAGTTTGTTGATGTACTAAAGGAAAATTACTAAAGAGGTGTATTGTGCTAAAACTAGAAAACATTTGGAAAGAGTACGAGCAACAAAATGGGAATAAGGTTATAGCTCTAGAAAACATCAATTTAGAATTCAATTGCTGTGAGATGATTTGTATTGTTGGGGAGAGCGGTTGTGGAAAATCGACACTGATCAATATTCTATCAGGCATCGATGAAATGACAAAGGGCAATTATGTTCTAGGGAATTGCTTGACCAGTACGCTATCGGAATCAGATTGGGATGATTATCGAAATGTAGTTTTTGGAGTCTTATTCCAAGACAATTACCTATTTGAAAATGAAACAATTCAATATAATTTGTCATTGCCAGGTAAAATCAATCATATTTCTCATGAAAAGTCATTGAATGAGGTGCTAAGAATTGTTGGTCTTGAAAGGTATGAGAATAGAAAAGTAAAACACCTGAGTGGCGGGCAGAAGCAACGAGTTGCGATTGCTCGTGCTTTGATGAATGATCCGAACATCATTCTAGCTGACGAACCAACAGCGAATCTTGATTCGGATAACGCCTTTCATATATTTTCGTTGCTTAAGAAAATATCAGCCAAAAAACTAGTTATTGTGGTAACACATGATAAAGATTTGGCAAATAAGTTCGGGGATAAAGTAATCACAATGAGAGACGGTAAAATCCTTGATGTGATGGAGCATACAAGAAATGAAATAGGCAACTTTGAGTTGTCTATTTTGTCAATAGATAAGAGACAAAACATAGAAGGAAATGGATTTCAGGAGCTGTATAGCAAAATCAAGAAAACTATTCTCCAAGATTTAGACAATGCAAATAACCTTTTTTCAATTTCTTTGAAGTGTGATAGGATAGATAATTTTAAGAAGACAAATGCATTTTTACTACCAGATTTAGAATATGTAAGGTCACAAACACAAAGAATGCCAAAGAAAGATTTGTTTAAAGAAAGCATTCAAGATCTGTTTCGAAATAAGAAAAGGTTTATTGTGTCCTTGATCATGTACAGCTTATTGATGTTCTTGCTTTTAACCGTTTTGTTTTTAGGATTTGGCAACCAAAAACGAGTGATTACTGACTATTTAGATACCTATGAAATTAATGATCTTGTCATTTACAAAGAAGCTAGTTATACAAATAAATTCTTTGATATTAAACAAAAAAATTTGTATAAAGATAAAACAATGTATTCATTTATAGAATCTTTAGATATGATTTCAAGTCTTTCCTATTGTCTTGGTCAATATCATATCCAGGATAATAAGAATATGGTAGGAGAGTCAGGAAATAACAGTGTTAATGAAATTTATGGCGTCAGTATATATCTTTTTTCTGGTAATAAAAATGATATAACATACAAAGGTTCTTTCCCCGTTTATGAAGATGAAATCATGGTGACAGATTACCTTTTTGATACGTTTGGATACACCTTAGATAAAAAAAATGATATTTATATCAATGATGTAAAGTTTACTATCACAGGATATATTGTGACGGATTATAAAACATATGGTATTCACGAAAAAACAGGAACTACTGACTATACAGATATATCCGATTACAAGTTAAACTATGAATATATGACAGCATATGTTTCTGAGTCAGCTATGGCAGGTCTGGGATTTTCAAAAGAAGTACTCGATCTCCCTCTTAGCAATTTTTTGTATTCTAATAATTTTAGTAGGTATACGAGTAAATTAGTAAAATATGGATCAGTGGAAGAGGAACGTTTAAATGATATAGATTTAGTTTGGGGTAGATACCCCTCAGCTTTAAATGAAGTTTTAGTTTCCAAGTCCTATCTTCATTATGCAGGGATTGACGATTACGATAAAATCCAGAATTCTTATTTTTTCAATAATATGTATGATGAGTATTATGGCAATTTTTATCGAGATTCGATTAATCTATACGAATTCTTTAAAGAGGGAATAAAAATAGTTGGTGTCTATGAAAAAGTTGGTTTTGATTCAGATGTTGCTAATTCCGATGTGATAATTAATCCAACAATATTCGCTGAAATAATGAAACAATACTATCGTTATTATGTGTTTGACAACATTCGAGTACACTACACTGATTTGAACCAAGTCGTTCAAGAATTGTATAATCATGACTATCAAATAGATGAACCAAATATTATTAAAATCAATGATTTCTTCAACAGTGTAAATAAGTATTTTGATTTCATTCTTTTAGGTACTATTGTATTGGCTTTTCTTGTAATATTTCTGCTTATCAATACCTTATCTAACTCAATATTAGATAAAAATCGAAATATAGGCATTCTTAGATTGATTGGAGTGAAGAAGAAAGATACGATGGTAATATTTTCTTTGCAAAGTGTGATTTTGGTTGTATCTGGACTCTTGTTAGGATTTGTTGGTTCAATTATTGCTTTGAAATACATGAATCATTTTTCTGCATATCAATTTGAAGTGTATGAAAACTATTTTAATTTGATTATTGTCAATAACGTTGCTTTATTATTAGTCTTTATTGGTGGAATTATTTTAGGTTTTATCTGTACATATATTCCAATTAATCGCTTTTCCAAACTTAAGCCATATGAAATTATTAAGTTTTGATGTGGAATATATATGGTAATTTCAACATTTTTTAAAATTAAGTGTATATAGTGTTTTCCATAATTATTATTGTACTTAGACATTTGGATTCAATAGTAAATTTACAGGAATGCTAAAAATCTTGATGGGGTGTATTAATATTAATTAATAATACACTAAAGGGAGTTTTTGAATATTTATATATTATCTTATTTTAAACAAAGATTTGTTAGGGGAGGAAGAGAAATTATGATTAAAAACTTAAGATTAATTTTTGAATTACCCATTAGTTTCTTTTTTTATTTTTATTTAGGACGACTGTGAATTTGTTAAAAAGTAGTTACACGACAGCTACTAGAACAATCAAATATATTAGTTAATTATATAAAGAGGTGATTATATGAAAAAGTATATGAAAAAGAATTGGATTATTATTGTAGCTTTAGTAGTTGTAATTGCAGGTATTGTAACATTGGTGATGAGATCACGTCAGTCATATCATCCTGATGATTATGATGAAGCTATTTTAATTCTTAACGAAACTGATCCTGTTGATATTTATATCTATGAAGAAAAAATACCATTTAGAGAAGAACTAAAAATTACATATGTAAGTAATCTAGACTCATTCTTTAAGGAAAACCACAATTCTAAAACAATTCTGTTAATATCAGATATGAATTCTAGTGTTACAATGACAGAACAAACAATATCATCAATTATCAACAAAATTAATAACAATTCCAATTTTGATTTTTATTATTTAGGCAGCCAATATATGGATACACTTATAGAAAAAAATATTTTCTATGGTAGAGTATTTGAAAATGAATTTTGCCTTTGTAATGTTAGTGTTAGGGGTGTGCGAAGTAATTTTACGGGAATATGGACAGCATCAGATATAGCCCAGACAAATGATAATAAGGAAACTATGGCCTATTTGCTTGTGCGACAATTTGTTAGAGTACTAAAGGAAAATTACTAAAGAGGTGTAATGTGCTAAAACTAGAAAATATCTGTAAGGAATATGAACAACTAAATGGAAATAAAGTTATAGCTCTAGAAAACATCAATTTGGAATTTAATCGCTGTGAATTAGTTTGTATTGTCGGTGAGAGTGGCTGTGGAAAATCGACACTCATCAATATTCTTTCTGGTATTGATGAAATGACAAAGGGCAATTATGTCCTAGGTAATCGCCTGACCAGTACGCTATCGGAATCAGATTGGGATAATTATCGAAATGTAGTTTTTGGAGTCTTATTTCAAGACAATTACCTATTTGACAATGAAACAATTCAATATAATTTGTCATTACCATGCAAAATCAATAATATTTCTCATGAAAAGTCATTTAATGAAGTGTTAAGCATCGTTGGTCTTGAAGGATATGAAAATAGAAAAGTAAAACACTTGAGTGGCGGTCAGAAGCAACGAGTTGCGATTGCTCGTTCTTTAATGAATGATCCAAACATCATTCTAGCTGACGAACCAACAGCGAATCTAGATTCGGATAACGCCTTTCATATATTTTCGTTGCTTAAAAAAATATCAGCTACAAAACTAGTCATTGTGGTAACCCACGATCAAGATTTGGCAAATAAGTTTGGTGATAAAGTAATCACAATGAAAGACGGTAAAATACTTGATGTAATGAAACATACAATTAATGAAATAGGCAACTTTGAGTTGTCTATTTTGGAATCAAATGATAGGCATAACATTAAAGGTACCGGATTTCAGGAACTGTATGGCAAAATTAAAGAAACAATTCTCCAAGATTCTGACAATACAAATGACATTTTTTCATTTTCTTTAAAGTGTGATAGTATAGACAATTCTCAAGAGACAAATGTATTTTCACTGCCAGACTTAGAATATGTAAAGTCACAAACACAAAGAATGCCACAAAAAGATTTATTTCGAGAAACCATTAATGGCTTGTTACAAAATGGAAAAAGGTTTTTTGTGTCCTTGATCATGTACAGTTTATTAATGTTTTTACTTTTAACCGTTTTGTTTCTAGGATTTGGCAACAAGAAACGAGTTATTGCCAAATATTTGAATACCTATGGAACAAATAATCTTATCATTTATAAGTTAGGGAGTCATAAAAATAAATTTTTTAATTCTTATCAAAAAGAATTATATAATGATAAGATAATGTATTTTTTTCTAGAATCTATGGATTCCGTTTCGAGTCTTTCCTATTGTCTTGGTCAATATACTGCCAAGAATAATATGTATACGGCAGGAGTGTCAAATGGTAAAAGTATCATTGAAATTAATGGTGTTAGTTTATATCTTTTTTCCGGTGATAAAAATAATATAACATACAAAGGATCATTCCCCGTTTATGAAGATGAAATCATGGTGACGGATTACTTTTTTGATACGTTTGGATACACCTTAGATAAAAAAAATGATATTTATATCAATGATGTAAAGTTTACTATCACAGGATATATTGTGACCGATTATGAAGCTTATGGTATTCGTGCAAAAATAGGAAGTACTGACTATACAGATATTTCTGATTACAAGCTAAACTATGAGTATAAGACGGCATATGTTTCTGAGTCAGCTATGGCTCGTTTAGGATTTTCAAGAGAAGTACTCGATCTTCCTTTTAGCAATTTCTTGTTTTCTGATGATTTTAGCCTTTATACGAGAACATCTGTTAACTATGGATCAGTTCAAAAAGAGCGTTTAAATGATATAGATTTAGTTTGGGGAAGATACCCCTCAGCTTTAAATGAAGTCTTAGTTTCCAAGTCTTATCTTCTTTATGCAGGAATTAAAGATTATGATAAAATTCAGGATTCTTATTTCTTCAATAATATGTATGATGAGTATTATGGCGATTTATATTGTGATTCAATTAATCTATACGAATTCTTTCAAGAAGGAATAAAAATTGTTGGTGTTTATGAAAAAGTTAATTTTGATTCAGATGTTGATAATTCCGATGTAATAATTAATCCAACAATATTCGCTGAAATTATCGAACAATACTATCGTTATTATGTATTTGACAACATTCGAGTACACTACACTGATTTGAACCAAGTCGTGCAAGAATTGTATGATCATGACTATCAAATAGACGAACCAAATATTGTTAAAATTGATAATTTCTTTCTAAGTTTAAGTAAGTATTTTTATTTCATTCTTTTAGGTATTATCGTTTTAACAATTATCGTGGTTTTCCTACTTATCAATTCTTTATCTAACTCAATATTTGAGAATAATCGAAATATAAGCATTCTTAGATTAATCGGAGTTAAGAAGAAAGATACAATGGTAATATTTTCTTTACAAAGCGTAATTTTGGTTGTGTCTGGACTCTTGTTAGGATTTATTGGTTCAATTCTTGCTTTAAAATACATAAATAATGTTTTTGCATCTAAAGTGCAAGAAAACTATTTTAATGTAATTATCGTCAATTACGTTGCTTTATTACTAGTCTTGATCGGCGGGATTGTTGTAGGTTTTATCTGTACTTATATTCCACTCAATCGCTTTTCCAAACTCAAACCTTATAAAATCATTAAGTTTTAATGTAAAATATATGTTGTAACTCTTACACTTATTGCTGGAGTTACACATCAAAATTTGATATAAAATTTACAGGTATACAAGAATTTGTGATAGTGTGTTAGTTTAAATAAAAGATATTACAGTACATGAAAAATACGTAAAAATATTACTTAGTTTAGGAGTAATTTGTAATGAAGAAAGATTGGCATAAAAAAGGTATAACTATAAATGAAAAACTTGCTGATTGTTATTTTCAATGTGTGTATTATTTAAGCATATACAATGGTGTTTCTAATAATGATATTAAATATTTTAAAATTGATAATACAAGCCTATTCCATATTGATACATACATAGACAAATATAATTTATTAATTGATATACCATTAGATGATAGTTTCTTAAATTTAGTGGTTGAAGAAATTAAATCTATAACAAAAAAAATAAGTGAAATAGATTTTAATAAAGTAGAAGAATTGACATTTTATAAAATAAAAAATTATTGGTAAATATTTTTATCTGTTTATAGAATTATTAACAATCGTTTTAAATGACTTTCAGTAACAAGAAGAAATAAATTTTAAATAAAATTTAATGGTGCGTAAATGTATTAAAATAGTCGAGCTAACACATATTAAATAAAATTACCCACATTTATCAAACAAAATTACAATTAAATGTGGTTTTTGTTTGTAAATTATATAATTGAAGAAAAATTTAAAGTAGTAAATATTACCATTACATAGGCTATCGTAAAACATTTATATAAAAATATTTGGAAATGACTATATCTTATGATAAAATTAATAAGAAGATATCTTATGATTTTTCTAAAAGGTAGGCGGATGAAAATGAATTATAAAATTGAAGCAATTAAGATTCTTTTAAATACCGATTGTGTCTTAACTCGATATTATTCTTTAATCCCCTATAAAGAAAAACTTGTAAATAATTTAATTGAACTTGGTTGTACAACAAAAGATGAATGCTTGAAGTTGGACGATGAACTTCTAATTAAATCAGGTTTACCTAATATAGAAGATGTTAGGTTGTTTAAAAGTTTTTTGAACATTTATGATATTAATAAATCTAAATTTAAAGAAATAAATACATTTTGCACATCAAAAGAAGAAGAGAATGCTTTCTACCAATTATATTTGTTACCTGGTATAAAAAAAACAAGAGCTACTCTGTACTACAAATCTGGTTATGATACATTAAAAGTCATAGCTAATTCTTCAGCTGAAGAAATAATTTTTAAAATAAGTGGTACAATTGATAGAGATAATTTAGAGTTAAAAGTTCCCTTATTGAAAGAAGTTAAAACACACATAGCTGTTGCCAAAGCATTTAGTTTATACAGTGTGGAATAGTTAATAAAATAATTTATATATTGTTACTTAATTTAAAAACATTATAAAATTTAACGATGTTAAGCTAGAATAATCTTTAAAAATCAAATAATAAATATAATATAGAGGAACTCAGATGAAAAGAAAACGTTTAGACCGGGATTTAAAATGGGGATTTCAGTACTATCCATACTATCAATTTCACATAGATTCCGAGATTTTTTCTGGTCTTGTTAGCCTTATTAAATTAACCGATGGGGATTATATTTATTGGAATCTACCAAAAGCAGGAAAAACTTCTGTATGTGGAAACGGAATGACTTGGCTACAACTAATACCTGATAATAAAAGGCGTCTAATTACTGCAATGTATCTTCCAATGAAAAAGAATGTAAAAGGTAAAGAATTCTCGTATTCTATTTCTGTTTGGTATGTGGATATAATAGAGGGAATAGATTACGATATTGATGGAGTTGCTGCGTATTATGATAAGTTTCTTGATGTTATATTTACACCACAAGGTGATGTTATCATTGATGATCGAGATGAGTTAGAAGAAGCCTATCACTTAGGGCAGCTTTCTCAAGAACAGTATGAATCAGCCGTTAAAGAATGCGAACTTATAATAAAGGAAATGTGTTCAGATATTGAAGATACAGAACGATGGTGTGCAGAAGTTTATGAAATTGTGAATGAAAAAATAAGACTGTACGAAAAACCAAAGAAAAAGTATTATCAAATGTTAAACGAAAATTCTAAAAAAAATGATGTATGATAAACCTTTACATAAAAAGTTTTTTATAAGATAAATTAAATATATAAACAATAATTTGTAGGGATGGAATATGAAATATATTAAAGTTACAAATGATTTTTTTAATGATTTAGCGATACTTCAAAAGGCATACAAGAAAGATATCGGGGAAAATGAACCAACGAAATTTGATTTGGATACATTGTTTAAGGCTGTTTTAGATGAACAGATTCTATTTTTTGGATGCATTGATAACGGCAAATTAATTGCTTGTTGTTCTATTAGTCCTACTTTTTCAACGTTTGACTATAAACGTGGAGGGTTATTTGAAGATTTCTATATTCTCTAAATGTTTAGACATAAAGGTATTGCTCATAAGCTTGTCCAATTTGCATATAAGGAAAGCAAAGTTAGTTCTTTATTAGTTGGTTGTGCTGATTGCGATGTTGATATGTATAAGGCGTTAGGATTTAATATAAAAATTGGTAACATGCTGGCTTATATATAAATGCTCTGAAACTATATGCTTAAAACAGTAGAAATTTAAATAAATATTTGATATAATGTTATCATAATACTTGACTTTTAGATAAGCAAACTGCTAAAATAAAACGGTTAAGAAAATTTAGTATCAAGGAGATATATATTATGACAATTGAAGCTGGAGATTTTAGAACAGGGTTAACGTTAATCATTGAAGGAAAACTTTACGTTGTTCTTGATTTTATGCATGTTAAACCAGGAAAAGGTGCAGCAATTCTTAAAACTAAATTAAAAGATTTAAGATCAGGCACAGTATTAGAAAAAGCATTTAACACAAATACAAAATTTGAACAAGCTCTTATTGAGAAAAAGCCAGTTCAGTATTCATATGAGGCTGATAAAGTTTATTACTTTATGGATGTTGAAACTTACGAAACGTATGAATTAAGCGAAGATAAGATTGGATTTAATAAAAACTTCTTAATTGATGGTATGCAATTAAACCTAACATTCTTTGAAGATGAAGTTTTAGAAGTCTTAATTCCAGAAAAAGTAGAACTTACTGTAACTGACACAACAGATGCTATTAGCGGTGCTTCAAGTACTTCTACAAAAGAAGCCTTTCTTGAAACAGGTTTAAGATTAAGAGTACCTCAATTTATAAAAGTAGGAGATAAAATTATTGTATCTTCAAGTGATGGATCATACTGCGGTAGAGCTTAATCAATTATGAGTAAGGTTGTATTAGTAACAGGTAGTGCAAAAGGAATTGGTGCTGCGATTATTCTAGAATTAGCTAAGGCTGGTTATGATTGTGTAATCAATTACAATACATCAGAAAAAGAAGCATTTGCATTAAACGAAAAAATTAAAGAATATAGTGTCAGATCTTTAGTCATTAAATGTGATGTCAGCAGTGAAAGTGAAGTAAATAATATGTTTGATATTATTGAAAACGAACTTGGCGGAGTTGATATTTTAGTCAATAATGCAGCGATTGAAACACCAAACATCTTTAATAAAAAAACCATTTCAGATTTTAAGAAAGTCATAGATGTTAATCTTATTGGTGCATATATTACAGCAAAAAGAGCGGGACGCTATATGATAGATAAGAAATGGGGCCGTATCATCAATATCTCATCGACAAATGGTATGAATACTTATTATCCAATGGGGTTAGAGTATGATGCTTCGAAGGCTGCTTTAAATTCTCTTACACATAATTTGGCAATCCAATTTGCACCGTATGTGAATGTAAATGCTATTGCGCCTGGGTTAATTAATACAGAAAATGAAATTGCTGATTATGATGAAGAATTTATGCAAATGGAAATAGATAAAATCCTTAAAAGACGAATCGGCGAAGCAAGCGAGGTTGCCAAGCTTGTAAAATATTTGATCAGTGATGATGCTGACTATATAAATAATTCTATAATTAGAATTGATGGTGGGCAGTATAGTAGTTTTTAAAATGTTATGAAATGAGAAATGATGAATTTCTCATTTTTTATAGACGAAATTAAAAAGTAGGCATTAGTTTTTTACTAATTCCTACTTTTGCTATATTATATTATTTATTTTCAATAATTTTTGATAATGCATTCATTATGCTTAATTTACCATATTCATATGTAAGTCCGCCCTGCATATATAGTGTGTATGGCTCAACACAAGGTGCGTCGGCACTAAGCTCTATTGTACTTCCTTCAGTGAAGCACCCCGCAGCCATTATTACATCACATGGATAACCTGGCATAGGAGAAGGAGTGATATATACACCTGAATCTATAGGGGAAGAGGCTTGAATGCTTCTTGCAAATGAAACAAGATTCTTTTTTGTTTTAAGTTGAATAATCTGAATTATATCAGTTCTATATTCATTATACTTTGGAGAAATATCATTAAATCCTAAATTTTCTAGCATATATGATGCAAAAACTTGAGTTTTTAGAGCGCTCTTTACAGCGTTAGGAGCCATAAATACTCCTTTAAAGAAATTAATATTTTGATTAAAATTAGCTCCTAAGTCTTTACCAACACCAGGTGCAGTAAGTCTATCCGCAATCATATTAATGTATTTTTCCTTACCAGCAATATATCCACCTGTTGAAGCAATTCCTCCACCAAGATTTTTCATTAAGGAACCAACCACAATATCCGCACCAACATGACCTGGCTCTCTTCTTTCAACTAATTCACCATAGCAGTTATCAACCATAATAATAACTTCTTCATTAACGCTTCTAATTACTTTAATTACTTCTTCAATCTGATCGATAGTAAGTGATTTACGAGAAGAATAGCCTCTTGATCTTTGAATTTCAACGAGTTTTAAATCATGTCTTTTAACTCTTTCTTTAATTTTTTCTATATCAAACTGATTATTTACTAAATCAATTTGCTCATAATTTATTCCATTAGCTTTTAATGATTGTGTTGAATCACCAATAATACCCACCATTTGAAGAAGTGAATCATATGGCTTACCAGAAATTGAAACCATTGTATCTCCATGTTTTAATAATGCTGAAAATGCTAAATATAAGGCATTTGTTCCGCTCATTATTTGCACTCTTACTAAAGAATCTTCAGTGCCTAAAATTGAAGCAAATATTTTTTCTAGTTTATTCCTTCCTGTATCAAAATTACCATAACCATTTCTATCGGTAAAGTCTGAATATTCTACATTATTTTCAATAAATGCTGATAAGATTCTATTTGAATTATATAAGCATGTTTCATCTATTTCATTATAAATATCCTTTAAATCAATCTCTGCTTGTTTACTTAAATCTAAAATTTTATTGCTAATATTATCTAGTATCATTTTTTCACCCAAGGAATTATATCACAATTTGAAAAAAAAGATAATATATAGTTGAAATTATTATAAAATAATTTATAATATTCCTGGTTTATTTTATTTTAGGAGAATAATAGTATCATGAAAAAAGAAAAAAAATTAGTGTCTTTCTTTAGTAAATATATAGAATCTAATAAAACTTTAAAAGTTATTGAGTTAGTTATTTTCTTTATGTTATTTGTAACGGCTATTTCCATGTTTATTGTTGGTTGGTTAAAAGTAAATAAAATGCCAAATGAGTGGACATATGAAACAAGTGTTATTATGATAAGAAACACTGAAAATGAGGATTATGATGAAGATTCTTTAAAATGTGATGTTTTGTATGAAACAGAAGATGGTAAAGCTTCATTAATTGTTGCTTATACTTATGAAGAATGGGAAAATCTAGATGAAAATCATAGAGTTAACGTAGATGTTTATTTAACAAATGATAATGAATTACTTTACTTTTTAGAAAAAGGTAGTGCTCCTACTCAAAATGAGGTATATATTGCTGCTAGAGCACTTCATGCAAGTAAATATAGTTCTATTTTTAGTTTGGCGACATGTTTATTAATACTATGTATTTCATTATCTGTAATATTATTCTTTTCAAAAGTTTTTACAACTTACGAAAAGGTTTGGTTTATTTCTATTATGGCGCTTGCCACAATTGTTTCAATAATCTTACCGGAAGAATCAGCTAATGGGGTAAATGGCATTTGGATTATGCTACTATATCTTCTTGATACTTTCTTTAATATCTTATGTGAGCTACTTATTTCAAAGCAAAGCAGATGGAACTTTATTGTTTCTATTATGGTAGAAATTTTGGAAATTCTTATCTGTGTAGTTTTAATGTACCGTTTTGCTACAATGGCAACGACTTTATTCTTCTGGCTTCCAATTGATATTTTAAGCTTTATCAATTGGAGTAAGCATAAAGATCAAGAAAAAGAAGAGCTTACGGTTGTTAGGAAATTAAAAGGATGGCAAGAGGTAGCTATTATTGCGTTAATAGCAATTTGGACAATAGTAATTGGCTATTTGATTTCTGGTATTAATATTAGTAGTGATTTATTTAAAGGAAATGAAGCATTATCAACATTAGTGTCTTACTTAGATGCTTGTGCAAGTGCTGTTGGTATATGCAATGGTTTATTTATTTACTTTAGATTTAGGGAACAATGGATTGCCTGGTATGTTGCATCAATCTTAGAGGCTATAATTAACATAGTTACAGGTCAATTTGTTTTATTAGTTTTAAAGTTTGGCTATTTAACAAATACAACTTATGGATATATGAAGTGGACTAAATATATAAAAAAGCAGGCTCACAAAAATAATGATGTAACATTATCTTCTAATTTATTAGAGTAGATAATTATTAAAATTATTAAATAAAAATGAATGAAAATAAAAAAAGTAGGCACTATTAGTAAATTGATACAGCCTATTTTTTTCTTAACTCAGTAGGTAATAATGGAAAAGAAGTAATTTTATATAATTTATGAATATCAAAAAGGTCACTCTATAACAAAGTGACCTTTAATATTAAATTCTTTTAATTTCCTTCTATTAATTATTCTTTTGACAAATAATCAAATGTTAATGTATCAGAAACGTAAAGTCGCCAGTTCTTGCGATTTGGATTCCAATCATAAATAATTCCAAAAATGTCAACTTTAACATTTTCATTACTTAAATCCACTTCATAATCTATTAGAAAACTTTCTAATTCGCTAACATCATTTTTGAAGTATAGACCATTATTAATATATTGTGTATTATTTTTTGTATAGGTTTCATTTAATGTTAGTGCATAATCCCATCTAGTGGAATTATGAGTATCTAATTGAAGATAACCTTTAACATGAAGCATAGATTGTAAATAACCATTATTAATATTAGAAACAAAGCTTTCCTTTTTAAGATTAAGTATTTCTTCTAATGTTACGTCTTTATAAGTAATTTTTGTAATAGGAAGTTCATCTTTTAATGCCTTTATATCTGTAGATGGAGAAACGACTTCAAATGTTGGCTGATATAAATATGATTTATAATATCCAACTACTTCATAAACCTGGTTTGTGATAGTGTAATTGTGGATTTTATCTCCATATAGCTTGATAAAATTTTTTCCATCTGTAATATAAACAAGTGTCGTTTCATTCTTAACATCCATATATATAGTGCCTTTAATTATAACTGTTTGTTCACTTGTCGCAGTACCTTTATCATTTAATGCTAAATCCTTAATTAAGTTAAATAAAATATCAAAATCATCAATAACCTGATCGACAGTAGTTTTGTTATGTTGTCCTAAATCCTCTAAATTATTTTCATAACATATATTCCACTCGCTAGGAATCCAAGTAGGTGTTGGTGAATCAATCTCATGATTTCTTATCAATGTGTTATTGGCAGTACCAATTATATTATCCACTAGCCATCCGCTATCATTTGGATTATCACCAATGATTCCAAATAGATCAATTATTTTATCATTTTTAGTTAATGCAATTGCCTGTTTACCATTAAAATCTACAACCTCGCTTGATAAATTACCAGCTTGTTTAATTTCAATCGAAGAATTAGGTGAATAGATAATGTAAACCTCGGATTTTTTTAAGATGCCGCTTAAAGGTTGAATAAATATTGGTTCTAGAAGACCATTTGCATATAACCTAAGAGTATAATCACTCAAATCAACATCGTATCCTAAGCCATTATATATCTCAATATACTTCGAATCATTATAAATGCCATTTCCTTCAAAGTATTCAGATATAAATAAATCTGGAGTTCTTTCTATTGGTTCTGGGATTACAGGTGCTTGATAGTAATCCATATTATGTTTCTTAATGTTATCGTAGACTTCAAATCCTAATACTTCCCATTCTTCCTCTGTCCAAGTATTATTTGGACCAAAAACATTAGATTTTCTAATAATGGTATTATCCTTAGTGGCATTTTTAACTCCACCTGCATTGAAACCTTCAGAAACTTGGTTGTTTTTGTCACCAACAATGTCAATTAAAATACCATCTTTGTATAAGGCAATTGGATCATTACCATTAAATGAAATAACTTGATTACTTATATCTCCACTATTTTTAATAGTTGCGTTAGCACCTGAATTATAAACAACAAGGACATTGCCATCTTTTAGAATGCCGCTTAAAACTAACTCATATTGAGCTTCTTTATCAGAATTATTAAATAGTTTTAAAACATAATTTGATAATTCCACATCATGGCCTGTTCCATTAAATATTTCAATATATTTGTTATAGTTACTACCTTCTGAATATTCACTAATAAAAAGATCAGAAGAAAATAATTTATCTGGGGCAATGACAAATATATCAAGTGTTTTAACATTTTCTTTATAAGTTATGGTAATAGTGAAGTTACCAACTTGATTTAAATTAACTTCACTTAAATCTAACATACTATCTAACACTTCAACATTGTTACCTTTTGAGTCTTTAATTATAAAATAATCTTTAAAATCAACATTTGAATCATTAACCATAATAGAAGTAGACTTACTTTCATTAATCGTAATTAAATATTCTATTTTTTCTTGATAAACAGTAATTGTAATTTCTTTTGAAAATCCTTTATAGTTAATTGTAACAACATAGTTACCAGCTACATTTATGTTTACTTTTGATGAGTCAATCATTGAATCATCAATAGGGATTACATTACCTTTACTGTCTTTAATTATAAAATATTCCTTAAAATCAATATTTGTATCGTTAATCACAATAGAAGTTGACTTACTTTCATTAATCGTAATTAAATATTCTATTTTTTCTTGATAAACAGTAATTGTAATTTCTTTTGAAAATCCTTTATAGTTAATTGTAACAACATAGCTACCAGCTACATTTATGTTTACTTTTGATAAGTCAATCATTGAATCATCAATAGGAATTACATTACCATTGCTGTCTTTAATTATAAAATATTCCTTAAAATCAATATTTGAATCATTAACCACAACAGAAGTAGACTTACTTTCATTAATCGTTATTATATAATCTGTTTTTCTTTGATTAACAGTAATTGTAATTTCTTCTTTAATCCCCTTGTAGCTGATGGTTATAATATAACTACCAACTTCATTCATATTTACTTTTGATGAATCAATCATTGAATCATCAATAGGAATTATATTTTCACTACTGTCTTTAATTATAAAATAATCTTTAAAATCAATCGTATCACCTATATAGTGTTCGGTTTTGATTTCACTATTAATAAGAATTTTGTAGGATGTTTTAGTATTATTGTTACATGCACTTAGTGTAAAAAATAATAAAATAACCAATAGTACTTTTTTTAACTGCTTCATAACTTCTCCTTAAGTATTGAATAAATTTATTAATGTAATTATAGCATGTTAACGAAATTTAAGAAACTAAAATTTACTTTTGGGTTCAAATCTAAAATTACTAAGTATTATTTAACTTAAAAAAGAACATATAATAAGTTAAATATTAAAAGTGGTAAATTTTTAAAGAGAATATTTATCCGTTTTTCATTATGAAAAAAAACTCTACAACTGTTTAATACATTTGTAGAGCATTATTTATTCTATATTATTAACACTTGATCCACCAGTAACATCAATCTTATCAACTACTGGCTTACCTTTATAGTTTAAAATAGAAGAACCAGAAACACTAACAGTTAATTTATCATTAACTCTAGCATTAACAAAACTCGAACCAGATGCATCAAGCTTTAACTCTAAGATAATTAAATCAAAGCCGCTAATATCTGAAGAACCAGATAAATCAGCATCAAGAACTTTTACGTTGCCTTTTGCTTTTATCTTTGATGAGCCAGTAGATTCAAGAAAAAGAATATTACTTACGCTTATTAAGTCAAATTCTAAAAGGGACATGCCGGATAGCGAACATTTAGTCTCAGCAGACTCAAAGTATGTAAATATTAAATTACTGCTACCTGTTGCTTCAATTTTAATATTTTTTGTAGCTAAACTAGTAATCTCGAGTTGACTAGAACCAGATAAATCGAAGTCAACGTTATTTTTAACAGTTAGGTTATTTGCCTTTATAATTGAAGAACCAGATAATTCACATATAAATTCATCGGTATTTAAATTTGTCATATTTACAACCGTTGATCCTGATGCACTAATATTAAACTGAGCACAATCAACATCGCTAATTTTCATTTCTGTTCTCTTACTTAATGAAACTTTTACTTTTTGTGTAAATATGGCCCCATCAACAATTGAATTTGTTTGACTTAAGTCTAGTGATGTTAGTTCTTTGATGCCAAGTTCAATTTTGATTACATCAACCACATATCTTTCATTTGCTTTACCGCTAATAGTTATTTTACCAAAAATTGAATTAATACTTAATTGATCAAGTAAATCTTCTTGAGCAGTAATTTTTAAATATTCATCATCACTTTTCTTAATTTCTAAATCAATTAAATTGTTTTTGATATCTATTCTTTTAATAATGAAGTCTTTTAACTCATCTTTTATTACGTTTGAATAATCTTTAGTAATCACATCTTTAGTAAATTTTACATCATGCTTAAGTCTAAAACAGCCAGTCAAAAAAAGCATACATCCAATTACTGCTATAAATAAAAATTTTTTCATATATTAACCCCTTATCTTTTTCACTTAGTATTTTTTTTAATCCATATATATTAACATTACTCAATACAATATTAGAAATAACTAATATCAGAAATATAATTTAACTTGTATTACGATATTAATATATAATATTTTTAATTGCCGTGTGAGTCACTCATAAAAATAATAATATTTATCATTGAATAAAGATCCACTATTAATTATTATAGCATAATACATGATAATGATATTATATCTAGAGGATATTAATTACCTTTTTATTATTAAAAGTTATTTTTTAAGTTTATTGATTTATCTTTAGTTCCCTTATATAATATAGGCAATAAAATATGATGAACATATCAGGGTTTTTATTAGAATTCCCGATGGCTTTTGTTATTGATAAGTTTATTTATCAATTGGCTCTCAAATTGGACTTGGAATAATATTACTGTTAACAGGATTATATTGTTGTCTTGCCGCAAAAACGGATGAGTATTTTGTAAGAGAAAAGAAAAAAATTGCTCAACTAGGAAAAGAAATTCGCGATTTAAAAGGTTAAGAAAGCGAAAATTATGATTAAATAGATCTTAATTAATTTTAAATATGTAAAAGAATAAAAAAGAAACTTTTATGTAAAAAATTGATTGTTAAATTTACATAATAGAAAGGAACTTGAGTATATGGAAATAGAATTTAAAAAATTTAGTGATTACCCACGTGGAACATTTTATAAACTACTTAAAGATGCATACTCTTTTGAATCTAATTATCAAAAAGATTGTAAAGACAAATGGCTAGAAGAAGATAATTTTTTTTATGATAATTTATATATTGCCGATAGTTGTGGCTTTATTACAACTATTAATAATATTCCTATAGGATTTATTTGCTGGGATCCAAGGACAATACCAGAATATATTGAACTTGGTCATAATTGCATTATTGAAAAGTTTAAAGGTATGGGATATGGAAAAAAACAATTATTAGAAACTATAAGAAGAACAAAAAATAGAAATCCGAAGAAGATTATAGTAACAACAGATGAACTACTTGTTTCAGCCCAAAAGAATTATGAATCAGTTGGTTTTAAGTTCATTGGATATCGTAACAACCCTTTGAATAATAATTATACAGGGAGACTAATGGACTATGAATTGAATTTTACTGAATAAGATATTATAATTTATTTTAATCTCTCCTGTTGAACATTTATCTAATATTCTTTTATTACTTTATTATAACGACTTTAATACCTATTTTTGATAAATATAAAATATTATAAGCAGGTCTAAAGTATAGATATTTACATATGATGAAGTAAAGAGACATTAGATAATTAAAAGTTTGAACGTAAAAAGTTAAATTTTTACGTGAATTAGAAGAAGGAGAGTGAATATAATGAATTATGAATTGATTGGTATTCCTGCGATTACAACAGTTGTTTATTGGATTATTAATTTATTAAAATATACATTAAACAATAGTGAGAAATTCAAAAGATTTATCCCAATAACCGCAGCAGTATTAGGAGTATTAATCGCAGTTATTTGTTTCTATTTTGTTCCAGGAGTCTTGGCTACAAAAAATATTTTTGTTGCTATTATTCTAGGTGGTGCAAGTGGATTATCTGCAACTGGTGTAAATCAGGCAATTAAGCAAATTTTAAAACAAAACGATAATAAAGAATGAAAATGGCTTTCAAGCCAGTTTAAATACTGGTTTGATGGCTATTTTATTTTTATCAAACGCTATTTACATATTTCATTATAAAAATTATTTATACTTAGAAGATAAAGCATATTAGATAAAGTTGGACAAAAGGAATACTCTAATGATATAATTAAAATATAAGACGAAAAAATTTTTAAAAAGGAGAAGCCGGATAATAATTTGACTCCTTTAAAAAATAACGATGAATACATTTTAAAATTTCCCTTGATATTTAGGGATAATTACTGTTAATTATAAAAACAGTTAAGGAAGCTGTGCCTGATGCAGCTCTAAAAATTAATTACCAAATGCTATCTTTTTATTTGTATGGTAATTTAGTTTACCTTCTGCATATAAAAACCACATTGGGTTTTATCCTGCTTTAAGTAGAATAACTAATTTTATAGATGAATTATCAAAATATAAGAAATCAAAAGGTTTAATTTATTTTTCTCTAGATGAGCCAATTCCTGCTTAGTTAATTAAAAAAAGTGTTAAATTTCGAGTAAATAAAAAGATAGAAAATTCAAGAAAAAATAGATATTATTATGATGTTATAGATTATTAAACTATATTATTACGCAGGAGGGATAAAATGATCAAAAGGTTTTTAAACATAATTGCTTTTGTATTTATCATATTTACGTTAGTTGCTTGTGATAAAAAAAATAAACATACTGATTATAATAAAGAGCCAATTACGGATAAATATAGTGTAGGAGATAACTATAGCATTATTATTTTGGATGAAAAAAATATTGTTAGAGAACTAAATTGTTTAATAATTGAAATTGATGCATCTAATACTCCCATTAAGGTTTTAAATGATTATGAAATTTATGTATTAAGTTCATCATTAAATACATGGGAAAAGATGACAGTTGACTTGACAACCATAGATTTTGAAAATATATCTAATGAAGAATTAGAATATATTTACATGAATTTAAGTGATTATGCGATGAATTTAGGGTATATTAATGGCAAAAATTATGGCCGTGTTGTTAGCTCTTCTTCATCAGTTGATGATGCAATAGAGGTTGTAATTAACCATTTTACAGATTACAGGTATTCATTTAGTACTAATCGAGTTGTTGAATCTAAAATAGATGTGGAAACCGAGTTGTTTTATGGATTATATGTTAAGTGGGAACATAATTCATCAGGTAAATTATCCTATTATGATGAATATGTAATATCTTTTAAAAAAGATATTTATGATTGTAAAGTTAAAAAAATAACCACTGATTCTGAATATTCAATCTTTAAAACTAGAGATTTTAATCAGATTAAACAAATAATGGACTATCTTTATTATAGTAATTCTTATAATATGTTTGGTTGTAAACTTTTAAATTCTGAAATAGTAGGAGATAATGAAAAAATTACATATAAAACATATGAGACGATTTTTAATGGTGGAGATTGGGGATTAAAGGATCAGGTTTTACTAGTTAAAAAGGTATGGCAAATTGATAAATTGACTGGCGAAATGATTTTATCAAGTAGTGAAACAATAAAATCGATATTTATTGGTGGAAGACACGGATATACTGAATAAGAGAACATATTAATATAAGATTGTTTATTTATCTTGGTAGTTTATTAAGTATTTTAAAAACAAAGCTAAATAATTGAGTCCCAAGTGTTTAACTTTTACACGACTGAATTTTATATAAAAATTCAATAAACATATTCCAAGTAAAATTAAAAAGCACTAATTAGATTTTGTGGGTTTGCCACATTTTCTAGTTGGTGTTTTTTTAATAGATGTTGAATTGACTTAAGATACCAGCTGTCATCATATCGGCCATTTCTAAGATTTGAATTTCCATTTTATCATAAGTATTAATTGATTCCTCATATTTTCCTTCAATTAATTGTAGTGCTTCTGTTTTTACTAAGCCTAAGTGCTCATACATCGTTTGTTTCAATTCTTCAAAATTGAAGAACTGATTAATTGAATTTAAGAATCTTGCAATGTTTTCAGCGTTTTGGTACCATGCTGTTTCAACTTGACTGGCTTTCTCTTTGTTACCTGCTAACAAAGCATTTACAAGATCAGCTGCAAGTGTTAAATGTTCTGTTAATAAAACATTAAATTGATTAGCAATAGCGTCACCATAAAATATTCTTAATAGTTTTGCAAAGTCTTTTGGATTTCTTAATAGCCTTTTAATACTATATTCTCTATCAGGAGTATTAAATACTAAAGCTTGAATTACTATTCTTGTCCATGTAGCATGTTGTTCCCATAAAGATCTAAAACCATTTGAAATACCAAGAACTTTTAAACTCATAGATTTTGGTTCATCGTACATTAAATCTCACCTTTCATTATTAATATATGAATTATATTCTTATCGGTAACTAATATAACTTAGTATATAAAAGTATTATTATAAATATGGTTAAAAGTCATTTTTTAAAGTAACAACATTATAATCTGAGCATATAATGTAGTATGAACAATACAAATAATAAAACATACACAGTTCGTCCTGGTGATACACTATGGAAAATTGCAAATATGCATCAAGTAGGTTTATCTGAGTTAATTAATGCCAATAAACAAGTCCCTAATCCTAGTTTGATTTATCCTGGTCAGACAATAAACATTCCCATTGCTTCAGGGTTTGGCTCGATTGAGCAAGAAATAGTAAAATTAGTGAATAAAGAGCGGACAAATAGAGGACTTAACCCGTTAACAGAAAATTGGGAATTATCAAGAGTTGCGAGAATAAAATCTCAAGATATGGCTTCAAACAATTATTTCTCTCATAACTCACCTGTATATGGTACACCATTTGAAATGTTGAATTCTTTTGGAATTAAATATACACAAGCAGCAGAAAATATTGCTTCTGGTCAACAAAATGCTGAGCAAGTAATGAATTCCTGGATGAATTCTAGCGGACATAGGGCTAATATTTTGAATCCAAACCTTACAAATATTGGTGTTGGCGTTGCAAGAAAGGGAACAAGTGGCCCATTATATTTTACTCAGATTTTTACTAGAAACTAAAAAATGATATTGCATTTAAATAGATTATACCTGGTCTAACGAACGACTAACTCTCTTATATATAGAGAGTTTTTATTTTTAAAAGATTTATAAAAACATTATTTTTATTTAGAATATAGAAAATGAAAAATCAAAAGATTTAAATATTCAAATACATATAAAAAAATTCTATAAAATACTAGACTAATAAATAAGCATTTTATTTGCATAGAAATTACTAATAATATATAATGTACTAAACAAATGAGAAAATGGCAAATAATAAATAAAGCATCTCTCTCTTCCTAATAATAAATGCTTTTTCTCTCTTTGTAACATATTTTTTCTTTCTTCATAATATAAATTAAAGAAAATATATGTTAGAAAGAAATTTTTAGGTAATAGATTTTCAAACTATAAGGGGAGAATTAAATGATTAAATTGGATAAGCGATGTTGCTACTAATCTGTATAAAATTAATAAAAATTAAAAATAATTAAGAAAGATTAGAGAAAAATAAAAAATGAGTAAAATTTATAAAACATTAAGTGATTTAGTTGGTGGGACACCATTATTAGAATTAACAAATTATGAAGAAACTGAAAAGCTAGAAGCGAAAATTTTAGCTAAGTTAGAATATTATAATCCAGCTGGTTCAGTAAAAGATAGAATTGCTAAATATATTATCGAAGATTATGAGGCTAAGGGATTACTTAAAAAAGGCGGAACAATTATTGAACCAACAAGTGGAAATACTGGTATTGGTTTAGCAGCTATTGCTGCGGCTAAAGGTTATAAGCTTATAATTACAATGCCAGAAACAATGAGTGTGGAGCGTCGTAATATCATTAAAGCTTATGGTGCTGAGCTTATTCTTACTGAAGGAGCTAAAGGCATGAAGGGTGCTATTGCTAAAGCAGAAGAGCTTAAAGAACAAATTCCTGGTTCTTTAATTGCTGGACAATTTACTAACCCTGCAAACCCTAAAGCCCATTTGGAAACAACCGGACCAGAAATTTGGAATGATACTGATGGTAAAGTTGATATCTTTGTAGCCGGTATTGGTACTGGCGGAACAATTACTGGTGTTGGTGAATATTTGAAGAGTAAAAATCCAAATATAAAGATCATTGGTGTTGAGCCTGAAGCATCACCAGTATTAACTAAAGGTGTAGCTGGCCCTCATAAGATTCAAGGTATTGGCGCAGGATTCGTACCAGAAGTATTAAATACTAAGATTTATGACGAAATCATAACAGTTGATAATGAACAAGGCTTTATCTATGGTAAAAAAATTGCTCATACTGATGGAGTTCTCGTTGGTATATCATCAGGTGCGGCTTTATATGCTGCTACTGAAGTAGCTAAACGTCCTGAAAATAAAGGTAAAACAATTGTTGTATTATTACCTGATACAGGAATGCGTTATTTATCAACACCATTATTTGAATAAGACAAAAGAGGAAATATCCTCTTTTTTTAATGGATTAAATAAATTTAATAAAAAAATGCCCCGGTTTAAACTATAGTAAAACCGAGACTTTTTTATACAATTTTCTAATTAATTTTTTACTCTTTTATCCATTTGCCATATAGATTAATATCATTTGCCGGCATAGATGTTAAATTAAAAGGAATAGTCAACTCCTTATCCATATACCAGCCACTAAATCCATTGCCGGCTTTTATAGGAACAAAAGGAGAAATATTAGCTTGACACTTATTGCTAATTTGTTTTTCAAAATAAAATTGATTAAATCCGGTAAGTTTAGGAGTAATATCCTTAGTAAAATTATCTACTGTGTAATAACCCAATTGACCGAATTGATTATCTCCCCACGTAAATATTCTTCCTTGAGAAGTTAAAACAGAAGAATGCTTAGTTCCTAAGTCAACATCTATAATCCTTTCATCTGAATTAAGACTAAATTTATCTAAAATATTAACAGGGTGATTAATTAATATTTCTACATTTAAACCACTACTTGTTTTGTCATGCCAACAAAATCCCCATAAAAATAATTTTCCAGAAGATGTTAAGACAGTAGAGTGATGGCCTCCTAGATTAATAGAAATAATTTTATCTTCATCATTATTAAGAGAAAATTGGTTTGTAATATTAGTTGGAGTATCACATTTATAATCAATTCCTTCTCCCAATTGATGAGAGGAGTTGCTTCCCCAAACATATATATTTCCAAAAGATGTCAAAGCAGCTGAATGATATTGTCCTAATTCAATGCTAATAATTTTTTCATTTTTACTTGTTTGAAATTTGCTAGTAATACTTTCAGGAATTGGATTAATTTCATCCAAACTATCCCCAGTTTGACCATATTGATTACTTCCCCACATGAATAATCTACCATAGGAAGTTAATACTGCTGAATGATACATACCTAGGCTAAAATCAGCTATTTCTTCATATGGGTTCAGCTTAATACTTTTGGTTATATCGCAAGGAACTGATGAATAAATAGTTGTTTCACCAATACCAAGTTGACCATAATGATTATCTCCCCACAAGAATAATCTTCCTAAAGATGTTATTGCTGCTGAATGAAATCCTCCTAGCTCAACACTTTCAATAGTTTCACCGCTTTTAAGCTGAAATCTACTAGTTATATCAATAGGTACTGAACTATAATCTATATAAATAGTTCCTAATTGTCTTTGCAAATTATCTCCCCACATAAATATTCTTCCAGAAGATGTTATAGCCGCTGAATGTAAATATCCTAAAGCAATCTTAACTATTTTTTCATTATCATCAAGGCTAAAACTATCAGTTATATCAATAGGATATTGCGTTCTACTTAAGTTTTTATCATACCCTAATTGCCCACTTGAATTGCTTCCCCAAATAAATACTCTACCATTTGATGTTAATGCTGCCGAATAATTATATCCCAATTCAACACTAGTAATTATTTCATCAGGTGATAATGTAATATTAAATTCTGATCCTATAATAAAGTAATTAATATTATATGTGTTTGGAATCCATTTTGCATATAATTTCTTTTCGCCTGATGATCCTTTATTTATACAATCAATTTTATTCCCAGTAAAAATTGCATTATCAAACCAACCAGCAAAAGTAAAACCTTCTTTTATAGGACTTGAAAGAATAAAATCACTGGTTTCAATTGTATAAGTTGTTGGATTTAAAACGGTTTCTCCCCCATTAAGTTCATACTTAATTAAATAAGTGCTAAGATTCCACTTAGCATATAGGGAAATATTATCTTCTACTTTATTATCCGTAAATGACCATTTTTTTTCTAATATATCACCGCTAGTTGGGCTTATATACCAACCATCGAGTTCATAACCGACGCGAGATACTTTTGGATTGGTAATTAAAGATCCTTTTTTAACAAAAATATCCTTAACTTTTGATCCCCCCATAGAGTTAAACGACACTTTAAGTTTATTTTTTGTAGTATTACATGAAACAAGAAAAATTAAAATAAAAAATAAAAAATAAATACTATAAAATTTTCTCATTGACACAACTTCCCCCACTTTAATAGAATAAATTAACTATCCAAACATATTATATAGATTACATAAGCAAAATTCAAATACAAAATAAAAAATAAGTATTATATAGCAAATAATTTTATAAATTTACTTAATTACTAGCAAAAAAATAGAAAGTCTATTTATTAAATCCTATTTTTTGATACAATTTATATAGTAATAAGAAAAAATATTTATTTTGATGGAAGAAAAATGTTTTTTAATATATGTAACTTTCAAAAAATTGTCTTAAGCAAAAGTTTTTGGACAAGAGAGTAAAATTTATTTAGTAATAGTAAGATAATAAAAATGTTTGGAAAACCAAGTTCATTTATAAAGAAGCTGATAATAAGTGAGTAGAAGTAATATAAAATGTAATGAATTTAGTTATATAGAATTACTTGTGAATCGTCATCATATAACTATCTTAAGAAAGCTAAACATCTTTAAAATAATTCTTTTTTAATAACAGTTGCGTTATTTACCTTTGGTGGGGCTTGGGCTAGTGTTTTAGTCTTTACTATCGTTTTATATTGCTCCAAATTTGATAAAGTAATATATAAAATACTTTTTGCATTAATGATGTAAGCTATAATCACTACCGCTTATTTTGTTTTTAAAAATTTAGGTTTAGAACTATTTTTTTAACAATATTATTAAATATATAAAACACGCAATACTATTAATAGTTGTATATTATTATGGTACAGTTTCAATTAAATAATTATCTTAATTAGAACTATTATTTAAATAAAATGTAGTAATAAATCAATTTATAGTAAAATAAAAAGAGGTGTAAGACAAATGTCAAAAATGCCAGTTTTATTTGTAGGTCATGGTTCACCGATGAATGCGATAGAAATTAACGATTATACCAAAACATGGGTTAGTATTGGTAAAAGAATTCCTCGTCCTAGAGCAATTATTGTAATTTCTGCTCACTGGTTTACTAAAGGTACAAAAATTATGATTGATAATAGGCCAAAAACTATTTATGATATGTATGGATTTCCTAAAGAATTATATGAAATCACATATAAAGTTCCTGGATCGCCAAAAATTGCAAGGTTATGTAAAGAATTAATTAAGAAGGATACAGAGTTTGATGATTCATGGGGAATTGATCATGGGGCTTGGTCCGTTTTAGTTCATATGTATCCTGAACGTGATATTCCTGTATTTCAGATTAGTGTTGATGGGTATGCTAGTCCTGAAGAACACTATAAAATTGGCAAAGAATTAAGTACATTAAGGGATGAGGGAGTTTTAATTATGGGCAGTGGTAATATTGTACATAATTTAAGGCTAGTTGATTGGCATCAGGTTAATAAAGGTTTTGACTGGGCTTATGAATTTGATGATTTTATTTACCAAAACATTATAAGTAAAAATCATGAAAATATTTTAAAGTATAAAGACTTAGGACTTATATCTAAATTAGCTGTTCCAACACCTGATCATTTTGATCCTTTACTTTATATTCTTGGCGCATCACGTAGTGATGATAATATCACAGTATTTAATAAATCATGTGAGCTTGGATCATTAACAATGACTGGCTATTTGTGGGAATAAATAAATTATATTAAGCATTTAAAAACCTAACCATTTAATTTTTATTTTAAATTTTTTAAGGTTAGGTTATATTTTTATTATTATTAAGTTTTTATTTTTACTTTATTTATATAGTCAACTATAATACAATTAAATATATTGGAGATGAAATAAATGATTAAAGACGCAAATATTTTACTAAGTTTTATTAATATGAAATTAAGAGATTTTTATTCTTCAATTGATGAATTATGTGATGATTTAGATTATTCAATTGAGGAAATTAATGAAATTCTTAATGAAAAAGGTTATTATTACGATTTGAAAACTAATCAATACAAATTAAAAGATTAATTAACTTTTCTTTTATTTTTTTTACATCAGGTATTATGACTAAAGTTATTTTTAAAAAAGAGGTATTATTTAAATCTTATATATGATAATTTACTTAGTGGAAGCAGAATAAAAAGGTTTAAATAATTACAAAAAATGATAGAAGAAGCAAGATATACTACATATGACCTGTCATAGAAAAAATATATTTAAGAGTAAAACTAAATATAAATAATTAAAATTAAGGCGACAATTTAAACATGATATTATTTAGAAAAGTTTGACAAAAATAATTTGTTTTAACAGCTTAAAGAGGATATAACAATTATCAACTACTACTTAAAAATTATTAAATATTCTATCCTGCGTTAATGTAAAGATATGCAGAAGCGATAGCTAAAAAATGAAATACAATAGATATATTTTGGCTATAAAGGATATGTAACTGAGTTTGAAATTGATGATTTATACATTTTTTATTTTGATGTTTAGAGGGGAAACATATGAAAAAAACGATTCTACAATTAATAGAAGTATTATCACTAATACTTTTGAATGCTTCATTTGTGTTTTTTATAAAAAAAATAATTGATGTAATCACTGAGTATAATGCTTATCAAAGTATTGGTCTTGATTTTTTTATTGTTGTATATTCTATGGGTTATATTCTTTTTCTTATAATTTTGTTTTTTATCATGAAAATTGCAAGTAGATATTTAAAGAATAAAGGTTATTTTACTTTAATTGGATCTTTTAAGGCTTTTAGTAAGAAGCATAGGCTTGTAACAATTGTTTCTATAGTCTTGTTTGTGATAACATTATTTATGATTTCAGTAATATTATTGCAAGATAATTTTATTTATCATCCAAATAAATCATTTAGTTCTGAAGATAGGTTAGTTAATAGTAATAAATACTTAAAAATTAAAATTGAAACTGAAAATGGAACTACTTTAAGTGGTTGGTTAAGGCTTAAAGACTCTAAAGCTTATACCATTATCTATTTTGGGGGAAATGGCGAGTCAGCACCAGTCTTCTTTTCAAAACAGGATTCATCAGACTGGAGTAGATTTAATGATTATAATGTTATAATGGTTGATTATCCTGGATATGGTTTTAGCGGAGGAGAAACAAACGAAGAAAGTATTTATAAAATGTCACTTGAAGTATTTGACTATGTATATAAACTAGATAAAATTGATAATTCCAAAATAATTGTGTTTGGATTTAGCCTTGGGACTGGCGTTGCAACTTACGTCGCTCAAAAAAGAAATTTTAATAAATTAATTTTGCTTGCCCCATACACATCAATGGTTGATGTTTTTAATTCGAAAGTTCCAATATTTTATGGTCTTATGGAATTAGCATTTAATAATAAGTTTGATTCACTAAATAGAGCCAAAGACATTAATGAAGAAACACTAATTATTTGTTCTCATGATGATGAGGTGATTAGTTATAAACTGTCAAAGCAACTTTCAGAAAAAATAGAAAATGTTAATTTATATTATTCAGATGGATCAAAACATAATAAATACCTTTCCAATATTGAAGTTATATTAAAAATTAATGATTTTATAAGCAATTAAAATTTTATTTTTGTTATTACATACAATCTACCTTATATCAAATACTAATTATTGCTTGTAATAAAAATAAATAAGTGTTATGATATTAACGATAGATTTATAAGACAGTTCGTAACCATCCTGTCTCTAAACAAAACTAGGGAACTTTTAGTTTGAGTTTAAAGAGGTTACTTTTAGTATCCTCTTTTTTGGTTAATTGGCTTATGTCTAGAAAGGATTTAATCTATATGAAAAAAATAAAAGAAATAATTAAAGATTATAAATTATTATTAAGAAGTATTCCTGGACTAGTTACTATGATGTTTTGTATTTCTGTCGTAGTAATGAATTTAATGGCTAATAAAATAATTTTTAATTCTAAACTAGTTGCGGTTGATGGAGGAATCATACTTTCTTGGATCCCATTTTTATGTATGGATGTTATAACGCAAAGATATGGACCAAAGGCAGCTATAAAAATGAATATTTTAGCGTTACTCGTTAACTTAATGTTTGTTTTAGTATTTGCGCTTGTATCATCACTACAAATAGAAATTGGTGATGCATATCAACAAGGTGATGCATTTAAATCATTTGATACTGTCTTCTCATATACTTGGTTTGTACTACTTGGAAGCTCAATCGCCTTTCTAGCTTCAGGTATTATCAATAATTCCTTAAACTGGGCAGTAGGTAAACTATTTAAGAAAAAGCCTGATGGTAAACTTGCATATTTTACAAGAAGTTATGTGTCAACGTTTATTGGTCAATTTGCGGATAATTTATTATTTGCGGTAATTGTATTTATGCTATTTGCCCCAATTTATTGGGGTTATAGTTTAACAATTGTTCAGTGTATAGGTTCAGCTATCATTGGGGCAATTTTGGAATTAATTACAGAAGCAATCTTTTCACCAATTGGGTATAGAGTATTTAAAAAGTGGCAATTAGAAAATGTTGGTGAAGATTACATTACATATTCAAAAACTAAAAAGTTAAAGGTGAAATAATTATGAGAATATTAATAACAGGAACATCAAGAGGAATAGGCAAAGCCATTGCAGATAAGTTTTTATCTTTAGGACATGAAGTTATTGGTATGGATATAAATCCATCAAGTATTTTAAACCAAAAATATTCACATATTATCTTAGATATTACATCAAAAGAATTACCAGAAATTACCGATGTAGAAATATTAATAAATAATGCTGGTGTTCAAAATATGAACATGAGCGATATTGATGTTAATTTAAAAGGGACAATTAATATTACGGAAAAATATGCTTTTCAAGATAAGATTAAAGCAGTTATAAATATTGCCTCTTCAAGCGCATCAACTGGAAGTGAGTTTCCTGAATATGCTGCATCAAAAGGTGGCCTTTTAGCTTATACTAAAAATGTTGCTTTAAGGCTTGCTAAATTTAACGCAACTTGTAACTCGATTTCACCAGGTGGTGTAAATAATGAACTAAATGCGCATATTATCAACGATTCTAATTTATATAAAAAAGTACTAAATGAATCATTACTTAATAAATGGGCTGAAGTAGATGAAATTGCGGAATGGGTTTATTTTGTAGCAGTCATTAATAAAAGTATGACTGGTGAAGATATCTTAATTGATAATGGAGAAAAAATTAAATCAAACTTTATATGGTAAGAAGAAGCATAAGCTTCATTTTAAAAGTAAAGTGAGCATGAATTCATATATTTATGATAGTTTTATATAGATTATTTAAATTTATATACTAAATTACTATACAATTGTATACTGATTTGTGGTATAATTTAGGAAAGATTGATGGATTAAGAAATACTTAAAATAATAGATTTTAAGTAATAGTTAATAAGGGATGTTCAGTTCTATTTTTTAAAGATTTTAATTAATTTTAATTAATTTAATATATAAAAAAGGGATAAGGGGAAATTTAATGAGGAAATTTAGATTTTTATTAATTATTTTTACTATGTTTTCATGTCTTATTGCATGCAATAGTAAATCAAAAACAGATTCTATAGCAACTTCTAAAACATTATATTCAATTACAATTGATGAAGAATTAAAAGAATGGATAAGTGTTGAAAAGACATCTGCTTCAGAAAGTGAAATTGTAACAATTACAATAAAAAACCCTAAAGGTAAACTTTTAAATCTTGAAGTTCTGCTTTTTTCTAATGAAAATGAAACGGATTATTTACCTTTACAACTAGAGAAGGTTAATTACAGCAAATATACTTTTACAATGCCAAAAGAAAATGTAAAAATAACGGGCTATTTGAGAGATACAGCACCAATGATTTATTCTTTAGAAATTGATGGAACAAAGCTTAAATGGGATGCTTATGCTTTAGAAAATTACCGATTTGAAATAAAAGTGTTTTTACTGGGTTATGAGGATGGGACACCAGTTTCTTATTTTATTGCGTCATATGATAGATTTGAATTAGATCTAAAAGATTTATTTTATTCAAAATATGTTGGTAAATATATAGAAGTAGAATTAACACTAGAACGAGTTAAAGATTGGTTTTCAGACACAGTTGATTCATGTAGAATTCAAACAATTCTTAAAGATGAAAACCTGCCGACGTTAAATACACCAACCGATCTTAAGATTGAAGATAACATTTTAACTTGGAAATGGAATGATTTAGATAATGAATTTGGTAATTTTATTCTAACTATAAATGACGTAAATATGATATTAAGCATACCATTTTTTGATTTAAGTATTAATCCAATAGATGAAATTAAATCAATCAGTGTTTGCGTTCAAGGGGTTAGTGAAAAAAGTAATGCTAGTGAAAAGATTAGTTTAAATTTTAAAGATGATACTCCTGTTTATAATATTACATTTTATATAAATGATGGGACTGAAGATTCAAAAACATTTAAATCAACAGATTTAAAAATTAGTGAACATGTTCCTTTAAGGACAGGATATGCTTTTAATGGTTGGTATACATCAAATAATGATGGGAGAGAATTAAGAAAACTTTATAGTGATGATGATTTAATTACTAGTAACTTAGAACTTTATGCTGAATGGTTAAAGATAGATAGTGTAACAGGTATAAAAAGTTTACCAACACCTAAATTATTTATGTACGGTTCTTGCGTTTATTGGTTATCAATACCCCAAAAAAATGGTTACTATTTTGAAATAACAATGGATGATGAAGTGATAGATAGTGGTATTATTAGTGAAAATAAATTAGATCTTTCCTTGTATATAAAGGATAATAAAACTGTCACTGTAAAGGTTAAGACTAAAGGAGATGGCATAGTAAATAATGATTCAGATTATTCAACTATAAGAGTTAATCCAGCATATGAATTAAGTAATTTTATTTCTTCAATGAATGTTGACTATAATGTTGGTGCTGCATATTGGATTTTAGATTATACTGATTATTATAATTTATTCACTTTTAATCTTTATGATTTAAAAACAGGATTAAAAGTTTCGTATTATTCATCACATCATCCTAAATTTGTATTTAGGAGTATTCCAGCGGGGAAATATAAGCTTGAAATTTTATTAGAAAATTCAAATTCAGAAATTATTACAGAAATTATTACAGAGTTTGAAATTTTACGGCTTACTTCACCAGTAATTAGTTTTTCAAAGACAGGCGATAATTGGCACGTAAGCTGGGAAAAGATTAATTATGCTAATCAATATGAAGTTATTATAAATGGAGTAAAACATAATGTAACAGATGATTTTATTGATATACCTATATCTAATGACAAACTTGAAGTAGCTGTTAGAGCGAAAGATACTAATAATAAATATATAGTGAGCGAATTTAAAAAAATTATTATCGAAAAAAGTGATACAGTTAAAATAATTTATCCTAATGAAGGTACTTATGTTTTTATTGATGATGATGAATATACTATGAATTATAGAGATTTATATGATAATATTAAACTTATATTTAATGGAAAAAAAATATATTTTCCAGATAATTTTCGTTCATTTGATCCAAGCATAATCAAATATTCTCCTAATTTAGAGGAAATAGAGATTGAAAACTTTGATTCGGTAAATAGTATTGAGAGTTTATTTACTAATTTTGAAGTTCCTAAAAGTTTAAAAATTATAACGATTAATCAAGGGCCTAATACTATTTATAGTAGTTTTTTTATAAATATGACAAATATTGAAACCATAAATTTAGGTATTGGCATTACTGAATTTGGTGATAATGCCTTTATTGATTGTATTTCACTTCATACTATTAATGTCAAAGAAAACTTAACAAGTTTAACTTTAAAATCATTTAATACTAACTCACCAATAGTAATTTTAGATGAAGGTGGATATTATCTTAATCTTAATAATAATCCTCACTATATTTATTTAGCAAGAAGTAACAATGGTAAACTAAAAATTAATGAAGATACAAAAATAATTGCAAGTTATGCCTTTGAAAATTTCAAAATGTTAGAAGAAGATTTAATTCTTCCTGATGGTTTAATCTCAATTTTAAAATTTGCTTTTAGAGATAACAGAATTACCAGCGTTTATTTACCTAATACTTTGAAAAATATTGGTTATGGAGCTTTTTATGGCTGTAAAAAACTTAAAAGTGTAAGAATTCCTGAAAGTGTTACTGAAATTTACAACCATACATTTTATAATTGTTCTTCGTTAATTAATCTTTATTTACATGATAAAATTACTAAATTTGGTGAAAACTCAATAAATTCGAATGTTAATCAAATCACTATTCAAGGTGAAATAAAATATCTTGGCACAGATACTAATCCATATTTAATCGCATATTCTATAAACAATAATAAATTAAAGGAAATTATTATAAATGAAAATTGCGTTGTTTTAAAAGATAGATTATTCTATAATCAATATTCTTTACGAAAGTTAGAAATTCCCGAAAGTGTTAAATATTATGGAAGTAATCTTTTTGTTTTTTGCTCAATGCTTAATGAAATAACAATTTCTAAAAATGCCATTTTAGATAAAGATGTTTTTGATGGTTGCAGTTTTGAAAGAGTCTATTTTACGGGGACTGTTCGAGAATGGAATACTATTAATGGACAAATGGATGATAATTCATCAGGTGATATTAGAATAATTTGTTCAGATGGGGAAATTATTATATAGCATTTTATTAAATATGGTTTAAATTAATTATGGGATTTTTTAAGTATACTATGAATAGGGAGAAAGTAAATGAGGAAATTTAGATTTTTATTAATCGTTTTTAATATTATTTTATCTCTTACTGGTACTAGTATAAATATATAGACACATTTAGTTAGACAAATAATTATGATATAATTAATAACGATAAAGGAAGTTGTCTATAATAGCAATAAGCAGCCAATATGATGATGAGTTTAAAAATATGATTGTGAATTTATACA
>JAEYPN010000023.1 GCA_023410715.1 Bacillota bacterium
TTTGGATTAGCTTTAGGTGAACTACAACAAAAGCTAATCGACAAATATCAAATATAAAAAATTTAAAACACTAAGAACTTTAAAATACTTAATTAAAAAGAAAGTACACAAAATTCTTGACACTACCCAGCTATCTTCAAGTTCTTAAAATGTTGTTTAAATAATCTTTTAATTTTAACTAAACAGATACTTAAATAGCTTATCTAAAATGATTAAATCTGGATTTTTAGCCATATTGTAGAACCTGATACCATATTGGCCTTGAGATTTTAATTTTCGGGTTATTTTTATGTATCCACTATTACAAACTAGGGCTTTAAAAGTGTCTAGTTCTTCCAATTTTGCATTTGTTGTTCTTTCAAATATTATACTCCATTGCTTTCCTTGTTTTATATTAGATCCACCACTTTTATTAGATGTATCAATACGAACTACTTTAATATACTCATTTTTTAGATTATAATTATCCATTTTCCATTTTTGTTCTGTAAGACCATCTTTATATTTTCTTAAATCTTCTAACAATTCTAATAATTTCATAGTTCACCCTTCTTATATTCTTTTTTACATATAACAAATTCTAATAAACATATTATATTGATCAAACCAGTAAAAGAACGCATTCTATAGAAAGCTTATACTTGTTATTTATTAATCATATTGATTAAAAATAAATAATTGCACCTAACATTCTCTTAGGCTTATAAAACATTATACTTTAGAAATATGATTTATATTTTCTATGTCAATAGAAACCATTTCATCATATGTGAAGTTTTTAGATATTGATTTATATTTTGAAAGAAAAATCTTATATATCTCTAAATTCTTATTCCCATATTTTTTTATAAAATTTAAAAAAGAAATTATAAAATCTTTTTTGGGATTATAATTATTATCAATACACTCATTCCATATAGGATAACAAACTGGATTACCACCATTGAATCCAGTACTTTGTTTGCGTGGATCAATTGAAATATAGTTAGCAAATCTCACACCAACAGACCCATTGGACCTTTTATTCCCAGTCATAGTCCTAAGGTTATATGCAAAGATCTCATAATCTTTTTTACGAGTATTATATTCATAAATAAAAAAATAATAAGCTAGACAAATCACTAATTCATCGTGTGTCCATCGTATTCTCTCTGATTTAAATCTGTTTTGCAATTTCGACATATTATTCCACCAAATATTTGTCCATCTTTAATTTTAGAGCCCATATTTCTTTAGATTGTTTTTTACTTAATATTTGGTATTTTTGTTGGATATATTTAATAGCAATGTCGCACAAATTTATTTCATAGTTGTTAATCTCATTTAATTTTTTTCCAACTTCCAATACTTTATTCCAATAAGATATTCCCAAATTAAATATTGCAATTTCACTAACTACTTCGTTAGTAATTTTTTGATCTTTTCTTGCAGCTAAGTTTTCAATTTCCATATATTCAGCATCCACTAATTGGTCTAAAGTCTTTTGAGATAATTTATATTTTTTTTCATTTAACTTGTTCCAACAAATTTCTCTTTTCGCATATTCACCAATATTCAAAATTTGCCGATTTGCATCATTAAATACATCATAAACCATCTTTGCTATATTTGCTAAATCTATTTTGTATTCGTTTAAACAACATTGTTGTTCCCATGTTTTTTTATAATTTATACTTAAATTTTCATTTTTTATTTCAAAAATAAATTTTGAAAAGGTATATGGTACCAATTGTGCTCTGTATCCTTTGTTAATTTGATACCATTCTTCATTACTAATTATTTTCTCAATTTCATTAAAAATAATTGCTTTTGCAATCAATTCTTTATAATATGTTTCATTAAACTTTAAATTTGATTTCTCCCACTCTTTTTCCATTATAATTTGAAATTTAGTCATATTCACTTCAGCACCCCAAGAAACATCAAATGGACGCATTTCTGATGCATTAATATATTTAGCTATGTCAGTTTTAGTAAACTTTTGAGATTTAGGATTTTGCAGTTCAAATAAATCTCTTTCCCTTTTTGTTTTAAATTTCATCCTTGATTGGTCATATTGGCCTCTAGCACGTTCGAAAAACCAAATCGACTGAATTGTTGAATTTGGTAATAGAGGAGTTTTTATTCGTCTTGAAAAATCTTCTATTCTTGAATAATAAGGATGATTTGAATTCAAGTCTGCATTAGTAACTTTATTTTGTTTATTTGCGTATTTTGAGATTAATCTAATTAGTTCAGGTGCTTCTTCATTATTCTTTATCAATGATAATTTCATTTGCACAAAAATTCCTGATAAGTCAGTATCATTTTTAATAACTGCAGAAGCCAAAGAAGCAGTTGTTTGCCCACCATTAATTATTTGTAAATTTTTAAATTCAGTTATAAAAAATCCAGTTGAAGTATTTTCAATGTTTACTTCTTCTGCGGTAGTAGTTATTCCATTGTTATACGCAAAAAATCTTGACTTATTATTTAAAATTGTATTTAAAATACCTTTATTAATTTCTCCTCTTGTGTTTAAAAAGGATCTTACATTGCTTTCTAGTAATCTTGCTGAATACTTCATATAAATATCAGATAAGAATTTTCCTGGTACAACGGCTAAATATGAGTCATAATCTTCTGATTGTACATCTGCTTTAATACATGGTATTCCTTCTTTTAAACCATAATCTTCTGTTTTTATAATAATATCATCCCTTTTAAATGATGCAGATTTAGTTTCATAAATTCCCTCTATATCAAGCAATGTTAAGTCAACATCAAATGACTTCATACCAACATTAAATGGTTTTAAGCTAAGGGTTGTTTTTAGTCTTTCGCTTTTTTTGTTGGTAGATATAATAATTAAATGAATTTTTCTTATTAAATCGACATTTCTTTTTATATCTTTCGCAATTTGTGTTGTTTCGTTACTATCTGGAGCGTTGTTAAAATAACCCTTTAATGTATTGTGTATAAAATTTGTCATTAAACTTGCCCTAAAATTAATTGATTCAGAGTTAATTGGCTTTATATCCCCATCATTCCAGTCAGAAAACAATAAATGAATTGTGTTTATCGACATTTCCAAGTAAGCAGCATCTATATGCATATTGCGAAATTGGTTATTGTCTGTCTTATAATCAACATAAGAATTAATAAGGTCACTTAAAACACCAAAATCATTTATTAAGATATCCTTGCAATAATTAATAAATATGTCAGTTGGATATTCTACATCAACAATTGATTGACTCTGTATATCATTAATTAAATCTTCTCTAAATTCTTCAATGTTCATTTTAGCTCCTCCAAAAATTCACTAATCAATTTTATTACAAGCTCATAACTAACATTATTTATTGCTTTAGATTTTATTTCATTTTCTTTTAATGCTGGGAAATTATTATCAACTAAATATGATGACAGTTCATGTACTTGATAATTTTTATTTCCTATGTCATCGCAAAAATCATATCCAACTTCTGATAATTTATTTAAGAATTTATCTTTTAATTCGTTTTCTATTATTTTTGAAATAATTAATTGGCATAACTTATTTATCGAAGATCCATCTCCATCATAAGAATCAGACATTTCTTCAACCTTAATTATTATAAGATGGCCTTTAACATCAGACGATAATTGCTGAATTGAAGATATTTTTATTGTTGCAGATCCAGAACCAACAGTTTTTATCTCAAACCAAGTTTTTTCAATTGAGAAATCCTTACTTAGCAACTCAGGCCCACTCCAACAATCAATTGAATTTTCATAACCATATTTTTCAATCATGTATTTATTTAAAAAATAAAGTTCACCATATAATCCTTTGGCTTTTTCAGGAGATAAAGGTGTCCTAGTTTTTTTGAATAAAGCGAGCCATGTATTAAAACGAGCACGTAAATTTTTGACTGCATCATACTCACTTTTCTCATCCAAAACACATGAAATAAGATCTTCTCCAAAAATACAAAAAGCAGATAATAAGTTATCATTTTTCAGATCAAAACATGTCCAATAATTAAAATCCCCAGATTTTCCCTGTATAATTTCAATATTTTTTGTGTTTCCTTTAATATTGAAAGAATCTTTAGATAGAAATGATAATCTAAAAAAACCTTCTTTGCTAATTCCATAATAGGCTTTAACTACACCCTCTAAATTTATAAGTTTTTGAGCATCTTTAATATTTCTATTGATTTCAATAAATTTTTTATATAAATCAATCATCCTCTACTTCATCCTCCGTTTCAACAAATCTATTTAGATACTCCGATTGTTTTACTTTGTTTATTCTAAATTTCATCATTATTTTTCCTTCTCTCCCCGCAAAGCCTATACCAAATCCTATAAGTAGATCATTTCTTTTATAATCATCTATAATATTCTTCTTATCTAGAGAATAATCACTATCTTTCGTTTTTGAATCTCCTTGAATCAACTGTATTGGCAAAATAACAAGCAAAGGACGTCTTTTACTTACTCCTAAATAGTCTTCTGCAATTGGGGTTGCTTCTTTTGATAAGTTCTTTCGTTTAGCTCTTTTACATGCCAATGCTTTTGCCTCTTCAACTTGGTCTGGCTCCAAACCGGAATTAAAAATACCTGGATCAAGCAATCTATTGTTGTTCTTTGCAATTCTTATAATATTTTCGTCCATTTCATATGAAAATGAACGATGTACAGGTATAATAAATCTATTTTCTGATATTTTAAATGATGCTTCACCAGGATGTAAATTATCTCCATTTGCAAAAACAATATCCCAGCTGTCATAAAACTCTCCTTTTCTAATAAAACTTGAAATATTATCAGTATCAAATTTTTTGTTTTCAAATGGGATATCTAGCTCAGATATAAAATCTGCGATAATAGAATTAGAAACATCTTGATACATAAGCCTATTTTTTACGTTTTTTAAAATATATCCTGAACTATTTAGTTTCTTAATAAATTCATTAACAAGATCATAATTTTTCTTATTTTTACTTGGGTCCTTATATAATTTAGATGTGTCTATTGCTACACCTGAATAATTAAGACCCCGAATTATTTCTGATGAATTACGCATTTTATTACGGGCAGTTATAAGAAGATCCGTTTCCAAAGTCTCTGGGCTTTCCATAATCATTAAACCAAATTCCTTAGGTTCAGCTCCTCTTACTGCCATCATATCTAATTGTGAATCTAAATTATCTAATGCATCAGAAACTGCACAAAAACAATCATAACTTGTTTGACTCATAAAAATTGAACACAGATCTTCATATCTAGGTCTATATCCAAACCATCTACACATTTGTAGCATTGTATCATATGCCATTGAATTTCTACTATAATAACTAGTCATTAATCCTTCTAACGTTAATCCACGAGATAAAATAAAACCACCAATAGCAATTACTCTTGCACCTGTATCCCTATAGTCTTTATATTTAAATCTTTGATCACCTTTGTATTTATTATTAATGACAGTAACTTTAAATTTGAAAATTTCATCTAATAATAAACTTTTAATGCAATCAAACGGTATTTTTTGATTTATAGTTTCTCCTTTATAGTATTCATTTTTACTCGCAAATGACGCATCACTCATATAAAGTTCATAAATTCTATTTAATTCTTTATGTTTTATAAATCTTTCTATACTATACTTATCATATTGTTGAATTGCATCTCGTAGTGTAGTAACATATTCTTCCACAAGTTCTTTTATTCTTGTTTGAATCTTATTATACGGACTGACATTAATCATCATAGATCTATGCTTTGTGGAATCACCTCTTAGGGTTCTAATACAATTGCAGATTAAAAATATACAAATTGAATTTCGTAGTGATTCCCATAATAAAGGTATGTCATCATCTTTTTTATGCTTCGATAGGAGTTTATTTTTTTCATTATCTTGAATTTTTTTCCAATAAATATTGTTATTTTTAAAAACTTTTTCAATTCCGAAATATGATTTACTACTTGAGGACTTCAATCTATGTATAAAATCACTTGGAAATAAATCATCATTCCCCACTTCTATCTCAGGATTTATGAAGATATTTGCAAAAGGAGTTGCCGTATATCCAACATATGTAGAACAATTAAAATTGTTATAAATGTCGCGAATTAGTCCGTTAATAGTTGATGGATCTTCATCATCTTTTCTTGTGTTAATACTAGCGTTGTCGCATTCATCATCAATTATAAGAATATTATTACTAGAAATATTTGTTTGGCCAGGTTTAAGCCATTTTTTTACTGCATTTAATATAGATTTGTTTTTCTTTACAACTAAGATTTGTGGTTTATTTATGTCATTAGATGTAAAATTCCCTGCAGAAAAATCAGCAATATCAGTTGTTAATGGTATTGCATAATGTCCTCCGGTGCCAACAATTCCTACACCAATATATTTAATTATTTCATTGTTGCCAATTGTAGAACTTACTGCGCCAATTAATCCTTCATCTGTTCTTTCTTGAGTTTGAATTCTAAGAGAGTCCGTAACGCCAGCAAGAATCAATATTATCTTATAACCATAATCACACGCAATGTTAGCTAATGCCAAATAATTTGATGTTTTACCCGATTGTACATCTCCCATGACTAGGCCACGTTTTCTTTCATTGGACACAGGATCAGCACATAAAGATAAAACTTTTTCTGCATCAGCGATTATACCATTTTTGGCATCATCACCATAATGTTCATTAATCAAATAGCTTTCATACCGTCTTTGATATTTGTGATCATCATTAGACATGCATGTTTTCTTCTTATGAAACCAAGTTTCATTAGCCTTTGAATTAGAAAGAGTCACTCCTGGTTCAAATGTCCTAGAACCATATGTATATTCATAAGCATATGCTATCTCTTCAATTTCTGTTGTGCTCAGATGTTTATAATCTGGTATGCAACATAAAACTTTCTTAATTTTCGCTATTAATTCCTCATGGCTTATAGATTTACCAAAAAGAATTCCATATAATATCAATACAGCATTTTGCTTATCCATTATTAATCCTCTTCATTATCTCTTTTTTTCTATAATCAACCTTTTTATATCCTTGCGATTGAATTAATGTTTCAGCACATTGGAGCGGATCCATAGAATTCTTTGAAAATAATATTAATTCTTCTATTAAATTATCTTCTTCAAGTTGCTCCTCAGAATTTAAAATCTTAAGTGAATCTGCATTGTCAGAAACAATTAAACCCTTCGGAATAAATTGCTCTACTTTATCTAAATATGCATTTAATAACTTTTTTTGCTCAACATCTAAAATAGAAATTAATTCATTATATATTGGATTATCATTTCTATTAATTTCATATTTTATTTCACCACGATGTAATGAAATTCTTTTCCATAAAGGAAACTCTGCTTCTGATTCTATCTTTCCTGTATATCTAACTTCCCGTTTGCTTCTAAAGGTTGAATCTTTTATAGAAATTCTAAGTTGTTCTTTTATTAAATCTGGAATTTTTGCTGATGATTTTTTAACATCTAGCATCCATAAAGAGTCTAATTCAGATGGAACATCAACCCTTATTCTTGCTAGTTTATTAAATTCACTTCTAATATTCATATGTAGCCAACTACCCCATATGATCAATCTTTTATTTCTATATATGTAAAATCCTTGATCATCATAAATACTTTTAGGATTACCCAAATATTTTTTATGCTCCTCAGTTAAAGAATTAGCATAAGGAAGAACAAATGGTGTAACAACAATATTATGATCTAAAACATTTATATTTTGTGATCTCCCCTTTTGGATACATGAAAAATCAGACAAAAAAGGATCCCTTTTTTCAATTCTATGTCCATTAAACTCAATATTTATTTGATTATAAAATCTATGAAAAACAAACTCAATATGTTGTTTTGCTAATCCAATAACAGAAATGAATGAATCTTTAAAAGATTTTGCTTCTTCTTCTATCTTATCAAATTTCTCCCATATCACCAATGTTCCAGATTTTTCTTTAAAAATCCTATCAACCTCTGATAATTTATTAATCTCATCATTATCCAAAATATCTAATATCCATAAGTTTAATTCTTGTATTTTTTTTAAATCATAACGCATAGCATTTACTTTATTCACATTTTTACTAACCACCGTTAAACTTAAGCATTGGGAAAAAGATGCAGACTTTAGACCTAATCCAAATCTTCCAAGCTCAATTTCTTTATCTTCTTTATTCTCACGATCAGAGCCAAGAGTCATTGCGTTTTCGAGTTCTTTTAAACTCATACCACATCCATCATCAAAAATGGCAACGTATGGTTCTTCTGCATCTGGATTGCTTAATACAAATATGTTTTTTGCACCTGCAGAAACACTATTATCTATGATATCCGCTAAGGCAGTTGAAAAATTGTAACCTATGCATCTTAGACCAGTAATCATAGATTTAGCAGGTGGAATTTTTATAATTTCTTTAGACATAATTACCCCCTATTTTTCCACAAAACGAACAACATTCATTTGTACAAGATAGTTCTTAATATCTTCTCTTTGCAATTCAAAGGTTCTATTAATTATCCCCAAACTAGTAACTAGAAATACTGATACATTATAAAAAATATTTATAAAAGAGTTCTGATACACTGTAAGATTAAAATACCTTATATTTGAGTAAGTTCCAAAAATGAATGCATAATAAATTTTATCATTTTTAATATATTGAAAATCATATAATGAATATGGATAATCATTAGATATATCTCTTATATTAGTAATGTTTTCTTCTTTTGATAAAAGTAAATCAAAAACTGCCTTTTTGGCAATTTTTTTTCCCTCTTCCATTTTTTCATTAAAATTAGAGGGGTCAATATCAGTATCATATAATTTTCTTAATGGTATTATTTCAGTGTCGTATAAGTCAAAATAATTTTTAATTAAAATATTATATTTATTGCCGACCCCTTTGTTGTTTATAAAAACTTTAGAATATGGAATATTTGGATATCCAACAATTAGAACATGAAAATTTAAACTATCATCATCAAAATTATACTCAAATCCCTCAACAATAAATGCATGTCTATTCATTTTATCAGAAATTGCATTTATAACATTTCTGTTATCTATTTTTAAATCATTAAACTTTAATGTTAGTGGATAATGTAGTTTAATTCTACCAAATTGTATACGTTCTTTATCGATTTCTTCCTTAATATAAAAGCAGAAATTACAATCTAAATCTAAATTTTCACCATTGACTCTTATCTTATCAAAAACAAAAACATTATTAATTCTTACAATGCTTTTTGAGTTTTTTGTTAATTCTCTAATTATATCAGGATGGCTTTCAAAATCAATTTGCCTTGGTATTTTGAAGATATTTAACAAATCATTATTAATTGATTTTCCTTGTTTAATTGAGGTTGCTACTGTGCATGTATGACCTTTTTTGTTATCATTTAAAATATTATAAAAGAGAGATTTTGTATCAATAGGGAAAAAATATTTATGCATCTTCCATACCACCATATTCAGATACAAATAAAAGTCTGAATATTTCAACAAGTACATTTACAACTATAGAATTACCAATTAATTTATTCGTTTTTCTATAACTTAAACCTAAACGAAGGGTCCTAAGATACTCTTCTTCATCAAAACCCATAAAAAGGAAAGCTTCTCTCATTGTAAGAAGCCTGTATGTTCTGCCTTTTGGGCCGTCATAACTGAACATGGCAGCGGTATTACTTCTATCCATATTACATGTAATAGTATTAATAGTTGTTGAATCTAGAATTTCCTCTCTTTTATTTATTTTCCACATTTTTTCTCTTGAAATAGTATTATTAAGTTGGGCTTGATTAGCTTCTTCTCTCAAGATCGGATCAAAATAGTTAAATCTTAAAAAAGTGGTTATAGATTTTGCTTTATTACTATAACTTTTAAGATATGTATCATCTATCTTATTACCTAAATGGCTAATAATAAATGCTCTATTTCTGTATTGAGGCACACCAAAATCAACAGCATTTAAAATTAAATGGCTGCCATTTGAATATCCTATTGACTCAAGAAATTGAAGCCATTGTTCCAAATCCTTTTTATTAGATTGTGCATATATTGATTTTACATTTTCCATTAACAAATATTCTGGTAAATTATTTAGTTCTTTTAGTTCTTTCAAAATTCGTTCAACTTCCCACAATAATCCAGAGCGTGTACCAGAACCTTTTTTCATCCCAAGAGTTTTTCCACCTGTAGATAGATCCTGACAAGGAAATGAATAAACTAGCAAGTCAATCTTGGGTAATTCTTTACCTTTAATTTCTGTTATAGATCCATAGTTTTTTGTCCTTTTATTAGCAATATAAAGATTTTCAATTTCATTTTTTGTTAATCGTCTTATATTTAGAATTGGATTTATTGAATCCTTGCTAAAAGTAAATTTTTCTAAATATTTTATCTGCTCTTCATAACTTGGTATTTCAATGTCATTTTTTGTATCACAATTAATAGCTTCATAAGTCAATAATGCGTTAACAAACCATTCACTGATGCCGACAACTTCATAATTTATATTTAAACGCTTTAAAGCAGAATGCTGAGCACCTATACCAGCAAAAGCTTCAAAAACTTTAAGTGTTTTTTTGCTCATTGCTTCACCCCTTCTATTTCAACAATAATCCAACACTCTTTAATTAAATTTTTGTAATAGTTAATAAAATAAAGTATCTGATTTTCCAGAAACCTAGATCAATATATTTAAAATTATAGCATATTTTGTAAAAATAACGACAAATATGTGTATTTTAATTAACAAATTAATATATTTTTGATAAAAATTTATAGCTGTGCAGCATAACCTATATTTCTAAATTATCTTAAATCAATATTTTTATATTTATCTAATATTTAAATCTCTTTATATTGCTCTTTTTCATCATTTATAGGACAGCAATATTTTATCCAAATATAAATAAACTGAATTATTTAATATAAAAATTATGTACTATTATAGTTTTAATTTTGTAAAGCATTAATAAACTATTGGACCTAGGTCAAGTTTTTAGACACAAAATGTTAGACTTTTTATTAAAAGGTTAGAAGATAATTTTTATATGTTTGATTAGGGGTTCTATAATTTAACGAACCATGAATCCTTTTATTATGATACCAGCCAAGAGTAAACTCAAATAACAAAATTTTAGCTTCATTAAAACTAAAATACTCATTATGATTGACCAATTCCTTCTTTAATATAGAATTAAAGGATTCCATACTGGCATTATCATATGGACATCCTTTCCTACTATAAGAATAAATAATGCCTAGCTCTTTTAGTTTTAATTCATATTTATTTGAAGTATAACCTCTTCCTCTATCAGAATGAAAAACTATCCCTTTCTGCGTTCTTCGATTATTTGATGCTTTTTCCAAAGCCTTAATCGATAAATCATCACTCATGGTTTCCCCATATTCCCATCCAATAATCTTTA
>JAEYPN010000008.1 GCA_023410715.1 Bacillota bacterium
GTGGAAAACCAATACTTAACAAAATAATAAAAGCTGAAAGTACAATGGTACAATCAGCTTCATTATGATTACGTTTTTAAAACAATACACTTTTTTTATTTATGTCCTTGACATAGGGTACACATTATTATTGCCAAAATTAAGTCTTTTAATTTGTATACTTATTTAGTTTTCTGGTAAAAATATTTCAGAATATCTTGTCTTGTAACAATGCCAATAAAGATATCATTATCGTCTAAAACAGGAACAAAGTTTTGATTAATAGCTACATCAAATAAGTCAGAAACATCATTATTAATATGGACTGGTACATTATCGCGATGTCTTTTTATTTCGCTAATTAAGATATTTTCAGCTTCTTTTAAACTTAAGTCATATTCATTTTTAATGGCCCATAAAAGGTCGCCTTCAGTTATTGTGCCGACGTATTTACCATCCTTTGATATGATTGGAATAGCAGAAAAGCGGTGGTATTCCATCTTTTCTAAAACCTGACGTAATGTGGCATTTTCATAAGCAAATTCTATATTATGCTTAGGTGTAAGTAATAATAATATATTCATTATTTGACCTCCAAGACTAAAATATTATATAACAAAAAGCGAAAAAAGTCAAAAAAAAGTATAGCGCTATCATTTAAAAAAAGTAAAAAATTATGTTGACACGCCTCGATGTGTGCGTTATAATATATAAAGCTGTGAAGTATAAAAACAAAGGTTTTCTAAGGAAACCTTTATAAAAAATAAAAACACGCACCTCCTGGTGCTGTGGTTAGAAAGGAGAAAATTATGCCTACAGTTAATCAATTAGTAAAAAATGGACGTCATGACAAAACTAGAAAGTCAAAATCTCCAAACCTAAATATCGGTTTTAACTCTTTACAAAAGAAATATACCGAATTAGATAGCCCACAAAAAAGAGGAGTTTGTACACGTGTTGCCACAATGACACCTAAGAAACCTAACTCAGCATTACGTAAATATGCTCGTGTTAGACTAACAAACGGTATTGAAGTTACTGCATATATTCCAGGTATTGGACATAAATTGCAAGAACATAGCGTTGTATTAATTCGTGGTGGTCGTGTTAGAGATTTACCAGGTGTTCGTTATCACATTATTCGTGGACATCTTGATGCATCTGGAGTAGCAAACAGAAACCAAGGCCGTTCAAAATACGGAGCTAAAAGACCAAAAGCAGTAGTAAAAAAATAATTTAAAAATATATTATATTTGAAAGGAGGAACATATATGCCTCGTAAAGGTTATGTTGCCAAAAGAGATGTGCTACCAGATCCAATTTACAATTCAAAATTAGTTACTAAATTAATTAACGGATTAATGTTAGATGGAAAAAAAGGAACAGCACAATCAATATTATATTCTGCATTTGACAGAATTAAAGAAATAACAGGAAGAGAACCAAATGAAGTTTTTGAAGAAGCTTTAGAAAAAATAATGCCAGTACTAGAAGTACGTGGTAGAAGAATTGGTGGACAAAACTATCAAGTTCCAACAGAAGTTAGAAAAGAAAGAAGAGTAACTTTAGGACTTAGATGGTTAGTTCAATATTCAAGAAGTCGTAACGAAAAAACAATGGAAGAAAGATTAGCAAAAGAAATTATTGATGCCTCAAATGGTGTTGGTGCTTCTATTAAGAAAAAAGAAGATACACACAGAATGGCAGAATCTAATAAAGCATTTGCTCATTATCGTTTCTAGCAGAAAGGAATTTATATGGCACGAGAATTTACATTAGATAGAACACGTAATATAGGTATTATGGCTCATATTGATGCTGGAAAAACAACAACTACCGAACGTGTTTTATACCATACAGGAAAAATTCATAAGATGGGTGAGACTCATGATGGAGCCTCTCAGATGGACTGGATGGCACAAGAACAAGAACGTGGTATTACCATTACAAGTGCTGCGACTACAGCATTTTGGAAAAATCACCGTATAAATATAATTGACACCCCAGGCCATGTTGACTTTACTGTTGAGGTTTCAAGGTCGCTACGTGTCTTAGACGGTGCCGTGACTGTTCTTGATGCACAAGCAGGCGTTGAACCACAAACAGAAACGGTTTGGCGTCAAGCAAACGAATACCATGTACCAAGAGTAGTATTCGTAAATAAAATGGACAAGATTGGTGCAGATTTTTCTTACTCAATCGACACTATCCATAAACGTCTAGGCGCAAAAGCTGCTGCAATTCAATGGCCAATCGGCGCTGAAGATGACTTTAGTGGAATCATCGATTTAGTAAGTTTAAAAGCTTACGAATTTGATGGTACCATTGATGAAAATACAAAAGAAATTGAAATTCCAAGTGAATTAAAAGAAATTGTAGAATTAAAAAGAACAGAATTAATTGAAGAATTAGCTGACTTCGATGATGAATTAATGAGTTTATACCTCGAAGGCGAAGAAATTAGTGATGATAGACTTAAAGAAGCAATTCGTAAGGCTACACTAACAGTTCAATTCTTCCCAGTTATATGCGGTACTGCCTTTAAAAATAAAGGCGTTAAATTAATGCTAGATGCCGTTGTTGATTATCTACCAGCACCAACTGAGGTTCCTCAGATTAAAGGTGAAAATAAACATGGTGAAGAAGTTATTATTGGTCATGCTGACGATGATAAATTTGTCGCATTAGCTTTCAAGATTATGACTGACCCTTATGTTGGTAAGTTAACATTCTTTAGAGTTTATGGCGGTAAATTAACTAAAGGATCATACATTTATAACACTTCAAAAGGTAAGAGAGAACGTATCGGTCGTATTCTTCAAATGCATGCTAACAACCGTAAAGATATTGAAGAAGTTTATGCAGGTGATATTGCCGCTGCAGTTGGTTTAAAAGAAACAATTACCGGTGATACATTATGTGAAGAAGGAATGGATGTCATTCTTGAATCAATGAACTTCCCAGAACCAGTTATCAGCGTTGCCATTGAACCTAAGTCAAAAAATGACCAAGATAAGATGGGTATTGCCTTATCAAAACTTGCTGAAGAAGATCCAACATTTAAAACTTATACTGATAATGAAACAGGTCAAACAATCATTTCTGGTATGGGTGAATTACACCTTGATATCATTGTAGACCGTATGAGACGTGAATTTGGTGTTGAAGGAAATGTTGGTGCTCCTCAAGTATCATATCGTGAGACAATTAAGAAACTTGGCCGTGTTGAAGGAAAATTTGTTCGTCAATCAGGTGGACGTGGACAATATGGACATGTTTGGATTGAATTCGAACCAAATCCAGGCAAAGGTTATGAATTTGTTGATAAAATCGTTGGTGGTGTTGTACCACGTGAATATATTCCAGTAGTTGATAAAGGATTACAAGAAGCTCTTGGAAGTGGTGTAATCGCTGGATATCCAATGATTGATATTAAAGCATCTTTAGTTGATGGATCATACCATGAAGTTGACTCATCAGAATTAGCATTTAAAGTTGCTGCTTCACTTGCTTTAAAAGCAACAAAAAATGCTTGTGATCCAGTATTACTTGAACCAATTATGAGCGTTGACGTTGTAACACCAGATGAATACGTTGGTAACGTTATTGGCGACTTAACTTCACGTCGCGGTCGTATTGAAGGTCAAGAAGGTCGTGGAAATGCGCAAAAGATTTCTGCCAAGGTTCCACTATCAGAAATGTTCGGTTATGCAACTGCGCTTCGTTCTAACACTCAAGGTCGTGGAACAAGCACAATGCAATTCTCTCATTATGATCAATGTCCTAGACTACTTGCTGATGAGATAATTAAAAAGCGTAATGGATAAAATCAAAATATAATAGTTGATTTTATAGTTATTATGTTATAAAATAGTAATGATATTAAAAATATAAAAAATAAAATAAGGAGAAATTAAATTATGGCAAAAGCTAAATTTGAACGTACTAAACCACACGTTAACATTGGTACAATTGGCCACGTTGACCATGGTAAAACAACTTTAACTGCAGCTATTTCAAGCTATTTAGCTATGAATGGATTAGCTCAAGCTAGAAAATATGCTGATATCGACTCTGCACCAGAAGAAAAAGAAAGAGGTATTACAATTAATACCGCTCATATCGAGTACGAAACAGCAAGACGTCACTATGCACACGTTGACTGCCCAGGCCATGCTGACTATGTAAAGAACATGATTACAGGTGCTGCTCAAATGGACGGCGCTATCCTAGTTGTTTCTGCAGCTGATGGAGCAATGCCTCAAACTCGTGAACACATTCTACTTTCTCGTCAAGTTGGAGTTCCAAAAATCGTTGTTTTCTTAAATAAATGCGATATGGTGGACGATCCAGAATTAATCGAATTAGTAGAAATGGAAATTAGAGAATTATTAACTGAATACAAATTCCCTGGTGATGAAGCACCTATTATTAAAGGTTCAGCTTTAAAAGCATTAGAAGCAGTTACTTCTGGTAAGAAAGAAGATCCTGCATATGCTCCAATCCAAGAATTAATGGACGCTGTTGACTCTTATATTCCAGACCCAGTTCGTGAAACTGATAAACCATTCATGATGCCAATTGAAGACGTATTTACAATTACTGGTCGTGGTACTGTTGCTACAGGACGTGTTGACCGTGGTATGGTTAAATTACAAGATCCAGTTGAAATCGTTGGTATTAAACCAACTAGATCAAGCGTTGTTACAGGCGTTGAAATGTTCCGTAAATTACTAGATTTCGCACAAGCTGGTGACAATATTGGTGTATTACTTCGTGGTGTTGACCGTGAAGAAATTCAACGTGGACAAGTACTTGCTAAACCAGGTTCAGTTAAACCACATTCAAAATTCAAAGCTGAGGTTTACGTATTAACTAAAGACGAAGGTGGACGTCATACTCCTTTCTTCTCTAACTATCGTCCTCAATTCTTCTTCCATACAACAGATATTACTGGTGTAATCCAACTTGAAGAAGGCGTAGAAATGGTAATGCCTGGTGACAACACAAGAATGAATGTTGAATTAATTCACGCAATCGCTCTTGAAAAAGGTGCTAACTTCTCAATCCGTGAAGGCGGACGTACAGTTGGTGCTGGTGTTGTAGCTGAAATTTACGAATAATTTATTGATAAATTAAGCATTGGTAAGAAAATTACCAATGTTTTTTTTGTTTATGTGTTACAATTATTAATGAGGTGATTTTATGCTTATTGATACTCATGCGCATTTAAATTCTAGTGATTTTTTTACTGACTATAAAGAATGCATAAAAAACGCGAAAGAAGCTGGCGTAGATAAAATAATTTGTGTTGGTTTTGATTATGAAACTAATAAAAAAGCAATTGAAATTGCTAACGATAATGAAAACATTTATGCGACAGTTGGATATCATCCCTCAGAAGCTGGTAAGATAACTGATGAAGACTTTTTACTCTTGAGAGAATACTTAAAAGAGAAAAAGGTCATTGCAATAGGTGAATGTGGTTTAGATTTTTATTGGGTTAAAGATAATATGAATATGCAAATTTACTTATTTAAAGAACAAATAAAACTTGCATATGAATTTGATTTACCTTTAGTCATCCATATGCGTGATGCAACAGAAATTATGTTAAAAGTTTTAAAAGAAGAATATCAAAGACCATATAAAGGGGTAATGCACTGTTACTCAGGTTCTAAAGAAGCAATGAATGAGTTTTTAAAACTTGGTTTTTATATTTCATTTGGTGGACCATTAACTTTTAAAAATGCTAGAATTCCAAAAGAAGTTGCAGTTGAAGTCCCCCTTAATCGTATTTTAATTGAAACTGATTCCCCATACCTCACTCCACATCCATTTAGAGGAGTAAGAAATGAACCAAAACATGTTAAATTGGTAGCTCTAGAGTTAGCTAATTTAAAAAATATGAAACTTGAAGAGATTGAAAAAATCACATCAGAAAATGCTCAAAAACTATTTAATATATAAAAATAAGTCCTATTTAAATATAAATAGGACTCATAATTTTGACAAAGTACTATTATTTGTGTAAAAACAATAGATAGTACTTTTATTTATTTAAAGAAAGAATCTATCTCACTGACAAAAATATTTTTATTATAATTATATTTATCATTAATAACACCTGTTATTGGATTAGCATAAACTGAATATACATTATTTGGCTTAGTATATGGAGTACTTTCTTTTCCTTTCATGATACTTTCCATGACATCAAACCAAATCTCCTTAGAAGCTGTACGGTCATTTAATTCCGTTACTTCGGACTGATCATCAAATCCTGACCAAACGCCAACGACATATTGCCTATTATATCCAACAATCCAGTTATCAAAATCAGTTGAGCCACTTTTAGCAGAATAAGTATGAGTAATTTTACTTGCTAAGGTTGAACCTGTCACACTAGCAAAAACATTCATTTTAGTATCAAAAACACCAGTTAATAACTCATTAATAATATAAGTTGAATCATCATTTAAAATTTTATTATTGTTAATTTCATTTTTATAAATTACTAAGTCCTTGTTAGTAACAATTGATTTAATATAAATGGGGCTTGTTTTTTTTCCTTCTGAAGCAAAATGAGCATAGCCTGTTACTAATTCTTCAAGCGTTACTAGATTAGTTCCAAGAGCAAGACTTGGAACAGCAAGTATCTCACCCATAAAGCCAAAGCGACGTAATGTTTTTACTAGTTCATTTTGACCAATAGTAATATGTGTTTTAACGGCATAAATATTATCACTTACAGCAATAGCATAAGCCATTGTAATGGCTTGATACGGATAAACACCACCATAATTAGAAGGTGTGTAAGTTGAACCATCATCAAGATAAAAGGTTGTTGGGCGACTCTCAAAAGTAGTAAGAGGAGAAACACCAAGTTCTAAAGCGCGATAATATAGGAATGGTTTAATTGTTGATCCTGGTTGCCTTTTAGCATAAATTGCCCTATTATAAGTTGATTTTAAGTAACTTTTTCCACCATTAACAGCATAAACATAACCAGTATTTGCGTCCATTACAATAACTGCAGTTTCTAAATCTGATGAAATGTTATCAGCTATAGCTTCATCAACAATTTTGCTAAATTCGATTGAACATGTTGTATAAACCTTTAAATAAGGATATTTTGGATTGTTTATTAAATCTAAATCTTCTAACTCACTGATGATTAAATCTTGAAAATAAGGAGCTTCACCTATTAGACTTTTTTTACTTTCACCATATATTTTTATTGCTTCATTAGTTGCTTTAAGATGCTCATCTTTAGTAATATATCCATCTTCAAGCATTTCATCTAGTATTAAATTTTTCCTTTGTTGGTTGAATTCAAAGTCATTTATTGGTGAATAATATGTAGGGTTACGTGGAATAGCAATTAATGTTGCTGCTTCACCTAATGTTAGATCTTTACTTTGTTTATGAAAGTAAAAGTAAGAAGCATCTTCAACTCCATATACACCATGACCAAAGTTGATTGTATTTAAATAAGCTTCAAATATTTCATCCTTTGAAAAGCTATTTTCAATTTGAATGGTATAGTATGCTTCAAGAATTTTTCTACTCCAGGTTTTTTCTGTTGATAAATAAAGATTTCGCGATAGCTGCTGAGAAATTGTTGATGCTCCTTGAGCTTTTGTTTTTTTGAAAATATTAACCTGCATGGCTTTAATAATTCTTTTAATATCAAAGCCATCGTGACGATAAAACTTTTTATCTTCAATTGAAATGAAACCATCTCTAATATATTTGTTTATATCTTTAAAATCAACATGATTAGTTTGTTTTCCGTTATTTAATGTTAGTAATAACTCATTATTAACGTCATAAACTTCTATTTTTTGATTAAGACCAATATTATCAATTTTATTTGATGTAGCGTATAAATATATTCCGCTTAAAATCAAAATACCAATTAAAAATAGAAAAAACGATAGTCTTAAAATAAAATTTAAATATTTCATAATATCACCACTATATATTTTTATCTTTTTCCCTTTTTTTATCATGTTAAAAATTGGAATTAATATTTAAAGATATAATTATTATTTTGTTTTGATTTATATAATATTTTAATATGTAAAAGTATAAAGCCTTATTTTCATAAATATGCTTGAAATAAAGGGTATTTATGATAAAATATTAGAGTATTAAGGAGATGATTATAATGTCTTTAACAGCTGGAATTGTCGGCTTACCTAATGTTGGCAAATCAACATTATTTAATGCCATAACAAAAGCATCAGTGTTAGCCGCAAATTATCCATTTGCGACAATCGAACCAAACGTCGGAGTAGTTTTGGTTCCAGACGAAAGACTAGATAAATTAACGGGAATGTATAATCCTAAAAAGAAAATAAATACAACATTTGAGTTCACGGATATTGCCGGACTTGTCGCAGGAGCTTCAAAAGGTGAAGGACTTGGGAATCAGTTTTTATCACATATTAGAGGAGTTGATGCAATAGTTCAAGTTGTAAGATGTTTTGTTGATTCGAATGTCGTTCATGTCGCAGGTAGTGTTGATCCACTACGCGATATTGAAATTATTAATTTGGAACTAATTTACGCTGATATGGATGTAATTGAAAAAAGATTACCAAAAATCGAGAAAAAAGCACAAACAAAAACTGATAAGGAATCAGAAACTGAATTTAATTTATTATCAAAACTTTATGAAGGTTTAAAAAATCAGATTTCAATTCGAACTATGAAGCTTTCAAAAGATGAAGAAAAATTAGTGAAAAATTTTAGCTTTTTAACTGCTAAGCCAATGCTTTATGTATGTAATGTATCTGATGATGAGATAACTGATTATTCAGGTAATGAATTTGTTAAAACAGTCCAAAATTTTGCTAAAGTAGAAGGCTCAGAGGTTGCGGTTATTAGCGCAAAAATAGAAGCAGAATTATCAGAATTACCAGACGAAGAGAAACAAATGTTTTTAGAAGATTTGGGGGTTGATAGAAGCGGACTTGATGAATTAATTAAGAAAAGTTATGATTTACTAGGATTGCAAACTTTCTTTACTGCAGGTGAAAAAGAATGCCGTGCATGGACTTATAAAAAGGGTATGAAAGCTCCAGAATGTGCGGGAATCATTCACTCAGATTTTGAAAAGGGATTTATAAGAGCAGAAATAATTTCATTTGATGATTTATATAATTCAGGAAGCGAGGTAAAGGCCAAAGAGAATGGCAAATTCCGACTTGAGGGTAAAGATTATATGGTCCAGGATGGGGATGTCGTTCACTTTAGGTTTAATATTTAAAAAAAATGAATGTTTTTGAAGGATTAGTAAGGGAATTAGAAAAAAGAAATTTAACGATTACTGCAGCTGAATCATGCACTGGTGGTATGTTTCAAAGTAATATTGTAGATATTAACGGGGCATCAAGTGTTTTTAAAGAAGGCTTTGTTACTTACTCTAATGAAGCAAAAATTAAATATCTTGGTGTAGATAAAAAAATATTATCCAAATATGGAGCTGTTAGTTTTGAATGTGCTGTATCGATGGCCAAAGGAGTTTATAATTTAACTGGTGCTGATATTGCTGTTGCGATAACAGGACTTGCAGGGCCAACTGGTGATGATAGTGAAAAACCAATTGGTACCGTGTTTTTTGCTGTTGAGACCAAAGACAATACTTATACTTATCATTGCCTTTATCAAGGACCAAGATATGGCGTAAGAGAAAAAGCATGTAAGTTTATTGCTGGTCGTATTATTGAATTATTGGAAAATAATACGATAAAAGCGTATTAAACAAAAAATTATTATAGACATTAAATTGTTGATATGATATAATATTAGAACGTGAGAAATAATTCTCATCCTTGTTGTTTTTAAATGAAAACAACCAATAGACCATAAGGAGGTGCGAAAATGAGTAAATATGAAGTTATGTACATCATTCGCCCACAAGTTGAAGCTGAAGCTAGAAAAGGATTAATTGAAGAAATAAAACAAATCTTTATTTCTAGAGGTTCTGAATCAGTTGAAGTTAACGAGTGGGGTATGCGTGAGCTTGCATATGAAATAGCAGAATGCAGAAAAGGTTATTATGTAGTTTTAACTGTTTTAGCTAACGCAGAAGCAATAAATGAATTTGATCGTATTGCTAGAATCAAAGAAGACATCATAAGACATATTGTAGTTAAAAGATAAGCAGGTGAAAAAATGATTAATAATGTAACTTTAGTCGGAAGACTAACAAAGGATCCAGAATTAAGATACACCACAAGCAATATTGCTGTTGCTACTTTTACACTAGCAGTTAGTAGACCATTTACAAATCAGCAAACAGGCGATCGAGAAGCTGATTTTATTCAATGTGTAGTTTGGCGTAAACAAGCTGAAAACTTATCAAAATTCGTTGGTAAAGGCGGATTAATTGGTGTTCAAGGCCGTATTCAAACTAGATCATACGATGATAAAGATGGCTCAAGAAGGTATATTACTGAAGTTTTATGTGATAGCATTGCCTTTTTAGAAAGTAAAGGTACTGCAAATCAAGAAGGAAAACCTGCAGAAGAAACAAATTATTCTAACGTAGATTTTTCAGATAACGATTTACCATTTTAGAAAAGGAGGATTATTATGGCAAGACAAGAAAATACAAGAAGTAACAATTCAAATTTCAAAAAAAGAAGAAAGAAAACTTGTTATTTCACAGATAATAAGATTGAATATATTGACTTTAAGAACGTTGAAATGTTAAGAAAATTTATTTCTGAAAGAGGAAAAATTTTACCTAGACGTGTAACTGGAACAAAAGCTTTTTATCAGAAACATTTGGCCATTGCAATTAAAAGAGCACGCCATATGGCTTTATTACCATTTGTTAAAGAATAAAAATTGTTGTGTAATATTACAAGTTCATTTTAAAAAAATATGACAAATTGAATTTGGAGAAATTACAGTAAGCAAACGTATAAAGAGAACTAAGATCACATTAATTTGTGGTCTTTTTTTGTACTTTGCCGCCAGTATTAATAGTAATAATAAAAAATACAAAATTGATGAAATAAATACAAATTATAATAGAAATAATACGATTTACTATATCTATATTAGCTTTATATAGAGTCTATATCGCACTTTCTATTATATATAATATAAATACTTACTTTCTAAATTCTAGTTCAACTATGAGCTTTATATGCGTTCGGTTGTTTCAGATACTTTTTGTAAAATTTGTCCAGATTTCTTTCGTATTGATACATATTGTTTTAATGAAAACACATGTTTTAATACGTTTTTCTATTTAAATAATACAATTTTAATTATGAATTTGTATTAAAACCTAAATATATATTAATATTTGTACTTTTTACACATCATTTTGAAAAAACTACATACTTTTAATACCAATCACGACACAATTAATACGAATTTAAATAAAAATTTGTATTAAAAACCATTTGAACATTAAAATCTCAGCATAGAAATTAACCTTATGAAAGTTGCATAGAAAGTTGATATGATATTTGAATCATTTATAGCATAGAAAGAAACTATAGTTAGTTTTTATATTTAATGCAATATGGTATAATTTATATAGGTGATGTGCATGGAATTAAAAGACAAAATCAGTTTTTCAGTATTTTATATTGTTCTAATAATTGCTTTTACTTTTACATTAATTGATCAATATAAGTATGCTAATATTGGGGAAGAAGATTTAACTTTTATAACAGAAGTTTTTTCGAATAGCAAGAATACTAAAAATAATTATGATATCATTTGTGAAAGTGGAAATAAATATTCTATTTCTAAAGTTTTTGCTGATGATGAACACTTACAGATGCTAGAACAAGGAGATTTACTAAAGTTAGGAATAAATGGTAATAGAGTAGTTGTGCTTGTTTCTAATGGTAAAACAATTATAGGCGTTGATGATTGTAACCAAAGATATACTAAAAATTTCAAAACATTGTCGGTTGTGTTTCCTTCTTTACTTATAGGACTAATTTTTTTGTCATTAGGATTAAAGTTTTTATTCAAAAAAATAGACAATGATTTTAATACTAGAGAATATAAAAGTAGTAGTAATAAAATTAATGAAATTATTGATAAAAAAGTTTATAAAAGTATTCAAGATTCAATATATGAAAAGAACGGTTATCTTAGATGTAATATATTAGAATATATTGAAACTGATGAACTAGTTTATACATTTTATAAGGCAATGCTTGATTATTTAAATGATATAGAATTAATATTATTAATTGAAGATGGGTGTTTGAATGATGAAATGGCTATGGTATTTTATAAGGATGGGAATAAGCTATATTTTAATACCATTTTTAGAGATGGAAAAGTGCCATTTGAAATTGAAAGAGATTTATTTTGGTATTATCCATTTGATGCTAAAGTAACAAAAGAAGAATCTAAAGAATTTATTGATGCTGTAGATGAGTATATAACATATAATAAAGATTTATTGAAATATATGAATGAGCAAAAATAGAGGTTTTATATGTTTATAGAATTTAAAAACAATGAAGAAAGAATAAGATATGGAGGTTCAGCTTTTATTGAATTCCAGTTTTGTAAATTGAAAGAAAAAACAAGATTAAGAAAAATAGTGAATAAGGTTAATCATTGGCAAGAAGATTCATTATATGTTCCTGTTGATAATATGGACAGTTTAATTGGTTTATATAACAATGTTTTTAATTGCGGCATTTACAACAATTTAAAAAGTGGTCCGATTGATATGTTTGGGGTTAATTATTATAAAAAAGCACAAATAGTTGATATGATAGAGAAATTGATAGAAATAGATAATAATGAAGTATTGATTAATTGGTTGAGAGAGTCTTTAAAATATAATGGCTTTTATATTTTAGTTATTTAAATTAAATAAAATAAGTAATTAATTCGAGGTGATTAATTGTGAATAAAAAAAGATATATTATTTCATTAATTCCTATATTAGGAACAATAATTTATACTGTATATTTATTTATAACAAATAGAAAACGATACAATAAAGCTTTTTTACCTAATGTACTTGGCATGTTATCATTTGTAGTTATTTATCTACCATTTGCATTGATTTGTAATGCTACAGCATTAGATTTAATAAAATATGAATGGTTACTAATATTAATTTTAATTATATCTGGCATTGTATGGAATCTTACGTATTTCTTAACATTAAATTTAGTTGAAAAAAGAGATTGTGAATAACTTTTAGGAGCGAATCAATATGAATGAAAAAGTGATTTTAGAACTAGAAAAAGTTACATTTACTAATAAAAAAATAATTGTTAAAACTAGAAAAGAAGATGTTGTTATTGAATATGATAATGTAAAAGAAGGAGAATATCGAAAGAAGAGTTTTATCAATTATTTATTAATACAAGGTGCTATTTACCCTCCAGGGTGGTTATTTATTAAGTTTAAGAATAAGATAGGACGAAGAGATTCTATAGCATTTAAAATAAAACACGAGGACTTATTAAAATTACCTAATGAAATAGTTACTGCTTTAACATTATATGATTATTATAGATTAGGGAACTAATAAAAATAAACATTAATTGTAATATTACAAGTTCGTTTTGGAAAATATGACAATTTGAATTTGGGAAAATTACAGTAAGCAAACGTATAAAGATAACTAAGATCGTTCGAAAGAGCGGTCTTTTTTTTGTATTGCCGCCAGTATTAATAGTAATAATGAATAATATAAAATAGATGAATAAATACAAATTATAATAGAAATAATATGATTTACTATATCTATATTAGCAATATAAACAGTCTATATCGCACTTTCTATTATATATAATATAAATACTTACTTTCTAAATTCTAGCTTAACCATTAGCTTCATATGCGTTCGGTCGGTCCAAATACTTTTTGTAAAATTTGTCCAGATTCGGTCTGTATCGCTACATATTGATTTAATGAAAATATATGTTTTGATACGTTTTTTAACGTAATAATACAATTTTAATTATAAATTTGTATTAAAACTTAAAAATTTGTATTTTTTCTTAAAAGTAGATTTGTAATAAAATCACAACGTAGAAACTAACCCTAGCTAAAGTTATATAGAAAGCAGCTGTATAAATATATATTATTAATAGAATATTTAGCGTAGAAAGAAACTTTAGTTAGTTTTTATACTGGATCGATTATGGTATAATTTTAATAGGATGTGAGTGCAAAATGACAAATATTAAATGTAATGTAAAAAAATCAATAGGGATAATAGTTATAGGAATATTTATGTTATTAATTTGCGGTTTCTTTGCTTTTGTTGATTTCAGAAGTTTAGTTGATGAACCAATTTTTAATAACGATATATTCTATTATTTTATTAAAGGGTTTATGATTTTTGCTCTTGTGTTTTTTGGTTTTGGCTTATTGATAATTATTAGAAATACTCTATTCTTTACAAATAGATTAATAGAGATAAAAGAAGATTATATGATTGATAGATCATCGTATATTTCGATTGGCAAAATATATTATAAAAATATTGATTCTATTTATATTAAAGGCATGTTTTTATGTATTAAAATTAAGAATGAAGAAGAAGTTTTAAAAAATGTTAATTTATTAAAAAGATTGTTTATTATTGCAAACAAGAAGATGAAATATGAATATATAGCTATAAGCGATAATTTTTTAGATACAGATATATATAAAATTAAAAAGTTTATTTTAGAAAAAATAAATCAGAGTTGTGATATATAAGAGGTGTATTTAATGGATAAGAGAATAGATAAAATAATAAAATTTGGTATTTTACTTGGAGTAATAGAATTTATAGTTATTAGTTTTGCTGTATTAAGTGGTTTAGAATATGGCTTTAAGAAGTGGAATTGGATTACTATAATTGTTTGTGTTAGTATATATATTGTTATTCTTATAGGTGCAATTATATATGATAATATTGGTAAAACAAAAGTATCAAAAGAAGAATTAATAGTTAATGATTATTATAAAGAACAAGCACAATTAATATTAAATGTATTAGATAAATATTTAGTAGAACACACTAAAGTAGCAAACGATTTAAAGTTATATTGGCCTTTTTACAAAGGCTTATTAAAAAGAGTTGCTAATGGTAAAAAATTAAATGCTAAGGGTTATGTAGTAGTAGAAAAGTTAAAACTTTGGCAAGAACAAAACTATGAAGATCCTTATTTATTAAACATTTACGATGTATTAAAAAATAATATTATTTAAATTATTGAAAATTAGGAATGATTACACATGAAAATCAATAATTTAAAACATTCTATATGGAGTTTAATATTTTTAATTCTATGTTGTATACCTGGATTTGTTGGTTTAACTTTTTGTATCACAACAAAAGAAACATGGATAACATTATGTTATTTATTGTTTGTTGCAGCAGGCTTGTTTTTATTAGTTATTTCAATAATGAATGTTCAATGGACTAATATTTATGATGATAAGATAGTTATACGAAATATATTTGGTATTATTAAAGAAATAGAATATGTGAATATAAATAAAGCATTTAAAATAAATGCTACTATATTTTCTCTTAAAATGTTAATTATACGTAAAACGTATTTAGTTTTATCCAGCTATAAATTTTTGCAAAAGTCTCAAATTGGAGATGTATATAATCGTAGAAAATATAAGTATTTAATGATATCATTTAGCAATGATATTGAAATAATGATTAAAGCAAAATATAAATCATCAACAGGTGCAGACTTAGAAATTAAATAACAATATGTAATATTACAAGTCCATTTTGGAAAAACATATTTTTGGTGGTGATATAATGACTGAAAAATATTTTAATAGAAAATTATTAACAATGATATTTTATATTGCTAGTATATGTTTGTTTTTAATTAGCATTCCATTGCTTGTTTTTACAATTAGTATAAAATCGTGGTCATTTGTCGGTTTTTCGTTATTAGTAATTGCTTTTGGACTTATGATATTAGCTATTGCTGTAAATAGAGGAAATGATATTGTTATTAATTACGAAAATAAAGAAGTTATGTGTAATATAAAGTTCAATAACAAAGAGAACTTATGTATTCCTTTCGATTCAATTATTAATGTATATGAAATTAATGATGAGAAATTAAAAAAAGAAATTAAATTAAAAAAATACCCTAAAAGAGTATTGGTAATTGAAAGAAATTATTATAAAGAGTATATTCCATTAAATTGGTTTGATGATGATACAGTTAAATTATTGAAAGAAGAATTATTGAAGGTGAGGGATTCTTATGAAAACTTTATTTAAAGAGAATCCTAAGATTATCATTTTAATTATTATAGGTCTTTTATTATCTTTATTATCTTTTATTTTTGAATATGCTATTAATTACGATAATTCTATAATCACCCATACTATAATGACTGTAGACATAATATTACTATTGATTAACTTTTTCTATTTATCTTATTTGCTAAATAAAAAAGTTGGTAAATCAATAGTAAATTCTATAATATTCTCTTTAATATTTTTTGTTGGAATCACAGGAGTTATTATGTGTATGGCAGAAGATAGTGCAAGTTTAGAATTAATGATTGGCACAATTAAAGTATTAATATATTTAGCTCCGAGCATAATCATTCTATTACCAGTAATCTATCTGCTTTGCCTGGCTTTAGGATAAAAAAGACAATATATAATATTATTAATAAATCTAATGGAGTGAGTTAACTGATGAAAAAGATAACACTAATATTTTCGTGCATAATGTTTAGTATAACAATGATAATTACTCTATTTATGTTTGTATTAATTATTCTAGCTGTTGTAATAATTAAAGAAGTACCACCTATAATTATTTTCGTCATAATGACAGGATTATTTCTTTTATTAACTTTACATTATTTTAAATGTATTAAGTTTCAAAAACATAACCAACTAAATTCTCAATTGATTACAAAAACTAAAAACATCAACTCAATATTGGCATTTATATTCGGCTTTTCTTCATTTACTATGTTTATAATGGGGCTTTATCCTCTTTTATTATATGGACAAATTATCAATATTACTTTAATATTCATTTTTACAGGAATGTTTTTTGGCTTTTATACTATTAATCTAATGATGATTAATAATAATTTAAATATGAATGAATAGATAATATGTAATAATACAAGTCCATTTTGAACTTTTATGTGAAAATAGATTTGGAAAAATTACAACAGAATTATTCAAAAATGTATAGGTAAAGTACAAAAAGATTTATTGAAATAAAGGTCGATCGCAAGGTCGGCTTTTTTGTTTGCCATAATCACTAAACAGATCAGCTAAAATATCCTACCGTAGACCGATATTCTTATGGACGTTGGCTTTGTGGTATATAAATTATTACAAATGTGTGGTATAATTGAGTAAAATATTGAATTTCTTTCAGGAAAGAGGAAATAAGAATATGAAGTACAAATATTTAGAAGAAGCGTTATCGTATTACAAAATAGACGCATTAGACGTAACACTGATTAGACATAATGAGAATTTGACGTATCGTATTGGAAGTGAATATTTATTACAAATTCATGAGCATGTGGAAGGCTTTAATACGGAATATATATACGAAGGTCTTGACCGTATAGAACTACGTAAAACAGAGATTGAGTTTCAAGAGCACTTAAAGAAACATGGTATGACGATTCGTGAAACGGTTGAAAATTATTGTGGCGATAGAATAACGAAGTTAAGTGATGGAACGTTTGTTACCGTTTCAAGATGGATAGAGGGAGAATCTTTAGATAAGTTTGAATTAAATGATGAACTTTGCTGTCAAATTGGTGATTTAATCGCTCGTTTGCATAGGAATGCAATTGGATTTCAAGCGTCATCTGTGATATCGTATGATAAAAAACACTGCGAATGTACCAAAAAAAGAATACAGTCACTAGAAGATAAAGGTCTTGATATAGTGTTCTCTAATATAATGCAAATAGCTTGTGATGCAGTTGAGAGTACTTTACAGAAAGTGCAAAATGAATTTATTATGTTACACGGAGATTTGTCTTCATCTAATATTTTAAAAACTTCAAAAGGTCTTGTTGCTATTGATTTTTCTTTTCTAGGGATGGGACATCCAATGTTTGATCTTGCTGTTTTATTTGGAAATATAGGTGGATTGCCACGTAGACAAAAAATAGTAGAAGGATATCGAAATGCTGGGGGAATAATTAATTATGAAGCATTAGACGCTTGTTTTGTGTTGAGTCTTTTGGATGGTATAGGAATTCATTTTGAGCAATGGAGTAAACAAGATTGGTTTAATCCCAGAATGAAAAGATGGTATAAAGAAACTCTTGAACCATATGTGAGGGGAGAGCGTTTGTTTGCAGATGATTTTTATCTATTGAATTTACCTAAGTATTAGCACTATATAATCATTATATATAGTAGTAACTGTCGTAGTAACTGTCGACCGAAATCGGTGGCTATTTTACTTGGCTTTCGTCGAAAGTGAAATTGTAAAGATACAACTAGGCTTTTTTTATTTTGACGAGGGAGATTGAATTCATCCTTTTTAGAGAAAATGAATTTTCGTGGTACAATGAAGTTAATAATTAAATATTGGTTAAAAAGCAAATAGAAAAAGTAAGATCACTCATTCACCGGGTGGTTTTTTTGTATAATTTTTATTATCAAAAGTAATTTAACTTATGATGAAATAATAATTAAACATTTACAATCATTTCAAAGAAAAAGAAGAAACAATTAAAAATTGTTAAGCGCAAATAGATTATGATAGAGGTCATAGCTTTTTTGCTAAAAGAAGAAAGGAGGTGCTTTTTAAAAAAAAGAGATGCCTCTTTTACTACAGATGTTTAGTACCATTTTTTAGTTGAAATCTAAAAAATAAAAATCATGTTTGTCGGGATTATTATACAAACCTAAAAATTTATTAATTATAGTTATATGTATATGTAACATTTTATACGAAATCCATATACTATAGCTATTTTTGTTACTTAATAATTCTACTATGTCGTATTCGTTATGAATTGTCTATTTTATTTAATTTACATCCTTTAATGTATAACTTTTTTTAAATCGTTCATTATCAATTCTTAATTTCATATTTTTCTTTTACTATCCAACATTTATTAGTTCCTCCTTTTAATTTTCTTCTCATAATATCTCCTTCCTATTCCCAATTATATTAAAAAAAATGTTCATAAACACAAATATTTTTTTGTGTCTACAAACATCTTATCATTTTAATCTAAGCTTTTTCTTTATTCATTTAAAATGTATTTTAAGATTTCATCAAATGAATCAGAATAGAAGTCACATAATGCTTTTGTTCCGCTTCCTTCGATGTTTCCACCACTAATACCGATTGTTGTATATCCAGCTAATCTAATTGAACATACGCCAGCACCAGAGTCTTCAATTCCAACAACATGGTTTCTTTCAGCAAAAGGAATGTTTAGTCCAACACAACACGTTTCAGCATATAACCATGGATGTGGTTTTGGACTTAATTCTCCTAAAGTTCCAACAGATCCTTTTCTAATTGGGAAACCAGCAGAAATGCTTGCATCATAGAATTCTTTGGGATCACCCATTTCTAGAGTGTTAAATGCTGATAAAATTTCTGGCCAAGCTTTTTCATATAATCCAGAAGTAACAAGCCCAATCTTGATATTGTGTTTCTTTAATTCTAATAAGAATTTCTTAATCCCATTAGAAGGAGTAAATGCGCCTTTTTTACCTCTACCTTCCATGATTTCATTCATTTCATAATGAGTGTGTTCAAAGTAATAATTACGAGCTACTTCTAATGTTTTATCAGGGCAGTATTTATTGATACAATATTGTAAATGTTCTGATACTGAATGACCTGATACATGTGGTAAATCAGCTTCTTCAAATTTGAAGTCTTTATTGCCAGTTAAAGATATAACAGTTTTTTGAATAATCCATATCCAGAATTCTTCACTTTTAACGCTTGTTCCATCTAAGTCCATTAAAACAGCTTTAACTGGGCGTTCAAGTTTAACTTTATGAACTGGATAATATGCAGGATAACCAATTGCACTTTTTACAAATGCAATAGTTTTATCTTCAAAACATATAAATTCAACTTTTTTATCGCCTGTAGAAACAATTGATTTTACACCATTTACGTCTTTTTCAAAGACTCCGTCACTACATTTTTTAATTTCAAATAATCCGGAACCTTCATTAAATTCGCCTAAGTTTGGAATTCTAATCATAATTTTCTCCTTAAAACTTTAATAAGATTGTGTAAATCTTAGCTGGGGCTAACTCAAACTTGAACTCACCATTTTTAATTTCTAATTCTTCAATTGGTGATTCATCTAAATCAACATGAGTTGCACTCTTGAAGTTCAAGATTGTTTTAACTTTTACATTTTGTGTTTCTAAAGTAGTGTTCCATAATCTTAAAATGATTCCATCAGTACTTTCAGCTTGTTTTAAAGCAGAAGTCATAATTGATTTATTTTGTGGAGTGATATTAAAGATATTAGCAGAAGAAGGTAAGATACCTTTGTTTTGTACGCCTTGGATTGCTTTCATAGGAACTTTATAGTCATATGCTGTTTGTAAAACATTTCCTTCAACATAATCCCCTTTATGAGGATATAATGCAAATTCATATTTCATTTTACCGAATGAATGTTGACCAGTGTATTGATCTAACTCTTCAACTGTCATTGCACTGTTAGCTGTCATGTAAGCTCTTTGAGTTCTAATTAATGTTATTTTTAATGTTCTTTCGTTGTCATCTTCGACTTCGTATTCTCTTAGACCTTTAGATAAGAATGCGAAACCATTCTTGTTATCTGAGATATCAACGAAGTTTTGCATTGGTTGGAATGGGAAGAATCCTTCAAAGTTATCTTTATGATCTCTCCATCTAATTGTTCTTTTTGCAACATCCCATGCAGATTCAGAGTAAGCCCAATCAGCATTTGATAAACCACTTGGGAAGTTAATCCATAATTTGTGGTCACGGATTTGGTTATTTAATTCAATTGAAACTTTTAAGAACTTAGAATCTTTTTCAAGTGTCAATACAGTAGTAATCTTTAATTCCTTCATTGCTCTTGATCTGTCATGGCCGTTTATGGAAGCATCTTCAGGTAGCATCATAGATAATGTAATTCTATATTTACCTCGTAATTCATTTGATTCTAACATATCAATATTAGAATTGCATCCTAATGAAGTATAGATACAGTTAGTCTTAGTAGGACTGCAAACGTGAGCAGAACCAACCTCGCCTGAATCTGAATAATATCCTAAATTCTTCATTTCTCTATTTTGAACTTTATCAAATAAATCATAAGTACCATTAGAATTAATAGTTACTTTTAAGAAGTCGTTTTCTAATGTTCCATTAGCTCTAGCGATTAATTTACGGTTATCAATAATTTCAGGAATATATGCATAATGAGGTTCTCTTGGTCTTAAAGCAATTGTTGTATAACCCATTTGAGGAACATTTACTTTTACTAAAATATGACGTCTTTCAGCATTAAACTTAATTGCTTTTGTATCCATCTGACGTTCAACGCCAATTGAGATGTTATCAAGTGATAATTGAACAGAAGGAATTACGTTACTATCTTTGTCAACGATATCATAGAATAGACCAAAGTCAGCACATCCATCAATACCATTGTCAGTTGCAACGCTTACTCCTTTTGGAGTATCAATAACTAATTCAACAACTTGTTCTCTATCATAAGGCAACGTATTCCATACAACTATTGTATGGTCGTTTTCTTTAAAGTCTTTTGTTGTATCAATGTATTTGAAAAGTGATGTTACACTTCTATTTGTAACTTCCTCGGATACAGTCTTAGCTAAACTGAAGTTATACATCATATCGTCATGTGCTCTATCAACTGCAGCACCGCAGATTGAATCATGTGCATGACATTTTAACAAATATTCCCAAGCTCTATTTAAGTTAGTAGTTGGATATTTATTTCCTAAAACGCTAGCAATTGAAGCTAGGGGTTCAGAAACGTTTATTAATGAGTTTTCGCATTCATCATTTAACAATTTAATTTTAATTCTTGAAGAATGGGTTGCCCCTAATAATGCGTTAAAATTATTGTATTCCATAGTAGTGTTTCTAAGTTCACCATTCCATGTAGCACATTCATATTTTTCTTCTTCAACTAGCTTAGTAATCTTTGCCATGTATTCATCCATGGATACTTGCTTAATTTGATAATCTGAATAAATCTTATTCATATCATCAACAAGTTCTTGTAAATAACGATAAGGTTCATCATTATCTTCTAAGTTTAATGCTAAGATTTCATCACCAATCTTATATGGTTCTGCTTGAGCGATAAGATAATCTAGTGCTTTCTTTTGAACGTCTTTATCATGAATATAATCAAAGTCTTCATGTAATAAAGTGAAGGCTTTTTCATATGAACCCAAGTCAGCCATGTGAACTGGTTTTTGTTCTTTATTATATGTATAAGTTAAGTCTTTTAATCCTTTTCCTAATACAGCTGGGCCATGAACATAAAAGAACCAGTTTGTTCTTGTTACTTCATCGAATGTTCTTAAAGTTAATAATTCTGATCCATCAGGTGAATTCCACTTAAATAATGGAGTTAAGATATGTTTGTTAGTACCACGATAGAAGATAGCATTATTAATCTTGAACCCTTTATATAATTGTGGTAGTTGGCTAGGTTGACCATATGATGTAGCTGTGTAACCAGACTTCATTCCTCCACCTAATTCTTTAGCCATTTTGTGTCCCCATAAAAGGTTGCGAATCAAAGATTCAGGAGCAACGGTGTTTGTTTCAGGTAATGTGTACCAGTTAACAATAATCATTTTTCCTGCTTTAATTAAATTTTGAACTCTTTCTTTCATTTCAGGTCTAACAGTTAGATAGTCTTCAATTACGATAGTACCACCGTCAACACAAAAGTATTTATATGTGTCCTTATTCTCAAGTATGTCAATGATGTTGTCCATTAAATCGGCTAAACGCAATTTTGATTGTTCAGCAGTATGACGCCACTCACGGTCCCAGTGAGTACCATTGATTAAATTAATAGTTTTTCCCATAATATCCTCCGAAAAATGTATTACAATTGAATTATAACTCAATAACAGCATTATGTAAAGAAAAATCGGTTTTCTTTTAACATTTTTTTGTAATAAAATTGTTAATATCAGATTTTTTTTAATATTTTTTATAAAAATTATTTAAAATTATAATTGTAGCGTTGACAATGAAACACATATTTGATATAATTCAATTAGAAAAACGGTTTTTGTTAGTGCTTTTCTTGTGCACATATAATCACCATTTTATACTATTGATTTATGAAAGGAATTGTAATTTATGAAAAAAATAGTTAGAGCATTAAATTTATTTATAATTGCTGTTATATTAGCATTCACAATGATATTGTCAAGTTGTGGAACTAAAAACTCAGAAGAAATCATTATTTGGTGGCCATCTGGTAAACCACTTCAAAACATCATGGATGATGCAATAAGTAGATATAAAGAAATAAATCCTGATGTAAGTATAAAAGTTGTTAAGAAAACTGGTATGGATGTATATGACGCATATAAGTTTGCTCTAAACGATAATAATAGCCGTCCTGATATTGCAATATTAGACCATGTATATGTTCAGGCTTTAGCAAATGAAGGTTTGTTAGCTGACTTATCTGCAATGGGCTCTGATACAGATATTAAGAGTTTATACCCTGAGACAGTTTATGCTGCAAACACATATAATGGAAAGAACTATGGATTACCTCTATCTGCTAATACTGTATGTTTAATGTATAATAAAAACATCTTGGATGCCGTTGGAATTACTAAAGTTCCTGAAACGTATGATGAATTATTAGCAGCTTGTGAAATTGTTAAGAATGATGGTAGATATACTCCATTTGCTCAACCATTCAACGATACATTTGCCGCAATGGAATTTACCAGTTATGTAGCAAGAGTTAATGGGCAATTAGTAAGTGATGACTATAGGACAGTTAAACTAGATTCCGATGAAGTTAAAGACGCTGTTAACAAATGGGTTGCGCTTTCTAAATATGCTTCAACAAAAGAATATGAAGAAGGTAAATTCTATAATGGTTCTGTAGCGTTTATTGAAATGGGTTCATGGAACCTATCAAAAGTAACTGGAACTACAGCATTATTTAATTGTGGAGTGGCTGAAATTGTTTCAATTGATTCTACTTTAAACTATTCAGGTTTAGGTTTATATTCATTTGTAGTTTCTGAAAAATCTTCAAAGAAAGCAGCTGCTTATGATTTTGCTAAATTCTTGTCAACAGACACAAAGTTTCAACTTGCATTTGCTCAAGAAAAGGACTTATTACCAGTTACAATATCTGCTTTAAATGATTCATATTATACAAGTGATCCAATCTTAAGTGTATACGCTAGTCAATTAACTAAAGTTGCTTCTCGTCCTGGTACAGCTGCATGGCCAGCATTAGAAAAACAAATTGTTAATATGCTTTATTCTTCTGTAACTGCTACTGATGCTAATGCTATTGCTGCTGCTATTTCTAATGCACAATTGAAAGCTCAAGAAGAAACAAATCGCAAATATGGCAAATAGTTTTTAAAATATTTTAGGAATCAAAATAGAAAGAAGTGGCCTCTTATGAAAAAAATAAAAAAGAAGAAGTTCTTAAAGGTTGAAGAAAAATCAGCATACTTGTTGTTAGCATTTCCACTTGTTTGGTGGGGAATATTCTTTGTTTATGCTTTCGTAAGAGGTATTTATTTTTCGTTTACCGATTTAACGGTTGATATTTCTGCAATATCTAAGTTTAGTTTATATAATTATAAAAGATTATTTGGTGATGAGGTTTTTTATTTAGCTTTAAAGAACACGCTAATTTGGACTGCTGTAATGACACTATTTAATAATGTGTTTGGTTTATTAATTGCTTGGCTTATTTCTAAACTTAAGAGATACCAAAAACTTTTCTTAGCTTTGTTATTCTGGCCTACTTTAGCGTCATCGGTAGTTAGTGCTGATATTACAAAATCGTTATTTAGTCCTAGTGAAACAGGGATTATTAATACAGTTATTAGGTTCTTTGGTGGCCAGCCGCTTGCTTGGTATAATGATGCTAATTTATCGCTTTTGACTTTGATGATTATGCCAATGTTATTTGGTTTTAGTGCTCAAATGGTTATTTACTATGTGGCTATTAAAGGCGTTGATAGAAGTATAGTTGAAGCCGCAAAAGTAGATGGTGCGTCTGATTGGCAAATATTCACTAATATTTATATTCCGTCTATTTTACCTTCAATTTCTTATAACTTAATATTATCAATTATTGGTGGTATTAAAGTAATTGCACCAATGCAGTTAGTAAGTGGCGGAGGGCCGTTAGATTCATCAAACTCAGTAATACTATATTTATATCAAAATACAACAACTGATATGGCATACGCCTGTGCAATAGGTGTCGTTACAACCATTATTATCTTGTGTTTATCTTTTGTTCAACAAAAGATAACACCAAAGGAGGATTAGATTATGAAAATGGCTCCTTTACAACAAGTGAAAAAGACTAATAAAACATGGAATATGGTTGCTAATGTATTGATTATTACATTGCTTCTAGTTTTAGCTTTGGCTCAAATATTTCCATTCTATTTACAAATTGTTACATCACTTCAGCCTACTGAAGGATTTACACCGATTGATGGAAAAATATATTTATGGCCAGTAAAAGCTTGTTTCGAAAACTACTTTCAAGCTATTGAAGAAGGCGAACTATTAGAAGGTTTAAAAAACACCTTGATAGTATCTTGTAGTTTTGTTATTCTAAGTGTCATTGTCATTATTTTAGTAGGATATGTCACATCGAAGAAAAAGTTTAGAGGTAGAAAACTGGTTACATTTATGTTGTTACTTACAATGATGGTTCCTGGTGAATTATTAATGGTCACAAACTATCAATTAGTATCATCTTTAGGATGGACTTCAACGTTTAGAGGACTTATTTTACCTGGTATTGTAAATGTAAGCGGAATCTTCTTAGTAAGAGCATTTATGAATAGTGTACCTGATGCATGTATAGAATCAGCAAAAATTGATGGTGCTAATGAGATTAAGATTTTAGCTTTAATCGTATTTCCAATGTGTTTACCAGTGGTTGCAACTTATTCTGTTTTAACTTTTGTTGCACAATGGAATGAATATTTGTGGCCTATGTTAATTACAGGAGATCCTGAATTATATACTATTCAATTAAAACTTTATAACTTTCCTGATTATGGTTTTGAAGGAACTGTATTAAGGTCCGCTAGTTTAATTTTAACATTATTACCAGTAGTTATTATGTATTGCTTCTGTCAAAAGCAATTTGTATCTGGCTTAAATTTCAGTGGTGTTAAAGAATAAGAGGAGAATAATATGAAAAAAATTATTAATAAATCACTGATTTTTATTTTATTATTTGTATTTATTTTAGTTATAGTTGGATGTGCTAATAGTAAAGTACAATTAGATACGCCTTCTGTTGTTATAAATGGTAATGTTATTCAATGGACTGAAGTAGAAGGTGCAAAAGGCTATCAATTAACAATTGGTAATAATACATATAATGTTGATGACAATCAATACGTAATAACAGGCTTAAGTGATGGAAAATATGATGTCTCTATAAAAGCCTTAGGAAGTGGCGAAGTTTTAGATAGTAAAGCTTCAAGTGTTATTTCATATAACTATGTAACTGCAAAAACTAGGATCAGTGCTCCCACTATTTCTTTTGATGGATATCAAATTATGTGGGAAGCAATTGATAATGCTATTAGTTATGATGTTTATTTCGGTATTGAAAAAACAAACACAACTAATACTAGAATGGAAATTAAAGATTTAGAATCTGGGAAAGCAATATTCGTAATTGCAATTGCAGCTACTGGATATACAAATAGCGTTGCTTCTAATATCATAAAATATAATAAACAATCTTCAGAGATTAAAACAGGTGTAGATTATTATCAAACAGTTTTATTAGATAATATTGATGCTGACTTATCAGGTGCTATTGGTGATACTTTAGATTTAGTAAACTCTCGTCAATTATATGACACATCATTATGGTCAAGATTTGTATGCCAATTTAGATCAAATACCGATGGTGATGGATACGGATGGCGTGGAGAATTTTGGGGTAAGATGATGGAAGGTGCTTGCATCACTTATACTAGCTTAAAAGATGAAAAATTATACAAGATTTTGGAAAATACTACTGAAGACTTATTAACTACAGAACAAGCTGATGGCAGTATTACATCATATGGTAATCCAACTACAGACGAAGAAACTGATGTATTCTGTGGATGGGATATGTGGTGTCGTCGTTGGACATTGCAAGGATTAATGAGTTTTTATAAGATCTGTAAAAATGAAGATTTAAAAAATCGTATTTTAGCGTCTGTATGTCGCCAATTGGATTGTATTTTAGAACATGTCGGTGATGGCGAAGGCAAGATGAATATTAATGATGCTTGTAGCCAATGGGGCGGATTACCAACATCATCAATTCTTGAAGTAGTATGTAAAATTTATGAGGCTACTGGAAAACAAGAATATTTTGATTTTGCAACACACATTGTTAATAATGGTGGTTCAAAATACGGTAATCAAATCGAACAAGCTATTGAAAATAAAACATTACCATATACATGGGGTGCTCCAAAAGCTGGAGAATTATGTAACTTCTTCGATGGTGTATTAGAATATTATTTTATTACTGGTATTGAAAAATATAAAATCGCTGCGGTTAATTTTTGGTATGCAGTTAATGAATCAGAAATCACAATTGTTGGCGGTGGTTGTACAAAAGATGAAGTATTTGAGCATTCAGCTGTAGAACAAGCTGACCCAACAAAGACAGGTGCTCAACAAGAATTCTGCGTTACTATTCACTGGTTAAATTTCTCACAAGATATATATCAAGTTACAAAGGATCCAGCCGTAATAGATAGCATGGAAATAACTATATATAACGCAGTATTGTGCTGTGTAGATAATGAAGGCTATTACGACCACGTATTTAATAGTTACAATAACTTAATCTACAATAAGCGTGTAACTTCTGCCGCTGGTGGTATGAGCTTACATGAACCATATGAATGGGCTTATGGTTGTTGTATTTCTCAAGGTTCAATTGCAACTGGTTTGATTCCTCAAATCCAATTTTCAACTTCATTAAATGAGTTCTCAGTTAACTTATATTTACCAGGAAAAACTACTGGTACTTTAGATAGTGGATCAAAGATTGGTGTTGAAACTGTTACTGGTTATCCAAATGATAATACTGTAAACATGACTTTGGCATTAGATTTTGATGAAACATTTGCTTTATCGTTAAGAATTCCTGCTTGGAGTAAAAATACTATTGTAAAAGTAAATGGTGTAGCTAAAGAAGGTATCATTGCTGGTTCATTTTATAACATTAATAGAACATGGAAAAATGGTGACCAAATTACCGTTGAATTCCAAATGGATGTTGTTGAAATATGGGGTAGTGAAGATTGTGCTTACGAAAATGGTAAGAACATGGTTGCTTTAAGAAGGGGCCCTATCACATTAGCTCGTGATGCTCGTTTAGATAATGGCGAAATTTTTGATACTGTTGAATTTGTAAAGAATGCTGATGGTACAGTTAAATATACAATTAGTAATACTGCTTCATTTGAAAACATTATTGAAATTGAAGTTGAATTAACAAGTGGAAAGAAGATTCACTTAGTTGACTATGGCCATGCTGGTAAAACATTTAACTGGGATAGTATGTTTACTACCTTTATGCCAACAACAGATTATTGGATGGTTGACTTTACTAATCCAAATGGTGTTATTATGATAAACAATTATTTTGATTCGGTAATCGTTGAAGATGAATCAGATGGATATATTAGAGTAGGTAATGCAATTTCAGACTACACAGATTTAACAAAATTTGCTTTTGTGTTTGAAAATGCTGGTGAAGGATATTACTATATCAAGAACAAATCTACTGGTAAATACTTCACTTGTGTTAGTGTAGGAAATAAATTTTTCTTTAGGTATGAAGACTTTAATGGTAGTAATACTCAAATGTTCAAAGTTGATCATTGTGGATTATTAAGCTATACATTAACCTGTAAAATAACCACATATATCGTATCAATAGATACTGAAACAAATCCAATCAACTTATATAGCAATTGTGGAAGTTCAAAGCAATATTGGTCATTCATTCTTGTTGATGATTCAGATTAGGAGGAACTATACAATGAAAAAATTTATTTTTATTCTTTTATTGATCATTGCTTCTTTATCATTTGTAGGTTGTGAAGCATTGGGCAAGAGAATTGATGCTCCAGTAATTGAATTAAATCAAAAAACTGTTACTTGGAATTCTGTTAGTGGTGCAGAAAAATACGAAGTAACAGTAGGCATTAATAAATATGAAACAACTGAATGTTCATATGAAATTAGTGTTACAGAAGTGGGAGTTTATCAAGTTAGTGTAAAAGCGCTTGATAAAGACCAAAAACCTTCTTTGCAATCAAACGTTTTAACTTATGAAGCAAAAGCTTCTAAGACACCATTAGATACACCAGTTTTATCAATTTCTGGTAATGTTATTACATGGAGTGTAGTTGAAAATGCTAGTCGTTATGAAGTTTTTTATAATGGTGTTTTAAAAGATACTGTTGAAACTAACTCTTATGATTTTAAAGAGATCAAGGTTGGTACTTATAAAATTAGTGTTAAAGCTATTACTCAATCAATTAACTTTACAGATAGCGAATTAAGTGTTATTGAAGAAATTGTTATTTCTGAAAAACATATTCCTAAAAACTTAGATGCTCCAGTTATTACATTAGTTGGAAGTACAGTCTCTTGGGAAGCTGTTAATAATGCAGATAGATATTTTATTTATGTAAATGATGAATTAGTAGATACAACTAAATCATTATCATATGATTACATTGATGGTATCTATGGTGATTATGTAATAACAGTAAAAGCTGTTTCTTATAACACTACATCTTATTTACCTAGTCCTATGAGTAACAGTGTTACAAGATTTATTCCAATTCAAGAAGAAGTTTTAGATTTAACTAAACCGGTATGTATGTTTACATTAAACTGGAAAGCTTACCCAGTAGTAAATGAGAATAATAGCATATTAGTTAAAGGACAGGAAATTTTTCAAGTATCTGATTATCAGGGTATTTCATTCCAATTTATTAAAGATAATGAGTCTGGTTATTATAGAATTAAAATGGATAATGGTTATTACCTAACATGGAAAAAAGCTCCAGATGGAGATAAAGATTTATTTTATCAGGAGGGATTACTTTCTAAAGGAACAGACCAACTATTTATTTTAGAAAATATTATTGATGGATACACTTATAAAATTACGGCAGTTAGTAACCCTGGTTATGTAATGTGTGAAAATGGTGTATCTGGATATCATCAATATATGGAAATGAATGAAGGTGGGGGTTATAACAAAGGGCAAGTCTGGGTATTACATAATGTTAATACTACTATTGCCGATGATGTTCTTAAAAAAGAACCAACACAAGAACCTGTTGACTTAACTAAACCAGTTGTCATTTATATTAAATCATCATCATTGATGCCTACCTTTAATGAATCTGATTTAATGGTTAAAGGTGAATTGTATACATCAACTTCAGATTATGCAGGCTATTCTTTTGAACTTGTTGCTATAGGAAATTACTACAAGATTAAAACTCCTTATGGATTATTCTTAGAATATGTTAAAGAATCTGGTAGTGATCATTTCTATCAAAAGGCAGAAAGCTCAGACGATGCTCAATTGTTTGAGATACTAAATAAAGGTAATTATTTTATAATTAAACCTGCAAAAAATTTAGGATATTTAGTTTGTGAAGATGATTTTGATGGATATCATTTATATTCGGATTGCAATGTTGATTCACAAAAATGGATTATAGTTAATCCAAATAAAGAATAGGAAAAAGAAAATGAAAAAGATATTTATTTTAATTAATTGTTTAATATTAATGTTATGCTTCCTCACAGCATGTAATAAAAATAAAGATTCAAAAGAAAAAGCTATGGATCCTAAGACTGGAATGTTTTTCCGCCCTAATGGTCATGAGGATATTATTTATGTAATTAATAGTAAAGCCATGACTGCTCCTGAATACGCTATGATTGTATCTTTACAAGGAATTGTTGCCCAAGATAAAACAGCAATTTTTATTATTGAAGATAATGACGATCAAGCCTGGATTGATGAAGCAAAAGACGCTTATGGGTTATCAACAGTTAAAGTATTTGACCCATGGGATTTAGTTATTACTTTTGCTGATTATATTAAAGATTCAAAATATGTTTTATACAATAACCATGCTGAATCTGGTGTTGGATACTCTGATCAAACAATAAACTATGCTACAACAATTGCTGGTGTTGAAAACTATTTAATGGTTTCAAAAACAATTGAATATAAAGCTATTAATGTTGGCTTAGAGAAAGGTATTGATACTACTGAATCGATTTGGAATACTGAATATTTATTTAATAAATACAAAGATAAATTAAATAATACATATTTAGTTCACCAAAATCCTGCAAAGACTCAATTAAGAGATTACGCAATTGCTGGAAAAGCTTTATGTTATTATTTAGATTATAACGATGGATCTAAAGATGATTTATCAATGACAATTCGTGAATGGGCTATTGATAACGCTCCAATTTTAGGTTGGACAGAAAATGAAGTTAACTTTGTTGCTGCAAACTCGTTAGTTAGTAAGGTAACGGTTGCTGCCGACTGGACTTGTAACCTTTCATTCTATTCATCATTAGAAGCTCAAGATAAATATACGCAAAAAACTGAAAGTACAGTTACTACTGCTAAACAAGGTAAACACTATCTATGTATTATTATGAGTGATGGTGATAACGTACAATGGATGACAAATGGATTTGCATCTTCAAGTTTATATTATGGTTCACAATATCGTGGAGACTTTAAAATGACTTGGACTACAAGCCCATCATTATATGATTTAGCTCCAAATATTATTAATAACTTATATGAAAATGAAACAGCAAATGATAACTTCATTGCTGGTCCATCAGGGGTAGGTTATATTAATGCTTCTGAATATAATGTTAATTCATTAAAAGAATATGCTGCATATACTGCTGGTTATATGGAAAAAACTGACTTAAGTGTTGTAAACTTCATTGATAGTTATGTATCAAAGGATGCCTACAAGGAATTTGCTAAGCAAGATCAAATTAAAGGTGGCATTTGTTCAGTTGGTAATTACTACATTGAAGGGCAAGGCGTTGTTTGGGAAAATAATAAACCATTTGTAGCTATTAGAGAAACATTATGGAGATCTGATTCAGACAATAATCACAATAAATATTATGGTTATATTGAGCGTGTAGCCCAAAGAATCAATAGTTATTCAACTGATCCAACAACAATTGAAGGATATACAGCTGTTGTTTGCCATGCTTGGAGTATTGGCACTATGGAATATATCTCTCGTTTTGTTGAAATGCTTGATGATGATGTTGTGTTAGTAAATGCTGAGGAATTCATTGATTTAATCAGCAAGAATGTACCACATGATGATGTTGATGAATATGATGACTTCGTTCCATCTGATTTTGATAATAAACTTGCAGTTATTTCAACTGAACAGTATCGTGTTAAAGATATCCAAGTATCACCTTTACAAACAGAAAAGAGCTTTTTATTTAGTGATGAAAAAACTGCAAATAAGTGGGCATATAACTGTGGTGGTTTACAATATGACTTTGCAGGTTGGTATGATGGAAAGATTAAATTAGATGGTTCTGATTTAGATGATAGATTAGATGCATATCCAAACTCATGGATGTATGCAAAATTTAACTTAACTTCAAATGATAAGTTTTTACAAATTAAAGTTAATGGCGGAGACAACGCTGACACTAACTACCGTGTAAGAATTGTATACTTAGAAAATGGCGAAATTAAGTCAAAAGTATTAATAGCCAATGAATATGAAAAGGCATTATCATCCGATGGTTGGTATTTATTAAATGAATTTTCTCCTTCAACATTTACGTATGATATTTCAGAGTTCAATGGAAAAGAAGTAATTGTTTCTATTGAACAAGATGACTCAGGTGAAGGTAGCGGTGAAATTGTAAATGTTAATAAAGTATGTTTTTTAGAAACTACGGTATTTGTGTCCGATCGTACACTATGGAATGCTTACGGAATGTTTAATGAATGGGATGGTCAAGGCAAAGTTGTAAAGCACAATGAAGGTTTATGTTTAGAAAACTATGGTACAGAATCAAAGATTTTATGTAATGTTATTGTTCCTGATGATGCAACTACATTTGTTATTTCAGTGAGAAAGTTTAACCGTAAAGGAGAAATACAAGATAAAGATCCAAAGATTGTAATCAAAGTTAATGGCGAAGTAGTTAGAGCGTTTTATGCTGAAAATGACTATATCACATGTAATGCAGATGAAAACCCAAGAGAGTGGAGCTATGACTTCTCTAATTTTGCTGGCCAAACAGTAAAAATAGAAATAATTAATATTTATGGTGAACATGCTTGCTTCGATCTGTTATATTTTGAATAATATTGATTAGGACTAATTTAGTCATTTTAAAAAAGAGGTTTTAGAATGAAGATTTACGCTGTTGATAGTAAAAAATTAAGTTTAGAAGAATTGGCATTAATTGAATCTTTACAAGGTCTAGTTAATAGGCATACTAAAGAAACAGGTGTTGGATTATATATTGATGCTGAAAACTATATGGTCTATTTGAAAAAATACAAGGTTATTTATTTAACGTTTGATGAAGCTATTATTGAGTTTAAAGAATATATTAAAGGTATTGTTTTATTTGATATTACTCCTGGTAATATTTCTATTAATACTGCTTGTAATATGGCAACTATTTATGATGCAGTTATGGTTGACTACAAATTATTTAAAGTGATTAGTAAATATAATTTTAAAGAGCTTTTTGATACTAAAGAACTAAATGGTGATTTTATTGATCAACAAAAGTATATCTTTGATAACTATAAACATCTTTTTAATAATAATGCATTAGTTCACCAAGTAACAAAAAAAGATTGTCATCACATTAGGTTAAGGGACTATGCAATTAAGAATAAATGGATGTGCTTATATACCGGTGAGGATAAAAAATCATTTGAATTTAGAGAAGAAGTTTTAAAATGGTTAGAATCAAACAGCCCTATTTATGGATGGACTAGTGATGAAATCAGTTTTGTAGATCATATTAGCCAATATGGTAACTATGTATGTCCTGCAGATTGGAGCCTAAATCACTCTTTATTAGATGAAATCGATGCTGATATTCCTAAACAACCTAGCATGAAAGCTGATGAAATTGATAATATAAATAAATATCATTATGTAACAATAGTATGCAGTGATGGTGATAACATACAGTGGCTTGAAAGGGATTTTGCAACTTCATCATCATTTGGTGAAAGAATTAAAACAGAACAAAACTTTCCTATGAGCTTTACTATTTCTCCAACTTTGGCTGATGTTAGTCCTATAGTTTTAGAATATATTTATAAACAAGGCAAAAACAATTACTTTGTTAGTGGCGTTTCAGGAGTCGGATATATGAATCCGTGTAACTACCCAAAAAATCATTTAAAAAACTTCTGTGATAAAACAGCAAAGTTTATGTCTATTTGTGATTTGAATATTGTAACTTTATTAGATAATTTAAAAAATCTATACCATGTTACTGAAGTTTTGGATGAGTATGCAAAACATGATAATATTTATGGTGGAATTTATGAACTAGATCCGACTATGTATGGTGGAGGTAACGGGAAAATCTACTGGAGTTCAAACGGAAAGCCGTTTGCCAGCGTAAGAGAGACAATGTGGGCTCCTGATGGAACTAATAAAACTGTTACTGAAGAATGGTTAACAGGAATTGCTGATAGAATTAATAATTATAAAGTTGACCCAACTAGCGAAGATGGTTACACAGTTTTAAACTATCATCCATGGAGTATGAAAATAGAAAATCTTGAAAGATTAGTCAAAAAATTAGATAGTCATGTAAAAATTATTTCTACTAATAAGTTCATTGAACTTGTAAAAAACAATGTAAAACACTAATATCTTTTAAATAAAAACATGTTAAATTTATCTAGCAGGATTTTATGTAAGAAAATGTAATAAATATGATGAAAACTAAAGAAAATATGATAAAATGTTTTTGATGAACTAGTTTTCTAATTAATTTATTATAGATTGTTGAGGTATTTTTATGATTACAATAAAGGAAATAGCGTTAAAAGCTGGAGTTGCAAAATCAACAGTAAGTAACGTTTTATCAGGGAAAAAGTATGTTAGTCCAGAAATTGCTAATAAAGTTATGAAGATGTGTGAAGAGAATGATTATCATCCAAACTTCTATGCTTCCGTATTATCATCCAAAGTAAAAACAAATATTATTGGTCTTTTTTTAGAGATTTCATCTGATGGCGTTTATAAGAAGTTCTATTCCGATTTAATTCAATCGGTAATTAAAGTTTTAAATAAACACGGGAAAAGCTTATTAATATATTCGGGTCTTGATAATGGTCAAACAACATTAAAAATGAAAAGCGGAAAAGCGCCAATTGATGGAGCAATTATTTTATCACCAACAATTAATGACTCACGTATTGTTGATTTTAAAGATCATGTTATTCCTTTTGTTATTATTGGCCACCCAGTGAATGCTATTAATACAAACTATGTTGACGTAGATAATACTAAATTAACAAATTTTATAGCAACTAGTATGATTGATAAGGGATTTAATTCAATTTGTTTAATTAATTCTAATAAAGAATTGGTTATTTCAAAAGAAAGAGACTATGGTTTTATGTGTGCCTTTGAAGGAAGGAAAGCAACATTTGAGATTAAACATACTAATTCTACAAAAGAAGAGGCATATGTTCATGCAAAAGAATCATTAAAGAGAGGAACTAATGCCTTTATTACTGCCTCAGGAATTGTTGCTTCGGGTGTATATCAGGCCTGCAAAGAGGCGGGAAAAGTTATTGGTAAAGAAGTTGCCGTATTTACTTTAGGTTATTCATTTGATGTTGATATGGAATTTGAACCAAGTTTAAGCTATGCAGTTCAAGACTACTTTATGTTAGGTAAATGTGCTACAGAGATTTTGGTAGATGTAATAGATGGAAAGAAAGATGTTATAAATGAAACAATCGATAACCAAATTCATTACCACGATTCATTCAAATAAACATAATTTAATGGATATCTTGTAGCTAGTGCTCCTTTTTATATATTAACAAAACTAAATTATAAGGCATATGAAAAGTAAATTTATTTTTCATGTAAATATTTAAACTTTAAGAAAACCGGTTCACCAATAAAAACACATGTTATAATGTTTTAAACAAGGATAAAACCGTTATATATTACATATAGGTTATTCTAAAATTAAAAAGAAAACAAATAGGAGAGTTCGTTATGAAAAAGATTTTAGGTTTTTTTTTATTAATATTATCGTTATTTTTACTTGCATCCTGTAAGAGAAATAACACTGTAAGTACTGTAGATGAGGAACAAAAAACGACAGAAAAAAATAATCAAGGTGATTTAATAAGCGTATCAAAATATCTTACCGCGTATGATTTTGAAGGAGTAAAGTTATCTATCTCCTCAAATTTTAAAAAAGAATTAGATTACGCAATGGAATATCTGTTAGAAATTCCAGTTGATGATTATCTAAAAATTTTTAGACAAAGAGCTATAGATGATGGAATGACTGGAATTAAAGATCCTTCAACTGCAAACTATCTTATGGGTTGGTATGATACAAGTATGTGGGCTGCTACAATGATGTATCAGCAAACTGCAGCAATGATAAGAGGGTATAAGATTACAGGCGACCAAAGACTAAAGAATCGTGCCATTCAAATTATTGATGGTTTCATTGAATGTATTGAAGACGATGGATATTTCTTTCCTGTTCCACGTACATCAAATATCGCTGCAAACTACGAACTAGATAAAGCATTATTAATGCTTGCTGATGCATATGAATACTTAGAATATGTTGAAGTATTACCTGCAATTAGAAAAATGGTTGATTTTGCTCAAAAAAACTTTATTACAAATCGTTACATTCAAAGTGAATCAAGAGGGATTGGCGCAACTACTTTAGAAGGTTTGTCAGATCAAGAATGGTATACAACATCAGAACAGCTATATCGATTATACTTATTAACTGACGATAAATACTATTTAGAATACGCTGAGTTCTGGGATTATACAGAAATGTGGAAAAACTTTGCTGATGCAAATCGCGATGGCTGGGCAAAGGTTCACGCATATAGTAACGTAAACTCAGCATCTAGTGCTGGTATTAAGAGTTTAGTTACAAAAGATGAAAAAGATATTGAAGTATTAATGGGTTTTTTCTGGGCATTTCAAAAATATGAAATGTATCCTAATGGTGGATTTGGTGCTGGTGAGCAATTAACTGGTGGTAATAGACTAAAACAAGAAGCAATCAACTCAACAGTTAACGACTGTGAAATACCATGTTGTTCATTTGCTGTTTTAAAAGCATCTAGATATACAATGCAAGTAACTGCCAATCCATATTATTCAGAATGGGCTGAAAAGATGCTTTTTAATGGTGTGTTAGGTGCGTTACGTATTTATAAAGATGATTTTTATGTAGGTAAATCATTCTATTATGCGAATTATCAAAATGAAGCTTTGAAAAATTATTATGGTGATGCATGGCCATGCTGTTCTGGAACATATTTCTTAGATCTAGTAGAGGTTGCTAACCAAATCTATTATCAAGGTGATGATGGAATATATGTTACAAACTATGTTGATTCACAACTAACTACTACGTTTGATGGAAAACAAGTTGTTTTAACTCAAGAAACAAATTATCCGGAAGAATTAACATCAAAGTTTACAATTAATGTTGATGGGGAAACAACAGCTAATCTTCGTTTTAGAAAACCTGAAAAAACAAAATCAATTAAAGTAAAAATTAATGGACAAGATACAGCTGTATATATAAAGAATGGTTGGATTTGTATTCAAGGAAGCTTTAGCGATGGAGATACAGTTGAATTAGCCTTTGATTATCAATTAAATGCTGAACAAGTAGATGAGGGAAGCAATGAAATGGTAATGGCAATGTACGGGAATATTTATATGGTTTCTAGAACTATTAAATCAAGTATTGTTATTAAAAAAGGAAAAAATCTTGCGGATTATGTAACTTTAGTTGATGGTATTCATATTTATGTGACTGACGAAATTGGTAATTCCTTTGAGTTTGTTCCTTATTATGAAATCGATGAAAATGAGACATATATGGGTAGCTTTAAGTTGGAGGTAAAAGAAAATGAATAAAATAAAAAAAGTTTTTATTCTAATCATGTTTTCTTTGATTTTATCGTTATTTGTTTCAACAATTCTTATCTTTGCTAGTGAAACATCAATTGGCAAAGAAATAGCTCATTATACATTTGAAAATAAGAATGTTGGCTTTGATTTTTCTTCTAATTATAATGATGCTTCAAATAGTGGCGTATCAATTGGAAATGAAAACAAAGTTAATCCTGATTCGGGGAACTATGGTGTTTTTGCTACTAATAAATATATGACTATTCCTAATGTATTCACTGGTAACTTTACAATATCTATGTGGGCTAGGCCTTCATCGCTAAATGATTATCAACGCTTATTTGACTTTGGTAAAGGTGACTATTATATTGCATTATATCAATATTCAGATGGTAATATAGGTATTTGTTATAATACAGGTGGAGGTAATGTAAATGCATACGCCACCCCTGGAATTGTCAAAGTAAATGAATGGGCTCATTATCTTGTTATTGTTGATGGTTCAAAAGTTATGGTGTACGTTAATAATGTTAATGTTTTAACAGTAAATATGCCTAAAACAATTTCCCAGATATTAAATGACCAACCTGATTTTTCAGATAATTTTATTGGTAAATCTAAATATTTATCTGATCCATATTTTAATGGCTCAATTGACGATATTAGAATATATGCAAGTGTTCTTTCTAATACTGATATTAGTACCTTAAGTAATGGGTTATTTACATATAACGAAGAAAGAACTTCTGAAGAAAAAAGAGATGAGGCTTTGGATTCAGGTTTAATTTTAAATTATTCATTTGAGGTAGAAAACTGTGGTATCGATTTCTCAGGCTCTAAAAACGATGGTAATGCTTTTGGAGTAAGTCAATCTGATAGTGTTGTTATAAGTGAGGCCTCTGGATCATCAGGATATTTTGCTGACAATAAATTTATTAGTATGAAAAATGGATTGTTAACAGATTCATTTACTTATTCTGTATGGATTAATCCAATAAAGAATACTGATTATACTGCTATTTTTGACTGTGGTAATAATACAGGTTATATTTGCTTAAAATTATTTGAAGATGGTAACATGGGCCTAAGCTTTCATTCGGATACGGTCGACCAAACTGTTTTTGCTGGTGTTGGTTCAATAGCTTTAGAAACATGGCAAAATGTTGTCTTAACAATGGATGGAAGCCACTATGCTTTATATATTAATGGTTTAAAGAAGGTTAGTGGAGAAGCTGAGCTAACTGTGTCGGATATATATAAAAGTTATATAGACTTTACAGAAAATTACATTGGTCATTCAAGATATGCCCAGGATGAAGGATATAACGGATATATGGATGATATTCGTTTATATAATAAGGCTTTAACGGATGTACAAATACATAGACTAGCAGCTGGATATTTTTTTATAAATGATAATAGTCCATTAATAAATAATGGTATTGTAGCTCATTATGCATTTAATGGTAAAGATGCAGCCATCGATTATTCTTCTAATTTATTTAATGGTATAAACAATTCTGTTGAATTAGAGTGTGACTCAAAAATTAATGAAGATTCTTTAAGTTATGGTGTATTTGGAACTAATAAATACTTAACCTTACCAAATATAATTACGGGTGATTTTTCGGTTTCATTATGGGCTAGACCTTCATCACTAGTTGATTATCAACGTTTATTTGATTTTGGTAAGGGTGATTATTATATTGCTTTATATCAATATGCAGATGGGAACATTGGCTTATGCTATAATGTTGGAAGTGGTAATGAAAGTTATTATGCAACCCCTGGAATAGCTAAGGTTAACACATGGGCTCATTATGTTGTAACAGTTTCTCAAAATAATGTAAACGTATATGTCAATAATGAATTAGTATTAACAGTTGAACTAGCAAAAACAATTTCAGAAATTTTAACATTACAGCCTGATTTTTCTGATAATTATATTGGTAAATCAAGATACGATTCAGATCCATATTTTAATGGGTTTATTGACGATGTTAGAGTTTATAATAGAGTCATAAATACTACAGTAATTAGTATGCTAAGTGAAGGTATGTTTGTAGCAGTAGATGATTATGCTTATAAAACTCCTTCATTAAATGAAGGTTTAATCAATCATTATACTTTTGATTCTAATGTCGGTATTGACTATTCAGGAAATAGTAATAATGCATCAATTTCAAATGGTGTAACATTAGCAAGTGAAAATGGGGTTAATAGCAAATCTGGTTCTTATGCTTTATTTAACGGAATCAATAGTGGCTTAAGACTACAAAATAATATCTTAGATAAAAACACGAATGCTTTTTCAATTGCAACATGGGTAAGATTTGATGAACTTAAGAATTTTGTAAGAATATTTGACTTAGGTGTATCAAATAGAATTTATTTAACTTTATGGTCATATGAAGATGGTGGAGCAAAATTGGTGATTTCTGCAAGCGGCTCAAATAACCAAATTGAAATTGGAACATTCTTGAATGTTTTTGAAGTTGGAAAATGGGTGCATCTTACATTCACAATGAAAGATAACGAAACATGTTTCTATATTAATGGAGAGTTAGTATTATCAAAAACTATTTCTTTAACAATTCAAGATTTATATAAAGATGCTATTTATAAAGATCATACACAAAACTTTATCGGTGTTTCACATTTCGTTAGTGATAGTAAGTTTGCTGGTGCAATGGATGAAATAAGAATCTACAATCGTGCTTTACCTGAGGCTCAAGTAAAATATATTAAGAATAACTGCTTTGGAAGTTCTTTTAATGAGATTAGTGATAAAGTCACAAATTTATCATCTAATAAGAATGATAATATTAATTTTAATGGAAATAAGGAGTTATCAACTATAGATGATAATTATTTCACTTTATCTAGTTGGAATACGTATATTAGTCAGGTTATTTTTGATAGTAATACTGAAGTATCAATCTCAGATCAATATGGGTTTAACAAAACATCAAATCTTACATTATCTAAAGAAGGTATCTATATTTTGTGTATCACAAAAGATAATAGTGTATTGAGCAGATATAAAATTACTATTACTTTAGAAGAAATGCATAAGGTGTCTTTTGTAGCTGACGGATTCAATATTCAAAGTAAATTTGTTTTAGATGGAGATAAAGTTAGTTTATTAAATCCAAAAAAAGTTGGGTATGAGTTTGCTGGTTGGTATACCGATTCTTCATTTACCACAAAGGTGGATCCTAATATTGTTATTACTTTTGATTTAATTTTATATGCTAAGTGGGTAAACAAATAACAGGTTATTAACATTATAAATTTTTTCTGTTTATGAAAAACTAAATGAATATATTATTAATTAAAAAAATAATAACATGTAATATTTTCTACAAATAATTTAGTTACGATGACATAACGGTAGTGTCAAGAATTTTGTGTACTTTCTTTTTAATTAAGTATTTTGAAGTCCTTAGTGTTTTAAATTTTTTATATTTGATATTTATCGATTAGCTTTTGTTGGAGTTCACCTAAAGCTAATCCAAAACCTTTAAATATCCTTGATGATCCTTTAAAATTGTATTCATCAAATAAACTAACTAAATATTTTTCTAAAGATTCTTCAGTTGGAAATTGAATCTTTGATTTGA
>JAEYPN010000010.1 GCA_023410715.1 Bacillota bacterium
GTGGAAAACCAATACTTAACAAAATAATAAAAGCTGAAAGTACAATGGTACAATCAGCTTCATTATGATTACGTTTTTAAAACAATACACTTTTTTTATTTATGTCCTTGACATAGGGTACACATTAGGCGTGCTTGTTATAATGCAAAAATGAGGTGTCGTAATTAATGCGATACCTCATTTTAATGTTAATTATTTTACTATAATTATATACTATTTTCTAGCTTATTATTTAAAGCCATATAAAAATATGGAAACTCTTTACCCTTTTATTTAAAATATTTTAGTGTAGTATTATCTATTACAGCTTCAAGCTCATCTATAATATCCTTATCTATGTTTCTTCGTTTTAGTCTGAAGTACATTGATGTAAGGAAATTCTTTCGATTTACTCTTATCCTCATGTCAATTTGGCCTACTCCTAATAACTCAATATTCTCAAAGCTTTTTATCCACTTGATAACATCATCATTACTTATAAGACCTCTTTCGAGTATGCTCATAACTGCTGTAAGCATTCTTTCTTCTTCAAAGTTTACATAGGTATAATAATTTATAAGAAGCTTGTTTTTTAACACCTTTAGAAGCTCCAGAAGGTCTTCTTCATCAAGCTCTATGCATTTTGAGAGCTCGCAAATTGCATCAGACGTATGTGCAGCAGAATGTGCCCATCCCTTTTCCTCATCATAGCCCCTAACATCCTTTTCTTCCATAGTATATCTTATGACTTCTTTATATACGTGTATTAGTTCTTCTCTTTTTAAAAGCTTGCTACCTGTATTGTTATGCCTGTAAAGAATACATCCGATAACTAAAATAGTAAAAGCCCTATTAAAAACAGAATCATCTCCAATTGCTCCAATTCCATTAAACAAGTGTTCTTCACTAAGAGTAAGCTTTAAAATTTCTCTTGTTTCATCATCTGTTAGATATCCCTCTATAATCATAATCCACAATAACTCTAAAATAAGCTCATCCCTTAGAACTGGATCTGTTGAATCAATGTTTTTTAACATATCTAGTGCAAGTTCATATTTATTCGTTTCATCTGGAATCTTCCATTCACATTCTTTTAACTTTAATAGTTCTTTTTTTAAGTTATCTTTGTTTCTCACTACGCATACCTCTTTATGTAAATTTTAATTCTTAATTTCGTATATTGTTAATAGGATGATAATTCTTATAAAAATGATTTATTGTCAGTAATTGAATTTTGTTTAAATACGGAAGACAAATAAATGCTTACAAGATTATCAAAGTCGCGGTTATTTTAACTTGCAACATGGTATATTGTCGAGTCATAAGCTGTCATGGTATTTAAAAATGTCAACATCAAACCTTTAATAATTTAGTTCTTCTCTAATTAAATTATTTTATTTAATAAGATAATTATATCATAAATCCTTATTTCCATTATTTATAAGATATAAAACATAAGTAATCATGTTTCAATTTTAGACTGATATTTTAACCTGTGAACGATAAATATTGGCATATGTGCCGTTTTTTTCAAGTAGTTCAATATGGGTTCCTTCTTCAACCTTTTCACCACTCGCTAAAACGACAATCTTATCAGCGTTTTTAATTGTTGATAAACGATGGGCAATAATAATTAAAGTTCGGTTTTTCTTAACAACTTCTAAGCATTTTTGAATCATTGTTTCTGTTTCTGTGTCAATGTTCGCAGTTGCTTCATCCATAACTAAGATAGCTTTATCATGAATAATGGCTCTAGCAAAGGAAATAATTTGTTTTTCACCTACTGAAAAGTTATTACCAGAACGTGATACATCCTGATTAATGCCTTTTTCTAGTTTATCGATAATTGGTCCACCACCAATTTCTCTTAAAACCCTCTCAACCTCTTCATCAGTAACATCATCTAGTCCAAACCTAATATTGTCCGCAATGGTTCCTTTAAACAAAACAGGATCTTGTAAAATAATACCGACATTTTGCCTATAAGTTCTTTTACTATATGTAGTAATATCAACATCATCAACAAAAATTTCTCCCATGTCTTCTTCTTTAATATCATAAAATCTTAAAAGTAAACTCATTAAGGTTGATTTCCCGCTTCCAGTATGGCCAACAACTCCAACCATTTCATGTGGTTTAATATGTAGGTCAATTCCTTTTAAAACAAAGTTTCCTGGATTATATTGAAACCAAACATTATTAAAATCAATTTTTCCTTCGCTTCTTTTAATTTCTGCTTTAGTAAAGTCTTCTTTATCACCATCAATAATTTTAAAAATTCTTTCAGTACGAACTATTGAGTGTTCAAATGTACTTGCTTGTTGGAATAATGTTGAAACTGGGTCAACAAGTCTTGTTAAATATTCGTTATATGCATAAATAATTCCAGCAGTAACTATCACATTGGGAAGATTTAAATCAGCTAAGCCAAAATACAAAATAATAACAGCAGTGATCAATCCTCTAACAAAATGAATCATATTCCAGCCTAAACCAATATGTAACTTTACTTCTTTAAGTTGTAAACCCATAAAATCTTCATTTAACTTATTAAAGTTATCGGCTGTTTGTTTTTTATAGTTAAATATCTGTAAAATTGAAATCCCATTAATAATTTCATTTAAAGAGGCGGTAATTAAAGAGTTAAGTTCGTTAACTTTAGATGCTATTTCTTTTAAAACTTTTATAAAGTATTTGATCCAAATATAAATGATTGGATAAGCTAAAAGTGTAAAGAGCGCAAGTTTCCAGTCCAAAATAAACATTCCAATATAAGAGAAAATAACAGATAACGATGCGTTAAATACTAAGTTGATAATCGTTGAAAATAACCCCATTAAGCCATTTACGTCCCCAATAACCCTATTTGCAATTTTTCCTGCTGGTTCTGATTCATAATAAGTAATTGGCATTTGTTCTAGTGACTTTAAGGCATCAACACGTGCATCTCTTACAATGTTAACATTGATCATCATCGCACTTATACGCTGGATATATGAAAATACTGTTGATAAAAGAATACGAATAAACAATAAACAAATTAAGATAATAAGTGGTTTAACTGAAGGCTTATAGAAAGTACTAACATCCGTATTTTTTAGCCTTAAAACATCATATGTATAGCTGCTTCCATCTTTCGTCTTAACCATTAAAACATTATCAGTAACTTTTTTAGTTCCTTCTTTTATTTCATCTTCATAAAAATAAAAGGCTCCGCGATACTGAAATAATGATACCTGTTTTCCTTTAATTTCAGATTCATTAAAATACTTCCCTTGTTTATAAAACTTATTATTATACTCAATGGTATATTCATCACTATTACTTATAACTTCATACCATGGTTCTTCAACACCAACTAAATAATTATCTAATATTTCTTTGACAATAAAGGGACTAACAAGTAAAAGAACTTGACAAATTAAAAGCGAACTAATGGTAAAAAACAATAACTTTTTATAACGTCTAATATAACGCCATACTTTTTTAAATGTTTGCATTAGTTATTCCCCCTATTAAAGTCAGTCTGAATAATATATTGGCGTTTATAAAATCCGTCAATTTTTAACAATTCTTCATGTGTACCAATCGCCGTGATTGTTCCATTTTCTAAAACAATTATCTTATCAGCCTTTTGAATAGCTGAAAACCGATGTGCTACAATAATATTTGTCTTGCCTTTTCTATTTTCATTTAAATGACTGATGATTGTCTCTTCCGTCTTAGCATCAACTGCAGAAAGTGAATCATCTAAAATTAAAATCTCTGGATTTCTAACCAGGGCTCTTGCAATTGATAACCGCTGTTTTTGGCCTCCTGAAAGGGCTGAACCTTGTTCGCCTACATTAGTCTTAAGACCATCATTTAAATAAGCAATATCTTTAGTAAAGTCCGCTAACTGAATAGCTTTTTGAACATCGGTATCCACTGCATTTGGCTTACCAACTAATATATTTTCTTCAACAGGTTTTTTAAATAACATATGTGATTGAGGAACATAACCAACTAAATTACGTATTTCATCAGTTTTAAATTTTTCAATTGGTTCATCATCAATATAAATATCGCCTGATGTAACATTAAATTCTCTAAGTAACTGTCTAATTAATGTCGATTTACCAGCCCCTGTTGGACCAACAACTCCAATTGTTTCACCTTTATTAATGGTAAAATCAATGTTCTTTAAAACTGGTTCTTTATCAAATGGATATTTAAATGTTACATTTCTATATTCAATTTTAGAGAAATCAATAATATCTTTAGATTCATCTTCATCACGTACATCTGGAATTTTTTCCAAGATCTCAAAATGACGATCGGCAGAAACAGCGGCATTAGAAGCTGTGTTCATAATATTACTCAAACTGATAATCGGCCCAGATAACATTCCAATATATATGACAAAAGTTATTAATTCACCTGCAGTTATTTCATTCGTTATAACAAAATATGTCCCAAATGCAAAAGCCAAAAAGTAACTAATACTATAAATTACATCAAATAATGGCACAAACCAATTCTCAAATTTAACAATTTTTCTCCATGACTCAATGTCCGCATTAATTGATTTATAAACCTTTTTTAAGTCGTTTTCTTCTTCAACATACGCTCTTATTACTTTAACACCTTCAACTGTTTCTAAGACCTTTTCTGTCATCTCTGAATAAATTTCTCTGTGTCTTCTATAATATCTTCTCTTCCTCATTCTAATTTGATTTAAAGCTAATAAACCAATAGGTAAGATTGATGCACTTATTAAAGAAAGCTTCCAGGAAATGGTTGTAAACATCATAAAAAGCGCAAAAATTAATACACCGCCTTGATAGATAACTTCCTGTAAAACTGTCGTCATTGATTGGGTTATTGAATCAAGGTCATTAGTAACCCTGGCAATAAGATCACCTTTGGTATATTCCTCATAGAGCTTTGAATCCATTTCAAATAAATGATTTAAATAGTTTTTTCTTAAAGTATAAGATAAATATAAACCCTCTTTATTAATCAAATAATGATAAGCATAGTTAAATACATATCTGAATACATAAATAAGAACAAATACCCCTACTAAATAAAGTAAGCTTGCAAGGGTTAATTCATGTGCCGCTACAGTATCAATTACTAAGCCTAAAAATTTAGCAGGAATAACAGTTAAAAATGATAATAAAACAAGGAGAATAAGCATAACCACATATTTTTTCCATTCCTGTTTAAAAAACCAGGCCATTTTTTTATAAAGTTTAATCATCTGTTAAAACCTCCATAGGTATAATTGCTTCCAATTAAATCATAAGCCTCATTTTTTTGAGCCTTTTGAAACTCACTAATAATAATCTTTGTTTCCTCATATCCTTCAGTTACAAAAGAAAGATTTAATGAGTTAACACCAAGTTTATACAATACATTGACATAATCAATCAAGTTTAAAACCTTGGAATTCAAAAGATAAGCATTACATAATTTATCTGTTTTAATTGGAAATAAATAATCCTTTCTATCTGATAAATAAAAGTCTTTCTTCTTACATTCATTACAGTAAAGACCCTTTTTACTGATTGGACAATGTTTCATCACCATAAGTTCTGCTCTTCCATAAACCATAAGTTCTAAATTAGGTGTGTAATGAAAGGTGTTCTTCATTTCATAAATAATCTTTTCAATTTCCATTTTGTTAAGTTCTAAAGACAAACTCACTCTTTTAACACCTAAACTATGTAATAAATTAACCGTATAGGCATTATTAACGTTTAAATAAGGTAGTGTCACAATGTTCTTATTACTCAATAGTTCACTAGTTTCATTAACAGCGATGAAGTCAGATTTCACATCTTCGTTAGTTATAATCCGCCCAACTTTTTTTCTAACTCTTGTGTCGTTATAATCACCTTGATAATATACTTCTTCGATACCTAAGTCTAAAGCCGCCTTGACTTGATCTAAAGTAAATGCCTCAACAGTTAGCATTCTTTCATCTTGTTTTATGTCTAAAGGTTTATAACTTATTGAATATATTTTTCTATTTATTTTTAAGACTTCTTCATAATAATTATTTATTGCTATTCTTCTAAGCTCATTTAATACTTTGATGGGAACGAATAAAAAATCATCCATTTCAATATTTATATTCTTAACCTCGTATGGCGTATCCCCAAACTTAATAATTTGTTTTTTTACATCATCTATTGTTGAGGCAATATTTTTCGCTTTTTCTAAAGGATAATCATAATAAACTTTGCATCCATTAATTGCCATTTCTAGGCTTTTACCGTACTTAATATAAACATCTACATCAACAGGTATTTTTATATTTTCTTCAATATGATTATTTATCTCTTTAAGTTGAACATAGCTTGAAGTTAAAACAACATCACTACTGACTTCAACTCTTTCTTTTGATTTCACAATAACAACATCATCTTTAAAAGCTTCTTCAACCTTCTTATTATCTTTTTTCATTTCATCAATAGTAAAACCATAATCATTTTTACCAATAATTCTAATGCCATCAAGTCTATGAAGCGGAGCTATAAGCTTAATTTTTACATCATTTCCACTTACGCTAATAACTTTACCAATCTTAACCCCAAGGTTATTGGGCCTATAGGTATTTGCAATATTAATTGGTTGTTCATTAAATAAATAACCCTTGGTAAATTCTCTATTAAACATTGTCTTTAGTTCTTGTTTAACCTGATCAAAATCAGTTATTTTTTTATTTAGTGCATCGCGATAAATTTTAGTTACTAAATAAACATATTCTGGTCTTTTCATTCTTCCTTCAATTTTTAAAGAATCAACGTAAGGTAAAAGCTCATCTAAATAATCTAAGGTCATTAAATCCTTAGTTGAAAGCAAATAACCTTCCTTATCATCTAACTTATACATCATTCGACAAGGCTGAGCACATTCACCTTTATTACCGCTTCTATTATAGATTAAAGAAGAAAATAAACATTCACCACTATATGACATACATAAAGCGCCGTGAATAAATACTTCAAGTTCAATATCTACTTCTTTTTTAATTCTTTTAATTACATCAATTGATGTTTCTCTTGCAAGTATTACTCTTTTAACACCTAAGCTCTTTAAAAATTTAACATGGGCAACCTCATGGGCATTAACCTGCGTTGAAGCATGAATTGCCATATCTTTATAACGTTCAACAAAAAAAGAAATAGCGCCCAAATCTTGAACAATAAAGGCATCCACTCCGTTTAAATATAAGGTATCACAATCTTTTATTAAATCTGTCATATTATTAATTAAGGTATTGACGGTTACATAAACCTTAACATTTCTTAAATGAGCATATTTCACTAGTTCAATTATTTCATCAACATCAAAATTGGCGGAATAAGCCCTCGCTCCATATTTTTTCATTCCTAAATAAACGGCATTACATGACGCGTTAATAGCCGCATAAAATGAACGTAATTCTCCTGCTGGAGCTAGTAATTCTATGCTCATAAATCCACCTCTTTTTTAGTACAATATAATTATATTTTATTAAATATAATTGTCAAGCAAAAGTCCCATAAAAACAGTTTATTCTGGTAAAATCTAGTTACTACTTTTTTTTATAGATTTAAGTCTTTAATTATTTTCAATTAATTGCTTATCCGTTATTACCAAATCCATCTTTACATCATTTTTACTTGCAGGAATTAAAGTAGTAATTTGTTCATCAAAACAAATCCCTACCTTAAGATTCTTATAATCTTTTAAGTATCTATCATAATAGCCTTTGCCAAAACCAAGCCTATTTAATTTTTTATCAAACGAGATTCCTGGAATAATCATTAAATTAATTTCTTCTTTAAAAACTTTATCTAAAGCATTTGGTTCTAAAATACCAAAACTATTATGACATTTTAAATCACTTAAATCTTTTATTTCATAAAAATCTAGATCTTGATTGTTTAAAACCTTTGGAAGGCAAATTCTTTTATGATCATTTAAAGCCTTTAGAATAAAATCCTTTGTATTTACTTCATCTTTAAGACTACTATAAACCGCAATTAATTTGGCATTTTTATAAAATTCAAAAGTGGATATTCTACTTGTAATTATTAAGGATTTTTCATCCTTACTTTCAACTTCTTTTCTTAATTTTAAATACTTAATCCGCAATTCACCTTTATCCATAAGATCACTCCCTTCTAATTATAACATAGATATTTCAAACACATAATAATTATGGTTTGCTTTATTTTTTTTAAAATGATATAATTAACGCGTGAAAGAAGGTATTAAAATGAGTAACTGCGATCATAACTGTGATGCATGTAAAAGTAAATGTGATCAAGACACAAGTCTAAAAGCACCTCTAAATCCTAATTCAAACATAAAAAAAGTTATTGCGGTCGTGAGTGGTAAAGGTGGCGTTGGTAAATCGTTAGTAACTGGTTTACTAGCTGTATCTTTAAATAGACTAGGTAATAAAGTGGGAATTATTGATGCGGATATTACTGGCCCTTCAATTCCTAAAATGTTTGGGGTTAAAGGTAAATTATATCAAAATGATAAAGGAATTATCCCTTTAGAATCGGAAAATAAAATTAAAATGATTTCTGCGAATTTTATTTTAGAACATGATAACGATCCAATTGTATGGCGAAGTCCACTAATATCTGGATTAGTTAAACAGTTCTGGAGTAATGTCCACTGGGGCGATATTGATTATATGTTAGTTGACTGTCCACCAGGAACAGGAGATGTCCCATTAACTGTGTTTCAATCATTAAACGTTGATGGAATTGTTATTGTGACAAGCCCTCAAGAATTAGTTTCAGTCATCGTCGAAAAAGCGATTAAGATGGCACAGATGATGAATGTTCCAATTATTGGGATTGTTGAAAACATGAGTTATGTAGAATGTCCAAAATGTAATGAAATAATTTATCCATTTGGCAATAGTAAGATTGAAAACGTTGCAAAGAAATTTAATACAACACTTTTAACAAGACTTCCAATTAATCCCAATATTGCATCATCTTGTGATAATGGTAAAATAGAGGATTTACAGTTCAATTATTTCGATTCATTTATTAATAAATTATAAAAAATAACTTCTAAACTGTTTAATAAGTTAATTATTAAAACTTTTTGGAAGTTTTTTATTTTTTGCTGGTTTAATAAAGGATAATTAAGCACATAATAAATTTATAAATAGGAGGAATTTATTATGTCAATGGATATTAATTTAGAAAATCAAACAGCGGTAGTCTTTGGGGCTGGCCGTGGAATTGGGAAAGCTATTGCAGAAGAGCTTGCTAAAGCAGGTGCGGTTGTGTATGTAGCTGACTTAATCTTAGAGAACTGTCTTTTAGTTAAAAACGAACTAACAAGCAAAGGTTATAAAGCTTTAGCTTGTCAGGTTGATGTTAGTGACTATAATCAAGTAGAAGGTATTTTAAAGACGGCAGAAAGAGAAACTGGAAAATTAGATATTGTTGTAAATAATGCTGGAATTGTCTCATTAACACCATTTTTAGATACAACCACCGAAGAATTTCAAAAACTAATAAATATTAATTTAATCGGTGTAAACAACGGCCTTCAATCAGCCATTAAAATTATGAAAAAATATGGACACGGAAAAATTGTTAGTACTTCTTCTTTTTCTGGCCGTCACGCTCTTCAAGCTGGTTTTGCCCATTATGGAACGACCAAAGCTGGAGTCATTTACTTAACTCAAGCAGGAGCTTATGCCGGAGCAGATTACTGTATTAATGTCAATGCTGTCTGTCCTGGAATAATTAGAACTCCAATGTGGGAAAAAATTTTAGATAATTATGTTGCTCAAGGTAAGGACCGGGAAGAAGCTTGGCAAGAATCACTTAAGAATTTCATTCCCTTGGCTCTAGGCGATCAAAAACCTGAAGATATCGCTTATGCTGTTTTATTTTTATGCTCAAAATACGCTGATCACATTACTGGTCAATCATTAAATGTTGATGGCGGAGCCGCAATGAATTAGATTATTTTAGTTCATTAAAAGAGTAATTTTTAATAAAAGATATTAAGGATAACTCATCACTACTTAATAACTTATTATTTTTATATACTAAAGATATTTGTCTTATTAAATCTACATTTTTAATTTTAATGATCTTTAGTTCATTATTTAATTCATTATAAATCAAACTAGGTAAAATGGCGATTCCATACCCTTTTTTGGCAAACTCTAAAAGCGATAAATTTGACATTGATTCGACTTTAGGTTTAATAATAATATTTCTTGATTTAATTAGGTTATCAAAAGTATTTCTGACACCAGTTCCACTATTTCTTAATAATAGAGGGTACTGGATTAAATCTTCAACTTTAATTTCGCTTGGCACAGGATAATTTTTACTTGCCACTAAAATTAAACTATCTTTTGTTAAATTTATGACTGTTAATCTTGAATCAATATCGTTTGTTTCAATTAAACCTAAATCTAAGTTTCCAGATAAAACAAGCTCAATAATTTTATCGGACGGAGCAATACTAAAAGTAATGTTATCTTTATTTTCATAATCTTTTAGCATACTTGGCAATAATTTTTCACCAATAGAAAGTGATGTTCCTAACTTAACTATCACTTTTTTTGCTTTATTATAAGCTAGGTTTTCAAACTCCTCAAAGTTATTAATAATACTATTTGCGTATTGTAATAATTCTTTACCATGCTCAGTTAATTTTATTCTTTGTTTTGCTCTATCAAAAAGCTTAACTTGATAATTTTCCTCAAGTTGTGCTATGGCTAAACTTACAGCTGGTTGAGTCATAAAAAGCTCTTCTGCTGCCCGAGTGATATTTTCATGCTTTGCAACAGATAAAAATATTTTTAAATGCTTTAACGTCATATATTTTACCTCATATTGTTTTTGATATAATCTTAATATTATTATATTATTTTTAATATTATTAAACAAGTTATATAATATAGATAATGCTTTTATTTAAAAAAATAAAAGGGGGGCTTTTTATGTTTGAATTATTTAGTACGTTTTTTAAATTAGGTTTATTCACCTTTGGTGGCGGATATGCGATGATTCCACAAATAAGAGAAATTATTGTCTTAAAGAAAAAATGGATGACAGAAGATGAAATGCTTGAAATTATCGCAATTGCTGAATCAACACCAGGACCAATTGCCATTAATATGGCGACATATATTGGCTATAAACAGAAAAAATTCTTAGGGAGCTTATTTGCAACTCTTGGAGTTGTTTTACCTTCATTAATTATAATCTACATAATTTCTTTATTTTTAGATGCTTTTATGGCTAATATTTATGTTATGTACGCGTTTATAGGTATTAAATGTGCTGTCGCTTTTTTAATTTTAAAAGCGGGCATTAATATGATTCATAAAATGAAAAAAAATTTATTTTCGCTTATATCTCTTAGTTTGGTTATTATCTTAATGATATTATTTGAATTATTTAGCATCTCTTTTTCTTCTATATACTTTATTATTATTGGTGGAATTTTGGGAATATTTATTTTTTCACTAAAAAACAAAGAGAGTAAGGAGGAAGCAAAATGATTTACTTAAAACTATTTTTAGAATTTTTTAAAATTGGTTTATTCACCTTTGGTGGTGGATATGCCATGATACCTTTAATTAAAGAGGTTGTTTTAAAATATAACTGGCTTACCGAATCATCTTTTTATGACTTTATTGGTGTTTGTGAATCAACACCAGGACCAATTGCGATTAATATGGCAACTTACATTGGTTCTCTTCAAGCAGGGTTACTTGGCTCTGTACTTGCGACAATTGGTGTAGTTTTACCTTCGTTTATAATTATTTTATTAATTGCTTCTATCATGAAAAAGGCTCTAAAAAATAAATATGTTCAGTTTTTTTTATCGGGAATTAAACCCATAATTCTAGGGCTTATTTTTTCTACAGGTTTAATTTTATTGGCTAAATCAATTGGTTATACCAGTCTTGATTCATTTAGTTTAGATTACAGATCATTAATTATTTTTTCAATAATACTTCTATCATACTTTTTTATTAAATTGACATTTAAGAAAAAAATGAGCACCATTTCAATAATAGTGTATAGCGCTTTAATTGGAATTGTTGTTTGTGTTATAGTATAGATAAAATACAAAATAAAAGAGCTACTATAATTTAAACCAAATTATTTGTAGCTCTTTTTAAATTAAATTTAACGATAAATATAAGTTAAATTTATTAATTATTTAATGCTTTATTTATTAATTCAACTATAGAATCATCACCTGCTGAATTAAATCTAGCAACAACTTCAACATTTTTCATTTTTAAGATTTCATCAGCTGCACCACAGAATGTATTAGCGTGTCTAGCCATATTTCCAGATACTGCAATTTTTTTCAAACCAACTAAATTATTTCTTAAAAAATCTTCTACTACTTGTGGAATTTCACCAGCACCATCAGTATAAGTAATTAAAAGGTAATCTTCATTAACCCTTTCATCACCTGTTTCAATTTCTAATACGTCATTATATCCAATTTTATCTACTAACTTTTGAACATTTCCTGTTCTTGTTGCATAAACTAATTTCATAAAACCACTCCTTATAATTTTTTATTCATTGTACCATATTATTCTTTATATTACCAAAGATTTGCACCTAAATTTATTATGCGAAAATTGCCATTGCCAATGTTCCTAAAACAATTAATAACAAGCCAATAGCAGCTTTCTTTTTAAGTTTTTCTTTAAAGACAATTATAGAAAAGAAAATTGCGACTAAAATACTTAATTTATCAATTGGCACAACCACGCTAATTTCACCATTTTGAATAGCATAGTAATAACATAACCATGATGCTCCTGTAGCTAATCCTGATAAGATTATAAATAAAAGTTCCTTTTTATCAATTGATTTAATTTGTTTTTGTTTGTTTTTACCAAAAACAATAATCCATGCCATTACAAGTACTACTCCGGTACGAATTGCAGTTCCGAGATTTGATTCAACTCCACTAATACCAACTTTAGCCAAAATTGATGTTAAAGCTGCAAAAATAGCTGAAAGTATCGCATAAATAAACCAGCCTTTTTCTTTTTTATTTTCTTTAACATCCTTCTTTTCAATCATTAAAAATGTCCCAATGCCAATTAAAACAACCCCAATAAGTTTTACTAACAAATTATTATTTTCCTTAAAAATAATGATGGCAAGTAACACAGTAAGTATTGTGCTTGATTTATCAATGGGGATAACTTTATTAATATTCGCCATTGATAACGCCTTAAAATAACAAATCCAAGAGCTACCAGTCGCAATTCCAGATAAAATTAAAAATATAATTGATTTTGTTTCAATTTCACCAATTGTACTTGCTGAGTCAACAAGAAAGACCATAATCCAAGAAAAAATTAATACAACAATTGTCCTTAAAGCTGTTGCTAAATCCGAATCAGTTTTTTTAATTCCGCATTTAGCAAGTATTGATGTTAGTCCTGCAAAAAAGGCAGAAAAACAAGCCATTAAAATCCATAACATAATAAGATCCTCCTATAGATTAGCTTTTAATACTATCTCTTCAATTATAACATTTTCAAACATAACCGTATATCTTTTCTTAATTTTTAATGAGTGGCAAGATAAAGTAAAAAAAGGTCTGATAATTCAAACCTTTATATAGGTGGTAAAAAAGTATTTTATTATAATTTACTTACTAATTATGTTTGTATATGAATTCTATACATATTTCATGCTTTTCAATATCTGTATTTAAAAATTTTTCATTACAGCTTTGTGTTTTTAGAATTAAATAACAATAAATACCCTTATAAAAAATTTTACAATTCTAAACAGTTTTATCCTAATTTATTTATTTCTGTACTTGTGGGTAAAAAACAACTTTTAAACTTGTCTTTGCGCTATAAATAAAGAAATGCTATAATTAAAGAAAAGGGGTGAAAAGATGGAAATAATTAGTGTTTATTTTTCTACTGGTGGCGAAAGCGAAAAAGTAGCTTTATATTATAAAAGAAAACTTCTTTGCTCCTTATATGATTTAACTTCTAAAATATCGCGTGAGCAATTTGATTTTGACAAACACTATGATTTAATTATTTTATCCTTTCCTGTATTCTCACAAAATATCCCTAATCCCCTTAAAAACATCTTATCAAAATTAAATGCTTCTTATTTTATCATTAACATAACTTATGGAAAGATGTCCTTTGGAAACTCTTTAAAGAACGCTGAAAAACTACTAAAAGGAAAAATTATTGGCGCAAGCTTAATTCCTGCCAAACATACCTATTTAAATATGCCTAGTATTACACCTAATGATTTAAATCCTTTAGATCAAATAATCTCCTTGATTCCTTTAAAACAAGATATTACTATACCAAAATTTTACAGACACCCTTTAGCTAACTTTTTTCCAACCATAAGAAGCCAAATGGGAATCAAAATATCTAAAATCTCTAATTGTGAAAACTGTAATCTTTGTATGATAAATTGTCCAACAGGTAGTATTTTATATGGAAAAATTAAAGGTCATAAGTGCATTCGCTGCTTAAAATGTGTTAATGTTTGCCCAAATAAAGTTTTACAGTCTAAAATGAGTAATATACTAAAATATTACTTAAGAAAAAAGCGAGATAATCGTTTATTAATCTTTACTTCTTTAAGTAATCCTTCATAATTTTACATTCAGGAACTTCTTTTAAACTAAAGCCCATCGCTTCTTTTAATTCTTTGATTGCGTTTTCTTTAGATATATGCTTCTTTTGACTAGCTAAAGACATTTCTAAAGCTGAGAAAGGAATTATTGTGCTTCGCATATGATAAAAGCGCTGAAATTGGGAATATTCCTTACATTTTTCAATGTTACAACTGGAATGTAATCCTTTAATCTTTTCGCTTGGGCCAACCCAACCAACTTCATTTATAATGATTTCTTTTACTTGTTGCCAATCATAATGTCCACCGCAAATATCGTTAAAGTCAATTTGAATAAAGGCTGGAATATTACCTGTTCTTGAAGAGCGACGAATACTTCTTTTTAGTGGTTTAAGCAAATGTTCTACTTCATGAATACTCTTTATAATATTAGCTAAAAGTTCATTCTTATAGTTTCCTAGTTTTGTTAATAATGAATTACCATAAGCAAGTTGTTTCATCATAGCCATTGTTTGAAATTGGCCAGGTTTATATGGCGGTCTAATGGTTATAACTCGACCTACATTTATTAAAATGTTAAGAAACTTATTTGATGCAAATTGGTAAGAAATTTTTGGTGCCATATGATTATAATACAAACCTATAAGTTGTACTGGTTCATTACCAACAACAAAAAAAGGAACTTTGTTTTCTACTAAGTCAGGATAGAATAATACATAGGCTAACGATGGACAGGCACAAGTATTTTCGTTTAACTCATATAAACGGTTGTATACCTTTTGCAAGTCCTGATCGCTCATCTTTCTTGTAATAAATTCAACATTAGATAGCTTCTTTTTGGCATTTTCAATGCTTTGTTTAGCCGATTCTGATATATATGGAATTTCCCATGTTAGCGCTAAAACACGCAAATTTAATACCTTAGATAAATAATATAATAAATAGCTTGAATCTTTTCCACCAGTATAAAATAAAGCAATGTCAAAGCGCGTTTTTTTATTTTTGTCTACCCGATTAATGACAGGTATTACACTTTTAAAGTTTTCTATAACATCTTTTGTTTGACACATTGGACATAGTCCATCTTTAAACTCTAGACCTGGAATCATAAAATCATTTGAAACACAACTTTTACAAAATGTTGCCTCCTCAAATGATTCTGGAACATGCTTTTTATTATTTTCTAAAACAACTTGCTCATCAAGTAAATTACTAAGAATAATTTTTTCTTCTTTCGTTAATTCTTTTGGAAGCAAATTAATAATATCTACTTGTTTTTTATTTACCCTTACTTTGTTTTTGAACAAGTTTTCTCTATTTCGTAATCCATAATAAACTAATGCATTTTCCTCTAACTTCCATCTTGATTGTAAAACATACACAAAAAACCACCCCTCCATTTTTATTGTTTTTTCATTTATTAAGTCATAATAAACAGATTAAATAAAAAGTATAGTATAAAAAATCAGCTATTATTGTCTATGTATTTAATCTAATTAAATCAGCTTCCATTTCTTTGTAACATTCATAAATACTTAAAATTTTTTATAAGTACTAACTCCTTTAACAAATATAATAGCATCTAAATAAATTTAACTTTTAGAGTTTCTTCATCTAGATTTATTTTTAAAATATTGCAATTTTTGGGATAGATTTGTCATTTATCATCTTTAAGTATTTGATCATTCATACGCAAATAAAACACAATATTTCCTTCAATGCGTTGACCTACAGTTAAAATAAGAAAATTATAAACGCACCTAATATTATGCTAAATTTTTTTACTATTTCCCCTCGACTTTCAATAGTAAAATAATTTTTAAATAAATTAAAATGCAGAAAAGAGACCCAATCCATAAAATTATTGTGTCACATAAAATAAATGTATAGCATATATTTCTTATACATGATTTTATAATAAAATTTTTAAAAAGTCTATAAGGAATAAAAAAAACATTTTACAATTGGATAATACAACTATAAAATGTAAAATTTGTCTATGTAGCAATAAAATATTATTTAAATAAAGTAGAGGTACATTTAAAATAAAATGAATAATTACTATAGAAACCAAGGCTATAAGAATACAAAAAACTATATAGTTGGCTTATAAATTACATTATTTTATATTTCGTTTGAATACGCACATACTTTGTTTCTTCCCCTGCTTTTAGCTAAGTAGGCTGCTTTATCGGCTTTATTAATTATGTTCTCATAATTTTGCACTTGCTCATCACCGCAATATGCAACGCCAATACTGATTGTGATATTATGCTGTTGCAAATTTGTGTTTTCTACAAGAATTCTTAAACTTTCAGCAACAGATATTAACTCTTTTTCACCATATTCGTATGCTATTACCAAGAATTCTTCGCCACCATATCTATAGAAATCAAATCGCGATTTTTCTTTAAATTCAGTAAAGATTGATCCCAAATGATTCAAGCACATATCTCCACCTGCATGACCATACTTGTCATTAAACTCTTTAAAGTGATCTATATCAATCATCAGAATTCCAGTTGGTTTTTTAGAATTTGATGTTTTAAGAACTTTTAAAGTTTCAGAAAGTTTACGTCTGTTAGAAAGACCAGTTAGCATATCAGTTTCCTTTTCAATTGTTAAAAGCCGACTTGACTCAAAACCCTCAAGTCGAGCTTTCATCATAGTGTTACCTAGATAGCATCCAAGAACAACTGCGCAAAGACTATTTAACAAATCAGTAAGCGCGTTATTTGGTTTAAATTGAAATGCAAGTATAGTATGCACAACCAACCAAAACACTAAAAATAAGTTAAGTCTTATAGGACGATCAATAATGCAAAGGGGTAAGATAGCAAACCCTCCAAGTAAAATTGTCGCTTGCATATTTGGAGAATGAATAATACTTAAATAGATTCCAAACAAAATGAATATTGTTGCACTTGTATATAGACCTACAATAGCATATTTTTTTATGTCCGGATTTAAAAACAAAAGAAACAATATAAAAAAAGCTGCAAAGGTTAGTAAGTAAGCAGGTATTGCACTTCTTAATCTTTCATTAAATATTGCAGATGCTAGAGGAAGTAAAGAGAGCGACCAACCTATTAATAGTAGTGAAGACAATGTTTTCTTGTTATAATTGCTTATAGCTATTTTATTAGCTTCTGCAAGTTCATTATATTTATTTTCTTTATTTAAAAATATTTTTAAGCTTTTTCTCATCTCTTCACTCCTTATCGTTTAATAATAGCTTACGTGTTTTAGAAACAAAACTATAAATCTATAGATGTTATCTTTATATTATGTTTTCAAAAAATTCTTTTCTCTGAAAAGCTAAATAATCTTCCCTTAAAATCTTATGGGAAATTTCATACTCATCAAATTATTAACATAATTATATCATTTTTGTCTAATATGTGTAAAAAAATCAAATTATTCTTTTAAATTTTTATCCTTTTATCAAATGCTAGTAATTAATATCTATTAATATTTAATTATAAGAATTAAAATATAAAAAATGGTCCTTTAGACAAAAAAAGGTTTGATATATATCAAACCAATTATTATCAAATGGCAGGGGCACCAGGATTCGAACCCGGACTAGCGGTTTTGGAGACCGACGTGCTACCGTTGACACCATGCCCCTATTAAATAATGCTATTTAATTTTAACACAAACAAATAATAAAATCAAATACTTTTTTGCTTGGTTATAAATTTAGCATTATTTTTTATTCTTATAAACCTTAAATTAAATTTAATTTTTCTTTATGAAATCTGTTTTTAACCTTTTTAAATACAAATAATAATAAAATTAACTGGAAGAAACTTGATAAGAACCATGATAATGGATATGAATACATTAAACCTTTTAATGTATGAAATGCTTCTTGTGGGAACATTACATAAATCCAAAAAATTCTAAATCCGCAAACAGCTAAGATCGTTATAATCGACGGAACAAATGAATAACCTAGTCCTCTTAAGGAATTAGCGAAAACATCCATTATTCCACATAAAAAATAAGTAAAACAAATAAGTGTCAATCGCTCTCTACCAACAGCAATTGCATTTGGATCTTTTATATAAATATGAAGTAAATCTCTACCAAAGATAATCATTAATCCACCGGTAATCATGCCAATTAAGGTAACTAAAACAAAAGTATTAATGATTGTTTTTTTTATGTTGTCAATTTTTCTCGCTCCATAATTGGCTGAGACAAAGGAAACACTAGCCGTTGAAATCGAAGCCATACAAGTATGGACAAAACCTTCAAGTGATGACGATGCTCCATTACCATTGACAACTGTCGAGCCTAAACTGTTAATGCTTGATTGAAGTAATACGTTAGATAACGAGAATACTGCACCTTGAACTCCGGCAGGTATGCCAATTTCTAATATTTCAAGAAATTCTTTTTTATGTATTTTAAGATGTCTAAGATTTAAATTAAGAAAACCTTTATTTTTAACTAAACACCTAACAATTAATACTGCTGAAATAAATTGTGAGATAATTGTCGCAATAGCAACACCTTTAACATCTAGCTTAAAATTAATTACTAATATTAAGTTTAAGATAACATTAATAACACCAGCAAGTGCTAAATAATAAAATGGTCGTTTTGTATCTCCAGTTGCTCTAAGTAGTGATGCACCAAAATTATATAACATAGAAAAAGGAATTCCTAAAAAATAAATTTTGATATAATCTGTCGATAAATCTATTACGTCATCTGGTGTTCCCATTAATTCTAGAAAGTACCTTGAGAAACAAAAACCAAATATCGCTAGAATGACTCCAAAAAAGACTGAAATGAACATTGAGGTATGAACAACATTATTAGCCTTTTCTTTATCCTTTGCCCCAAAACATCGAGCCATCAAAACATTGGCCCCAACAGATAAGCCAATAAAAAGCTGAATTATTAAATTGCTTAGTGATCCAGTTGCTGATATAGCTCCCACAGAGTTTTCTGATCCAAATTGTCCGCAAACAATTAAATCGGCCGCATTATAGAATAATTGTAAAATATTTGCAATTATAAAAGGTAAAGAAAACTTAAAAATCTTTGTCAAAAGATTACCTTCGGTCATATTCATTTCATTTTTGTTTAATATTAATTCACTCATTTTTTCACCTTTTTTATACATACAATTATTTTTCTATTTTAACACCTTTTCGAATTACATTCTTACCATACTTATTTTCGATGCTTTTAAAACTATCAATTAGTTTTTGATCCTTTTCGACCACATCTAAATTAAATAAATTAATCTGTTTTTCTACTTCTTTTTTCTTTTTAAAATTACTGCAGGTGATACCTAAAAGTCTAATAGGCTCCCTATTCCATAGTATATCAAATATATCATAGGCTTTACTAAAGATGTCATCGGTTTGATAAATATAATCATTAAGACTTTGGCCTTTTGATACCGTCTTAAAATCAGTATATCTAATTTGAACAGTTACTGTTTTTGCATAAACTTTACTTTCTGCCATTCTATCAGAAACCATCTTAGCTAATTCCAATAATCTAATTCTTGCATCTTCATCATTAATAATGTCAACTAAATAAGTCCTAGAATTACCAATTGAAGCTGCATCAGAAAAACGGTTAGGATCAACAATGTCATTTGATTTTCCACTTAATAAAAGCTGAATTTCAAAATAAAACTTCTCACCAACTATTTTTTTTACCTTTTCAATATTTTCTATTTTTAACAAATCTCCAATTGTATTAATACCAATATTTTGAAGTCTGGGATATGTTTTTTTACCAATACCAAACATGTTTTTTATCGGAAGCGGAAATAATTTATCTTTTATTTCACTATTTCTAATTATTGTAATACCCATGGGTTTTTTCATATCTGAGCCCATTTTTGCAATAAATGTTGTTGAGCCAATACCAATTGAGCATGGCAAACCAAGTTCATTTTTAATCCTTGTTTGAATCAGTTTAGCTAGTTCTAAATAAGGAATCTTGCTATCTGTTACATCTAAATATGCTTCATCAATTGATGCTTGTTCAATTAAACTCGTATATTCATTAAATATTGCCATAAATTTATGTGAATATTCAGCGTATAACTCATAATGTCCGCCTACTAAAATTAATCCTGGGCACTTTTTCATAACTTCATATGTACTCATACCACTGCCAACACCATATTTTCTTGCTTCGTAGCTAGCAGTAGAAATAACGCCTCTCCTTGGATTAGTAGACCCAACCGCAAAAGGTTTTCCCTTTAAAGAAGGATTAATTATTTCTTCGCATGAACAAAAATAAGCATTCATATCAATGTGAAAAATTACACGATTCGCCATAATTAAAATCCCTCCATATTTCTATTCTAACACATAATAATTAAAAAGAAATATGTATCAAACAAAAAACGCCGTTAAGCGTTCTGTTTTATTAAAAGTGGTGGAAGGGGACGGTTTCGAACCGCCGAACCCGATGGGAGCAGATTTACAGTCTGCCGCGTTTAGCCTCTTCGCTACCCTTCCATATTTATCGTGCTACTAAATTATATCAAATATCATTTATAAATGCAATACTTTTTTTTGCAAATTTTTTTCGAATTATTTCCTGCTTCTAATCAAAATATATTGAAAGTTTTTTTTAAATGTAATATAATAATAAGTGAAAATGCAGGTGTGGTTCAATGGTAGAACTTCAGCTTCCCAAGCTGAAGACGCGAGTTCGATCCTCGTCACTTGCTCCATAAATAATGAAATTACCTCTGTTTATTGGATCAAATTGTGATTCAATGAAATGGGGGTTTTTATTATAAAATATATAATAGAATAAAAGCTCAAAATATCAAAAAACATGTATTATATAAGGTACCACTACATGAGTTGGCAAGGAAATACAATTATTATGTAACAAATATAAAATATCAATGTGAACTGTATAGAAGATATGGGGAACAAGCATTTATCAATCATGTTACAAATAGAACATATACACGTGAAGAAAAATTAAGAGCAATAGAAAGATTGCTTAGTGGCGAGGAAACTCGACGGCGTGTGGCATTAGATTTGATGCTTTTAAACGCTAAGATTGTAGAAGGTTGGGTAAATAAGTATCAAAAAGAAGGCGAATCAGGTATTAAAGATACTCATAGCAGGAGTCATTATTTAGTACATGAAGAGAGATTAAACGTCGAAGCAAATAAAAATTTAATAGATAGACTAGAGTATTTGGAAGTTGAGTATGAATACTTAAAAAAATTGTACGCCCTAATTTAAACGAAAGAGCAACGAACAAAGAAAAAGTAAAAGTTGTAAAAGAACTTGTGCGAAAATATGAACTCAAAATCTTATTAGAAATATTTTATAGGAATTATGACAAATATGGTTTACCAAGAATTACCATGGCGTTACATAATAAGGACTATAATATTAACAAAAAAAGTAGCCAGAATAATGAAAGAACTAGGAATTAAGGCAAGACCACAATGCAGACACTATAATTCATATAAGGGTGAAATAGGCAAGATATGTAAAAATTCATTGCTTAATAAGGTAGAAAAGAATAATATAATTACATAGCAAAGAGACTTTAGTACAAAAAGGCCATTTGAGAAGTTAGGAATAGACGTAAATGTCTTTATAGGGGAATATGGAAAATTATATTTATCACCAGTAATAGATTTTCACACTAGAGAAATACTAAGTTATTTTTTGAGTGATAGTCCTAATTATATGCAAGTAAGAAACGTGTTAAATGAGATGTTTAAAAAATATGGGGATAATCTAAAAGGGGCAATATTACATTCTGATTAAGCATATCAGTATCAAATGAGAAATATAATTCAGCCACTAATAATCATATCATAACTTTAAAACTTATTAAAGATGAACATCTATTTTGCCCACATTGTGGTCTTGTTTCTAACTTTAAGGTCAGAAGCTCTGTAACACAAACTATTAAACACGCTTCTGCTATTGAAAATAATATAATCATAGAACTAAAGCGTCGAGTTTTTAAATGTGGACACACATTTAAAGAATCTAATCCTTTTTCTTAATCAAAGAAGAAAAATACATTATAAAAAGATTTAAAAATACTTAATACTTTAAAGGACATTAATAAATATTTTTCTGATGTTACTAATGAATTTAATCTATCTGTTACTTCCCTTCAAAATATCTTTGATTCAGAAATTAATATAAGACGTTAGCCTTTACCTGAAGTATTACGTGTTGATGAAGTATATTCCAAACACTGTGGTTATCACAAATATTGTTTTATAACCTATTCTCCCCAACTTAATAGAATATTAGATGTTTTACCATCAAGAAGCAAAGAGGATTTATGTAACTATTTTATGGGAATTCCACTAGATGAACGTAATAATGTTAAATACTTCTCTGTTGATCATTATGATGTTTATAGACAGGTCGCTCATTTTTGCTTTTCTAATGCCTTAGTCTGAGTTGATCATTTCTATGTGTTCAAAAATATTAGCGACTGTTTTAATGCAGCTAAAATTAGACTTATGAAAAAATATGAACACCGTAGAAATCAAAATGATAATTGGTACTGGATGTATAAAAAATATTGGAAAAAGCTTTTAAAAGATCATATAAAATTAGGTTATAAAAAGTTTAAAACCACTAGGTCTGGAATGTATCTTGATGATCATCAAATTGTTGATTATATGCTTTCAATTGATAACGATTTAAAAGAAGCTTATATACTTTTAAATGAATATCGCAACTTTAATAAGATTGCTAATGTAAGTAATGCTGCTGAACTACTTGATGACCTAATTGTTAAGTTTCATAATTAAAATATTCCTGAATTTATTAGTGCTTATAAACTTATGAAAAACTTGCGACAGGGGATTATCAACTCATTTAATAGAATTAATGGACATGTTATTAGTAATGGCGGACTTGAACGGGCTAATCGAGATATAAAAACGATAATTAGACATGCTTATGGTTTTAAGAATTTTAATAGACTTAGAAATCGAATTATGTATGTTAAAAATGATGACGTTCCTATATTAGGTTATAAACATAATTAGGGTTGAAAAAAGTGTGTTGGGGATATAAAAAATTTCCAACACACTCATTTTTTTAAAGCTACACATCGGTAGTATTTAAATCTAACACACTTGTAATTTTAAAGCTTACACTTCGATTTTTTTAAAGAACCACAAAACGCCAGGCTCTTTTTCAAATAATTCCTACAAAATTAACTTCCGGGTAATCTAAATTATAAAGCGGTAATAGATTTTGCCGAACCGAGATACTACAACCTACCGGCAAGTCCGAAAATATATTACCGTTGATTATCGGCATTGTTTCAGATAATATTGTTAATACCATTAAACTGTCGCATCTCAAAAAAACATGTTCCCCTATTTGATTTACATTCAACGGGATGGTTAGTTCTTCTAAGTTTACACAAAACTCAAAAGCACAGTAACCAATATTTACCAAGCTATTTGGTAAAACAACTTCTTTAAGTTGGCTACATTGTCCAAAGGCAGAACTGCCTATTGATTGAACGCCATTGGGAATATTAACAGACTGCAACGATTTACAACCAACAAAAAGATTCGGACTGATTTGCGTCAAACCGATCGGCAAAGCAATACTTGTAAGCGAAATGCAGTCGCTAAAAGCTCCGTCTTTTATTTCGCTTATCATTTCGGGCAACACAATTTCGGAAAGAAATGTACATTTAGCAAAAGTATAATATTCCACAACGGTAAGTTGTTGCGGCAACGTGATACTAGTAAGCCTTTTGCACCCATAAAAGGCATAGCTGCCGATATGCTCTATGGTTTCTGGCAAAAGGATTCTTTCTACGTATTCGCATTCATAGAATGAGGAATCCGGGACTTGAGTTACTCCGTCAGAGATGACAATATCTTTTAACGTTATTGGCAATTCAATGTTTTGCAGAGAAAAGCTCAAGTCAAACTCCAACTTTCTTAAATTGCAGTTTGAAAACAAACTTTCTCCAACCGACTGAATAGATGAATAAATGGTTAATTCATCCAAAGCTGTGCAATTTTCAAAGATGCGATTGCCAAAAGACAGCAAACCTTGCTGTATTTCAATTTTTTCTACATTTGAGCAATTCTTGAAGAAATCATCGGGCAATCTATTTTCAGACTTTCCTCCGTTATAAACTGTTACTTGTTTTATTTCCTCCGACAAGTTTACCGTATTAAGCGGCAAATGAGACGGTAAAACAAGAGTATTAGCACATATTCTTGATAGACTTGATTGTTCTAATACTATTACGGATTGCGGTATTTCAAGTTTATCTATACCTATAGCTACTCCAAATTGATCATCTTTAATAATGGCAGGACTGTCGTAAAATACGATGTCAATATCATTTGGATACGTCCCGTCAAGAAGTACCGTATTTGCACTTATATAAAATGTTTTAATACTCTCGCAACCCGAAAATGCGACAGGATTCACGTTAAAAGACGTGACAGGAAACTTTACAGTTTCTATTGTTTTTCCCGCGAATGTCCCTACCGCAATGGAAGTTATGCTCTTGCCTTTGTATTCCGTTGGAATAACGATGTCTTTTAACACTCCAGAATATGCGGATATTTCAGAGATGTCCGCACTAACTGTGTACGGCAAAATAATACGCAGATTAACTTCTTTGCAAGCACTTTTTATTTTGCTTAGGCTGTCGGGAGTATATGAGATTTTTACCTTATAATCTCCCGGTTGTATCGGTCCAATTGAAGAGCGATAAGAGTTATCGATTCCAATATACTCATATGTTAACCCTCCTGCAACCGACAGCTTGGCAGTTATACCATGTGATTTACCATCAAATTCAACAGCAACATCATCGGCTTGGATTTCGGGTATTATTCTATTTTCGCAAGATGCGAGTAAAAACATCATTGGTGTTACCACTAAAACTACAAGTAGAAAAAGCATGTTCTTTTTCATTGTTATGCCCCCTTTTTGATTGCGTCTGCAGGCTTCATTTTGCTTATCCTATAAGCGGGCAAAGACGCAGAAAGCGCAGTAATAATATAAGATAGTCCTACGATAATGGGTATCGCAAGCCAGTTGAAAGATATAATAGTCGTCCCTTGCATGAATCCTACTGCTAGTGCTAAGTTTATCGCAAATGTTGCTACGATAAGTAGTCCAAGCGATAATACGGCTATAATAGTCGCAATTAATAATGCCTCGAAAATAAAAATCTTTTCGGTATCGGTAACTCTTGCGCCTATTGCACGTAATATACCTATTTCTTTTTTCTTCGCTGTCACACCTGTTGTTATAAAATTCATGATGAGTAACGCACTAAATAACAGCAAAATTCCTGCCGACGACCAAAATATAATATTAAAAGTATCAAACTTTACCTCGAAATCATATAGTCCAAGCGAAAAAGGCGCAAATATATAATAACCGTTTTCTCTAAGACTTTTAACAAACTTTTCCATATCATCTTCAGCACCAAGGTTTACCATTAAAACCCGTGCATTAACTGATGCGGGATACAGAGTGTCAAACGATGCCGAGTTGACAAATACATCGTTACCTCCGAAAGTATTGCCGTTGACTATCTGCTTTACTTTTACGTCTTGCAGTATAGCAATTGTCCTTCCAGACTTGTCATTTATCCTTATTGTTATTGTATCGCCGATATGTTGCGGCATAGGTTGAAACCCGGACGAACTGCTCCACATTATCTGTTCATCAAATACGGAATTATAAACACTTAAAGACAATGCAACTTCATTGTTGGCAAGTTTCGATAAAATTTCGTCCGGCATAACACCTTCTACGAGATAAACAGATAGCCCTCCGCTGATTTTGTGTTCTTGTTGCCCCTTGAAAATCTGAATGTCATAACAAGGTGAACGCCAATCGTTCTCTTGCCCATTTTGTTTGAAATCTATGCTGAAACTAGATACTGGCTTGAACTGATTCATATAGGTTTCTTTATTACAGAACACAAGCGAATATAAATATTTCAGCGTATATTCGTCTATAGCTTTTGCATACGAATCCTCTTCTTCATAGCGTTCCATCAAGGTTGCAAAATTCGTTTCAACGATGCCCGCGATAATGGCAACTTTAACATCGTTAAAACCTTTTGTTCCGCGCTCCCACAATTCTGAACCAATTAAATCGGCTAACGGCGTGCCTTGCGTTATGTCATAATTATTACCATTTTTTATATAAAAATATGCGCTAACTATGGTATTGTCATCGTCGATTATCGCTGTAGCTGTAGATAATGATCTTATCGTAGCATCAGTCAAATATATACTACCAAGATTTAACTCAAGATAGCCAGGCATCAATTTCAGCCCGGTAACATTTTCGACATCGCTCGCACTTGTTATGAGAACTGAATAATGGATTCCATCAATGAGTCCATTCTCGTAGGGAACATGAAACCAGTCTCCGTAATATAAACCGGCAACTCCTGCATTAACATAGTTGTTTGACATATAGTCGAACATTGTAGATGGCACAGCCTTTTCATCTCCAAATATATCCCAGACACTTATGCTCGTTTCTTTAATATTAAGATTTGGAATTGGACTTACAATAAAGCTTTGCATACCTGTTTTCTTGATGTTTTTAGTGATTTGTTTTTCAGTGTCGTAAGTGGATATAACGAAAGACATTCCGAACATAACAATTGCAATAACAGAAAGCAGAACTGAAGCGACAAGTCTTGCTTTTTTATGCCCTAACGCGGATATGACGAACTTAAACACGCTTTTATGCGAGAATTTTGCGTGCTTCAAAGCAACAATCTGCGGTTTCTCTGACACAATTTTTTCATTATCGTTTGTGATGTCGGAAACAATGTTTCCGTCTTTTAATTCTATCACCCTGTCGCCAAAACGACCGGCTGCTTCCTTATCATGGGATACAACAACGACTAATTTGTCGCTTGATAATTCTTTGAGAAGTTCCAAAATATCTTGACTCGTCGTGGAGTCAAGATTTCCTGTCGGCTCGTCTGCCAATATAATCTGCGGCTTTTTGATTAAAGCACGGGCGATTGCAACGCGTTGCTTTTGCCCGCCTGAAAGTTCCTCTGGATAACGATTTGTAAGTCCCGCCAAATCAACTTTTTCTAAAGCGGTCTTTATATCGCTTTCACGAACGACCTCACCTTTCATTTCAAGAGCAAGAGAAATGTTTTCATAAACGGTCAGTGTGTCAAGTAAATGGAATTCCTGAAAAATAAATCCCAAACTCGTGTTTCTGTATGCGTCTAAGATGAAATTTGAGGAAAGTGCATCCGCCCCAAGAAAGATATCACCGCCTGTCGGCTTATCCAGACCACCGAGTAAATTGAGCAGTGTGGACTTCCCGCTTCCGCTCTTGCCGATGATAAAGACCATACCCTTTTCGGGCAAGTTAAAACTGATGTTGTTTAATGCGACAACTTCTTGTCCTGATTTCGATTGGTATACTTTGCGTATATTACTCAACTGTATCATTAATGCCTCCGTTCATGATACCTTTACATGCGTATAGTTTAGGCGGTTTGCACCGCCTAAACCCGTTTCGCACGATTATACCATTTTCCTGCGATTTTATTAAGGATTATTATAACCAATTCCTTGGTCGCAATATGCTCCGAAGTATTTTTTCTGGTCATAAGAACCTATGCCAAGAAATCCTTTGTAGGTTATAAGGCTTCCAGCATCTAGTGACCCACCACAACCACTGCTTACGAGATTGTTTAACCCATAATTTACGCCAGCAATTTTGCCTATATACGGCGCAACGCTCTTATTCCCATCTATTTCCGCCTTCAACGTTACAAATGCTATCGTTGCATAGTTATAGCAACTATAAATCTGACCTTGATAGTTGTATCCGACAATGCCTCCAGCTCCGCGGTTATTAGCATAGATTTGATATAACTCAACTCTCGTATCAGAACCCGTCCAGCAACTGTATAGCATCCCATCATTGTTATCTCCAACAATTCCACCGACATATCCATTAGCAAAAACAGTTGTAGAATTCCAAATATTGCAGTCATACATGCTGTAATTGTAGTTCCCGCTTGGATAATAAGGTCTGCTCGTATTTACTGAATTGTTGTATCCAGTAATACCACCAACATAGGAAAGCATGTGGTGTACTTTTATGCTTCCATATCTTAAATCAACACTTTGCAATAGACCATAGTTACGCCCGGATACTCCGCCAACATATAGCCAACTTGACTCGTTATCATGATTGGGATATTCCGACACGATCTTAAGATAGTTAATGTTTAAATTCTTTATCGCTCCGTAGTTGACGCTGCAGAATCCGCCAATATACGATGCTTGCGGCACGAGGCTTATAGTATAACTGATATTATCCAAGCTATATTCGCTTCCATCATATATTCCATAAAAATACTTCGTATGCAGGTCATGCGCTGACTCGTTAAAGTTAAGATTTGCGCTTTGTTTATAGTAATATGAAGACGAAGCTGTTTTAGCAATGCTGTTGAAGTGCCGAACCTTGCTGATAATATAGGGATTTGCCAAAGTCCCCGAGCCTGATTCGAATAAACTCGGCATACTGTAAGAAGACAAAATGGATTTGCCTACGTAATGTTCATCGTTGAACGCATCAACATAGTATATTCCAACAATATCGATATATAAAGAGGTGTTATATGTATTGCCGAGTGTGTTGTAATTAGCTAAGAAGCTAACTTCGCCTTGTTTTCCGTTTGTAGCGGAGGAAAGATTTATGCGAGTATCCTTGTTAGAATTCAAATAATAAACAAATTCTGTCGAATATGGATATATTTTATATCTAATGCCTGTCACAAATTTAGGTATAGAATATTTAAACTGCATATCCTCGCCATTAATCATGCCTGTGATACTTGCGATCTCCTCGAATTTTGGAATAATATCCAATCTGTCAATCATGACAGGTTGCCCATTTGAGTTTGCAACCCAAGCATATACACGTATGCCATTTCCGCCAATAGGAGTACTAGCTTCCAATTTAATTTGAGTGTTGGTAGGATTTCTAAATACATAAATCCCAAAAGACGTCGACTGATTGACATATTCAAATGTTACATTCGGAACGCTAATCCCATTAACTAACAATCCCAATGTATAGGTTTCATTGCGTGTTAAGAAATAAGTGGATTCCGCCGTTGTTACGTTCGCACCTCCAGTAATTTTCCATTGATACGCAACGCCAGCTTTGTTTATTGTAATGGTGTTGCTTGTCGTTGTGTCGTTTTTTACGCCTACATAGTACGTTGTACCGGCGCTAAAGCTGTCCTTGTAAAAGTTTCCGGGAAAATAACCGCCTGTTGTTGACGAAAGTGTAGAATCATTTTTTCTAACGATAAATGAAGCCCCGCCCATGTTTGTGAGTGTAATCGCGTATTCTGCGGTTTCAGGCGCTGTAAACTTAACATATGTATAGTTCGCCCCGTCCATAGTAATAGATAGGTTGGACGACAATACTGCAGGCTCAGCAATCGTAAACGCAATGTTGGTCGACACGGAGGATTTGTTTTCTAACAAAATATAGTAATTCCCCGGGACAAACGGATGCGTGAGTTTTGCAGTCGGCGATATTGCTCCATATGCAGTGTAACTATACCATGAATTGTTCGTGAAAAGCGCTTTGATAACTACATTTGGATTCCCTGTAGCCAATGCCTTAACTTGCGATAGCGATGTGACTTTTATAATATAATTAGCGTACATAGGTATCGACAAGGAGGTGCTTACCGCACTCGCCGCAATTGATTTTGGTGTAACAATAATTGATGATGTCAGTTTTGTCGTATTGCTTCCTGAAATCTCGATAGTATGCGTTCCCGAAGACAGGAATTTGGTCAACTGGTTGTTCGAAAAAGAAACAACCGAACCGTCTATTTTTATACTCATTTGCGAAGCGTTCCCAATGGTTAAAGTATAATCACTTGCATAAGTCGATTGGAAATTGAACTTAGCAATTCCATTCGGTAGCAACGTAAAAGACCTACTATTCTCCAACGTTACCGATTGGCTTTGTAGGGTTCTGATATTTGTGCGAGAACTCCTATCTGATGTCGTTCGACTCGTAATCGTAGAATTCCCTGTAATGAAATTGGTAGATTCGGTAACTACACTCAGCTGAATAGTGTCAATTACCCTTGTATACCAGTCTTCTGTCATTCCTAATGTGAATACGCCACGGACATAGTTATTTTCGTTGCTTCTTCCAAACAACAAAGGCTTCGTATCGTCAGATAACAGTTGCGCAAGCGCACTTTTATTCAGATTAGGATAGTGGGCAAGCTGTTCTGCTTTCGAGTTGTAATATTGCGTATTATAATAGTCGCCATACTCTATATTTTCTTTGAAGTCGTTCATAACGTTTTGAACTAATTCAACCCCATACTCTATAATAGATATAGCATCACCAAGATACGTAAAAAAACCTAAACCAAACTTGAGAGTAGTCCATGCCGTAGCTCCTATTAATGCTTGATTGCTAACGCCGGAGAAATTAATGTTTGCGCGTGTAATAAAAGAGCCGTTATCGTAGGTTCTATTGTATCCGCTATCGCCGATATTCAACTCTTGCTCATTGTATAGAGAAAGTCCAAACGATATATCTTTTAAGAAATATGTCGTGGTTTCCGTGTAGTAATAATACGTCGTGTTGCTTTCTGATTCTTGCGTTACGATAGGAACCGCCGCTACAACGCTCGTTAAAGAAGAAACGTTATATTTCAACAACGAATTCCCTGTCGCAAAGCTGTTGTTGTCGGTTAGATAATAATATGTGTATTCGAAAATAGGACGTATTTCGATAACATATTGACTTGGATAACTTGGATTATTTAATGGATACTTGATAATATCAAAAACAAGTACAACCGACTTGTTCTCGTATGCGTTGTTGTCCAACTGCGTTGTATTCACATAAAACCCGTATTCACGTCCGATATGGAGATACGTGCCACGACGTTCAAACAGTTGACGAGGAACAATTTTGGTAATTGGGTCATCTGCGTTAGTACTAACATTTACAACGTTATTACTTACGGTTGTGGTTGACCCACTCCTATAGAGTTGCGTTTTATAATCATTTATGCCTTTTCCACTTTGCGCCGATGTTGGCTGATAAAGTAAATCGCTATCCGTATAGAGATCAAAATATGCTTGGTCATACGAATATGACGAATTGATCGATCCAACATCAGCAGCATATGCCGTTAACGGCTCAAATGTGCCTCCAAATATGCCGAACATGGTTGCTGCCGCGATTACGAAAAAAAGGGCAAGAAAAGCCAGTGACTTACAAATGTGTTGTTGTTTAGTGTTCAAACTAAACCTCCTTTTTTTAATTATACTTTGAAAGTCTTATAATATGATATTGAACGTGTATGCAAACTTCAGTTTATATTATAGCACGAACTTATAGTGCGTGTAAATATTTTTCCCAATTCAGGATTTTTTGTATTACAATTATACCTTAACAGCATATGTCGAGATTTAAATGTCTAAAACTATGGCATATTCACTGTTTTGCACAACATATTCCTATGTTTCATTCGCGTATAATTGGTCACACAAAAGTTTGCGCCTCGCCCGTTTGAAACGCCCCAAAAAAGACCCCATTCGCATTTTACGCTATTCCACTGAATATACATAACGTATTACTGTTGTATATTCCAAGACAACAATATACTATCTTAGGTCATAAAAGTCTATCGAAATATGACGAATAACTTTTTTAACTGCAATAAAACAATACTGCTTCATAACGCGAATAAAAAACTGTGGATTTGGATAAAATCATGGGCAAACTATCCAATAGGAGAATTAAAAGTACGGATAAAAAATTATTTGCAGAGCGTTTACAACAACATCGTGAATTTAACAAATCACGCAAAGAGATTTTGCCGCAGCTCTTGGTGTCAGTGAACGTAATTATCAATATTATAAAGCTCAACAAGACCAACGAATGCCCTCAATAGTCGTGCTAATCAACATCGCCGATCGCTTAGATATCAGCATCGATTACCTACTCGGAACAACCAAGAATTCAAAGACTAACGTATTACTGTTGTTTTACTATATGATAAAGTCGCCATCATCAAAAAGAATAACCTATTAAATTAAGACGCTCATGATATTAGTGAGGATTCATGGTTACGAAAAACTTTCCGTGTAACCAAGCGATTCGCCGTTTTCCATTTCACCGATAACCCAAAGCACATAAACTCCGAGATTTAGGGCAGAATTCAAAGAAAGCTAAGCCCAAGTCTGTCTTCAAAATATATCATGATTTGGCTGTAGTCGCAAGCCCGACCCCTCGCGGACATCGTCCATTTCTTTGTCCTTGATGGATAATAACACTATCATCATATCTGGTGCAAGTCATATTGTTTTCATATTAAAAATTTTTTGCTATTCCGTAGCATGAAATTTTTGATTTTACTCATTGGGTGTTCAGGTATTGCCATTTTAAGCTTGACGTTGCCTATCAGCGGCACTATGTATAATCTCAGCATATCAACTTATATGCCTAATTGTTCTTGTAAATAAGCCTTGTTCTTGGCTTGGTACAGTATTTAAATATAACCCCGGCTTTGGTCTTACCGGCTTTCTTATCAATCAAATTTACCCGACTTCCAACCTTTTATTTAAACTTTCTTTTAACAGTTGTGTAAAAGAATTGAAATGAGTTTACTTGTGATATAAATCAATCCTCAATATTTTGTCTAGTTTTTTGGGATTACACCCAAACTCACGGGCGCGTTTTATCTTTTTTCTTATATCATACCGACTCCGTTAAAAGAAGCACGCACGCCTCAAATGGTATCGATTGGGCGTATTTTAAACTTAAATTTCATGCAAGCAAAATCAAAAAAACGCAAATAGAATTGAAATGGTAAGATGTTTGTAGACACAAAAAAACATTGTGTCTATGAACATCTTTTTTCTTTTATAATATAAATATATTTCTCAAAGGAATTACGGAGGTGGAAAATATGGGAAGACCTAAAGGTGGAATAAATAAATTTTGGACAAAAGAAGAAAAATATGAAATTATTCTCCCTATTTTAAATGGAGAATGTTCTTCATATGAAAGAGCTAATGAAGTTGGCGTTTATAATGGTCAAATAAGATGTTGGATTATGAAATATAACCAGGGTGGTATGGAATCTTTAGAAAATAAACGTAAACCTGGTAATCCGTTACAAAAATATCAAGCTAAAAAAGAATTATCTTATTCAGAACAATTAGAGTATGAAAATATGAAATTGCGAATCGAGAACGAACGATTAAAAAAAGGATATACATCAAAGGAGGCGGATCTAGCAAAACGAAAGAAATAATACAGAAAGAATATGAAATAATAGAGATATTAAGTAAAGAGTATAACGTAGAGTCGCTGTGCAAATCTATCGGATTATCTCGTTCTGGTTATTATAAATGGTTGAAAAGAAAAGGTACATTAAACAGATACCAAAACGATAGATTATTACTTTGTAATATGATCAAAGAATACCATAGTAATCATAAATCATGGGGTTATAGACATTTAGCGGCCGAAATAAGAAAAGATACTGGTTGGATTTTCTCTAATAACTTATGCCATAAATGTTGTAAAGCCTTGAAAATTCATTCAAAAGCAAGAAAATCACCTTATAAAAAACCTGGTGATGAAAGTATTAAGTATCCAAATATTATTTGGAATAATTGGGAAGCTTCAAGACCTTTTGAAAAGATAGTAACTGATACAACTATTTTTTATAACAATAATAAACAATATGATTTAACGTTGTATATCGATGTTTTCAATAACGAAATAGTAGCGTACGACCTAGCAAGTAGCAAACATGGTGCAAATCTTTCTAGTCATATTAAAGCACTAAAAAAATTATTAAAAGAAAAAATAAAAAGAGGATATAAAGACCTTGAAACGATTGTCCACTCCGACCAAGGTGTTATATATTCCTCAATGGTATTTGCCAATACCCATAAAGATTATAACATTAAACGCTCTATGAGTCGAGCGGGAACTCCAACAGATAACCCAATAATTGAATCTTTAAACGGATGGATTAAAGAGGAATTGGCACTAGACTTCAATTTATATAAAACAGACAATGTGCATAAAACTATCAAAGAATACATCAAATATTATAACAATGAACGTTTAGCATATTCATTGCAATATAAAAGCCCTGTTCAATACAGAACAGAGCTATCATTAAATTAAATAGTTTTTTTGTGTCTACGAACTATTGACTAGTTCAATAGAATTTTAGCTTTTTTATAGTCTTTTCTCGTGTTTTTGCCTTTTCTTTGATTATTCGGCGCGAAATCAAAGCCTTTTACTTTTTGTTGCCTGCCATTTTTTATTTCTTTGAATGTTTACTTTTTGTTTTCTATTGGTTATACTTTTTTGAAAAACTGAGTGGTGTTCACTTTTTGTTGCCAACTCTCATAAATGATGAAATTACCCCCATTTATTGAATCAAATTGTGATTTAATGAAATGGGGGTTTTTATTATAAAATATATAATAGAATAAAAGCTCAAAATATCAAAAAAGCATGTATTATATAAGATACCACTACATTAATGTTTATAGCTTTCAACAAGTAGTTTACAAAGATAAATTCTGCCCCTTTATTGAATTGATAAATTATTTATGTTATAATGATTAATGGTAAAGAATATTTATATTTGCTTTCTAAAATCCAAATGTATGAATATTATATAAATATTGCAATCGCTTGGTATTATAGTAAAGCTTTTACAAAAAATACGATGATACTATTAAATTTTTTGAGGAATTTACAGATAAAGTGAGGAAAAATATGATTATAGCACTAATTGCCCATGATAAAATGAAAGATAAAATAGTTGAATTTGCAAAAAAATATGAAGACGTTTTAGCAAAACATGTTTTGGTTGCGACAGGTACAACTGGAAAAAGAATTATGGAAGCTACAAATTTAAAAATTAAATGCTTTCGTTCAGGACCACTAGGTGGGGATCAAGAGGTTGGTGCACAAATCGCTAATCAAAATGTTGATCTTGTCCTTTTCTTTAGAGATCCTCTTACAGCGCAACCCCATGAACCAGATATTACTGCTTTATTTAGACTTTCTGATGTTTATGAAATTCCACTTGCTACAAACCCAGAAACAGCTAAATTATTGATGAAAGCTATAGACAATTAAATATAGAAAAGAGCGATAAATTATTATTGCTCTTTTTTATTAAATATATTTTATTGTCCACTTCTTTTATAAAATCCAATGAATCATTATGTTTTTTATCATCATAAACTATATATCCATAACTAATTTTTAATAAGTATGGAATTTCTTCAGTTTGTTTAAGTCTATTAATTTTTTCCTTAATTGTATTTAACAAGCTATTTATATTTTAGCAAATAAGTGCTTTTATGCTTTTTCTATATAATTTATAAGAATTATTGTAACAATTACTAATTCTACTGTATTCACGATCATGGTATATGTAAGATTGTTCATCGTGTCACATTCTTTAAACACTCCGCTCAAATAAAAAAAACCTTCTTTAGGTTTCGCTTTTATTTCTGGTGCCGACTAAAGGAATTGAACCCTCAACCTACTGATTACAAGTCAGTTGCTCTACCAATTGAGCTAAGTCGGCATGGTGGGGAATAACGGGCTCGAACCGCTGACCCTCTGCTTGTAAGGCAG
>JAEYPN010000016.1 GCA_023410715.1 Bacillota bacterium
GTGGAAAACCAATACTTAACAAAATAATAAAAGCTGAAAGTACAATGGTACAATCAGCTTCATTATGATTACGTTTTTAAAACAATACACTTTTTTTATTTATGTCCTTGACATAGGGTACACATTACTTGTTTCATGCTTTTTAAATATTTAGAAAATCAATGTACACATACTAACTTTAAACTTAACTGATGTGTAAGCTTTAAAGTTTACACATCAAATTTTTATAAAACTCTTTTTATTTCTAATTGCCTTTCGTATCGCTAATATATTTATCAACAGCTTTTTTAACTGTTTCCCATGGTGCTGGACCACATTCAAGAATTGCACAGTGGAAAAAGTAATCATCATATAATAATTTTAATTCTTTCTTAGCATAGTTACGTAAATCAACCATTTGATAATAACCATAATAATAAGTAATGAAGTTTGTAGGAATTTCAACCATTTGTTCAAAGATTGCCTTCGCATCATCTAAACCAATTGAAAAATATTCTTTTGCATAACTATAAACATCTGATACATTCCAGCCTTCATAACCAATTCCTAAATCAATTCTGGCATAGATTAAATATGATAAGCATTCATTACTACGTCTAAAATCAAGAAGGCTTGAGCTTATACCCTCATATGTTGATAAATATTTTGAAACATAATTTTCTGCATATACCGCCCAACCTTCAGAATATCCTGAATAACTTATTGCACTTCTTACATTTTTTGTCTCGTAGAAACTTTTAAAATATGTATGTTGATATAAATGTCCAGGGAAACCCTCATGACATAAAGTTGAAAATAAATCAGTTCCACTTGATGTAGTAAGTGGTTCAAAATCTTTAGGGTTTACATAAATTGATTCAAGTACATTTGCATCAATTACTGATTTAAAATAATAAGCTGGTGAAGAATTTTCTTGAAGTGATTCATGAACTAAAGAGATTTGATACTTAAGTTCTAGACTTGATTTGGGGAAATCATTATAGATATAAGATACAACTCTTTCTAAGGCTTCTTCGTATTCCCTACCATTTAATAGATCAAGATTTTCTAGTTCAGTATAAATAAATTTATTTTTTCTTACATATGACATAATAGTTGAATACTCTAAATCAATTTTTTCCTCAATATATGAAATCATTTCTTGTGGAGTAATATCTTTACCAACCGCATCTTTTAGTAGATAAGCATAATATGCTTTACCTGTATCTGTATGTCCTAAGCCATAGTTGGTACCATCTTTTGTCGCTTTCCCAAGGAGTTTTTCCATCTCAACTTTTAAATAGCGGTATGCTTCAACGAATTGTTCATTAACTATTTTTTTATTTTCTTCTTTATATGAAACTTTTTCTTCTGCGGTTAAAAAATCTAATGCATCAATCTTATCATTAAAAACTGGAATTAAGTAATTTTCTTCTTCTGTGTCATAGAAGTTAACACATTGTTCAATAACCCCATTAATGATAAAATCTGGCATTGAAAGTCCTAAAGCCACTTTTTCATTTTCAAAAGCCACAAGAGATTCAAATGATTCTTTAGCTTGAGAGACATATTTCATATAATTATCAATATCATTTTTTGTATAAAAATGATATTCTGCTAAAATTGATGGTAATTGTGCCTGATAGCCTAAATAGCTTCCAAGTGGAACATTATAATAATAGAATTCCATTGGCATATATAAGGTATTTTCAAAGTAAAATAAAATGGCATCATAATCAATTTGATTTTGGAAGCATAATTCACTATAGTTAAAATCTTTTAATTCATCAATCAATTCTAAAATTAATGCATTAGCTTCCTCATAATCTATATAAGACATCGTTGAAGGTGTAACCTCTTCCCCCTCTAGTCCAAAAGACTCAGGATTTGATAAAACGAAGTTAATGCTTAATGGATCACCCTCTAAAATTTTAATAAAAAGTTCATCACAAAATGTTTCAAAAGCTAAATCTACCGCTGTTTTAATCGCTGTTGTTGTGACTCTTGAATGATTTCTTGAAGTCGATGTAGAAAGAGTTGTTTTTGACTTGGTTGTTATAAGATCATTTTTTGTAGTTTTTAAGGTTACAGATGTGGTTACTTTATTGCTTGTCGATTTTTTTGTTGTGGTTAAGTTTTTACAACCGCTTAAAAAAATACATAATACAAAAATAAATAAAAATATTTTTTTTATTCTTTTCATGGCCTACCCCTTTTCATAAAATAAATTTTTAAAGATTATACAACTATCTTTTAAAGTATTCAATTACTTTTTACATTTTTTTAAATTTAATTTGCACATAAATTTTTATTACTCCAATTATTCTTATTTTTTTCTTATTTTCGACAATTAAACGCATTTTTTTATTTTTTTAACTTTAAATTAAAAAATGCCAAGTTTTTAACTTGACACTTTTATTCTTTTGCGAACTGTAAACGATATAAGTTATAGTAATATCCTTGTTTCTTAAGAAGCTCATTATGCGTGCCTTCTTCAATGATTTCTCCATGATATAACACAATAATTTTATTTGCATGTTGGATAGTTGATAAACGGTGCGCGACAATTAACATCGTACCAATACTCATGATTTTCTTTAATGATTCTTGAATTAGTTGTTCCGTCTCCGTATCAATATTCGCTGTTGCTTCATCCAAAATCATAATTTTTGGTTTATGAACAACAGTTCTTGCAAATGATAAAAGCTGTCTTTCACCAGATGAGAAGTTATTTCCTCTTTCTCTTACCTCTGATTCATAGCCATCCTTTAATTTTTCAATAAATGTCGAAGCATTAACATAATCACAAGCTTCTTTAACGTCTTTATCAGTTATTTCTTCTTCATCAAGACGAATATTACTATAAATTGTCCCACTAAATAAGAAAACATCCTGAAGCATCTGACCAATGTTTTTTCTTAGTGATGCAATTTTTATCTTTTTAACATTTATACCATCTAAAAATATTTCACCTTGTTGAATATCATAGTTTCTTACAAGTAATCCTAAAATGGTTGTCTTACCAGCTCCTGTCGCCCCAACAAAAGCACAGGTCTCTTTGGCATTTATTTTAAAAGAAACATTTTTTAAAATCCATTCACCAGGCGTATACTCAAACCACACATTTTTAAATTCAATTTCACCTTTGACACAATCAAGTTCAATCGCGTCTTCATCATCTACTATTAAAGGCTTTGTATCAATCATTTCAAAAATTCTTTCACTTGCTGCAAAAGCAGATTGTAATACATTAAACTGTTCGGCTAGTGTTTGAATTGGATTAAAGAAGCTTGATACATAAGTAATAAAGGTCACTAGTACCCCAACCTCAATTGTCTTTTCGACAATGGCCGCTTTAGCTCCAACAATAACTACTAAAATTGTCGATAAAATATATAATCCATACATAAGAGGCCTAAAAATACCAAAGATAAAAATAACCTTTAACGAACTCTTCTTAAGATCGTTATTTGCTTTAATAAATTCTTTTTCTTTCTTATTTTCTTGGTTAAAGATTTGCGTAATCTTCATTCCTGATAAATTCTCTGATAAAAACGAGTTAACTAAAGTGATGTTATTTCTTTCTACTCTATGAGCTCTACGAGAAATCTTTCTAAATACAATGGCCATAACTAAAACAATTGGCATCACTGCTAAAACATATAATGCTAATTTAACATTAATAATTAACATCGCAACTGCTATACCAACTAAGGTAAAGATATTTTTAATCAGGTTAACGATAACGCTAGTATACATTTCATTTAAAGTATTAGTATCGTTAGTTACTCTTGTCACAAGCTTTCCTGTTGGTGTTTCGTTAATCTGCGAAATAGAAAGCTTTTCAATGTTTGTAAAGACTTCTTCTCTAATGTTGTGAATAATATTTTGTCCAGCTTTTTGTAAAATTAAAGTTTGTTTATATTCAACATAAATAGCTGCTAAAATACCTATTAAAAAATAGGAGACTATTAAAATTATTCGCTTATAGTCAATCACATCTTTAGAAAGAATTGTTATTGTTTCACCTAACAAAACTGGAACTAAAACATCAAGTAACACAAGCATTAATATTAAAATCAAACTAATAATAAATTGTTTTTTATAGGGCTTAGCATAATTTAAAAGACGCTTGGTAATTTCTTTATCACTTATTTTATTTAATCTAGTATTTTCATCCATTTTATGATACCTCCTCTTCTAACTTTTGGAGTTCAACCATTTCCCTATATTCTTTACTTGTTTCAAGGAGGTTTTTATGGGTATCAAAGGCTAAGATTTTTCCATCTTCAACAATCATAATCCGGTCCAGATTTTGAACAGTCGAAATTCTATGAGCGGTAATAATCGTTGTTTTTCCTTTTCTTAGCTTCCGTAAATTATTTAAAATTGTTTCTTCTGTTTTAGTATCACAAGCTGAAACCGCATCATCTAAAATTAAAATCTTCGGATTTTTATATAAAGATCGAGCAATCGAAATACGCTGTTTTTGTCCACCAGAAACGGTGACTCCTCTTTCACCTAAAACAGTCTTAAACTCTTCTTTAAATTCCATGATATTACTATATATATCTGCCATTTTAGAGGCTTCTATTACTTCTTCATGATTCACAACATCACTGCTAAAGGCAATATTTTCTTCAATTGTTTTAGAGAATAAGAAATTATCTTGTGGCACATAACCAACAAGTGATCTAGCATCTTTAACTTTGAGCTTCATAATATCATAGCCCCCTAGATAAATTGAATCCTTATTCACATTATAGATTCTTAAAATCATTTCAAGAATTGTTGTCTTTCCACTACCAGTTTTACCAATAATACCAATAAATTCTCCATCCTTTATATCAAACGACATATCTTCTAAAACAGGGCTATCGCTACCTGGATATTTAAAGGTTAAATGATTAAAACTAATTGCGCCACTCATGTTTTCAGTATCAATTAATTCCCCATCAACAATTTCAACCTTTTCATTTAATAAAGCGTTGATTCTTGATAAACTTGCCTTAGCTTGAGATCGCATATTAATTAATTGGGCGATGGCCATCATTGGCCAAGTTAAGGTTGAAAAATATGACATATACTCCTGTAAATTACCAACATTAAACTCTACTTTATCATTTACTTTATATTGATATACTAAGTAACTACCATAGCCAATAATAATTAAAATTATTAAATTAATAACCAAAGTAATAGCTGCATTTAAAATGGCTGAGTACTTAACAAACTCAATATTTTTTTCGACATTATCTTTATTAATTTTTTTAAATTTTAATAGTTCTTTTGCTTCTTTTACAAAAGCCTTAATAACGCTTAATCCTGAAAAATTTTCTAAAGTAAAATCTGATAATTTCTCAAAAGCCTGTTGACGAGCCTCAAATTTTTTAGTCATAAAGCGGCCGATGATGCCGCCGCAAAGTGCTAAAATTAATAAAGGTACAGAAGAAATTAAGGTTAAGGCAACATTTAGTTTAAACATTTTAATAAAGGCAAGTAGCCCTAAAAATACTGCATCAATTAACATGACTGTTCCTGAACCAAAGAAATTTCTTAGTGTCTGTAAGTCATTACTATATAAAGCCACGATGGCACCAGTTTTATTTTCATTATAATAACGCTGTGAGAGTTTTAGAGACTTCTCAAACATTTTTTCTCGTAAGCATGATTCAATCCTAACTCCCACACCCAAAATGCAAATACGCCAAGTAAAACGCCCAACAACCATAACAATACCAATAAGTAAAAGATTCTTCATTAATGACCTAACAATTTCCATTGTTAAAGTTTTATCATTAATACCATTAATTAAATCTCTATTAATTTCTGGTATTAATAATTGGTAATAATCAACAGCTAATAGGGCAATTATTCCAATGATAAAAAAAATCGCAAATTTAAGATAATACTTATTTATATGTCTACCAAATATCATATTAATCACCACCAAAAAAACATTATATAAATAATAGCACATATATTTATTAAAAACAATGATTTTCGAATGTTTAGATTTAAATTATTTTACAAGATTTCTTATACTTTATAAGTCCATAAATATAGGATAATTTACCATTAAAATTTTAAAATGAGAATAAATAAATTAATATAGTTATTGGCTTAATTCCTAATTTAAATTTTAGATGTAATAATAAAAATTTTATAAAAAAGAATTACCGATTTTTAGATAAGATATTATTTACTTTATTTTGTAAATCAATATAATATTTAATATACGAGGTGCGAAATGATTTATCAAAATGTTGAACTATATAATGTAAATGAAATGATTTATGATGAAAAACAACAAGGCTACTTATTATCTCGTGTTCCTTTAACATTAAAAGAACATTTAAATAAAAAAGCTCAAGAGGCTATATTTTATGGCACTGGAACTGAGATTCGCTTTAATATAAAAAGTGATGTTGTAAAAATCACTATAAAACGCGGGGAAGCTTCTGATATGCATCGTCCAGGAATTTGTGAAATCTATTATGGTGATTATCAAGCGACATGGGATTATTATCCTCAAGCAATTACTCTAGATGAAACAGTAATTGTAATTAATAAAAAAGATGTTGAATCGCTAAAGAAATATCGTTACCGCTTTGATCCAGAATTAATTAGAGTTATTCTTCCATATGACTGGATTAATGTTTTAATAAAAATTGAAGGTGAAACTTCTATCCCTAACTCTAGCCAAATACCTGATAAGAAAATTTTATTTTATGGTTCTTCTATTACCCATGGATCAACTGCTAGTACACCATCACTAACTTATGCATCGCTTACTAGCCATAATCTTGGATGTGATTTAATTTCTTTAGGATTTGCGGGTTCTTGTTTTTTAGAAAAAGAAATGGCTCAATATATTAGGAGTTTAAAATATAATATTACTGTATTAGAGCTTGGAATTAATGTATATGGAATTAGTCCAATAGACTTATATAATAGGGCTATAACATTTATTAAAACTTTAGATTTAACTAAGCCAACATTTGTAATCGATATTTTTACTTGTGTACATGATTTAAACAATGAAAAGTTAGTTAAAGAGTACAGAAACATTATAAAAAATGTAGTTAAAGAAATAAACAATCCAAATGTCTATTATATTTGTGGTAAAAAAATGATTACAAGAGTCGATGGTTTATCAATTGATAAGCTTCATCCATCAGAATATGGAATGATGGAAATAGCTGAAAAATTAACAAAATTTATTAAAAATAAAATTAAATAGTGTTTATTAAGAGAAAGGAACCTACATTAAAATATGTTTCTTTCTTTTTTACATCACATTTAAAAAGGATTAACAACTTATGGGTCATTAATCCTTAAAACATTTAATCTTGAAGAAATTCTAAAATATCATCAATAATTTTCGTATTATTCTTACTACTTAACATCAAATGCGATATATCTGGATAAATGATTAGTTTTTTCTTTTCATTTATGCAAAGATTATAATTATATCTAACTGAAGCTTCAGGAACAAATTGATCTAGTTCTCCCCAAATAATTAAGGTTGGATTTTTAATTTCTTCAACGTTATCATTGCATTTTTTTATTATTTTCACAAAGTTAGATAATGTATGATAGTTATAGTTAGGAAATAAACTTTTCATTGCAAACTTAAAAGCTACTTTATCATCAGCAATGGTTCCTTTACACATTTCTAAATATTCTTTCGAGTTAAAAATTGTTTTTAAATAAAAATAAAACTTTTTAAAGGGTAAATTTAAATTTAAAAATTTATTAGCTGGCGCTAAAAGAACAAGTTTATTAAAATCTCTAACATTTGATAAGTAAGTGGCTAAAGCTCCACCCATTGAAAAACCAATTACATCAATGTCATCATAATCTCTTTTTAAATTATCAAATGTCTCATAAAGACATTTGAATGTTGCATCAATGTCAAAATCTTTTAAATCGTTACATTCTCCATGTCCTGGAAAAAGTACTCTTTCTACGTGGTCATATCTTTTTAAAAGATGCTTATATAATGGTTCAAAATCATGGTAATCTGATAAAAATCCGTGAAGCAATAGTACCGCCTTCATATCATCACCTATATTTTAATGCGTTTGATACCTAATTCATTATCATTTAATTTAATAAGGTCATTTGTTAAGATTTGTCCAAATATTTCACATGTTAAAGAAACTGTACCATTAAGTAAATGTCCGCCTTTTACTTTAAAATCAGATGAGGCAAAGCTAATGTGCGCATGGACAACTGGTTTATTTTCAAAATAGCCAAAATTACCAGTTAAATTAACAATTTCAAAATCACCTTTAAATTCCTGAATAACATATTGTTTTAAAACGGGATCAAAAATGCCAATCTTTAAAAAGTTTGCGGCTCCAATCCCTGTAAATGAACCACCTCTGATATTTTCTTTTATAGCAATATCATGTAAACTTGAAATAATATCCTCATCTTTATCAAGACGAACGACAATCTTATCTTTTTCTATTCTATAATCCATCCTATTCTCCTTTCAAACATTTAATAATCTCCTTACTACATCTTTCATTCATCGCAATCATCGATTGATAAGTAAATGTTCCCACATGTGGTGTGAGTATTACATTTGTAAATTTTTTAAACTCAGGATCACATGGTTCATTGTCAAATACATCAGTCGCATAACCCGCAATTAATTCGTTTTCTAAAGCATAAATTAAGTCTTTAGTATTACATACTGGTCCCCTAGCAGTATTAATGATATATGCACTTTTTTTCATTTTATTAATCACATCAAGATTGATAATTGAACGGGTTTCATTTGTGAGTGGGGTGTTAACTGATAAAAAATCAGCTGTTTTAACTAATTCATCAAAAGGTAAATAAGTAATTCCTAATTTTTCTTCTTTTTCTTTATCTAGTCTATTTCTTTTATTATAGTAAATATTCATGTTAAATACTTTAGCCATTATAGCAAGTCTTTCACCGATTGCTCCATACCCTAAAATACATAAGTTTTTACCTGATAGCTCACTAGTTAAAATTCTTTTCCATTTACCATTTTTTAAATCCTTATCCATTACATTAATTTGTCTTGAAAACTCTAAGCAAAAGGCAATGATCATCTCAGCGACGGCATTTTCTACTGCGCCAACCGTTCTTGTTATTATAATATTATTTTCCTTACAATAATCTTGGGGGAAATTATCAATACCAACCCCTCTTCTAGCTAATATTTTTAAATTAGGAGCCGACCTTAATATTTCTGGAGTATAAACCTCAACCCCAGCAACTATTGCATCAGCGTCTTTAATAAACTCTTTTAAGGTCTCTTCATTGAGCCAAACAGAATAATCATATTCCTTATAGTCAAATCCTGCATCTATTAACATTTGTTTTGCATTTTCATTTAAAGAAGAAAATTTATTCGCAACAACACGTACATTCATAAAATCACCATCTTTTCATATAAATTATATCATAACATTTCATTTTTTTTAAAATGTAGTATAATATTTTTATAAGGGGTTGGGTATATGATAATTAGCAGGCTTAATAAATTAAGGTATTATATGCGTCTAAATCATATTGCAATGTATATTTTAAACGATAGTGACGCACACTCAAGTGAATATGTTAATGAATACTTTAAAGAACGAAAATATTTTTCCGGTTTTACTGGTTCAAACGGGATGCTAGTTGTAACACTTGATGAAGCATATCTATTTACTGATGGTAGGTATTTTATCCAGGCGGAGAAAGAACTTGAAAATTCCAATATTTATTTAATGAGAATTGGTAATCCTGATGTTCCTTCTATTCATGAATTTATTAACATGAACCTAAATGATAGAGAAATTGTTGGCTTTAATGGTTCATATTTTAGCTATGGATTTGTAGAAAAGCTTAATTACATGCGTGTAAATTTTAATAGCAACTTAGATTTTACTTCTTTAATTTGGAATGACCGAAAAGAAATAAATTTTAACCAAGTTTATAGTTTGCCTCTAAATTTAACTGGACTATCAAGATTAGATAAGTTAGAAATTGTCAAAGGCTTTATTTTTAGAAAAAAAGCGGACGCTTTAATTATTAATAGTCTTGATGAAATTGCCTGGTTATTTAACTTAAGAGGAAATGATGTCTTATATAATCCTGTCTTTTATTCATATGCCATTATAAGTTTTGATAATGCCTATTTATATGTTAATAAAAATGTTGTAAATGATGAATTATTAAAGGAACTTGCACATGATAAAATTATTATAAAAGATTATCAAGATATTTATCAAGGCACAGAAAATATTAAAGGTAAAAAAATTCTTGCGGACTTCGATAAAATCAACTATAAATTATATGAAAGAGCAAGCGAAAATAATTCTTTAATTAATTATAATCCAATTATGCTAGGAAAAGCCATTAAAAATAATACCGAGATAAAAAACATTAAGGATGTCCACGTTATTGATGGTGTAGCAATAACTAAATTCATGTATTATTTAAAGACAAATTTTAATAAAATTCCTTTAAACGAATATGACTTAGGCTTATATTTATCAAACCTTCGTGCTTCAAATAAAGAATATATTGAAGATAGTTTTAATACTATATGTGCATTTAAAGAAAATGCCGCTATCATGCATTATAGTGCCACAAAAGAAAGTTGTAAGGAAGTATTAGGTAATGGTTTACTTCTTGTTGATAGTGGTGGACAGTACTTTGGTGGTACAACTGATATTACAAGAACATTTGTCCTTGGAAAGGCCGATGAAAGAACTAAACATTATTACACATCTGTTTTAAGGGCAATGATTAAATTATCAAAAACAAGCTTCCTCTATGGCGCAAATGGTCAAAATCTAGATATTTTAGCCCGTGAGGTCTTATGGAGTGAATTACTTGATTATAAGAGCGGTACTGGTCATGGAATTGGTTATATGCTTAATGTCCATGAAGCACCTAATGGCTTTAGATGGAAAAAGGTTGAAGAAAGAAACGATAGTGCCGTTTTAGAAAAAGGCATGATCACTAGCTGTGAACCAGGAATATATTTAGAAAATGATCTTGGTATCAGGATTGAAAATGAGCTTTTAACAATTGAAAAAGGCAAAAATGAATATGGAACATTTATGGGTTTTGAAACAATCACCATTGCGCCAATTGATCTTGATGGAATAAATCCTTTAGAACTTCTTGATGATGAACTAATATATTTAAATAATTATCATCAAATGGTTTATGAGAAACTTTCACCATATTTAGATGAAAATGAAAAGATGTTTTTAAAAGAATACACAAAAAAATTAGTTAAAAGCTAACAAAATACATTTTAAAAAGCCTATTAAAAAATAGGCTTTTTTTTACAATATTTTGTTTTTTTCGTTAAAATATGCTATTATATTTGTTAGTGACTGGAGGGAAATTTATGTTTTTTTCACCTCGAAATAAAGATGTAGCCCTAGGCATGTACTCGACATCTTATTTTATAACATTAGCTTTTGTAATTATTATAATAACTTTATGTTTGTTCTTTTCTTTTAAAATGAAAGAAAAAAATATTAAAAAAGTTTTAATAACATTTAATATTTTTACCGTTTTAACAGAAATAATCAAAATGATTTTTACTGGTATTAATTATGGAATTGATGACGTTGAATGGTTGCCTTTATATTTTTGTTCCTTATTTATGTATTCTACCCTTCTAGCAGTTTTAAAAAATGAAAAATTAAAGATAACAGGCTTATCATTTTTGTTTTTTGGCGGGATAATTGGCGCAGTAGCTTTTTTCTCTTATCCAAATGCCTGTATACCAAATTATCCACTGTTTCATTTTATGACCTTAAGAACGCTTATTTATCATGGGGGAATGATTTATGTAGGGCTACTAGTTGTAATAACTGGTTATTATAAACCTGATTTAAAACACTTTAAAAATTATACTATTTATTTATCAGTTATTATGTTATTGGCCTATATAATTAACATCATAAGAGATCGTAATTTAATGTATATATCAGAACCTCTTGACTTTTCTATAAGCGAAAATTTATATAATCTAGTCCCTAAGCTTTATCCTTTTATTTTCATGGTTTTACAAACTGTTGTGCCGTTTTTTACAAGTTTTTTATTTTATAAATTATTTTTAAAAGTTAATAGGAGAAAATATTTATGTTTGAATTAACGCATTTAATTTGGCTTTTTATTAGTGTTTTACTAATTTTTTCCTTAACATATGCATCATTAAAGTTTAAATGGTCATATGAAAAGGTCTTAACTATCATGTGTATCATATCTTCTTTAAGTGAAGTTATTAAAATCTTTAACAATATGAATTTGGGATATAATGATGGAAGATATTTAGATGTTGGAAGCCTACCATTTCATTTATGTACTATCCAAATCTTCTTCTTTTTCATCTTAAAATTCAATAAAACAGAAAAAGTAAAAGATAAGATTCTAGGGTTTATGTTACCAACATCAATGTTAGGTGCATCCTTAGCATTGCTTATTCCTACCTGTGGCAGTAGATTTGATGAAATTCAACCATATCAGTATTTTATCTTTCATGCAGCTTTAATCTTTTTTTCGATTTACATTCTTAAAATAAAAAATGTTAAAATTACTAAGAAAACATATTTTCGTAATGTCGCATATTTATTAGTATTATTTATTTTTGAAATTTGGATTAATAGTATTTTAAGCTTTGGAAATGCAAACTTCTTATATGTTTCAAGACCACCTATGTCAGGCTTGCCTATTCTGAATTTAAATCACGGATGGTATATATACATTATCCATTTAATTATGGTTGGCTTAACATTAATTACTTTATGGCATTTACCATTTATTATTAAAGAAAGAAAAATAGCGAATAAGCAATAAAAAAAGATCATTTCACATGATCTTTTTTATTCAAGAAATGCTACTGCAATAGATGTAAGTCCTGCAAGAACTAAAGATATCGCTCCAACATATGAAGCTGTTAAAGCCTTAATTGCCCCATTTACAAAAGCGGCCTCGCCAAGATCTTTTAGTTTATCAACGATACCAGATGTAAATATTTCTGGAGTCAAGAAAAATAATACCCCCGCTCCAATAAATACTAAACCGCAAAGGAAGGTTACAACTTGTCTTCTAGCCTTAGTTAATACTATGACAATAATACCTAATATTGGCAATAATAACATTAAAAAGGCGATGAAGTTAAATTTTAAAATTTCAACTCTTAATGTTCCGACTAAAACATCAACCTCTTTTGTATAGCCAAAAATCATTTTTATACCTGAATATTTTACATTACCTAAGTCACTAAAATCAGCTATCACAAGATTTAAAAAAATCGTGATAATAGATACTACTGCAAATAATGTAATTAGCATCCAAGCATTACTTAATACTTTAACTTTTTTGTTGTCTTTCTTTTTTGCCATTATAAATCCTCCAAATTTCTTTAATACTATTATACAATAATTTATTTAAGATGTTAAGTTTAATCTTGCTAAAATATTCCAGTTAATAATTTTTAAATATCTAAATTTGATAAATTTTCTTTTTTATACAAAATTCGCTCATGTTCTTCATCTTTAATTTTTTCTAAATAAATAATTTTTTCTTCTTTAAAACCATTTCTTAAAATAACATTCTGCATATGATGATTTTTTCTGTGCGTGTCAATTAAAATATATTTTTCATTTTTATATTTTTTTAAAATAAATTCAAAAGCTAAGTCCATTATACCTAAGCCATAATATTCTTTTTTAACAGCTGTTTTATGAATGACAATAGGCTTAAAATCATCAAGTTTATATATGTCATTATTTTCTTGATAAATCGCAAAAACTCCCACAATTTCATTTGAAATCTTAATAACATATAAAACTTTATTTTTTATATCTTTTAAAATATCTTCTTTGCTTGGATAACTTTTATTCCACTGAGGAATATTATGACTTTTAAGGGTGTCTTTAGCATCGGCTATTATGTCCATAATACTATCTACATCCTTTTTAGTTGCTTTTTTTACAACTCTTTTTACTTTATGTTTTTTTAGCCAATCAAGTGAGTCAATAATTGATTTTTTAACATCAATATAATTCATCTTTAAGTCTTTAACTGATAAGGAATTATCATAGTTATGATTATCATTTAAAATATCAATGGCCATCTTCGTAAAGACTGGCTTTTCTTTTTTTATTTTAGCTACTAGTGGTACAAAAAAAGAAATAAAATATACAAACCATAGTGGTAAATAAATTGGTAACCTTTTTCTATTTTGATACTTATATATGGTCTTAAATATTTCATTAACACTAATATTACTACCTGTTATTAAATAACTTTTATGTAGTGTTTCATTGGTTGCGATAAAGATAATACTTTTAGCTACATCTCTTACATCTACAAAATTATATTCACCCTTAATACGTGCCATCATCTTATGTTCTAAGGAGTTTAAAAAAAATGTTCCAGCACTTGAAATTTTATAATCATTTGGGCCAATGACCGCTGATGGATAAATAACGGCACCTTTAATTTCGTTTTCTAATTTTTCTAGAACATATTTAGTCGCTAAAGCTTTACTCTTGCCATAATATGTTTTAAGTTTATCAGGATAAAGATCTGTTGGCTCAATAATTTTTGCAATATTATTTTCTTTATAAATTGCATCAACACTACTAACATAAATAAACTTACTTGCTTTATTTTTTATTGAAACATCAATTATTTTTTTAGTAGCTTCATAGTTTACTTTGATTAAATTATCTAATTCTTTATTAGTGATGTCAATTAAACCAGCAATATGAACTATAGTACTATTTTTTTCAATAACCTGGCTTAAAAAATTAGCGTCTAAAATATCACCAATAACTTCTTTAACCTTTAAGCCCCTTAAAGACTCATCATTTTTTCTTCTGACTAAGACGCATATTTCATTATTTTGATCTTTAAGTAATTCTCTAATTAGATTATTACCAATATGTCCGGTTCCACCTGTGATAATATACTTCATTTTAATCAACTCCAGCATGTTTTATCATATCATAAGATTTAAAAAAAAGCACGATTTATCGTGCCTTTAATTAGTTAAATTTAACTTTTGGAGCTTCTTTTGCGCCTTCAGCAATTTTAAAATATTCTGCTTCTTTGAAGCTAAATAAGTTTGCAATAATAACAGTAGGGAATACTTCTCTTTTATTATTGTATTGTAATACAGAGTCATTATAAAATTGACGTGTATATGCAATTTTATCTTCAGTTTCTTTTAGATCAGCCATCATCTTATTGAATGAAGCATCTGCTTTTAATTCAGGATAAGATTCTTGAACTACCATTAAACGACCTAAAGTTGTTCCTAAGCTTTCGTTAGCTTGAGCCATACCTTGAACATTGCCTTCTGCTTTTGCGCTTTCAAACATTGTTCTAGCTTTAGCAAATGCACCGAAAATGTCTTTTTCATGAGTAGCATAACTTTTTACAGTTTCTACTAAGTTTGGAATTAAATCAAATCTTCTTTGTAATTGAACATCAATTTGACTCCATGAATTCTTCACTCTATTACGCATAACAACTAAACCATTGTATGCTTTTACAATCCAGAACACTAATAATAATACTAATAATACCACTACTACCAAAATGATAGTTCCAGCTTTAACTAAAAACATTTTAATTTCCTCCTATATTTAAATATGACTAGATTTTAACACAATTATTTTTAAAAATCAATATAACAGACCAAGTTTATATGGTTTTTTCTATATTTTTTTAACATTTAAAAATATTTAGTTTTTTGTATAAAAATTAATGATTTTTATTAAGAAACCTATAAATTATGTAAGTTATTTGATTTATTTATAATTTAAACTTAACACAAAAATTTATCTACTTCTAAATCCGCCGCCCCCACCGCCAAATGAACGACCGCCACCAAATCCGCCTCTGCCACCGCCGCCAGATGATGCTAATCTTTGAGCGTTAGCTTCACTAATTGTAGCATAACTTGCGGTAATACTTCTACCAACAGAATATGAAATTCTTGATCCAAAGTATGGATAGCGATAATATCCTTGATACTCTATTAAATCTTCTTGACCTTGATTTTTAAATTTTAGTCTTAATTGTTTTTCTACAAGATCGGCAATTCCAAAGCTAACCGCATAAACTAAGAAATGTTCCCAAATAATTAAAGATGGCATCGGATAATCTTCAAATGTCGAAAAGTCAGTTAAAAAGTTTTTAAAGGCTCTCCATCTAACATAATCTTCATTTCCCTGAATGCTTCTTCTTTTAATTGTTGATAGATATGAAGAAAATAAAATTACCTCTGCTAATAGGAAACTTGCAGAATATAATAAACTATATACTTTATATATATTGTATAAGAAAAAGCAAATAATCGCTAAAAGTCCATAAAGTACAATATAAGGGTAAAATTTAGCACCTGGCTTAGAATTTTCATAATCAAAGAAATCTTTTTTAACTCCTGCTTCTTTAACAAGGGTAACAAAGCGTTTATTACAGCTTAGGTATTTTTCAGCTTGGCTTTCTTTTTTTGTATATCGATGCAATTCATCAAGTGTTAAAGTTTCTTTATCACTTGAGATAGTATCAAAGAACCATTCTAGTAAATATTTTTCATATGGTTCAAGTTCACTTTGATCTTTTGCCTTATTTAAAATCATCTTGTAATTGGCATCTTTATCAGTTAAACTTTCACCTTGAGTATCTAATGAAATATAACCTCTTCTAATTAAATCCATTAAAGTAGCAGATAAGTCATCTTTAGAAACATCTTTAAAATTATATAAGAATCCAAGCATTGCTGGTGGATAATCTGCAGGGAGTTCACGGTAATACTCGCTCCAGAATGTTGTCTCGTGTTCTTTATCATATTTTTTATATGCTTTAACCCATAAAACAACCAAAAAGCCAATAGAAGAAATCATAATGATAATTCCTACATAATTTAATAATTTTTGTGTTTTAACAAAAGCTTCATCATAAGTATTTTCTTCTAATGATAATAGGTAATCTAAACCATTTTTATTTATTCTGTTTTCTGCTTTAGAATTAGGAATAACATCAGTTGGTACAATAATCCTTGCTTCTAATAATTCACCAGGATATGAACGCTTCATCGAAAATTTAATTTCATTACCTTTAATATAATCAACTTTTGCACTATTAGTACCATGACCATAAAAATAAATATCTTCTGTATTAGACTCTTTAGGAAAATGAATTGTTACACTAACATTTTTTTGTTTAATGCTTCCAGTTGAATCCCCATAAATCCAATTTAATTCTGCTACATCGTTGTATTTAGTAACTGCACCAATAATTTCATATTGATATTCAAATGTAGTGACAGGATCAATACCGCTTGGAACGCGAACAAAAATTGTCTCACAGTTTGAATAAGGACAGGCAATCACATCGCCTAATTCATCACGGTCATTTTCCCATGAATAACCAATCATTACATTTTCTTTATTAACATTATTTAGAGAATCAAAAATCAGTTCATCGTCTTCATTATATACTTTTACATAAGTATTATTACCATTAAAAGATGATTTATTTTCAGTTTGTCCATTATCATTTTTAGAATAAATCATATCACGATAAAAGACAGTTCTATCTTCTTCATACGAAATTTTAACTTTTTCTTTTATTAATAAAGATCCATCATCTCTAACAGTTACATCAATACTATAATTTTGAATAACTGTTGAGGTATCTTCAAAAAGATTATCTTTCACCGTTAAAATAATAAAGGTTAATAGCAAGATTAAAATTGCTATTAGAATTGCGCCAATATTTTTCTTTAAATAGTGTTTCATCTTAAATCCTCCATATTTATATATTATAATTATAACACTTTAATAAACTATGTTACAATATTTTATTAATAATATTATATGCATTTTTTAATGAAAAAAGCCCTTAATGGGCTTTAATTTCTTGATTCAATAATCAATTTAATTGCTGTTCTCTCTTCTCCATCAATCAAAATGTCTGAAAAGGCAGGAACTAAAACTAGATCTTTACCAGTTGGGGCGACATATCCACGAGCAATCGCTACTGCTTTTATTGCTTGATTAAGTGCTCCCGCACCAATGCACTGGATTTCTACCAATCCTTTTTCTCGAAATGAATTAGCCAAGGCTCCAGCAACTGAACTTGGTTTTGATTTTGATGATACTTTAAGTATTTCCATATAAATTTCTTCCTCCATATATATTTTATATTACATTATATGTGAGAAATTTGTAGGATATTCGTATTTTATTCAAAAATGTTAATTTTTTCTATTTTTTTATTTGTTAAGTCGAGTAATACTGCATTAAATTGTAGTGGCCCATGATTTTCAGGTCTGACATTTTCTGGTACGCCACTAATAAATTTATAGATTCCTTGTTTGATTTCGCCACCAATTATGCCATATTTTATCCCTGTCATTCCTATATCTGAAATATAAAGCATTCCTTTAGGAAAAACAATATTATCAGCTGTAGGAACATGTGTATGTGTACCAACAAGTGCACTGACGCGTCCATCTAAATAATTAGCTAAAGCGTATTTCTCGCTTGTAGCTTCCGCATGAATATCAACAATTATATAGTCACTTGAAACATCTTTTAAGATTTCATCAATTACGGTAAAAGGACTTTCCACATAATCGCGCATAAAAACACGACCGAGTAGGTTAATAATTGTAACCTTTTCTTGATTATATTTAATTGTAATTGTCTTATTACCAATAACTCCTGGTCCATAGTTTGCGGGCCTAGCAATATTTGGTAAATCAATAATTTCTTTAATTTCACGTTTACTAAAAGTATGATTACCTAAAGTAATGGCTCCGATACCTAGTGACATTAATTCTTTGTATACTTCCTTAGTTAATCCATTGCCATCAGCAGAGTTTTCCCCATTACAAATAATTATGTTAGGCTTATAAACTTTTTTAATTTCAGGCAAGTATTTTCTTAAGGCTTCCATACCTTTATCCATATATATGTCGCCGATAAATAATACGCGCATGTTTGATTCCCCCTATAAAAAGAAGGGCTGTTAAACAACCCTTTATTTTGCGATGTCTTGTGCTCTAGTCTCTCTAATTACTGTTACTTTAATAGTACCAGGATAAGATAATTTCTCTTCTATTTGCTTTTTAATATCATGAGCAATTAAATATGTTCTTTCATCAGAAACATCTTGTGGCTTAACTACAACGCGGACTTCACGTCCAGCTTGAATAGCATATGCTGTATCAACGCCATCAATGCTCTTTGAAATTTCTTCTAATTGTTCAAGACGTTTAATATAATTTTCAATTGACTCAGAACGGCTTCCAGGACGAGCAGCAGATAAGGCATCAGCAGCCGCAACTAGAACTGCAATAATACTTTGTGGTTCCTTATCGCCATGATGTGATTCAATCGCATCAATAACAACAGGATTTTCATGATATTTATTAGCAAGTCTTGCACCGATTTCTACATGTGATCCTTCAACTTCATGGTCAATACTCTTTCCAATATCATGAAGAAGTCCAGCTCTTTTTGCTAACACTTCGTTTTCACCAAGCTCAGCGGCCATTTTACCAGCTAAAAAGGCTGTTTCAATTGAATGTTTTAATGCATTTTGTCCATAACTTGTTCTAAATTGTAAACGACCAAGTATTTTAACTAGGTCTGGATGCATTTTACCTACACCAACTTCAAATACGGCTTTATCTCCGCATTCTCTAATGAATTGATCAATTTCAACTCTTGTTTTTTCAACAATTTCTTCAATTCTTGCAGGATGAATACGACCATCAGAAATAAGGTACTCAAGTGTCCTTTTGGCAATTTCTCTTCTTACTGGATCAAATCCTGATAAGACAATTGCTTCAGGAGTATCATCAACAATTAAGTCAACACCAGTTAAAGCTTCAATTGTTCTAATATTTCTTCCTTCACGACCAATGATACGACCTTTCATATCATCGTTAGGTAGGTTGATAACCGTAACAGTTGATTCTGTAGTAACATCTTGAGCATATTTTTGAATAGCAAGTGATAAAATATCTTTAGCTTGTTTCTGAGCATTTGTTTTAGCAAGATCTTCTTGTTCTTTAACATAAATTGCAATTTCTTCTTGCATTTCTTCTTCTACTCTAGCTAATATAACATCACGTGCTTGTTCAATCGTATATTTTGCAATTTCCATCAATTTTGTTGATTGTTCTTCAACTAATTTATCTAACTTACTGTTTTTTTCTTCCAATGCTGCTTTTCGATCATCTAAAGATTGTTCTTTACGATCTAGATTTATCTCACGTCTATCGAGATTTTCTGAACGACGATCTAGTGATTGTTCGCGTTGTAACATTTTACCTTCAAGCTCATTAACAGCTAATTTTCTTTCTTTTACATCGCGATCAGCTTCTTGTAGCAAATTATGAATTTCTTGTTTTGTTTCAATAATCTTTTCTTTTTTCGTTTTCTCAGCTAATGCAGTAGCTTCTTCGATAATTTTTTGTGATTTATTTTGCGTTTCTTGAAATCCTTTTTCAACTATAATCACTCTTAGCATAAAGCCTACAAGGCCACCTACTAAAAGACCACCTAGCACACTGGAGAAAATTATCCAAAATTCAGTCATAATTTTTTCCTCCAATTTTATTTATCAAATAAATTTTTATTTGTTTGATTTAATACCTTACCTATTATAACCTAAAATTTACTGTTAGTCAAACATAAGTTCAATTTTTGTTTTATTACTTATAAATAAAAAGCTTCAGCATGTAAACGCTAAAGCTTTCAAATTTATTAATTATTTTATAATATCTAGCAGCTAGTAATTTTATAATTTTCTCTTACTAATTTTTCAATTTCATCACAAACAGCTGGATTTTCATCTAAATATTTTTTAGAATTTTCACGACCTTGACCAATCTTTTCGCCTTGATATGAGAACCAAGCACCAGATTTTTTAACTATGTCTAATTCAGCAGCTAAATCTAAAATTTCACCAGTACGAGAAATACCTTTTCCAAAGATAATATCAACTTCGCAAGTTTTAAATGGCGCAGCCACTTTATTCTTAACAACTTTGATTTTTGTTCTATTACCAGTAATGTCTGTGCCTTCTTTTATTTGATCACTCTTTCTAATATCTAAACGAATTGATGAATAAAATTTTAAGGCCCTTCCACCAGGTGTAGTTTCAGGATTGCCAAATAATACGCCAACTTTCTCACGAATTTGGTTAATAAATATTGCAATACAATTTGATTTTGATAAAACACCTGATAATTTACGCATTGCTTGACTCATTAAACGAGCTTGAAGACCGACATGTGAATCTCCCATATCGCCTCTAATTTCAGCTTCAGGAACTAAAGCTGCAACTGAGTCAATAACGATTATATCAATGGCGCCACTTCTAATCAATGATTCTGCTATTTCTAAAGCTTGTTCACCAGTATCTGGTTGTGATAAGATTAATTCATCAATATCAACACCTAAGGCTTTAGCATACTTAGGATCTAAAGCATGTTCAGCATCAATGAATGCAGCATATCCACCAGTTTTTTGGGCTTCAGCTATTGCATGTAAAGCAAATGTAGTTTTACCGCTTGATTCAGGACCAAATATTTCAATAATACGTCCCTTTGGATATCCACCGATTCCTAGTGCGGCATCTAAGGCAATAGAACCACTATGTAAAACGTCAATGTTTTGATTTTCTAAATCTTCACCAAGAACCATTACTGATCCTTTTCCATATTCTTTTTCTATATCTTTTATTGCTTGCTCTAATAATTTTTTGCGTTTTTCGTCCATATTTTTTCCTCCGGTAAAATACTACTTTCGATATTCCCTTTTTCTTTTATATTGTTTTAACAATTGCGCCTTTATTTTTAATAAAATAATCAATCCCTGAAATTATTGTTAACGCTAAAGCGACATACATAAATACCATTCCAGGAATGTATAAAAACTCTAAATATTCACTGATTAATAATATAATTATCGCAACCATGGTTGTTGCTGTTTTATACTTGCCAAGCTTTGATGCTGCTATGACTGTTCCTTCTAGTACACATACCATTCTTATTCCTGACACAAAGAATTCTCTTGCTATAATAATGATAACGATATAAAGTGGTAAAGAAACCATGTCCGTACTTGTAAGTATTACTAATAGTGACATTACAAGGAGCTTGTCCGCTAATGGATCAAAAAATTTTCCAAATGAAGTCACAATGTTTCTTTTTCTTGCAATATGGCCATCAAAGTAATCAGTAAGTGATGCAACGACAAATATTACTGCTAGTATTAAGCTTGTCCAATCACCAATTATATTTTTTAAGTAATATAATACAATTAAAATAGGTACTAAAAAAACTCTAATCATTGTTAATTTATTTGGTAAACTCATAAAAATCACCTCTTAAATATTATATCATATTTATCTTAAACCCCTAACAATTTTTTAAATAATTCTTCAAAAGATTCAAAGAAAAAAATGAATGTTTTTTCTGTTATTTTTTCGCCGGCTTTGGCCAATTTAGTAAATGCATTTTTTTCAATACTCTGAGCGTTCTCATAGTCGCCATAATCAATTTCTTTCTCTACTTTTTTCTGATTGTCTGCTGAACCAATTGATAGTCCTAAAAAGAAAATCACAAAAATGATTGCGTATTTTAGTATTCTCCCTTTCATATTTTCACCTCTTCATTAATTATAAATATAGATGATTAAAAAAAATATCAAAAAAGGAGAAGTTTTTAACTTTCTCCTAATTTTACAGTTGCTAAGATAATACAATCATCTTGAATTAAAATTAATTTTTGTTTGTATAAATGGCCAATAGCTCTTTTATAGGCATTTTTACTCATCTGGAATACCTTATAAATTTCAAGTGAATCGGATTTATCTGTCAAGAATACAACTTTGTATTTTTCAAGATAATTCATAATCTTTTTACCATCAGGCTCAAGCATTAATTCTTTTTGTTTGGTTAAACTAGCATTGTAAGTTCCATCAGGTTTTTTAAATAAAATCGTTGCTTTTAAAACTTGTCCAACACGATAACGATCACGTGTGTTAGCTTTATGAATAAATACTTCATGTCCATCAAAGGTAAAAGTAATTAAGCCTTCCTCTGTCACATAAAAAACATCAACGTCAACTTCGTCTCCTGGATTTAAATCGTAGGTTGGAATTATATTTTCTTTAATAGCTTGTCTAGGTAATAACTTAGCTCGCATATTGTTATTTGTTGTTTTTAAACAAACATATAGTTTATCACCAATTTGTGGATAAAATTCACGTGAGAAAGGCAAATCCACATGAGCGAGTAATAAATCTTTTGACATCCCATAGTTGAGGAAAAAACCTAAAGTTTCTTTATCATCAACTACTTGTAAGAAAGCTGGTTTATTAATTGTAATTAAAGCCTCCTTAGTTGATGCAGTAATTCTTCTTTTGTTATCAGAATACAAAAAGACCCTAATTTTCTCGCCTGGTTCATATTCCTTTAGTGCTTCCCTTTTATGTAAAAATATTTCTTCATCTGAGCCATCTTCTACTAATATATAAGCTATATCTGATTCCCTTACAACCGTAAGTTCATTATAATCACCAAGAATCATATTAATCACGTATAATAAATTAATAAGTATTCAATTTATTAATTCTCCTTCTTCATTTTTATGTAAAGATTATAACATATGTTTAATATGATTGTTAAATAATTCTTTCATGAAAAGTATAATTTATGACATTACCAATAAAACTTTTTAGATTTTCTATAATTTCATCAATATCTTTGGTTGATACAATATAATTTAGGCCTTCAGGCGTTAAAACTTCTTCTATAATATTTATCTTGTCACTATCACTTAAAAGACCAACTTCTCCAAAAAGAATCTTTCTCGTCTCATCATCAACGGTAAAATCTTCCTTCATAAAATTATTGCCTTTAACATAAAGATTTTCTTTGTCTTTCTTTTTGTTTATCTCATAATATAAATATTGCATTAAATAATTAATTGTATCTGCACTAATTGTCACAGAATCAGTTACGGTTGGTACACCAATTGCGATTACTGGAATTCCTAATGTCTCTAAACTTAATTCCTTTCTATCATTTCCAACCCCACTACCAGGAGTAATTCCTGTATCGGTTAATTGAATTGTTTTATTGATCCTCTTTACGTTTCTTGCACATAAGGCATCAAAGGTAATAATGAGCCGTGGTTTAATGGCTTTAATTACTGCTTCAATCTTAATGTGGGTATCAATTCCTGTTGTTCCTGTGACTCCAGGAGTAAATGTTGCGACATTTTGAAATTTGTTTTCTTCTAAACTATCATAAATATGACTAGTTACAAAAATATCATCAATAATTTTTGGACCGAGGGCATCAGGTGTAATATTTAAATTTCCAAGTCCAACAAAAAGTACTAAATCTTCTTTAGTAAGTTTATAAGGCGCAATTAATTCTAAGATGACTTTCTTTAGTTCTTCTTTTAATTCATCATTAAATTCATCAATGATGATGGTAAAATATGTCCCTTTTTTCTTGCTTGTTGCTAAAGCTTGGTTTTCATCTATCATCGCTTTATATACCTTAAAACTGTTTAAATTTCTTTCTTCTACGTATATATCAGCACTTTTATTTTCGATCAGTCCTTCATAAATAAGGTCGGTTCGACCAAAATTTAGCGGTTTTTTATTATTTTCCATTTTATCACCCGCTTTTATTTTATCTTTTAAAAAATAAATCATACTTAAATATTGCATTTTCTTTTAAGATTTGTTATCATATTAATGCTGGTAATTTGGAGGTGAAACTATGGCAAATATCAAATCTCAAATGAAACGTAACATCACAAACGAAAAAAGAAACTTAGCAAACTCTTCATTTAAATCTTCTTTAAAGACTGCAATCAAACTTGTTGAAAAAGCAGTTGAAGAAAAAAATAAAGAAAATGCGATCCAAGCACTTAACAATGCAAACAAAAAACTAGATAAAGCGTTAGCTAAAGGTTTACATCATAAAAATTATGTTGCTAGACAAAAATCTCGTTTAGCTTTACTTGTTAATTCTTTATAATTTGATAATTGATAACAAAAAAAGCCGAAAGGCTTTTTTTGTTTTGTTCTATAATCTGAGTAAGAATAATTCAATCCCAATATTTTTTTCAATTTTACCGCTTTTAATATCAAAATCAAGTTTCTCAAGATTTTCTATATATCTAATTAATAAATTATCTTTTACCTCGTTTGCATTTTTCATAATGTAGTAGGCTCTACCTTTTGTCGCATTAAAATACTTCATAATGTCTTGTGAACCTAACCCACTTTTAAGAAGCTCTTTGGTATATAAGATTTCTTGAAACTTTGAAGTAATAGCTCCTAAAACAGAAACCGAATCATTACCATTATTAATAAAATTATAATAAATACGTAAAACCTCACTAATGTTTCTTGAAACAACCGCATTTAATAAATCATAAATATTATCTTCATAATTTTTAGTTATTAATTCATTTACATCAGCTAAATTAATTTTCTTATCATTCATTTTATATAAGAATAATTTTTCAAGCTCATTATTAATCATACCTGAATCAACCTGTAAATTTTTAATTAACTCTAATAAAGCATTTCTTTCAATTTCATATCCTTGATCAAGAATAGTTTTATGAATATATTTTTCTTTTTCTTCTTTAGAAAGTTCCTTGCATTCAATGACACATGCTACATCCATAATTTCTTTATATAAATTTTTTCTTGAATCAAGTTTCTCATAAGGGGCTTCAATAATTAGAACTGATGTTCTAACAGGAGACGCAATATATTCTTTTAATGTTGAAAAAACATGATCTGGTTCATTTTTAGGTTTATTACTCGATAAAAAGTAGGCATTTTGTAAAACAACGACGCGAAAGTCACTTATAAAAGGGGTACTTCTCAAGTCATTTACAGCGTTTTGAATTGGTGATTCCTCTAAATCATAAAAGCTTAAGTTGTATTCATCAACTTGCGTTTCATTAATAATTTTTGTTGTTTCTTTTTTTATTTTATGGTGATTTAAGCCATAAATTAAATAAATTTTTTCCAAGTAAATCACCTCTTTTGATCTACTTAATTATATCTCAAAAAATCAAAGAACGCAAATAATAATTTTGCGTTCTCATCTATATAAACATTAAACGCCAAAAGCGTCTAACGATCAGACCACCATTATTATATGCAGAAGTATTTTTTATTATACAAAAATAATTAAAAAATGTCGAAAAAGTTATTGTTCCATCATTACCTGTAATATAGTAATTTATTTTATGTTTTTTTAATCTTTCGGTCACTTGTTCATGAGGAAAATTATAATAATTATTCTCTCCACACGTAATAATCGCAAGTTTGGGTTTAATATTTTCAATAAATTCTTCACTCGATGAAGTAGATGAACCATGATGCGCAACCTTCAAAATATCTACTTTTAAATTATATTTAATTAGTTCCTTTTCAGCTTCTTTTTCAATATCACCTGCAAATAAATAGGAGAAGTTTTTTACTTTACCATATAATACTAAAGAATTATTATTTTCGTTTATATTATTATTTTGGCTATTTAAAACCTTAAAACTCATTTCCCCACAATTAAAATTTACGATATTTGTTTGATTATCAATTATTTTTTTAATTTTAAAATTATCCTTTAGATCATCTAGCTCACCCATATGATCATTATGGTTATGGGTGATGACTAAATAAGTTAATTCATTAATATTTTCTTTTAAAAGGTAATTAACAAGGGAGTTATATTCATCTACATCACCAGTATCAATTAACATTTTACAACTTTTAGATTTAATAAAGATTGAATCGCCCTGCCCAACATCCAAAAAAGATACACTTGTAGGTATACTATAGTTAGGAATAAACAGATTTAAAGTTATTAAGATGAAAACACTAAATATGGCTTTTTCAATCTTGATTTTTTTAGATAATGCAAGCGTAATAATTAGATAGTATATAAGAATAATAAGAAGAGAAGTAAAATTAAAATTAATAAAAACATTGACTTCTTTTAAAATATCTACTGTTTTAATAAAAAATAAAATTACATTCTTATATATTATTTCCAAGTAAGGAAAAAGAAATGTTAAATAACCTAAAGGAATCATAATTTTAAGTAGATAGACATTATATATTACCTGAAAAAAAATGACAAATAAGGAAATTTTTCCATTCATTGACAAGATAACTGGTAAAGTATATAAAGTGATTAAAATGGAAGATTTTAAAGACATTTCATCATTTTTTAAATAATTACTGCCAAGCACAAGGACAAATATGGCAATAGTTGATAAAATAAAACCTGAATTATAGATTAAAAAAGGATTAAGTATTACCATAACAATATATGTTAAAGAAACTGTATCTAGTCTAGATATTTTAATTTTAAAAACTTTTCTTACCGTTAAAAATAAATAAAATAGAATCGCTCTTTTTAAACTCACTGAGCTAAAACAAATACTTAAATAAGCAAGTAAAAATAAAATAATAAGAAAATCAACAATTTCTCTAGGAATAAATTTAGGGATAATTTTTTTAATGAAACTAATTAAAATGGAAATATGTAAGCCAGATATTGCAAATAAATAAACAATTCCTAAGTCTTTAATATTACTATATGTTTCATCATCAAGATTATTATCACCTAAAATAAGCATTTCTAAATATGGTCTTATTTCTTGGCTAAAATTTAATAAATAAGTTTTAATCTTTCCTTTAATTAAAAAAAGCGAAAATTTTTGTTCTTCTTTAATTATTTTACTGGGTTTAAATTCAAAATATATTTTTAAGCTATCTAAATAGCCTAAGTATAAAAACTGATGTTTAATTTTTTTTGTATAGCTTGTAAAGAGCTTACCAGTTAGAAAAATATAGTCCCCCTCATGATAATCTTCATTTGTATAAACTCTAACATAGTACCAACCTTTTTTAACATCTAAGTAACTTTCTTCTTTTCTAGCAACGACGCCACTAAATGATGTAAATTCTTTTGTTTTATATGTTTTGATAAAAATAGCGCTAATAAGAATAAAAAAAATAAAGATTGAAGAAATAATAATAATTTCTTTTCTTTTTCTAAATATTATTAAGATTATAGCAAAAAGAAAAACATAAATAATATCATAAATCATGATTAAAAAAGCGCTAATTATTAGAGCATTATAGAAAAAAAGACCGCCATTAGACTGTAATAAAGTCTTTAATTTTTTCAAAGATTGCATTTTTAATTCCTGAAACATTCATAATTTCTTCAATCGTCTTAAATTCTTTTGTTTTACGATATTCAATGATATTTTGTGCGACTTTTTCACTGATTCCGGGCAGGGAATCAAGTAGGGAAAGACTCGCAGTATTAATATTGATTTTACCTAAAGTTGTATCAGTTGTATCAGATGAGCCTTCTTTTATAGTTCCAGTTTTAGCAATATTAATAACCATGGCGTATGTTAACTTTGCAGCTAAATTAATATTACTAGTATCATAATCATCAGTAAATCCCCCAGCAAGCATAATTGCATCCATGACAATTTGTCCTTCATAAACTATATATACTCCTGGATTTTTTACACAACCTTTGACATCTACATAAAAATAATTGACTGTCGTTATGGTCTTTGTTACTTGACTTGTCACAACTTCATTTTTATTTGCTTTAAAAATATAAATAAAAACACTGATTATAATTAAAAAAAAGCCAAAATATTTCTTATATTTTTTCAAAGTATCACCTCTAAAAAATATTACCAAATACTTAAGCTTTTTCTTTTTTACAGACAAGAATGTATCTTTCACCAAGTTCTATACATTCTAAAATTTTAAAATTGTTTTTTAGTAAAGTTTCTTCATAAGTTTTATATGGAAAAGTTTGCTCATAATGTGTTTCTACAAGTTTCTTCCCATCAATAATAAATTCAACATTATGAATAATCGAAAGTGGTCTTTCGCCTCGTTTAACATCCCATTTAAAAATGACGCTATCAAAGTCCTGCTCCTCATGATAATCAATTAACCCATTTACATAATCTTCTTTAAGAAAATCAAAAATTAAAATACCTTCATCATTTAATGCTTCATAAAAGTTTTTTAAAATAATATCTAAATATTTTTCTTCATCAATATGGTTTATTACATCCGTTGCGGCTGTAATAATATCATATTTATCTTCTATTTCATCAAGCATGTCATATAAGTAAAAGGCAATTTCAGCGTTCGCATTTTTAGCATTTTCTAGCGCTACATTAAGCATATCCTCTGAAACATCAGATGCAGTAACAGTGTAGCCCTCGCTAGCCATTTTAATTGATAAACGAGCCGTTCCAGCCCCAACATCTAAAACCTTACCAAACTTCTTATATTTAATTAACAAATTAATATAAATATCATATATCTCATCACTTACAAATTCATCGTAATAATACGCTAGTTCATCATACATTTTTTAGCCTTCTATCAAATATTCATGATAGATAAAATCTAATCCATAATATTTTCTTTCATTTTCCAGCATTACATGGATAATGATATCTCCCAAATCAAAAAGTAACCATAAAGAATCTTCGTTACCTTCAACTCTTCTTATATCATATGTCATTCCAAGTTCTTCTCTTATATGATTTATCGAGGCATGTAACAAGCGCAAATTATTCGCTGTTGCGACAAACACATAATCAAAAAGCGGATGAAATGAATAAAGATTATAAACCTTAATATCATCAAGGTGGATCTTATCTAAACAATCATAAACTTTTTTTAATTCCGGTGTCATTAATTTCCTCCATGAAATTTTTCGTAATATGCAAGAGCTTCAAGTGAGTATTTACAAATAAAGCTGTTTTTATGTCTTTCTGTAATGTTTTTAAGTTTCATATAACAGCCAAGATCAAGTGATGCTAGAGCATAAGGCCTTGTTTCAATACATTCTTTATATAACCTTTCCTCACAAACATAATCAGCTAAAAATACTACTTGTTCAAGCTTTGTCATGTTTGGTTTGCCACATGGATGATACATGATTGCGGAACTAATTTCTTCATCTAAGCCAAGCGACTTAGCAAAAAGCGCGCCAGTTAAAGCATGGTATAAAGCAATAGGATATTCATTTAAGATCTTTTCACCATAGTTTAAAATGATTTCTTTTTTTTGTTCCTCTATATCTTTTTCTTTAGTAATGTCATGTAAGTAGGCCGCTATTTGAGCCTTCGTTTCATCAACATCATTTAAAAGTGCTAATCTTTTTGCCATCTCAACAACGCTTAATACGTGCAAAAAACGTTTTTCACTTAAAGCATTTTTTGCAAGCCCATAATATTTTTTTAAATTATCGCGTCTCGTATATAAACACCTACCATTACTGGAGCCCAAGCCTTAATATGGAAAGGACCTCTTAAGGAAATAAAGCCTAATCCTGATATTACTATATCATATTTTGCCCCATCTCGCGCTTTAAATTCCGTCACTTTCATTTTTGGTAAAGCTTCTGCGCTTGAAAATGGTGGAGTAAGTAGTGAATATAGTTTGGTTGAATATAGATTCTCTGCATTACTTAACTTAGTTCTGTGAATATTTAATTTATTCGAGAAATATGTAGAAATATTATTTTTTGAGCTTTTTTCACCACTCAAGAAATCAAAACGAGCAAGTCCACCAACAAATAATGTTTGTTCCGCATCAAGCTGGAAAACAAGTGGTTTAATCTCTTTTTGTGGTAAAATCATTTTAAGTGATTTTCTTGTTAGATACTGGAAATATTGATGACGATTAATTACACCTGGCGTGTCATATAAGTATGTGCCATCATCAAGAGGGAATCCAACTAATCCAAGCGTTGTGCCCGGAACATTTGAAACAGTCAAAACTTCCTTATCAGTTCCTGTAAATCTCTTTAAAACTTGATTGATAAGTTTTGATTTACCAACGTTACTTGCGCCAACAAAATATACATCTCTATTTTTCTTATATTTAAATATTAAATCCATTAAAGCTTCAACGTTATCACCTTTTTTAGCGGAAATAAGAATTGAATCACAAATGTCTAATCCTTCTTCTTTAATCATATGTTTAATCCAATTCATAATCTTATTTTGGTTAACATTTTTAGGTAAAATATCCATTTTATTACATACTAGTAATAAGTCATTGTTTCCGGTAAGTCTTTTAATTTGTGGTAAAAATGACCCACTAAAATCAAAAGTGTCCACAATCATCACTATTAAAGCATCGACATCGCCAATGTTATTTAATATTTGTAAGTAATCATCATTTGTTAAATTGTTAACCATTACGTCTTGATAGTTTTTAATTCTAAAACATCTTTGACAGTACATTGCTTCATCATCCATATGTTTTACATATGCAGATTCTGGTATAAATCCTGGTTCATTTTTATTTACTGTTTGAATTGTCATTCCACAGCCGATACAAAATTTATCTTCCATACAGTTCACTTCTTTTCTTCTAATTTTAGTTCAGTATATTTATTTATGTTTTTTCTTTTAATCTTTTCTATCATTCTATTTTCAATACGCCGGTTCATGCGCGTATACCATTTTTCTGTACTTCTTTTAAGTGCATCAACTAAACAAACATAAAGCTTAATTCTTTTTCCACCAAAAACATCAGTCATAAGCTGATCACCGATTAAAACAACCTTATCATTTTTAAAATCGGTCATTTTTATGGCTTTTTTAAAGCCCCTAGCAAATGGTTTTTTTGCAGAAAACACATATTTATATCCCAAAGCGTCAGAAAACTTTTTTATTCTACCTTCTTTATTATTGGATATTATAATAATTTTAAAGCCTATTTCTTCAATCTTTTTAAAATGGTTTTTTATTTTTTCATCAGGCAAATCAATATCATAAGGAATAATTGTATTATCTAAGTCAATAAGTATTAATCTAAACCCTGAATCATATAATTTATTGTAGTTTATGTCGTATATTGTCTTATGATATTCATCGGGAATAAATAGTTTTTCGTTTAAGAATAAATGTATCATCTTTTTCCTCCAAAACCTTAATAATATTATACTACAAATATGGCATAAAAGTCTAGTAAAGAAAGAGGAAAGTATTATGTTAGAAGCTATTTTTGGCTTATTATCTCCCATAATGGGATATCTAAAAAACGATTCATTCCCAGATGTTTTATCAAAAGAAGAGGAAGAAGAGTATATTAAGCAGATGGCAAACGGAGATATGGAAGCGCGTAATAAGCTGATCATTCATAATTTACGACTTGTCGCCCATATTATTAAAAAGTATGATAATACCAAAGAAGATAAAGAGGATTTATTATCAATTGGGACGATTGGGCTTGTCAAAGGGGTTGATACCTTTAATCCAGCGTCTAATACCAAAATGTCAACCTATATTGCAAGATGTATTGAAAATGAAATTTTAATGCACTTAAGAAGTATTAAACAAAAATGTAATGATTTATGGTTATATTCACCTGTCGGTGAGGATAAAGAAGGAAATGAAATTTTACTAATTGATATTATTGAAGATAAAAGCGATGCGCTTGAAGATAAAATCATTGATAATGAAGCAAAAGAAAAAATGTTAAATAATCTTTATGTCTTAACTGAGCGAGAATTTTTTATCATCAAACACCGTTTTGGCTTAGGTAAGACACAAATTTTGACCCAAAAAGAAATTGCCAAAGAATTAAAAATTTCCAGGTCTTATGTTTCAAGAATTGAAAAAAGAGCCCTTCTTAAGCTCTTCTTTAAAATAAGTCAAAAATAAATTTATCGTTGCCATTTCTTTATATAAGAGAAGGCAACGTTTTTTATATTCTCACACATTCCATATTCACTAGATAATTCAGGTCTTGTTGTAATATTTTTGATAAAATCATTGTTTTCAAAAGCCTTTTTAAAGGCTATACTAATTTTTTTTCGCAAATTTTTATATTTATCTCCAATTTTAATTAAAGCAACAGTCGCTTCACTTAATTCTTGAAATAAAATATTATTAAAATCGGTAATGTTTGCTTTTTTTGTCATTAAATCAATTTCTTGATATGATGAATGCTTGTATTCATCTTTATCTAAAATACTAATTAATAAATCAAGAGAGTCCTTATCTTTTAGTTTACCTAAGTAATATGTCGCAATAAAAAGCCGTCTTTGATTATGCTTTCTAGAATCAAAAAGTAAATTAGGATCTCTTCTTTTTAAAGTGTCTCTTAAGATAGGTAAAGCCTCTTTATTGTTATTAATCGCAAGCGCAAACGAGGCGTTAATACGCAAATTCAAATCATCACTTTTGACAAGTTCTTTTAAAAGTGGCGTAAATTTATTCTTATATTTTTTAGCAGACCAAATAGCAATCCCTGGTTTATCAGTTTTTAACGCTTCTTTTAAAGCATTCTCATTTTTAATCCATTCAACTTTAATGGGGTCTAACATCTTAGATGAAACCCAAATTCCCGCAATCCAAGCTTTTAAGTCTTTATTATCCCCCAAACATTTAGTTTTTTCTAACATCATTTTAAGTTCAGAGTAAGGAATCCTTTTTAAAGGAACATGATGTTTAATTTTAAGCTTGGCCATATAAGCTGCGGCCTCCCCACACTTATTCATATCAGGAACCATTCTAGTTGAGCTTGATACATCTCTATCAACCCCAAGTGCCCTACACGCAACAATTAAACCATCAATTTTTTTAGGTAATAATGTCTTATAAGAAATGGGAATTGTTAGGTTAAAAGCTCCTAAATTAGCGCCAATTGACCAATCACCAAGTGTTTCACCATCAAAGGCTAAGTCCCATCCATGTTTATCTAAATCTGACCACGAGTAAAAAATTGGTGTTTTAGTAAACCTTTCATTAAAGATATCCTTAAGCTTAATTTGTTCTAATGAATCAATTCTACGTCCTTCTCTTAAACCTAACATTTGGCTTTGATAAACTAAATCAAAGCCGTTTTTTTCTTCCTTCATTTCATAGGAACGAGAAAAAATTAAAGCTTTCGATAATTCTTTTTCATCACGTTGATCAACTCTACCAAAATCATAATTTGTAACACGGTAATTATCAGGCGTTGGTTTTCTTAAATTAGACATCGTATATGGTTGAGTTTTACCATCCATACTTCGGCCAAATTCTGCTTTACAACCAGCAAGATAAGCAATAAATGCATCACCTGTTGAGTCAATTAATACCTCACAAGAGATATCAATTAGTTTATTATCTATTAAGGCTTTAACCCCAATAATTTTATTTCTTTTCTTATATAAACCCACAACAGTTGAAGAGTAAGAAAGTGTTCCCCCTAAATCTAAAACCATTTTTTCTAAGTAAATTTTCTTACCTTCAATTCGTGATTTAACTCTTGTGTTATATTTAGTTAATTCTTGATCAATTTCATAGGCAATTCCGCCCGGAATTCCAAAATATCTTCCTTCTATAAATCCCGCTGTTGAGGTCCCACCTAAACAGTTTAAACTTTCAATACCTAAGACACTTAAATTCTCTTTTAAGGCCGTAATCATCGCCATTACACCAGCGGTCCCAACCCCAACAATAATTACATCATAGTGACGTACAAACGTTACATTCACGTTATTTATCTTTAAAACATTATCTTTAATCTCTAAGTATTTAATCATAGCGCTTCACCAATCATAATTCCTTCATCAAACGCCAAAACAGGATTTAAATATCTAACTGAAGGATAATATTTTATGCCACCAAGTTCTTTATCATATTCATCTTTTAAATAATAATCAAAATAATCAGCTGAATACATTAACCTATATCCATCAAATTCTTTTGAATTTGTAAAATCAAATATTTTTTTTCTTGCTTCAATAAAGTCATCGGTTAAATGTAATTTTATCTTCACTATTTTATCTAACTTAAGACCACTTTCTAAAACTTGAAAGTCTTTCTTGCTTATTAAATCAATTGCGCTCTTATCAGTTTTTGTGACTAAAATGCTTATCCATTTTTCTTTAACCATTAAGTCATGAACTGTAGTATCAATTAGACTATATGACTTAAATTCTTTTATCCCACTAACAGAAATTGTAGTTACTATGAAAAGATCATTTTCTTTCTTAACGCTTATAATTTTCATGCCAAGTAAAACATTTTTGTTTAATAAATATTCATAAAAAGGATATGCAATATCATAGAGTTTAACACCCAGCTCTGTAAAGATTCCTCTTTGTTCTAACTTTTCTAAAAAGGATAATGCTTCTTTTGTTTTAGGTTTAATATTTGATTTTTCAAATTTTAAGGCACTTAAAAACTCATATCCAGCATTAGTTTTTTCTTCAATGACTAAATAATTTTTCTGAGTTTTATTAATGATTCCAGCCGTTATAAATGTTGCTCCTAGTATTATTACATCATAAATCATAGATTTACCTCATTTCCAATTAGTAAAGAAATCGCCAACTTCTAAATCACTAAATTCTAATTTATTTTCAGTTACACAAGTAATAATTTTTTTGCTATTTGGTAAAAGATCAAAATAATTATCGCTAAATGCAACATCTCTTTTATTTTTAATATTTACATAAGCAAATCTTGTATAGTCTTTATTTTCAAGTAAAATTGTTGTCTTATAACCGTCTTCAACTTTTTGACTTGATGAAATGTTATAATTTAATTTAGAAGGAGTAAATTTCATACGTTTAAAATACTCAGTAAAGTAAGCTATACTATCTAACTCCTGATTATTTACTTTAGTTTTTAAGAAAACAAATTCATCATCTTCGCAATGTAACTCTTCTTTTAAAAATCTAGCAAAGTTTACAGTTTCAAATTTTTTTACTATGAATTTTTTCTTAAAATCAGTGATTAATAACCCATTTAGCTTCATGATGCCATATTCTGCTTCACATTCAAGCTTTTTTAAAGTATGATTGCTAATGGAGAAATCAATGATTCCTTTTCTTTCAAAGATAATCGGCAAAATATTTTTACAGCCTCTTTTTGCTGCATAATAAGCAGGCTTTAATGACATATCATAATTAATAATAGCCCAATTAGCCGTTGGCCAACAATCAAGAAACATCCACATCATCGTACCGCCATTATTAGGATAGTCATGACGCGCACTATCAAATTCACTTCTCATGTGTTCAGCATGCATTGCCATCCCATATTTACAGTATTTATCAAGTGAATCAATTTCACCAAATGTCGCACCAGCTAAACGCATTGTTTGTTCAAAGTGAGGCAAATCAGCGTGACCGCGAGCCAAATGATAAATCCATGCTTCACTTGGTGGCCAAAAATTTTCAGGAGCTAAGAATGATTGCATATATTCCTTATGAGCTGGACCCTCAATACAAAACTCCGAATCAAAAGAACATACTTTATCAAAATGTTTGCGGTAATTCTCATAGTTGCCATTTGTTTCAAAGAGGGCATATTTCCAGCATGATACATGACTATTACCAGAGTTTGGATTATTACCCGTTCCATCTTTTGCTTGAGGGGAAGATTCAACATAAGGAACATCAAAACCTAATTTACTAACTAGTCCTCTAATTAACATCGTATAAAGTTCAACATCTTCTTTAAATCTATTAACTTCCCATTTATCTAAATCTTTAGCATCAATTATATCTGCTTGCATCGATTCTAGATATGTTTTTCCATCAGACCAGGAGAAACAATCCTCATTACAACCACAATAAATTGCAATACAAGGATGATTTCTAAGTCGTAAAATCTGATATGTCACTTCATTAATTATTTCTTTTTTCAGTAAATTTAAAGGAACACCAGCCCCGGCAAACATAAAGTCTTGCCAAACCATAATTCCTAGTTCATCACATAAGTTATAAAACTCATCATCTTCATAGATTCCCCCGCCCCATACTCTTAACATACTAAAGCTCGCTTCTTTAGCTTTTAATAAGGCTTTTTTATATTTAGTTTTGTCAATTATTCCTGGCCAAAGTTCTAAAGGAATCCAGTTTCCTCCTTTAGAATAAGTCCTCATTCCATTGACCATAATCCAGAAACTATATCCTCTTTCATCTGTATTAACGAATGGTTCTTCTAAGATTTTTACCTCTCTTATCCCGAATCTTCCTTGTTTTATAAACGCTTCTTTTCCCTCAATTATTAAAGATACATGATAATCATAAAGATTTTGGGGGCCATATCCACTAGGATACCATAGTTTTGGTTTTTCTATTTTAATAAATGTATAAGATTTTTGTTTTTTAGAAACTTCAATTAAATTTTCGTGTTCCTCATTATGACCAAAAACATTTACTTTAATTTCATAAGATAATAATCTTGTCTTTTCATCAACCTCAAAGCTAAAATCAATTAAACCTGATAAATTAGTCTTAATGCCAATGTTTGTTAATTCTGGTAAAATTTCTTCTAAGTAAACTTCTTTCCATATGCCTAAAGATGGAACAGGAACAGCCCAATCCCAACCAAAATTATATTGTGGTTTTCTTAAAAAAGCCCGTCTTTTTCCAAAGCCCGTTTGACCACTAAATCTTTTCGATTCAAGCAAATCATCAATGGCATAAAAGCGAACTAAGATTTCATTTTCCCCATCATTTAATAATTCACTTACATCATGCTTATAAGGAATGAATGAATCAGTTGCTTTAAAGAGCCAATTATTATTTAAATAAACATCAGCTGTTCCATCAATTCCATCAAAAACGATATTATAATTTGCATCATTTTTTGTATGCGTAAATTTTTTATAATACCACCATTCATTAGCAGAAACAAAATAAAGTTCACGCGCATTTGTATCATAAAAAGGATCACTAACAACCTTATTTAGTTTTAATGCCCAGTTAATATCACCAGGAACATCAATATGAGCCCAGACATAATTTTCACGTTTTATCATGTCTAGATGCTTATTAACAGATGTAAAGCTCCAACCATTATTTAAATATTTTTTCATCTTTACCCTCTTAATAATTCTTTTAAAGTTTTTGCATCTTTTTCAAATTGCTCTAAACTATTATCTTTAAAAAATTCTAAATAAAAATTACCTTCATTTAAGTGTTTTAAGTATTCACGCCATAGATTCATTCCTGCATGTAAATCATAACGGTTCTTGTTTTTATCCCATTCATATACATGAACATTAACAATTTTTTCTTTTAAAATCTTTATTGATCCTATATTTTCTTCTAAGGTATTCTTAGACCAATACATGGGCTGCCAATACGTTTTTACATTACTTAAATTGATATCACTTAAAAATTTTAAAGTTGAAGAAGGGTTATCAGTAAGTGTTGATACATGATACTCAAAAGCTACTATAATGCCCTCTTTAAAGGCTAATTTTCCACATTGTCTTGCTAAATCAACAAGATTAAAGTATTCTTCACTTGTTAGATCACTACTACTTTTTACACCCGACCAAATACGCATTACCTTAACACCTAAGACTTTTGCAGCATTTAAATACTCTTTAAATTTATCTACATTTTCTAAACGAAAATATGTACCATAAGATTCACATTTAATCGAGTTTTTCAGTGATTCTTCCTTAATTTTTTTTACTGTTTCTAAATCAGATTCTTTAGCATGAACGTCGCTACCCCATTCAATGCAATCTATCCCAAATTTTTTCGCATATGAAATAATTTCTTGATAACCCAAGCTTCTAAATGATACAGAACATAATCCACTATTTCTCATTAGGCCATCATCTCAAGCATTTCTTTTGTCACTTCATATTCTAACTTATCATTATTTAAATAACGTAAGAATTCATCTTTCATATACTCACCCATTCTTTTAACCTCTTCTCCACTACTTCCAGCAATATGTGGTGTTAAGAAGACATTATCTAAAGTATATAATTCACTATCCATTACTGGTGGTTCAGGATAAGTCACATCAAGTAAAGCCGTGATTGTCTTATTATTTTTTAAGGTTTTAATTAAAGCATCCTCATCAACCTGACGACCTCTACCCGTATTAATAAACGTTGCATAATCAGGCATTAATGCTAGTAAATTTTCATTAATTATTTTTATCGTTTGTTCGTTATCAGCTAAATGGTTAGAAATAACTTGTGAATTTTCAAACATGTATTCAAGCGATGTTAAGGTAACTCCTAAATCTTTTGCCTCATCTTTACTCATTGTGATTGAATAGACATAAACATCTAATTTATAGTTTCTAAGTCTTTTAATTACTTCAAGACCAATAGCGCCACTACCAATAATCCCAATTTTTGCATTGTAATTTCCTTTAAAGTTATAGAAAAAATTCTTGGCATCATGATAATCTTTCTTTGTTTTATTTAAGAGTTGATAAAAACCCTTATTCGCAAGTAAGATGGCACTTACTGTATATTCAATAACCGGAATTGCATTAGCACGCCAAGCACTAAAAACTTGAATATTTTGATCTAAAAAAGGCTTGGCAAAATACTTAACTGTTCCAGCTGAATAAAAGACCGCTTTTAAATTTGGAAAATATCTTTTTATTTCTTCCTCGCTTAGTTTTGGCATGCCCCATGTTGAAAATAAAAAAGATACATCACTTAAATCATTCAATGCTAAATCTTTTTTTGTGTATATTTTGTCATCTAAAACAAGATATTTTTTTAATTCTTCTTTTACATCAAGACTATAAACATTTGAGATATTTTTTATATCATCTGAAATAAAAATAGCACGCATATAAAACTCCTTTATATCTTACTTATTTATTATCTTAACATACAATTTTATAAACTTGTCGATTAATTATTTAAAAATTTGATGTTTTATATTAATAAAATAAAAAAATCCTGTAAAGAATTATTTTCTTTAAAGGATTTATCCATATTATTCTAGTGAGTCAATAATATTTTTGACAATTTCATCAATTGTCGTACAAATTTTTACTAAAATTGTTTGATAATCTGTAATTTGTGTATCACTTGCGATTGAATCAGAAACACCTTTAATCGCAATAAACTTTTTATTATAAAAGCTTGAAACATGAGCGAAAGCAAAGCTTTCCATATCAATACCATATGGCGGATTAATATTTTCAATAAATTTTTCAATTTGTTTATATTCTACAACAAATTGGTCTCCTGTAATCATAGGTGTAACCATATAATTAATGCTCTTTTTTAAAGCAATCTCTTTAACCTTATTAACTACTTCTAAAGAAGCCTCATAATAGAAAGGAGCATCAGGCATTTCTCCAACTTTAACATCATCAATTGTGGAAATATCAAAGTCATAACAGTAAAACTTATCGGCAATGATAATATCTTCTGATGCAAGTGGTTTTACAGCTCCACAAACGCCAAGATTAATTACTAAATCTATATCATAATTTTCAAGCGCCTTGGTTAAACCTAAGGTCGCATTTACTTTTCCCACACCAGTTTTAATAATCAAAACATCCTTACAATTAATTTTTGCTTCATAAAACACAACATTGTTAAATGAACGTTTAGTGTAGTTTAAAGCATAGCTTAAAAGATGATCGATTTCAATGCTCATTGCGGAAACTATTGCAATCATTATTTAGTATCCTTGTTTCTAATTTCAATAATTTGTACATCAAATTCTTTATTTTCAGTTTTAACAGTTACTACATCATTTTTTCTTTTACCAATTATGGCCTTACCAACTGGTGATTCATTAGAAATAACACCATTAAGTGGGTCAGCTTCAATTGTACCAGCAATGTAGTATTCTTGAATTTTTTCTGTATCCATGAATTTTAGTTTAACCATTTTACCGATATTAGCGCGGTTATTTCCCCCGGATGTTTCTTCAATGATTTCTGAATTTTTTAAGATATTATCAATATCTTTTAAGCGTGCTTCAATTTTAGCCTGATCATTTCTTGCGGCATCATAATCCGCATTTTCAGATAAGTCCCCTTGAGCACGAGCTTCCTTTAAAGCTTCAATGTTTAATTTTCTTGCTTCATTTAATTGTGCTAATTCCTCTTTTAATGCGTTATAACCTGCTTGGGTTAATTTGAATTTATTTTCCATTTTTTTATAATCTCCTTGTCATTCATTATAACATATTTTCTTTATTTACGATAGAATTAATTTTGACATTTATTAAGTCAACCGCTACATCATGGGAATAATCATTTGGAATGATTAGGTCCGCATAACGCTTCGTTGGTTTTACAAAAGCGTGATACATTGGTTTAACGGTTCTTAAATATTGATTAATGACATTGTCTAGGGTTCTTCCTCTTTCGTTAATGTCACGTCTTAAACGTCTAATAAACCTTAAATCATCATCAGTATCAACATATATTTTAATATCTAAAAGTTTTCTAATTTTTTCATCTTCTAAAATTAAAATTCCTTCTAAGATAATAATCTTAGCTGGTTTAATTCTTTCAACTTTTTCGCTTCTTTGATGATTTACAAAGTCGTAGATTGGTTTATCTACTTCCTCACCATTTATGAGTTTTTTTAAGTGTTCTAATAACAAACTATTATCTAAAGAAATTGGATGGTCGTAGTTAACCATCATTCTTTTTTCAAGTGATTCTTCATCGCTTTTTTTATAATAATCATCATGACGAATAACTAATACATCATACTCTTTAAAAGCTTTTCTGATTTTATTAACGACGGTTGTTTTTCCTGATCCGGATCCTCCGGCCACCGCAATTAGTATTGGTTTCATATTCTACACCTTTCTTATAAAGTCATTTTCTTTAAGTAAGACATCAGTATATATTTTAATAATTTCTAGCGGATGGCGCGCCGCATCAATTACTTCTCCATCTTTATTATAAATTTCACTAATAGGCAATTCCTTATTAGTTAAGTCATATGACATTACTTCCAACTTATCATCTTTTGTAAAGAAGTTTCTTTGTTCTAAAATAGCTTCTTTTGTTTCTTTATTATAACTTTTTACAATCGCCACAAATTCCTTGCTTGGCTGATCATTTTTGCCATCATATAGTTGTTCATTTAATGTCACATCACCATTTAAAAATCCAATAGATGTTCGTCTATTTTCCGCTTTCATAATTTCTTCTTTATAAAAGCTAGGATCTTTTAATGTGCCATTATTATAATCATCAATAAACATTCTATATGCTCTTACCACAACCGCAATATAATATAAAGATTTCATTCTTCCTTCAATTTTTAAGGAATCTACACCTATGTCAATTAAATCTTTTAGATATGGAATAGCGCATAAATCTTTTGAATTCATTGTAAAATCATATTTATCCCCAACTAAATGGTTATTATTATATAAACTATAGTTCCATCTACAACTATGAGCACATCCACCACGGTTCGCATCACGATCAGTCATATTATTAGACAAGGTACAACGTCCAGAATAACCAGCACACATTCCACCATGAATAAATACTTCAATGTCCATTTTCGTTTTTTCCTTCACGGTTTTAATTTCATTTATGCTTAATTCTCTTGCTAAAACAATGCGTTTTACACCCATCTTCTTAAATAATTCCATTGCATAAGAATTAGTTACTGACATTTGTGTTGATAAGTGAACTTCTAAATTAGTATATTTATGGGCAGAGTTGATAATCACTGGTGATGAAGCAATAATCGCATCAACTTTAATTTCATCAAGGGCAATTAAATATTCTTTTAATCCCTCTAAATCTTCATTATGAGGGATAATATTACATGTTACATAAACCTTTTTATTTAAACTATGGGCAAATGTAACAGCTTCTTTTAATTCATCTAAGCCTGCATTTGAGGCTCTTGCACGTAAAGAAAACCTGTTTCCACCAATATATACCGCATCTGCACCATATATTAGCGCTATTTTTAATTTTTCCAAGTCCCCAGCTGGGGCAAGTAGTTCAACTTTATTCACTTTTATCACCAACCTTTAATAATGTTTCATGATAATAAAAGCCTGTATCACAGCTATCCTGATATTTTAAAATATACTTTTCATCCTTAATACCATCTTTTAAATTATTATAAAAATCAATTGTTTCTAGATATTCTTCATCACTTAAAAATTCTCTTGCAATAATAAATAAATCTAAAAACCTTAATTCATTAAATTCATTAAATGAAGAAAGTTTTTTAGCGCTATAAACATATGTGCCAAAAGTATCTTCAAATATTGGATGTTTTTCATCACGTAACTGCTCAATCAAATACTTTTTCCCTGGTTTATTAACTAAGTTTTTATATTCATAAAAATAAGTTAAAAATTTTCTTTTGGAATAAAAAATTTGTTGATAACCATGACCAATATATCCTAAAACCATATCTTTCCCTTTAAAGCTTTTAATATCTTCTAAAGTAATATCCTTAGAAATAATCATTCCTTGAATATTAAGTTCTTTTAAAAAGTCACTATCAAGCACGCAAGTATTAAAAGTCAAAGGATTATATATCAACTTATCTTTAAGTGATGGAACTAACTCAACAAGACCTAAATCCATAAATAAAATTCCATCAAGATTATCTGATATTAAAGGTAAGATTTCCTTTAGTCTTTCCATTTCTTCTTCATGATATAAGCGATTTAAGTTTAAATAGCTTTTTTTATTAAGCTTATGAATCGCATTTATTAATGAATTGACGGTTTTTAAAGAATAGGCTCTTATTTTAGTTGCAGAAAAACCTTTAAGGTTAATGATAATTCCATCAACTTTTAAATTAATATCTTCTTTTTTTCCTAAAACACCAACAAGCATCATTTAATCACATCACTTCTTAATGGAAATGGACACGCCATCCCCAATATTATCATAAATTTCTGTAAAGTAGTTATCTAAACTTAATAAAAAGCTTCGATATTCATTTATTTTTCTAATTAATCCTCTTAGATTTTTCGATAAATCAACTGGATTTTTAACAAGTCCATGAAAAGCTAAATTATCGGAAAAAACAATTCCTTTTGAATCTAGTAACCCTTCAAATTTATTAAAAAATTTAGTATATTGCGCTTTAGCCGCATCAATAAATATTAAATCAAATTTTTTCTCTGTTTCATATTCTAATGCATCCATAAAAACAACCTCAATCCTATCTTCAAGGTTTGTTTTCTTTATATTTTCTAGTGCCAAATCATACATATCTTTATTTCTTTCGATTGTTGTAATATGAATATTAGGGTCTAATTTAGCCATACAAATAGCTGAATAGCCAATAGCTGTACCAATTTCTAAAATATTTCTAACATTATTTTTTAAAATTGTTTCTTCCAAGCACAAAAGACCATCATCTTTGATGATTGGTACTTTGTTTAATATTCCATATTCTTTTATTTTTAAGATTTCTTCGTCTAAAGTATTCATGATATCACTGGCACTATAAAAAAAAGACAAGAGTACTAATTACTCTTTCTCTTCTTCATGATGACAGTCGCAATCTTCACCGCAGCAGCAGTCATCATCACATTCTTCTTCGTTTTCTTCATCTTCTTCTTCGAAGAATTGGTCTAATACATTTTCTACTAATTCCCATTCTTCATCAGTTTCGATGGCATATAATTTACCTTGGCCATCATCTTTTGGATCAAAAGCTGCAGCGTAATATTCTCCATCTTCTTCGCCTTTTACAGTGTAAACAACATATGCTTTTCCAGTTTCATCTGATTCAAATGTAAGTACGATTTCGCACTCAACTTCTTTACCATTTTCATCAGTAACGATTAATAATTCTCTTTCTTCACTCATGGTTAATCCTTCTTTCTTTTTTTATCTAAATAGTCTTGCAGAATCAGAACAGCTGCCATTGTATCAATGCTTACCTTTTTCGTCTTTCTACTCATATTTGCCATATTCATTGTGTTTAATGCCTGTCTAGTTGTTAGACGTTCATCAAGCATAATTATTGGAATGTTCACTCTTTTTTCTAACATCTCTTTGAACTTTAAACAGATCTTTCCTTGTTCACCGATTGAACCGTCCATATTACGTGGGAGTCCTAAAACAATTTCTCCTACTTTATTATTATCGACTATATTTACAATATAGTCAAGCGGAATGTTAAAATTCTTATCTTTGAATTTAACAGTTTCGACACCAGATGCCAAATATTCCGAAATATCGCTCATTGCGACGCCACAAGAGGCGTTTCCTAGGTCAAGTCCAATTATGCGCATAACATTTTCCTAACTACGTCTAGTGCTTCATTAACTTTTGTTAAATCTTTTCCACCAGCTTGGGCTAAGTCACGTTTCCCGCCACCATTACCGCCTGCAACTTGAGCGGCAGCCTTAACTAAAGCAAGCGCATCAGTATTACCATCTGTTTTACATACAAAGGTAATTCTATCACCTTTAGTGCTGCATAAGAATATTATACCCTTATTACTCTTATCATGCAAATATTCAGCAAGTGGTTTTAACATATTTCCATCTATATCTACTAAAGCTACACACGTCTTATTTTTAATTAATGGTAAGTATTCTTTAAAACCAGCTAGTGATTTTTCTTCTTTTAGACGGTTATATTCTTTTTCAAGCGTTTTAATTTCTTCTTTTAACAATTGATACTTTTCTTGTAAATTTAATAAGTCTTGATAAGATCCTAAAACCTGAGGGTTTTCTTCATGATTAAATACTAAATTAATGCCTTCTAAAAGAGCTTTTTCTTTAACCATTTCACCTTTTTCTATCATTGTATCAATATCTTTAATTGTGTTCTTACCATATTCTAAAATATTATCCACATTTTTATTAGTTACACCAGTAATTCTATAGATTCCTGAGCCTTTTGACTCAACTGATACAATAGCGAAACGACCAATTTTAGATACGTCATCAACATGGGTTCCCCCACATAGGTCTTTAGTTACACCTAAATCAACAACTCTAACTAATGATGAATATTTTTCACCAAACTCAGCGACAGCTCCAAGGTCAACTGCCTCATTTACGCTCATAACTGAAGTCTTACCTTTATAACCCTTACTTATTATCTCATTAACTTTTTTTTCAATTCTCAAAATTTCTTCTTTTGTTAATAATTCAAAATGGTTGAAGTCAAAACGTAAAGCCTTGCTTGTAACTTGTGAACCTTGTTGAGAAACATGAGATCCAAGTTCATCACGCAAAACTTTAAACATTATGTGCGTCGCAGAATGGTTATATCTTGTTAATTCTCTTTCTTCTACATTTATCTTTAAGTTATATAATTCATTTAAAATTAAATCACCTTCAACATTTTCAATTTCATGTAAATGTTGACCATTTGGTAACTTAATCACATTTTTAACATCAGCCTTAAAAAAATCAGAGAAAATTTTCCCGGTATCAGCTACTTGCCCACCACTTTCAGCGTAAAATGGCGTTTTATCAAATACTAAACCACCATCAAATATTTTAATAAGCTTGCCAACTGCAAAACTATCTTCATAACCAACAAATACTGATGATTCTTTATAGTTCATGTATTCTTCATTTTGTTTACTCATACTGCTTATATCAAGACGAGCATCGCGAGCTCTTTTCTTTTGTAAAGCCATTTCCTTATTAAAACCCTCTACGTCAACAGTTGCGTTCTTTTCGCTTGCATATTCAATTGTTAGTTCAATAGGAAAGCCATAAGTATCATATAAAGTAAAGGCATCTTCACCACTAATTTTATTATCTTTAGTGTTTTCTATGATACTCAAGAATTTCTTTTCGCCTTGAGCCAAAGTTTCTAAGAATTTAATTTCTTCTTGACTTACAACCTTTTTAACAATTGCCTTTCTTTCGTCTAAGTATGGATAATAGTCATGCATTACATTAACTACTGTATCAACTAAATCAGCTAAGAATGGACGACTTATATTTAATGCTTTTCCATGTTTTACTGCTCTACGTAATAATCTTCTAAGTACATATCCACGGCCTTCATTTGAAAGAAGCGCCCCATCTGATATAGCAAATGTTAAAGTTCTTAAATGGTCAGCAATAACCTTAAAAGCTTTTTGTCCATGATATTTAATTCCACTTATTTTTTCAATTTCATTAATAATTGGCATGAATAAATCTGTTTCAAAGTTAGTTTCAGTTTCTTGTAAAACAGAAGCCATTCTCTCTAATCCCATACCTGTGTCAATATTTTTATGTGGTAATTCTTTATACATTGAACGGTCAACTTTTGGATCAGCGTTAAATTGTGAAAATACAATATTCCAAATCTCAATAAAACGATCATTTTCAATATCATCTTTGATATAATCTGGTGTTGCATTACCAAACTTATCACCACGATCAAAGAATATTTCGGTATCTGGTCCTGATGGTCCTTCACCAATTTCCCAAAAATTATTAAATGTTCTAATTAAATGACTTTCAGGAACACCCAATTTAAGCCATAAATTATATGTTTCCTCATCATCAGGATAAACAGTAAAATATAAACGGTTAACATCAAAATCAAACCATTTTGGTGAGGTTAATAATTCATATGCCCAAGTGATGGCTTCAGTTCTAAAATAATCGCCAATTGAAAAGTTACCAAGCATTTCAAAAAAAGTATGATGACGGGCAGTTACCCCAACATTTTCAATATCATTTGTTCTAATGCATTTTTGCGCATTACAAATTCTTGGATTTTCAGGAATAATTGATCCATCAAAATATTTTTTTAAAGCTGCTACACCAGCATTCATCCATAACAAGGTTTTATCATTGCTTGGTACTAATGATACACTTTGATAAACACTATGACCTTTTTCTTTGAAAAAAGTAAGCCACATATTTCTTATTTCGCTACCTGTTAATTTTTTCATAAATTCCTCCTAAAAAAATCGCCCTTAAAATAACTTAAGGACGAAACAAATTTCCGCGGTACCACCTTTGTTCTAGATTAACTAGCACTTTAAACTTTTAACGCAAGTTATACGGGAATAATCCATCTTGCAAGGAGCTTCAATATACACTATTTGTCTAGTTTCCATCCTCCTAGACTCTCTATAAAACGTCATATATTTACTAATCTTGTTCATTGATTTGCTATTATTATATTATATTAAAAATTAAATATCAAGTAAAGTATTTATTTTAATTGTTGTTTTTCAACATTTTTACACTTAATAAGTAAATGGCACCTATAAATGATAAAATACCTCTAATAGTTGGTCCAATTCCTAAATTAAATAAACTTCCTACAGCTTCTAAGTTATTAGCACTTAAAAAAATTTGAGTTGTAAATAATTCTAATATTGAAGCGATTAAGAAAATAAAGATACCAAGATAAAAGCCTAAATCACCTTTTAATAAATATATCGCTACTACTGCTAGTATTGGTAAAAGCCATGTAACAAATAAAACAACATTAAAAGTATATCCATCTTTTCCAAATACCACACTTAAACCCGAGATATATGTTTTAACATATGCATTAAAATCTATCGCATTTAGAAATATTGTTAATAAAGATATAACTGAGATAATTAAAGTAATTTCTTTATATTTTTCCTTTAGCATTTAATTACCCTCTTTAAATTTCTACCAAGATATAATCGGTTCTACCGAGCCCTAATCTTTCTGCTTCATTTATTGTATGAATACCATGTCTTGTTTCTATCCGTTCAATTAAATGTTTTTTACCTGGATCACTAGATGCATAAACTAAATCTACACACGCTTTATCTAATGCAACAGGATCAAGTGAACTTAAAATACCGATATCAGCCATTCTTGGTTCAGCTGGTGATGGACTACAATCACAGTCAACTGATAAACGGTTCGCTACATTAACATAAACCATGTTTTCTTTAAATTTACTTATTACGCTTTCACATGCTTCTGCCATTGACTCTAAAAAAATGTCTTGATGAGGAATATTATTCCATAAAATATTTGGATCTGTAACTTTTCCACCAGAATGAATCCATGACTTACCACGACTTGAGGCCATACCAATCGCAATATTTTTTAATGCTCCACCAAATCCGCCCATTTCATGGCCTTTAAAGTGCGATAACACTAAAATAGAATCATAATTAAGTAAATTTTTACCGACATAGTTAATGCCACCAAGATGTTTTCCACCTGTTACATTGATAGTGATGTCTCCATCTTCATCCATAATATCAACATCGGCTATGTCATAAAAGCCATGGTCTTTAATTGTTTTTTTATGGTCATCTGTTGTATTTCTTTTGCCAGGATAAGCTGTATTACATTCAATGATTGTTCCATTTAATTTTTTTACTAATTCTTCAATAAATTCAGGGTGTAAATAGTTATTTCCACCTGCTTCACCTGTTGAAATTTTTATTCCAACTTTTCCAGACAAATTCCTATTTAAGCAATCAAAAATTTTTACTAATGATTCACTTGTAATCTCTTTACTAAAATAAACAATTGGTCTCATTTTTTTCCCTCTTAATAACTTTATTTTATACTTTTATTTTACCATACTTTTGCTATAATTATAAAATTAACGCAAATTTATTATAAAAAATTATTTTTGTAGATAAAAAAGTAGTATTAGCATACTATAACACTTATGAAAAATTACTTTTGGTTTTGTAATATATAATTTTACTACAAAATTATTTGTTAAATTTTAAAATGTTAGAAAATTGTTAAAAATAAAATATACAAAGCCTTGACATTTTCTCCATTTGTTTTGTATACTATTGTAAATCTGTATAAATTCATTAAATTTTGATGTTATTAAGGGGAATTAAATAAAAAAGGGAGGAAAAAATTAATGAATACACAAATTATCAAAGATGAAGCAAAAGATGCTTTAGTTGGTAGTCGTTTAATGATGCTTCTAGTTCTTATCGTCTTTTCAGCTATTAATCTAGTTTTAGAGAGATTTTATATCGGCCTTCTGCTTTTGCCTATATTTACTGCCGGTTTTTATTTGGTTAATAAGGAACTTTTACTTGATGGTCGTGTTGATTTTGGAAAATTATTTTACTATTTTCGTAATTTAAAACATGCACTAAAATTATTTGGTGTTACAATACTTACAGCACTAATAGTTACTTTAGGCTGTCTTTTGTTTATTATTCCAGGAATTATATTTTCCTTTCGATATTCCCAAGCTTTGCTTATTATGGCTGATAATCCAGATATTGGAATTATTGAGGCAATGATAGAGAGTAAAGAATTAATGTATGGTCATAAAATGGAATACTTTCTTTTTGGCTTAAGTTTTATTGGCCATATTTTACTAGGAATAATTACTCTTGGTATATATCTTCTTTATATTATGCCTTATATAGTCGCATCAAATTATAACTATTATCTTCACTTAACTCATCAAAATGAAGACGATGATACAACTTACGAATACTAACCACGTAAAATAACGTGGTTTTTTATTAACTAAATTATTATCTTTAAGGCTCTTAAGGTTTGTATGATAGCAACTAAAAAAGTAAGAATTTTTTGTTATTTCTTACTTTTTTGTTTTTATTCATTAATAATATATGTATCTGTTTTAACTTTATTATGTTTAAAATATCCAACAACCTTAAATTCTTGTCTTGACTTAGTTACTTTAATATCCTTAAATTCAAAAACAACATTTATATCAGTTGGTGAATCTAATACTTCTAAAAGTTTATCATTTTCAAAAAGTTCTAAACGACACGCATTACTATAAACCTTAATATTAATTTGATCCTTTAACCTTACAGTAAATCGTTTAGATGTTATGTGTAGGACATCTTTTTTAGACCAAGTTGCTTGATATAAATAAAAGACATCTTTTCTAAGTTTACGATCGCGCGTTACTAACCCTTTATCATTATGAAATGGATTTTCTCCTTCAAGACGAGATGCGACCGCAAAATCAAATAAAATCCAAATTGCTGTATAAATGAAATATGGACGATTAATTATTTGCTGCAAATATCTTTCGTGAAATATATTTGCAAATTCTTCATCATGAATTCTTCCTCCAGTTCCAACATTTGTTGTTAAGAAAGGTTCTTCACTATGATGGAAAGGATTATTACCTACTCCATATTCGCCAACCGCAAAATAGTGTTTAGCATCATTTAGATGGTAATTATCAAGACATTTACCAAAGTCTTCAATCTTACCACTATACCATCCTTTATATTGATTTAAAGCAATAAAATCACTAGTCCAATCACTTGTTTTGTTATCTTTAAATGTTGGGTCATGCGCAGTAAAACCAATATAACGGGTAGAATCAATCTTTTTTGCATATTCATAAAATTCTTTAACCCATTTTATGCCTAGGGCACTAGAATATCCTTCTTGTGGATCAGCGACCTTTAAGTGCGAACAGCTAAGCTCGTTACATATGCCATAAAAGATGATTGACGGATGATTATAGTTACTTTTTAGCATGTCCTTTAAAGCACTCTTAATCGCATCATGGTATTTTTTTGAGGCTTTAGGACCAGAATGATTAACCCATGGTATTTCTGTTTGGACAACTAGTCCTAACTTATCACATAATTTATAAGCTTCTTCATCATGAGGATAATGCGCTAAGCGTACAAAATTACAGCCTAATTCGTTAATTACTTTATAGTCAGAAACAAAATCTTCTTTAGTCATCGCTGTCATTTTTTGATAAGTATCCTGATGCATCGCAACGCCACGCAAAGGATATGACTTACCATTTAAGAAGAAGCCTTTTTCATGATCAAGTGAAAAAAATCTTAAACCAACGTTTCCCTTTGCCTCATCAATTACTTGGTCACCTTTTTTAAGTGTTAATTTAATGCTATATAAGAATGGATCATCTAAACCATTCCATAAATGAGGGTTATTAACATTTAATTTTGCATTAATTTTTTTATTCTTATTTAAAACGATTTTTTTCGTCTTTACAAGCTTTTTATTATCAAATAGTTCAATTATCAATTGGTACTCTTGACTTTCTTCTAGATTTAAAATAGCAGTCTTAATCCTTAAACTTGCTTTATCATGATTAACATTATCTAAAGATACAATAAATCTTTCAAGAGGGTAATCAATAGGACTAAAATAAGCATCGCTAAACTTAAATAAATAAACATTGCCATAAAGGCCATTATTAAAGTTAAAATCAGCAGAAAGGGGAATTAAATCAGGATTAAAACTGTTATCACAAATAACGGTAATTTTATTTTTTCCTTCTTTTAAATATTTACTGATCTCAAATGAAAATGGTGTATAGCCACCATAATACTTTTTAACTAGCTTATAGTTAATTAAAACTCTACTTTGTTGGCCAGCTTTAGAAAAATATAAATAAGACTTTTTAAAAAGGTCTTCTTTATTTACACTGACATCTTTAGTGTAATAAGTGATTCCTCTAAACATATTATCACTTACTCCATCAAGAACATTACAAGTATGTGGTAAAGATACCTTTATAAAGTTCTTGTTATCCTTACTGAAAAGCCAGTCACGATTAAAATTAATTCTCAAATCTCTCACCTTCAATTTTCATATATCTACTAGCATTATAACAAATATTTTAAATATGGATTTAAACAATTGAAGTTGATTTTTAAAAATATTATATATCCGGTCTATTCCTCGTTAGTATTCTTATTCAAAAGATTTTTTCTTTGCATAAAATACTTTTTTAAATATTTGTATGTTAAGACAATTCCTCCAAATAAAGGAATTGAAAAAATCATACCAACAAGACCAAAGAATTTTCCAAACACTACAAAAGCTAAAAGTATTAAGATTGGATGATAGTTGCTAGTTTTACTTTGAACATATGGGGTTAAGAAGTTTGATTCAATTAACTGTAAGATAAGAATAATTACGGCCACCGTCACCATTAGTTTAAATGATTGTGTTAAAGCAAATAGTGACACAACAATTCCCCCAATATATTGACCAAAGATTGGAATAATATTGGTAACACCAATAAGTAGGCCAAAAAGAATTGCGTAATCAAGCCCAACGATTAAGAATAAAATACTAGTAGTACATGTTAAAATTAACATTACTACTAACATTCCTCTAAAATAATCCCCTAATACTTTATCCACATCAAATAAAAAATCTTCCATTAATTTATGATTATTTTTTCTAAGCCATAAAACGATGTTTTTAGTAATGTCAGGATACTCATAAAGCATATAAAATGTCACAATTGGTGTTAAGATAATGACATCAATATTATTAATTGTATTTGATAAAAATTTTAATAAGCTAGAATTGATTGCGACAAATAAGCTATTAAAATAATCTCTAATGATCTCATTTTCTGGAATAATACTATGACTTATTTTAAATGTTGTACAAACATTTTTAAGTAGCGAACAAATCATGTTTGAATATTCATCAAGATTAGTAATTAAATCTGATATCTGGGTAATTAAAAGGGGAATTATTGTGACAACTGTCACAACAATAGCTCCAATTAGAATAACAAAGACAATGATGACCGCAATTATTCTTTTAATTTTAAGTTTTTCTAATTTCTCAACTAATGTATGGAGCATAAACGCAAATAAAAACCCAACTGTAAACGGGATTAAAATATTAAATATTGTTCGTAAAATGCCATAAACAATCGGAAATAATTGAAAAAAAATAAAAATAATTGTTAATACTAAAATTATTGCGAGTAATCTTGATAAAGTTTTATTCATAATTACACTCCTTCCATTATCTTATTATAGTTTATGCACAAAAGAGATTTTTCATTAAAAAAGAGCGAAATTTATCGCTCTTTACATTTTACTTTTGATCCATTCCATGGCATCCTGGTTAAACTCTGACATCTTTTTAATTGTTTTATTTATCATGCGGCGATTTTTCTCCACAAATTTTTGATAAGCTAAAACTGATAAAGCGCCAAAACCCATGTATAATATGGCTTTTTTCAATTTAATCACCTGTTCGTAAAATGCGTGAGTTTTCCTCACGATAATATTTTGCGTAGATGACACGTTTTTATTTATGTCAAATAATGTTATTTTTTCATAAAGCTTTCAATATCATCAATTTCTTTAATAATATCTTTAGATAAGTTAATTGCGCCATCTTTTGTGATTAAAATATCATCTTCAATTCTAATTCCAAGTTTTTCTTCGCTAATATATAAACCAGGTTCAATTGTTATAACCATACCCTCTTTTAATCTTAGAGTATAAATTCCTACATCATGCGTGTTCATTCCTAAGAAGTGAGAAACTGAATGGAAATAGTATTTTTCAACTTCCTCTTCTTTTTTAATTAAACCAATTTCTAAACATTTTTTAGCAAGCATTTTTTTTGCATATTCTTGCAATTCTGATAATAATAATCCTGGTTTTGCATATGCTATACAAGCTTTATTAACATCTAAAACAATTGAGTAAATTTCCTTTTGACGTTCTGTAAACTTGCCATCAACAGGAATTGTTCTGGAAATATCAGCATTATATACACCATTTGATGCGCCTAAATCCATTAAAAGTAATTCATTTTCTTTTAAAATATCGCTATTTTTAGAATAATGTAAGACACAAGCATGCGCTCCACTTGCCATAATGGTTTGAAATGCTAAATCAGTTGCGTTACTTAGTTTTACTTGATATTCAAATAAAGCTTCCATGGCTTTTTCATTTTTACCAGGAGTTATTTCTTTCATAACTTTTTCAATACCATTTTTAGTCATCTCTATGGCTTTTGTCATCATATTTATTTCTTCATCGCTTTTAATCATTCGTGCTTCATAAAAATATTTTTGCGCATTTACAAGTTTTAATTCCCGATTATTATTTAAAAATTCTTCTAAATAGCTTAATGCATATGGTTTTAAATTTAGTTCACGATCAATATCTAAATAAAGTGTTTCAGCACTTACGCCTTTATGTGAATAGTTAAATAATGATTTAAGACGTGACATAAAATCATTAATGTATAAAATATTTTTAATGCCAGAAACATCTTGAGCTTCTGCTTTTTTTACACGGTCACCAACCCATTTTTCAATAAATTCATTACTTTCTTCAATAAATAAAAATTCTTCTACTTTATCATCTTTTTTTACTGATAAATAGATCATATTTTCACGTGTTAGTCCTGTCAAATAGTAAAAGTTTCTATTAACGGTAAATGGGTAATATTCGTCACCTGTTTTTTGAACCATATAGCCAGAAAATATCACCATTACCGAATCGTTTTTTAACTTAGAGTTAATAAATTCGCGATTTTTAACAAAAAATTCTTGTTTCATTTATTTATACCTTATTTATAAAAATAATAATTTTCATAAAATCCTTTCTTTTTTTATATTTTATCATATTATACCCCAAAAGTAAAACAGGTAAGCATTTTTGCTTACCTGTTTTCATAACACGAGAGTTTATTATCTACAAGTGTAGATCGGATCGAGAAAAAATAATGTATACCTGGCTTTATAATAAGCATGGATTTGCTTATTACGACTATATTTTATAATAATACTATGAAAATTAAATATTCCTTATGTGAACACTTGATGAATAATAAAAAAAACAGATACAAAATTGTATCTGCTTTTAAAAATTATTTCTTAATTAATTTTCCGAAATAGCCAAGTGTACGGATCATTTGAGCTGTATATGACATTTCGTTGTCATACCAAGTGATGATCTTAACAAGTTGTTTTCCGTCAACAGTCATAATCTTTGTGCAATCTGCATCAAGTAATGTACCGAAAGTCATACCGATAACGTCTGAAGAAACGATTGGTTCTTCTGTATAGCCGATTGTTTCAGATTGAGCAGCTTTAACTGCATCGTTAACTTCTTTAACTGTAACTTCTTTATTTAATTCACAAACTAGGTCAACAACTGAGCCAGTAATTGTAGGAACACGAAGTGCCATACCATCTAATTTGCCTTTTAATTCAGGTAATACTAGACCAACTGCTTTAGCTGCACCAGTTGATGCAGGAACGATGTTAGCAGCAGCTGCACGACCACGACGAGCATAAATACCTTTTTTATGAGGACCATCAAGAGTAAATTGGTCATTTGTATATGCATGAACAGTAGTCATGAAACCTTTAACAATTCCAAAATTGTCATTTAATACTTTAGCGATTGGAGCTAAGCAGTTTGTTGTACAAGATGCTGCAGATATAACAGTTTCATCACCAGTTAAAGTTGTGTGGTTAACGTTATAAACGATTGTTGGTACATTATCGCTAGCTGCTGGAGCACTGATAACAACTTTTTTAGCACCTGCTTGAATGTGTTTTTCAGCTAATTCTTTCTTTACGAATAAACCAGTACATTCAAGAACAACATCTACATTTAAAGCCTTCCAAGGAAGTTCTGCTGGATCTTTCACTGCAAATACAGGAACTTTAACGCCGTCTACAATAATATTATTGTTTTCATCATAACTGATTGAATCAGCTTTATAACGTCCTTGTGCAGTATCATATTTTAATAAATAAGCTAATTGTTGAGCATCTGTTAAGTCGTTTACAGCCACGATTTCAAATTCTGGGTTGCCAAACATAACTCTAAATGCCAAACGTCCGATTCTACCGAATCCATTAATTGCAACTTTTACAGACATATTATATTTTCCTCCAAATTTTATTTTGTCTTTCTACATTATTATTTTATTACAAGTCACTATAAAATACAAGTATTTTCCTTTTGTTTACGTTTTCAGGTTTTATATTTTGACTATTTACTATTTTGTGATAAATAATAAACTTTATTCAGCATATAATTTAGGAGACTAAAGGAGAAAATTAAATGCATATTCCTATAATTACTGATTATGAAAATAATGAAAGAAACTTAGATTTATTTTCAAAATTATTAAAAGAACGAATTATTTTGTTAACTGGTGAGGTTGACGATACTTTATCAGCTATCATTATTAGTCAGTTACTTTACTTAGAATCTGTCGATAAAGAAAAGGATATATCAATCTATATCAATAGTCCAGGCGGAAGCGTAACTGCAGGATTAGCCATTTGCGATACAATGAATTTAATATCATGTGATATAAGAACAATAGCCATTGGATTATCTGCATCAATTGCCGCTCTAATTTTATCAAATGGGACTAAAGGAAAAAGATATGCCTTAGAAAATGCTGATATTTTAATTCATCAACCACTTGGGGGAATTCAAGGGCAAGCCACAGAAATTAAAATACACACTGATTATATTTTAAAAACTCGCGATAAGATAAATAAGATTTTATCATTTAATACGGGACAAAGTTTAGAAAAAATAAAAGAAGACACTGAACGTGACTTCTTCTTAGACCCAATAGAGGCCTTAAATTACGGTTTAATTGATGAAATTCTTAAGTAATTTTACACTAATTCATCTTTTAAGTTACTAACAGATTCACGGATTGCCTTCTGGTAGTCACAACAGATATCGCCTGTACAGTTATTACAATTAAACATATCGCGATATTGTTTTGGTATAAAAGCTCTTATTTCATCGTTATTATAGCCAACCTGCATAATTCTATCATCAACGATAATAGGTCTTCTTAGAAGCGTTGGATTCTCAATAATAAAATCCATTAATTCTTGAAATTTCATATCTTGAAAGTTAATTGATTTATTTTCGAATATTTTAGAGCGAGTTGAAACAATATCGTCAAACCCATTTTCTGAGTTTTTTAACATCAAATAAATATCGTCTTTCAAAAGTTTCGTATTAATAATGTTTTTTTCTCGATATTTAATATTGTGTTCATCAAACCATTTTTTGGCTTTTCTGCATGATGAACAACTTGGTGATGTATAAATAACAATCATTTTATCGCCTCCACTAATATTATACAATAAAATGTGTTTTTTTGTTTCTTTTTTTATATAATTATTGTATAATACAGACAATATTTAATACAGGAGGATGCATTTTATGAATTGGGATTTAACCTACCTATTTAAAACCAAAGAAGATTTTGAAAATGCTTTAAAAGAAGTATCTAGTTATATTGAAAAACTAGCTGTTTATCAAGGAAAACTTGGTAATCAAAATGATTTTAAGGATTACTTTTTATTAGAATTAAAAGCTAGCGAATTAGGCTTGAGAGCATATCAATATGCAAGCTTAAAAAGTGATTTAAATAAAAAAGATATTGATGGATTAACTGATCTATCAAAAATTGCTAGTATCATGGGAAGGTTTCAAGAAGCGACTTCTTTTGAATCACCTGAAATTTTGAGCCTAGGTGAGAAGAAAGTCATGGAATTTGTAAGCAATAATCCTGAACTTGAAGAATTCCGTTTTTCATTTGAAAAATTATTTAGACAGAATAAGCATATCTTATCAAAAGACATTGAAAGAATTATGGCTAACTTTGCCCCTGCCAATGAAGCAGGCGCATCACTATATTCAGCCTTAGCAGTTGGCGATAATGTCTCTAAAGATGTTAAATTATCAACTAAGGAAGTTGTTAATGTAACTAACAGTAATTTTAGAGCCTTAATTGCTCAAGCAGATAATGCTAAGGATCGAAAGAAAATCTTTGAGGCTGTTTTTGAAGACTTTGAAAAACATAAAAATACATTTGCTTCAATTTATGAATCAATACTACTTGTTAATCGGGCAAATGCTCAAAGTCGTAATTATAAATCGATTCTTGAAAGCTTCTTATTTGGTAACAATATTCCTACATCTGTTTATAAAACTTTAGTTAAGGTGGCTGGAAGTCATACTAAACCAATTAAGGATTATATTAAACTAAGAAAGAAATATTTAGGAATTAGAACCTATCATACATATGATCGTTATTTAGAGCTCGCTTCTTCTGATAAAGAATATAACTTTGAAGAAGCTAAAGAATTATTTTTTAATTCATTAAAAGATTTTCCTAAAGATTTCCAAGAAAAAGCTAGACTTGCTTTATGTGATGGATTTGTCGACGTAGAGCCAAAGGATGGAAAAAGAACAGGTGCTTATTCATCAAGCATGCCAAATCTTAATCCATATATTTTATTAAATTTTACTAATACACTTGATGATGTCTTTACAGTTGCCCATGAATCAGGACATTCGATGCATTCTATTTATTCAAAGGAAAATCAGCCAACTAATCTTCAAAACTATACAATTTTTGTTGCTGAAATTGCTTCTACTTTTAATGAACATGTCCTTCTTGATTACTTTATTAAATCAGGAAAAGCAACTAAAGAAGAAAAGATTATGTTACTACAAAAGGCAATTGATGATATTATTGCGACATTCTATCGCCAAGCATTATTTGCAGAATATGAATTAATTGCACATGAAAAGATTGCTAACTATGAACCAATTAATCATGAAGTTTTATCAAAAATTATGATTGATTTATATAAGAAATATTATGGTTTAGATATTACTAAAGAAGATTATAAACGTTATGTTTGGGCTTATATTCCTCATTTATTCTATACGCCATTCTATGTATATCAATATGCCACAAGCTTCGCTGCTTCATTTAAGATTTATGAAGATGTAAAAAATAATGTTCCTGGAGCTTTTGACCGTTACATTGGTCTACTTAAATCAGGTGGATCAAAATATCCAATGGACGAAGCAAGAGAAGCTGGTGTTGACTTCACTAAGAAAGAAACATTCATGGCTGTATATAATAGACTTAATGATTTAGTTCGCCAACTAACGCTTGCTTTAGAGGAATAGTTAGTGTATAATTATTATAACGTTGAACAGGAAAGAGTAAATAAGAATAATTTATAGAGAGTTTATGGTTGGTGAAAATAAACAATTAGTTTTATTAAAATGGGCCCTGGGAGTTAAAAGGTTTATCCCCTATATCAGATTATAAAGTGCTAGATTATTCTAGAACTAAGGTGGTACCGCGGAAATTTTTCGTCCTTATTAATTTAAGGACGTTTTTTTTATATTAAGGAGGAAATTTATGAAAAGACTAGTTTCAGGAATCCAACCAACAGGTAAAATTACATTAGGCAACTATATTGGAGCAATTCGTAACTTTGTTAAATTAAGAGAAGAAATGACTGACTACGAATTTTTTATTTTCGTAGCGGATTTACATGCGATTACAATTCCCAAAGAAAAGGATGAATTAAGAAAAAGTATTAAAGACTTAGTAGCGCTTTATTTAGCATGTGGGTTAAATCTTGAAAATACTAATATTTTTATTCAATCAGAGGTTTATTCGCACTCAGAGCTTGGTTATTTACTTCAGTGTTACACTTATATCGGTGAACTAGAGCGAATGACTCAGTTTAAGGATAAATCACAAAAACAAGAAAAAGGAATTACCAGTGCCCTACTTACTTATCCAGTTTTAATGGCCGCTGATATCTTATTATATGATCCAGACTTTGTTCCAGTTGGAGAAGATCAAAAACAGCATTTAGAAATAACTCGTGACATTGCAATTCGTTTTAATAATCGTTACGGTGATTCTTTTACTGTTCCAGAAGGTATTACCCCAAAAATTGGTGCTCGAATTATGAGTTTAGCTGAACCAACTAAAAAGATGAGTAAATCCGATCCAAATCCTAAGGGATATATTTGCTTATTAGATGATTTAAATGTAATTAGAAACAAAATTAAAGCGGCTGTGACTGATCCTCTTGGGGGAATTTATTATGACCAAGAAAATAAGCCTGGTATTTCAAATCTCTTAACTATCTACAGTGCCTTAACTAATTTATCCATTGAAGAAATTACCCTAAAGTATCAAGGGTTAGGCTATAAGGAATTTAAAGAAGATTTAGCAGAAATTGTAGTCCAGGCAATTGAACCAATTCAAAGAAAATACAAGGAATTAGTTAATTCAAAAGAATTAGATGAAATCCTTGATAAAGGTAGAGATCGTGCCCTAATGGTTTCAACGAGAAAAGTTGAAAAAATTAAAAACAAAATAGGCTTAGGCAGAAAAAAATGATATCACATTTGTGATATCATTTTTGATTTAATTCGTTAATAACTTCATCAATTTTTAAAATAGCTTCTTCACTATCTTCGCCATCAATTAAAATCTTAATTTTTGCGCCTTTAGGAACTCCTAAAGATAAAATATTCATTATCGACTTTAAATCAACTTGAATATTATTATATTCTAATTTTATTTGGGAATTAAACTTATTGGCCCACTTAACGAGTAATGTGGCATTTCTTGAATGTAATCCTGCTTCACTTTGTAATATGTAAGTTTTTTCAATCATCATTTTTCTCCTTAAATAACTCTAATAATGGTTCAATATTTTTTGTTACAAGCATTTTTATTTTATTTCCACTTACAAAGACACCTTGAGCTCCTAAATTATTTAGTTCATTAAGCTCAACCTTCTCTAAATTTTTAACGCTAATTGATAATCGCTGACTATTATTTTGAATATCAATAATATTATCTTTACCACCAAACGATGAAACTAATCTTTTTAATGTCTCATTATCGAAGGTTTCTTCTTCTTTATTTTTGTTCCTTCTTTTAGTAATTATGAAAATAACTATTAACGCTATTAATATTACCGCTAAAAAAAGTAATGCTATTTTTACTGGATCCATTTTTCACGCCATATAAATTCTTCTTTTAATTAGAATTCACAGATACTCCTTTCAGATTCTAGATATTAATATTTTACCATAAATCAAGATAAAATACTATATTTTTAGCGATTTTATTATAGATAATTTGTCTATACAAAAGCGAGATTTCGCCATATATTAAAGTGAAAAGAGGTGATTTAAATGAATAATCCATGCCAACCAACAAGACCAATCGAGATAAATCCAACAAATATTGATTTCTTGACCAAGTTAATTAGGCAAATAATTAGAATGCAAAATGAAGCTGTTGCAGTAGAATGTCCATCATGTCTAACAAGTTTAAATAACAATACGAACAACACCAAACCAGTTGTACTTTACTTATGCAATGGGGAAATGTTTACCTCAATAGTTCCTCCTATTGCTGAAGATTTAACAACAACTTATATTTACCGCTTCGAAGAATTACTTGATGACAACTACGTAAAAGTACGCTTATTACAATTCAATGGAACAACAATTGTATGTACAACCTTTACAGCTATTATTAAGATAAGCTGCATTTGCCAGGTTCAATGTTTAGACCCAATCTACTGTGAACTATGCGATTCAAATTGCAACTAAGCTAACGTCACTTATTAAATCCAAATCAATCGCATCGCCGTTATGCAAAATTAATTTCCCATCATCTACTCTTAACACATCTTCGATAAATTCTTCACCATTTATCGTAATTTTCAAAAATGTTCCTTGAGGAAAATGTTTAAAAATATTAGAAAGTTTTTTTCTGATTACCTCGTTTTGACTATCTTTTTTTAACTTAGGATATCTTGTATCAAACTTATCCTGGTCATGGTCTATAACGCCATCAGACAATGTTTTAATAAATAATAGGGGATCATTCTTTTTCATTAATACACCTCACTAAATTATATGCTAATTACCAAATACTTATTGATAAAAGATGAATTTTTGATATAATCTTTATTGGGTGACAGTATGTACGTAATTGAAGCAATAGTAGAAATTCCTATGGGAACAATGAACAAGTATGAAATTGACAAAGAAAAAAATCGTATTAAATTGAATCGTGTTTTATATACAAAAATGACTTATCCTGCTGAATATGGTTATATTGAGAACACTTTAGCAGATGATGGAGATCCACTAGATATTTTAGTTTTAGCATCAGAGAGTACCTTCCCAGGATGTATAGTGGACGCTAGAGTTGTAGGCTATTTAGATATGACAGATTGTCAGCAAAAGGATGATAAAATCATTGCTGTTGTTAATGAAGATCCAAGACTTGATCATATAAATTCTATTAAAGACATCCAGCATCACTTACTTCGCGAGATTTCGCATTTCTTCTCCACTTATAAGACTTTACAAGAAAAAATCGTTGAAGTTGGTGAATTCTACGATCGTGAAGATGCTATCGAATTAATCAAAAGGTGCCAAGAGAATTTTCAAAAATCAAAAAAATGCTAGGCTATCACTAAATTGATAAACACTAGCATTCCATTAAGTATTGCTTGTTCGGAAAGATCAAAATACTTGCTATGAAGAGGAACTTTTTCCTCTTTTTTGCTTCCGAGCCACATTAAAGTGCCGGAAAATCTATTAATATAATAAGAAAAATCTTCTGCAGCCATTGATGGTTTTTCAAGTTCTATATACTTTAAATTACTTTTATTAATAATTTCTTTGGCATTAAAAGATGAATTTTTACTATTAATTAATGAGGGATAATGATTGATATACTCAATTATTATCTCTTTTTTATATTTATCCATTAAAGAATTAATAATATTTTTTATCTTTTCTTCAATCTCTAATCTTTTCTTTTGATTAAATGTTCTAACTATTCCTAAAACTAATCCTATATCATCGACAATATTATAAGTACTACCGGAATGAACATTAGTAACGGTAATTAGTTCATTTTGATATACGTTTTTAATAATCTCTATTTCTTTTAAAAAATCATATATCATATCGACAGGATTAATAAACTGATCTTTATAAGCTGCATGCCCACTTTTACCATTAAAGGTTATTTTAAAAGTATCAGCGCTCGCCATAGCTTCACCTATTTTAATGCCAATCTCACCAACATCTAAGTCATTTGTGACATGAAAAGCATAAAATTCATCAATATTATCCAGTAAAGCAGATTCAATTACTTTGATTCCACCACCAGGATATGGTCCTTCTTCAGCTTCCTGAAAGACAAAATTAACCGTTCCACTCCATAAATCTAAATGTGTATTTAAATAAATTAGAGTATAAAGTAAAATGGTTTGATGAACATCATGTCCACAAGCATGCATATAATTATTTACAGATTTAAATGGAACATCAGTTAATTCTATTTGATTTAACGCATCAATATCAGCTCTTAAACCAATTCTTTTACCTTTCCCATTTTCTATTTTACCTACAATTGAATGACCTACAAACTCAAAATTTTCTATTTTAAAGGTTTTTAGATATTCAGCTAGCCTTTTACTTGTATTCAAACAATTAAAGCCTATTTCCGGGTTTTGATGAACTATTCGTCTAAATAAGACAGCTTCTTTAAATAATGAATAAAGTTCTTCTTTATTAATCATGTTTTTCGCTTCTTGCCTCTATTTTACCAAGGTAACTTGCAATCATGATACCGCCAAAAAATAAAATTATACCAATGAAATATTCATATACTTTAACACCTTCAAGTCCGCCACCCAAAATCATGTTAATGATTAAAACAATCATTGAAGACACAATAAAACCAGTGATGCCATAATATGTCTTAGTTTTATAATTTTTAAATAAATAGTCAATAATCTTTGCAAGAATAAAAATTCCAAGCACCATTCCAACACAAATTGGAGCAAGTAATAATATGTTTTGTTTTAATAAACTAAAATCTAAAATATTAGAAATCGCATTTAAGATGCCACCATAGTACCCAACAATCATTAAAAGAACTGAGCCACTTACACCAGGAACAACTATTGCCATCGATATTAACATTCCAACACCAATTAATTTAATTGTTGTAAATAATGAAAATTTATTAACTACAACAATCAAATCATTTTTTGAATCAACAAATATAAATAAAATAGCTAGAATAAAAGTTATAAAAAACCAGATGGCATTATCACTTTTTATTTTGATATTTTTTATTGGTGATACAGCAGTTGGTAGGCTACCTAAAATTAAACCAACAAAGAATAAAATAGTGATCATTTCATATTCTTCTAATGCTTTTTTTAAGACAAATGAAGCCAAAAATACCGCTAAGGCAATGCCAACACCAAGCTTGGCTAAAAACCAAAATTGTTTTTTAAAATCTTTAAAAATATTGTTTATGGCAAAAATCATCTTATCATAAACACCTAAGGCCATTGATAAAGCCGCACCACTTGCTGGTGTTATAAAGCCTAATCCAATTATTAATCCCTTTAAAACTAAAACAAATGTATCCATATTCCCTCCTAAATTATTTTCCCAAACAAATCATATGTAAAGGCTGAAACAATTTTGACCTTAACTACGTCTCCTATTTTAACATCTTTTTTATCTTCTGTTACAATATAACCGTCAACTTCATCTGGAGCATCCATATATGATCTTAAATATAGGTTATTTGTTTCTTCCTCTTTAAAATCGACAATCGCCATATACTCTTTACCAATTTTTTGATGATTCTTATGATATGATATACTTTTTTGAACTTGCATAATTTCATTATAACGACGGTTAATAACATCACTTAATACTTCATTTTCCATATTATATGCTAGTGTATCTTCTTCTTTAGAATACATAAAGCATCCTAAATGATCAAATTCAATTTTCTTAACAAAGTCTAGTAAATCAGCAAAATCTTCATCACATTCGCCAGGAAAGCCAACAATAACGGTTGTTCTTAAAATGGCATCAGGAATTTCCCTCTTAATTTTTAATAGTAAATTTTCAAGTAATTTATGATCACCACGGCGGTTCATAAGTTTTAAGACTTTAGATGAAGAATGTTGAATTGGGACATCAAAGTAGTGGGCAATTTTATTGCTATTTTTAATTAAATCTATTAACTCATCTGTTATTAAATCTGGATACATATATAGAATTCTAATTAAAAAAATACCTTCAATTTTCTCAATCTCTTTCAGTAATTCCACAAATTTATTTTCTTTATATAGGTCAGTTCCATAATTAGTTGTATCTTGTGAAATTAAGTTTATTTCTTTAGCACCTAAACTTACCTCTTCTTTAATTTCGGCAATTATATCTTCCATTGGACGACTAATATATTTACCTCTAATTAAAGGAATGGCACAATAGCTGCATCTATTATTACAGCCATCACTAATTCTAATATATGGAGTAAACTGAGAAGATATTAAAACTTTATGGTGATAACTTAAGCATTCATCACTTTCTTGTTCTTCAAATAATGCATTAATCTTACTTAAAAAATGAGGATAATCCTTAAATGTTAAAACTAAATCCACAAAAGGAAATTCACTTATTAATTTTTCTTTATATCTTTGTGCATAACATCCACAAACAACTAACTTTTGGTAAGGTTTTTTAATATCATTTAAATCATTTATTGTCTCAATTGCTTCTTCTTTAGCACTATTGATGAAACCACAAGTATTAACGATTAATAAATCAGCATCTTGCGCATCACCAACAATTTCATAGCCATTGTTAGTTAGAATACCTAAAATCATTTCTGAATCAACTTGGTTTTTAGCGCATCCTAAGGAAATCATTCCTATTTTTCGCATTTTATCACTCCTAAAAAATAAGCCTCATTTTGGAGGCTTTTTATTCGTCTTTTAAAATATATAATAAGCCAATTGTTCCTTCCCCACAATGTGAAGAAATAACACAACCAGCCTCTGTACAGTAAATATTTTTCACAAAATCAAACTGTTCTTTAACCTTGGGTAAAATATAATCTGCTGAATCGTAAGCTAGTGAATGAGTAACAAAGAAGAAATCTGGATCGATTTTATCCTTTTCACTTACCGCATCTTTTAGCATAACGTCTAATGCTTTAGTCATTGGACCAAGTGGTTTTTTACCTACTGATAAAACACCATTAACAACCTTAATAATTGGTTTTAACTTTATCATTGTTCCTAAAAATCTTGTCAATGAATTACATCTGCCACCCCTATGCAAGTATTCCATGGTTTGAATCGCAAACTGTGATCTAACATTCGGGATAACATGTTTTTCAATATTTTCCTTAATACTTGAAGCATCCATACCTTCATCACGTAATTTAGCGATTTTTAATACTACTAACCCGCTACCTGATGATAAATTTAGGGAATCTATTAAATAAACATTATCTAAATTTAATTCACTTTTGGCAATTTTTGCACTATTAAATGTTGCACTTAAAGTAGAACCTATTCCTGTATATATAATATCATAACCTTTTTTGGTATACTCTAAAAACGTTTTGGCAAAATCAGCTGGAGAAATTGCTGATGTTTTAGGTAGATAATTTACCTTTTTAACTTTATCATATAATTCACGTGTCTTAATTGTCACGCCATCTTTATATTCTTCTTCACCAAAAAGTACTAAAAGAGGTATTATAGTTATATCATTTTGTTTTATCAGTTCCTCTGAAAGATCGCAAGTGCTGTCTGAAATTATTTTAATCTTTTTCATAAACCCTCCATTAATACAAATCATTGTATTATTTCTAATAATTTATTATAACATATTATGTTATAAAGTAAAATATATTTTGCTTTTTGTATTTCTAAATCTAAATATTTCATCTGTTATTTTCTTAATTTTTTCTTAATTTTTATTAAAAATGGTGAAGTATAAAATTTTACTCTTTTCATAAAAAAAGGTAAAGCCTAAGCTTTACCTTAATTAATCTTTTAATTCAAGTTTGTATTTTTCAAACTCTTCATCATTACAGTAGATAAAATGACCTGGTTTAATTTCCTTTAATTCTGGCAATTGTTTAGAATAGTCATGAGCCTCTTTTGGAACATAAGTAATTCTTTGTCTCTTTTTTTCAGAAATTGGATTTGGACGAGGAATGGCACTTAGAAGTGATTTAGTATATGGATGAAGAGGATTCTTGAATAATTCATCCGATGATGCTAATTCAACTAGTTTACCAAAATACATAACTGCAATACGATCACAGAAATATTTTACTACTGATAAGTCATGAGCAATGAACATAATTGTTAATTTATACTCATTCTTTAAATCATTAAGTAGATTAATAATTTGCGCTCTGATTGATACGTCTAACGCACTAATTGGCTCATCACAGATTAAAAGTTTTGGATTCATAATTAACGCTCTTGCAATACCTATTCTTTGACGTTGACCACCAGAGAACTCATGAGGATATCGAGAGGCATAATCGCTGATTAAACCAACCTTATCAAGCATTTCAACAACCTTTTTATGATTTTTTTCACGATTTGTAAAACCTTGAATTTTTAAACCTTCTTGAATGATATCTTCAACAGTCATTCTTGGATCTAATGAATCAACTGGATCTTGAAAAATCATTTGAATTTCATTAAGTAGTTTACGTTTTACATGTGTATTATCATATTTGATTTTTGCAATTTTTTCTTCTTGATCAGAAATGATTTTGTATGCTTTTGCTTTAGATGCATGAATTAAATCATTATATTTTTCTTTAATTTTTTCTGCATCTTCTTTATATGTTGCTGAATTCTTATCTAAAGCATTTATTTCTAAATTACATTTATCATTAAATTCTTTTAAACTATTTTTAAGCCTAATTTTTGTAAATTTAATTTCTTTCCTATTCCATCTGTCACCTGCAGAAATTCTATATCCCTTATAATAGATTGAGCCTGAGGTAATGTCATAAAGTCTGATTATTGAACGACCAGTAGTAGTTTTTCCACAACCAGATTCACCAACCATACCAAAACATTCTCCTTCATGAATATCAAAAGATACATTATTAACGGCTTTTAATTTAGTACGATTAACTCCTTTTCCAAAAAAGAAAAATTGTTTTAAATTACGTACTGAAAGAATAATATTTTGATCAACTAATTCTTTTTTAAATTTAACACGATTGCGTCTACTATGTTGTATTTCGTTAGCGTTAACAAGTGGTGTTAATGGTGATTCAAAATCATCCTTACCAGGAATAAATTTTTCATCTGATTGTTCTTTGATTACTTCTGCTTCACGACGTAAGGCGTTATCTTGGGTAGCTTTTTCAAACTTACCGCCAGACATAAAATCATTTTTATTTTCTTTCATTGTTTGGCCTCCTTTAAAGCAGCTTTGATTCTTTCAGAAACAATTTTTGGCATTTCTACTTTTGGTGCATCTTTATGAAGCAACCAGGTAGCTGCGTAATGTGTATCTGATACTTTAAAGTATGGTGGTTCATATTTTGTGTCAATTTCAAGAGCATATTTGCTTCTTAAGGCAAAGGCATCTCCTTTTGGTGGGTAAATCATATTAGGAGGTGTACCAGGAATTGCATCAAGTTTCTCTTTACTATCAACATCTGGAATAGATGATAATAATGCCCATGTGTATGGGTGCTTAGGATCAAAGAATATTTCATTTACTGTACCATATTCAACAATCTTACCAGCATACATTACCGCAACACGGTCTGCCATATTTGCTACAACACCCAAGTCATGAGTGATAAAAATACATGATAAATTTCTTTCAACTTTTAATTTGTTAATTAATTCCAAAATTTGCGCCTGAATAGTAACGTCAAGGGCAGTTGTTGGTTCATCACAAATTAAAATATCTGGGTCAGCTGTTAAAGCAATTGCAATAACAATTCTTTGACGCATACCACCTGAGAATTCAAACGGATATTGCTTGAATCTTCTTTCTGGCATTGGAATACCAACCTCTTCCATGATTTTTAAAGCTCTTTCTTTCGCAACTTTTTTTGTAACTTTTAAAGAGTTAACGTGTTTATCTTTTAAATCTTTTATTTCATCTAAGATTTTTTTCTTATTATTTTCACTAGCATTTGCAAGTTTTTCTTTTAATACTTTTAAATTTTTATTATATTCAGAAATTAATTGGCTCTTATACTTGCTAACTTCAACTTTAGCTTCTTTCTTACAAACTGCTAATTTTTCTTTTAACTCAAGTAGCGGAGCTTTATAAGCTTCTTTTATTGCTAAAATTTTAGTATTAGCATCCTTTTTTAACTGGCTAAGTTTTTCTTTTAATGCTTTAATTTCATTTTTATCAATTTTTTCAGCAATTTCTTTAAGAATTTCTTCTTTTTTATAGCCAAAATCACGTCTAACATCTTCGATATCAACTCTTTGATGAACAAGCTTGTTACGATATTTTGTTAGATTATTAGAAATTAATTCATTATATTTTAATTTTAGTTTGTTGCCATTAACTAAAGTTGCTTCAGTTATTTGCTTACCAATTTTAACAATTGGATTTAAACTTGATAGAGGATCTTGGAAGATCATCCCAATTTTATGGCCTCTAATTCTATGGAATTCTTCTTCAGAAATCTTTAGTAAATCTTCGCCTTCATAATAGATATGTCCGCCTTCAACTATCGCGTTATTTGATAAAATACCCATAATTGCTTTTGATGTAACTGATTTACCAGAACCAGATTCACCAACAATACATAATGTTTCGCCTTTATATAAATCAAATGAAACATCACGAACGGCATGAACCATACCATTATCAGTTTTAAAATTTATCTCTAAATTTTTTACTTCAAGTACTTTTTCGTTCATGACTATTCACTTCCTTTCAATGATGGATTAAATGCATCTCTTAATCCATTACCAAATAAGTTAAATGAAATCATTATTAAGGAAATAATGATAGCAGGTAAAAGTACTAGGTGAGGTAGGGTTTCTAGATACGATTGATTATTAGATAATGTAACACCAAGTGAATTCATATTTTGAAGTCCTAATCCCAAATAAGCAATTGTCGCTTCTGAGAAAATACTTGATGGAATCATAAGAATTGATCCAGTAATAATTGTACCAATCGCATTTGGCAAAATGTGACGGAAAATTAAACGTCCATCTGAAGCGCCAAGTGTTCTTGAAGCTAAAATATATTCTCGACCCTTAAATCTGTAAAATTGCGTTCTTGTTCTTGCTGATGTACCAATCCATCCTGTTAAACATAGAGCTAAGAAAATAGTTCCAAAGTTACTTCCAAAATGAATAATACATAGTGTCATTATAACAATCCAAGGAACACCACTTAAAATTTCTGTAAATCTTTCCATAACTATATCGACGTTTCCACCAAAATAACCTGAGATTGAACCCCAAATTAATCCAAATGTAAAACAAAAAGCAAATGTAGCAAATCCCAATAATAATGAAGTTCTTAAACCTGAAAAAGAAACTTTAATTAAGTCTTTTCCATTATTATCTGTGCCTAGTAAATATCTTGGCATTTTGTCATATCCCATATAACGGTATAGAGATAAATCACCTGTTAGTTTATAAAAAGCTGTAGGTAATCCTGGAGCTGTTTTAGTTGTTTGATCAGTTATGCTTCTAACTGGGCAGCTATCAGATAAAATTTTAAATGATGAAGGTCCAATACTATAATCGTATTCGCATAAACCTAAAGCAATATATTTATCTAAATCAGAACTATTAATCGTTGTGTTTTCAACAATTCCGTATTTTTCATAATATATATCATAAACAAAATCACAATATATTATATGAACTCTATAAACACCTTTAATACCGTTACATTGCCAGTAATTTGGTATGTTGTCAGCTGTTTTGCTACCAACTGGCAATAAAACAACTGCATTTGCATCAGTAAATGTTAAGGCATTAACTTGTTTTTCTAAAAATTTGTTATTTGTTTCAAATACACAATTTTCAATTAAAATGTATGTCCTTGCTTCTGTTGAAGGTAAAATTTCAAAGCCAAATTGGGCATTATTATAATTTACATTTATTTCTTTTTCAGTTAAAACATCAGTAATATTAATTGAAATCTCGCCGTAGTTTTTTGACCAATCTTGTAAAACAATTTTTTGAACAACTTGATTTTCATCTTTATACGTTAAAATTACACGATATGTAGCAAGTTCATAGCCTTCCATAATATAATTTTGATTTAAAAGATTAAATTTCATTGTATATTCAGAATTCGCATAATAATTAATCATTGGGGAATAAAAATATTTAGTATTTTCTTCAAGTTTGTCAGCTTGATTTTTATCAAGAATGAATCCTGTTTCAAATCTAACATATCCACCATAGCCATAAGCATTAGCTGTATCAAGAAAATAATCACCATCATTTGTCGTTTTCAAACTTACAACAGCTGAAGCTAAAAACTTTTCTGAAGCAGGTTTTTTATTAATTGGATCATAAACTTGATGTTCATATTTTTTTGTTCCATCCCAAAAACCGGTACCTGTTTTAAATAATTTTGGTAAAAGTAAAGCTTCTGATGGATGATTTTTTTCAATATCTGTAGTTAAAACAACAGGTAGTAAAAAAGAAAGAACTAGTAAAATTCCTAAAATTATTGCCCCAGCGACTGAGGATTTATTTTTAGTAAATCTTTTTAAGGCGTCTTTAAAGAAAGTCGTTGGTTTAGATTCAAATTTTATATCATGAATGTTTTTATCCTTTTGCGTAAATTTAAAATCATTTTCTTTAATTTCAATTTCATTACCATACGCATCATAAAATTTTTCGTTTGCCATTATTTCTTCGCCCCCATTCTAATTCTTGGGTCAATGAATCCATATGAAATATCTAATAATACACCAGATAATAATCCAATTGTTGTAAATACCGCCATATCAACAAGCAATACATTATAATCTTTTAAACTTATAGAATTAATATATAGCCTTCCAATACCAGGAATACCATATAGATTTTCCAAAATCATAGAACCACCTAAGACACCAATAAATTCAGCTAATATTGCTGGAACAATTGGAACCATCGCATTTCTTAGTGCATGTCTTAAAATTGATTGTTTTTTAGTTAGTCCTTTAGTTCTTGCAAGTAACAAATAGTCACTTGACATAACTTCGCATAATTCAGCTCTTGTAAAACGGCAATAACCAGCAATTGATCCAAACGATAAACAGGCAACAGGTAAAATATAACCCAATGCTCTAATGTTTAATGGGGATGAGGAGCTCGGCCATTTAGTTGGGAGCCATTGTAATTTGTAACAAAAAATTAACATTAAAAATGTAATAATTACAAAGCTTGGAATTGATATAAATATCATAACTCCAGTAGAAATAATGTGATCAGTCATTGAATTTTTCTTTAAAGCTGCCCATATTCCAAGTAATATTCCAAGTGGCACAGAGATAAAGACCGCCCAAATATTAACTTTTATTGTATATGGTAGTTTTTGGCCAATAATTTTTATTGCACTTAAATTTGGTGAAATTTCGGTTGATGTACCCCAATCCCACTTTGTGACGATGTTTTTAATCCAATTAAAATATTGTTCTAAAATAGGTACTTCATAGTAATTATGAGTCAATCTAGTTGAGCCTTGACCAGTTGTATATGTCCATAACGGTTTTCCACGTTCTGGATCTGGTACTTTAAGATCTTCAATATAGCCTAAATTAACTTGCTTTTCAAAAAAAGCAAACATTTGATTATCCTTAAAAGCAGGCACTGAAAATGGTAATAATTTAACAGTTATAAAAGTTGCAGAAATAATTATTGTGGCAGTAATAAACGCAAGACCAATTCGCTTCAATACATATTTTACCATAATAATCCTCCTTCTTTTCTATATACACATGTATATTAGTTCTAATTTTATTCACAATCAATTACGCAAAAATTAGCGTTAGCCTAAACTAACGCTAATCTCACGTTATTAATTTTTTAATTTAATTATTCTGCAGGAGCTGGATTAGGGTTAGGGAATGAATCATATAATGATTTATAACCTTTACCATCTACACCTTTTACTTTTGCAGTATAGTAAATGTCAATTCCAATTTCTCCATAAAATTCTTCAACTAATTCTTGAGAAGCTACGATAGTAATCTTACCATCTTTGATTTCACAAGTAAATTTTTCAGAATCCATACCGTATTCGTTGTATTCACCTTCATACCAGCAAATAACTACATCATCAATAGAAACTTCAACACCTTCAACTTGAACAGCTGTATAATCAATAACAATTGTTTGAGTTCCGTCTTCGTTAGTTGTATTTGACTTAAGTTCAGCATCAAATGTTGGAGAAACAACACCATCAACTACATATGCGCCAGTATCAGCTGCCTGCCACAATGCATTATAGCTCCAGTATACACCATCATAGAATAAGTCGTCAGAAACAACGCCTGTATCTACACCCCAGTTTAGAGTAAAGTTACTTGTATTATCGCTTCTTAATACTTCCATGAAGTTTAATGGATTTAATGCGTTACCAGAAACTGAACCGAAACCAAGGTCAAATTGACCAACCATCATTTTCTTGTAATATACGTCTGACCAAACAGCTACAGTGTAGTTATTAACTTTTAATTGAATCTTACCGCCAGCTACTGATTCATCATTGAATGCTGTTTCAATATATTGAGCGATATCATTACCATATTGTGTAACGTTAGTTTCAGTTTGCCACCAGATGTCAATTGAAATCTTTGTAGGGTTTTCTTTTGTACCAAGTGTATATTTTCCTTGAGCAACTAATTCTTCAACAGCTTGTTTGAAGTAAGCTTTTGCGATATCTAGGTCATATCCATAAGTTTCAGGTGAAAAATCTTTAATTGCATTTAAGTGCTCTGGAGTTGTATTATATGAAACACCATTTTCAGGATCACTTAGATAGTCACTTGAAAAATAATTTTGTGAAGGAATACGTCCTTTATTTTCAGCAAATTCTTTTCTATTTAATGAGAAGCTTAATCCCATTAAGAAGTTTTTGTTACTCATAATAGGTTTAACTTGATAATAATCTTTTTCTGCTGTTTGCTTAATTGTACCATTCTCACCAAATAATTTAATCCATTCTTCTTGTGTAGTAGTATTAACATTTAATTTAAATACTGAGTCACCTAAAGTTTGTGTAGTTCTATCATCATTAATGAATTCAGCTAAACGAGTTGAAGGGATTCCAACAGCATCAAGTTTATTAGCTAAAAATTCTTTTAATGCAGCTTCAGAATCTGTTTTTTGAGCAGCTAAAACTTTAATATGAATACCAGGAATTTGATATCTTCCAGGTTCATTCCATAATGGGTTTTTCTTAAATACGATTTCAACATCTTTTTCCCATCTGCTTGTCATATAAGGTGATAAACAAAGCATTGTATCAATTGGTGTATCACCAGCATCTGTAAATGTACCATAGCTTGCAGCTCCACCAATTTTATTCATGAATTCTTCAGGAATTGGCATGTATAAGCTACTTGCTAAATAATACATTGCATAGAATGGAGTTGCAGGAACGTTTAATTTAAATTCTAGCCATGATTCGCCATCTTTTTCGTAAGCTTTAATACCTACTTTTTCCCATGCAGCTTTAGCAGCTTCAGTATCAGCACCATCAGCAGATGCATCGTAGTATGCTTGTGAACCAACAAGTGTACCTGCGCCATCAAGCATTTCAGTTCCACGATATTGACCATTCTTTTTAGTTAATAAGAATTTCCATGCATATACATAGTCTTCAAGAGCAACATCTCTACCAGCAAATTCAGCATTTTTAGTAGAAGTTGTATTGTATTTTAATCCGTCAGCACCTGTTTTTACTCTAAATTTATAAGTAGAAGCAAGTTGTGTAACTGGATCCATGTCAACTGCAATTGGTTTTTCTTTTGCAAGAACTGGATACCATTCATAGCCGTCTTTTGTATCATTCATCTTAGTTGACCAGTAACCTGATGAAACATAACCATATAAATCACCAGTTACAGCATCTTGTGAGTTTAGATAGTTTAAAGATGCAGGATCATCTGTTTCAAATATATGATAGTATCTTGCATACTCTGGATTTGTTTCTCCAGCTAGGTCAGCAGTAATATTTCCTTCAGCAAGAATACCGAATCCGTATCCTGAAATATATGTTTCAGTTCCTTTTACGATTCTCTTGTTATACATTGAATATCCACCATTTTCAAATAGTGATACTCCTGTTAGGAAATTTTTTACAGCATATGCTTCTAATAAGCCTAGGATTTTAGTTCTTTCTTCATATGATGCAGCAACATATGAATAAGCTCCGTTAGCTAGTTGTTTTACTGGATCTGTCGATTTTGATGTTTGAGATGCAGTAACGCTTGAACTAGTTGTAGGCTTTTTAGTGGTAGTAGTTGTGGCAGTAGTTTTCTTACATGCAGCAACCCCTAAAACTAGTAATAATGCGCTAAATAAAGCAATTATTTTTTTCATTTTTTCTCTCCTTTTTTTTATTTAAAATTAATTTGTTTTTTAATTTTGTACCATAATACTATAAGAAGTAATTTCTGTCAATAACTTTTTAATTTTTTTATTAGGTATTTTTTTTGAAAACGCTTTATGCTTATTACATTACAAGTAAGATAATAGCAGAAATCACGCAAAGTAGCGTTCCCCATACTATGTATGGAATACTTTTATATCTGTCTTTTGAGCGCTCAATATTTTTTTTATCCACAAAATCAGGTAAACTATCATATTTACGATTTTTTTCTTTTTCCGTATGTTTTATAAATGAACCCATATAATAAAATGAGTACGAGAACATATCAAAGGCTCCTAAATATGAGACAATTGATAAACCACCAATACAAATATTTAAAAATCCTACAACGAAAAAAGCATTTGAATAATCAATTAGACCTTTGCCTTTACCGAAAATCATAATCATCGCGATAGCAATACCATCAATTACAAACAGTAAGAGATACTTTATCAAGCTATGAAAGAAAATTTCTTTGATTTTTTTCATATTAACCTCCCATTAATTTTAAATAATTATACTATATTTTAAAATTAATTTCAAAATTTTAAATTAATTTCAAATATATTATTCTCTTTTTTTATTATTTTCATCTAGATAGATTTTGTAAATTTTAAAAATTTTTTAAATATTCCATCTTTTGGTTCAATCGTAAATTCCATATATTCTTTACTAATTGGATGATAAAAACCTAGTTTGTAGCAACATAAGCCTAATTCATTACCTGATATTTTACTGCCATATTTTGAATCACCATAAAGCGGATAATTTCTTGAGGCAAATTGAATTCTAATTTGATGAAATCTTCCCGTTAAAAGTTCAACGTCAACTAAGGTCAAATTATTAACAGTTTCTAATACATGATAATTAAGTTCAGCTTTTTTTCCATCCTTATTTATATAAGCAATTTTTTTATCTTCATTTTTGCTGATGTAATCAACTAAATGACCATCACCTAAAAGCTCTCCTTCTATAACCGCATAGTAAGATTTTTTAAAACGATGCTCTAAAATATCTAAGGATAATCTACTAGCTGCTTTAGACGTTCTTGCAAAAACCATTATTCCTGAAGTGTTGCGATCAAGTCTATGCACTAGACCAATAAAAGCTTCACCTGGTTTGTTATATTTCTCTTTAATATAACTTTTAACCATATCAAGTAAGTTTTCATCGCTTGATATGTCTCCTTGTGATAATACTCCTGCCTTTTTTTCAACGACCACAAGATGATTATCTTCATATAAAATATTAAGATTATTCATTAAGTTCCTCCTTAATAATTTTTACAACTTCATCTCTTGCGTCTTTAATTAAAAAGTGAGTACCATTTAACAAATAAAACTTCGGATTAGGTAAATTATTTTTTATTTCTAATGCATGGGAATATTTAACCATATCTTTATTACCATAAAACAAAATTGCTTTTGCATTTACACTTCGTAATCTACTAATTTTTATTCTTGGTTCATTAAGCATTAATTTAAGTAATTTATGTTTAGATTTTGCCTTATTATTAAATAAGGATGAAATTTTATTAACAATGGCCATTATTTTAATGCCATTTATAACTGCTTTTTTTAATCCTTTAGGACTAATATTTAAACCAATCATAAAAAGTTTATTAATTATGTTTGTTTCCATGCTGGCAAGCAGTCCAACTATTGCTCCATCACTAAAACCAATAAAATTACATTTAGGGATATCAAGTGATGTTAAAAGATTAATTAAATCTTCTTTCATTAATTCATAACTAATTTCTTCGCCAGTACTTTCACCTTGCATGCGTGAATCAATTGTTATTATATATTGTTCTTTAAAATAAGGATATATTTCATCAAAAATATGAAGATTTTCACCATTGCCATGCATGAAAACTAGTGGTAACTTATTACTTTTTTCACCATAAATCTCATAATGAATCAATGCATCATTTGTTTTTAAGATCATATGCTACGCTCCTATTATTTACAATAGTATAACATATTTATTTACTATTCTATTCGAATAATTAATTTATATTACAATAAAAGTAAAAAAAGTGATAAAACTCACTTTTTTTGGCTAATATGTATTTTTTTTCTTTATAATTATTGTTTTATTTAAGTTTTTTGTTTAAATATCTTAAATTTATTTAGAAGAAACCATAATAGGGCAATTTATTAATGTAACATAATCATTGTCAATATATCCGTAAACATATATTCTATAAGGTCCTTCTTCAATTGGTGTAGTAAACATAAATTTTCCATCTACTAGCGTAAATTTTACATTTAAAACACTAGGAATTACTCTTTCTTCATAAGGAACTTCTCTTCTTAGTTCTAAAACATATGTTATTTCTTCATCTTTTAAATATTCCCAGTCTAATGTAACTGTAGATAAGGTATTAGGTTTTACATAAATTGATTTTTCTGGTTGATTACCATTAACATATATTTCTTTTAAATATGGCATTAATGTTGCTTGCTCATTTTTCCAGCCACTACTAAGTAGATAATATGACATTGTTTTTCGACCTTCATAGATTAAGCCATACCAACTATGGGTAATTCTAAATGAACCGGTATCTTTAAACGCAAAAGATCCTAAACAATTTTTATCTTCATTAGCTTTAATAATATTTAAATATCTATCTAAATAAATCAAACCTTTTTCATAGTTGTTATACTCAAATGGCGCGCCCCAGGTTGTTTTACTTACCTGATCAGGAGCGTTAGTCGCATACTCTGTAATCATGTATGGGCCTGGATAAACTGAAGTTATATCTGGTGTCTTATCAATTCCTTTATACACATTGTAAGAGTAGATATCAATATGCGGGCAATATGCTTTTAAGTAATTAATTTTCGTTGTTGAAGAACCTGCTAAAATAGCGACAGTTGGATGATATGGATCAATTTCATGAGCTGCTTTTGCGACATCATTAATAGCTTGATAAATGTATTTATAATCACTTATGTTAGAATTTTCAACCTCATTACCAATCGCCCAAGCAAGAACTGCTGGATGATCCTTAAATGCTTTGATGGTCTCAATCATCTCTTCTTTTTGTTTTTCGACCTTTTCAGGATTATATTCATAAATTGCTTCAGTTGTTTCATGTAGTAACCATAAACCAGGAATTACTTTAATTCCAAGTTCATATGCTCTGTCAAATAAAGCTTCTGATGTACCAATAACTGTACTATAAGTTCTAACAGTATTAACACCAGCTTCAGCCATTAATTCAAGTTCATTAATTCCACAAATCCCATTAACATAGTAAGGCTCTCCATCAACTGTTAAATAATGAGATAAATTAGTTTTATCCATGACAATACTAGTTACTGATGTTGGCTCAAAAAGTTCGCTACCTTTAATTATTTCGGGACTTGGGGTATTAGTCATTTCAATGTTTCTTACAAAATACATTGAATCAATACTTATAAGTTCATTATCAAGTGACTGAACAGTGATAGAATTTGTACTTCCTTTAGTAAAATAATACGTACCAATAAATACCCAAACATTATTATTAACTGTTTGATCAATAAATTTTGAACTATCTCTTGACTCACCACCGTTATATTTAATAGTTAAAGGAATATAATTTGTGGCATTATCTAGTTTTGGATAGGAAATATAAATCAAATAATATCCAGCTCTTTTAACATTTGGGGTAAAAGTTACACTAAACTCCCTGCCTTCTACTGATGTTAGAAATGAGCCATTATCAACGCTTGAATCATTTGTAAAATATCTATATGCATTTTTAAATGTTACTTCCTTGTTAATATCATCAAGTAATATTGAATTACCTGAATAAACACCACTAGGTCTTGGATCATTTTCTTTAGGAGATGAAATAACTTCCTTTTTGGTTATCGAAGTACTTGTACTTGATGTTAAATTCTTTGTTGTGTTACTTGAAGTAGTTTTATCCGTAATTTTATTTGTGGTTTTACTAAAACTAGTCGAAACACTTGTCTTATTACATGCTGAAAGCATTAAACAAGCAACAAGCAACATAAAACATATAATTCTTTTTTTCATCTTTACTCCTTATTGCTTTTGTATATTAATTTATTGTACACTTATTGGAATATTTGCAAACGTAACGTAATCATCGCCAATATATGCATAAACATAAATTCGATAATTTCCCTTAGTTGGGGTCGTAAAGCTATAAATCCCAGCGCTAGTTGATTTAAAAGCAATATCTAAAACTGCTGGAACATTATTTACAGAAGTCGCAACTTCTTTTCTAATTTCAACCACATAATTAACGCTCGCTCCATTTAAATTTTTTAATTCAATACGAAGGTTTGTAAGAGCTTGTGCATCTAAAACAACTGAATCAGAAGCCACTTTATTGTTAACATATATATTAGAGATATAAGGATTTATTGGATTTTCTTCATTATTCCAAGCTGATGACATGTAATAATATTGTAGAGTTTTACGATCATTATAAATTAAGCCGTACCAAGTATGGGTTACTCTAAATGATCCAGTATCCTTAAACGCAAATGAACCAACGCAGTTTTTATCTTTGTAGTTATAAATATAATCAATATATCTTGATTTATATAGTTCGCCCTTTTCTTTATTATTTGGCTCTAAAATAACATCCCAACTTGTTTTAGTTTTTGTTTCTGAAGGTTGGTTAAGCGCAAATTCAGTTACCATATAAGGTCCAGGGAAAATAGATGTATTAGTTTGTACATTACCAATATGAATATAAGAGTTATAACCAATCATATCAATGTGGTTACAGTATTTCATAATATTTTTAATTTTATCAGTGCTACTACCAGCTAAGACAGCCATTGTTGGTCTATATGGATCAAGTTCTTTAACCATTCTTGCAAGATCATTCATGGCATAGTATATATTTTCTTTATGAACTGAAGTAGAAATATCAACTTCATTACCTATAGCCCAACATAAAACTGCTGGATGATCTTTAAAGGCTGTTACAACTTTCTTAATATTATCAAATTGTTCTTTTACTTCATTAGGATTGTTATAGTATGTGAAATTAGCTGTTTCATGATTCATCCATAAACCAACCATAATTTTCATCCCAAGCTCTTGGGCTTTATCTAAAATAGCTTTAGTAGTAACAAGATCAGCACTATATGTTCTTGCTGTGTTACATCCAGCTTCAGCCATTAATTCTAATTCATCAACACCACAAATTCCATTTACAAAGTAGTCTTCACCATTAACTCTTAAATAGCTTGAGCGTGTTTTTTTATCCATAACAATATTAGTAACAGAAGTCGCATCAAAATATCGACCAGTTTTTATATTATCTTCGCTTGTAATAGTATCAGATGCGCCTGTAAGTTGGAAGAATGCTGAATCAAGTGAAACAATGCCTTCTGCGGCATCACGGATAGTAACATTATTTTGATTACCTTGTTTAAAGAAATAAGTTCCAACGTATACCCATACTCCTTGATTTATCGTTTGATCAAGATAACGGTTATAATCATTATTTTCACCACCATTATATGTAACTTCTAAACTTACATAATTTGTGGCATCATCAATATTTGCAAATGATAAATAAACCCGATAATTTCCTGATGTTTCAATTGTTGGTGAAATGGTCGCGGTAAATTCTTTACCATGAACTGAAGTAATAAATGATCCACCGTCAATATTTTCATCAGTTGTTTCATATACATAAGCATTTTTATATTTAAATTCTTTGTTTTTATCATCAATTAATACATTAGCTTTTGTATATGTGCCAGCACTTCTTAAGTCATTTTCAATTGGTGTCGAAACAACACTTTTTTTAGTTGTGCTTGTCACAAAAGTTTTTGACCCCTCACTTTTTGTAGTTACACTATTCGTTGTAACTTGGTTAGTAATTGTCGTGCTATCTTTTTTACTTGTACTACTTAAAGTAGTTGTTTTAGATGTTGTATAACTTTTACTAGTCGTTTTAGTAACACTTATACTTTCACAAGCCATAAGCATCATACAAATAGTAAATATTAATAAATTAACCGCAAATTTTTTCATAAATACATTCCTTTCATCTTAATTCTACATTTTTTTTTACGCTTTGTAAACAAAATAATTTTCGAAAACCTTTTAGAGTTGAAAATATTTATTAAGTGCGAAATTTCGCTATTTTAACGATGGAAAATACTAGAAAAATATACTTAATAAACGTATTATTTTATCTAAACTAATCCTATATACTGCATAATCATTTTTTTGAAAATGAAATTCTACACTAATTATTTGAATTTAAGTAAACTGTACTTATATGGGTTGTTTTATCAAAACTATTATCAAGATTATTTCTTTTATAATTTTAAAATTTACAAGTAATAAGTTACTGTAACTTTCGTTGTTAAATTCGTCCTCTCAAATAAAGTGTTAGTATCTTTTATGTTTATAAAAAATTTACTTTATTTATTAAAGCTTTTCTATTCATAATAATCATTAAATCCTCAGTCGAATATTTTTCTACTTACATGTAACACATATTTTGTCTTATATGCAAAATGTTTGATTGTTAACTTTTTGTAATGTTTTTTATTTTTTTCTATTAAATAATTATTCTTTTTTATATGCGTTCCATTTCTTAATATAATTCTATTAGCTTTATATATATAAATCAATTAACTTATATAAAAACCATTTTGACATTGTTGAACTTCTTTTAAACGCTTGTCAATATAACGTTTCAGATAATTTAAAATTATGTTTTTTATTTTAATGATTAAATAAAAAAAGAGAATAGCTTAGCTACTCTCTCTTAATAACTTATGCAGATAATCCATAATCAAATAATCATATTCAATTACGTCATAACACTGTTTAAATTTATCTTCCTTATAACCTTTTTCTTTTAATAATCTAATCGAATCTAATTCTAAGTCATGTAATCCTTTCATGGTTGTAAGACATGCATGCCGTTTTTTCTCAATATTTTTTCTTATTACTTTGCCATTATCATTTATATAAATATCACTTTTCTTCATTGGCAAGAAATTATTCATTATATAGAAAGCATTCCATCTATTATGTTCAATTTCATTAAGCTTATTTCTTTTTGGCTTTAAAATATTTAAATATTGTTCTTCCGTCATATTTTTAATATCTTCTTTTGTTAAACCGAGATAACTTAACTTAACATCAATATTATATGCCGCATAACGATTAGATTCTTTTTCAAAAAAACCAAGTTTATTCCATTCCTCACTTATTAATTCTAGGTTATCTAAAGATATTCCTAAGTATAAAGCATTAATTTTTTTAGCAATTTTGTCAAGTTCTTGATCAATTAATATTTTTTTTGATAAAACATTTTTCTTATCACCAAAATATGTAATGTGACTATCAAATAAATCTTTATTAAAAGCTGATTTATCTTCTAATTTAACAAAAATATGATAATTATTATAATTATTTTCTTTTAAATAAGCATTAAGTTCCAAGGCTGTTTCTGCATTAAACTTATCACTTCCTAAAGCCACTACAATAAATGAATAATCTTTAATTAGATTTATTATTTTAGATTTAAATGAATAACTGAGTATGTCTAGATTATCAAAAGTTATTTGATCTTTTGAAATATTATCAATTTTTTCATAATATTCACTACTCTCATAGTTATCTAATTCCCATAAAGCATAGTATTGACCAATAAAGCGTTCCTTTTCAACTAACATGTTTTGATCAAAAACAAAAGCCTCAAACCTTGTGTCTTCAAATTGATTATTAATTAACATTTGGCGTAAAATCTTTTTATTGGTATTACCAAATCCCAAAAATATTCCATTAACATCTTTATATTCAGGTTTAAGATAGTTTACAAGCGGATTATTAATAATAAAATCTTGAACAATAAGTTCTGAAAGACTAAAGAAATTAATATCTCCTCTTGTTTCTTGTTTTAAGCCAAACCAATCAGTTTTGTTTTCTGCTTCGTAATTAGCATATATTTTTGTATGGGGGAAATTCATCTTTTTAATATTCAAAGCGTCATTAAGATTTTTAATATCATTACCTTCTATAATAATTATATCTGATTCACTTTTTAAAATCCCTGCTTTTAAAAGAGTCTTTTCATTAATTTTTCCTTTAGTTACATTAATGTTTTTAGATATAAGTTCTTTAAATAATGAATCATCTTCTGTGATTAAAACAGATTCATTATTCATTTTATTCACAAACATAAAGGCATATTCATTATCACCAATCACAATATAATGTTTTTTCTTAATAACCTTCTTAATCCTTATTTGATTACGAATATAATTATGAACTAGTATAACAATTAATAAAGCTGTTGAAAAACTAGCTGTTAAATAAAGCAAAGTAAGCGCGATTGAATAAAGCAGATTATCTAAAATTACATTAGTAAAAATAATACTGTCAATCGAGAAAGCAAACATTTTAACTGAGGAAAAAAAAGCTCTTAAAATATTAATATGTATTTTAAAATCTTGTGTTTTAGTATTCACATATAAATGAAGGATAAATCCAACTATAAAAACTGGAATATAAACCCATAATAAATGTTTGTTTATTTCTTTAGGCTTTTTTATTAAAATTAAAGCGGTAACCCCAAACAATATAACAATCGCAAAAATTGCTAAAAAATTAATCATTTTCAATCCTTGAAAGAATATTTTTTATTTCTTTTATTCTTTCCTCATTACTAGTATAAGTTTCATAAGCATCAAGTGCCTGATTAAGTCTTAATTTCGCTTCATCAATTTTTCCGATTTTAATTAGCATTTCATAAATGCTAATACTTAAATCGGCTAGACCAATACTGTTTTTAGAATTAAGAGATCCATATTCATATGCCTTTTGATAATGAAGATAAGCTTCTTCAAATCTATCTAGCTTGTTTAGGGCATTTCCAACATACATATAAGAGCGTCCTAAATCAGATGGATCCTCTTTATCAATATATTTAAGGCGAGTCATTAAATTATCATTATAATCGTTATATGATTTTTCATATTCACCTAAGTAATAATAATTAGTTCCCCTTCTTCTCTTCGTTCTTAAAATTATTGGATCATTTTCTTCTAACACCTTTAAATATGCATCTAAAGCTTTAGTATTATAATCAACAGCTGATAAATAATTTTTAATGTTGAATGAAGATGATGCTAAGACAGCGTACACATCACCTAAAAGATGATTATCAATCTTAACTTTTTGAGCAAGTGCATAAGCCTTTTTCATCATTTCATTACATGTTTTAAATTCACTTATTTTATCTAGTGTATCAAATGAGGCTTGAAAAAATGAGACATTTGTACATTCTTTACTCTTTAAAGAATACAACTTATAGTAAATTACCTCGCCATAAAATTTTGCCACAACTGCTAAAATTTTAACCATAAACTCATCTTCATCAGATAAATTTGAAATCAAACTTAGACCAATATCATTCATTTCATCAAGCATGTTTAAGGTTGGAACTTCACTTGTAACAAGCGCATCTAAAACATTTAATATAAATGGTTTAAGTGTACTCGTTGATGGTTTAACGTTATCTTTAATTACTGCTTTAACAAGAGGATGTAAGAGGATAAATCCTTGATTAGATTCAACCCATCCTTGACTATTTAATTTACTAATAATTGTCATTGTTTTAGGATTAGGTGACCATTTTTTAAATAGGTATTTTCGAACACCATAAGATGGTAAAATAGCAAGTTCACTTAGAACTTCTCTTTCTTCATCATTTAAGTTGCTTAATACAAATAAATTATTAATATGTCTATTAATATTTTTGTATTCGTGATTATGTTCAACTTCATCTTCTTCAAATACTTGACTTAAGGCGTTTTTTTTAAGTTCAGAAATAACTGTATCTAAATCATAACCAGTTGTCTCTAAAAATTCAGCAATTAATTTAATGGTTAAAGTATGACCATTAACAATTTTAATTACTTCTTTTATCTTTTCTTTTTCTAATGAACTATTATCACCATCATGATAATATTGATAAAATAATTTAATTAAATTATCTTCACTTATTTTTTCAGCTTTTAAACAAGCAAAATCATTAAAAACACAACGAGTAGAAATTAATACATGACATGATAATCTACTTAATAACTTAATGTTTTCATCATCAATATTATCAAAACCATCAATGACAAGTAATGTATCTTTTTTTGTTTCCTCAAGCCAAGATGCTTTTTTAGTAAATAAAGCATCCTCAAGTGATGTAAAATCATTACGTGATTTAACTTGATCAATAAATGATATTTCATCAAAGTTGGCAAAATCTAAGCCAGCAATTGTCTTCTTAAGCGATGTATTATAATCTACAAAGCAAATGACATTATAAAAATTCTTAATACTTGCTTCTTTAGCAAATGCTTTAGTAATTTCACTTTTACCAATACCACCAATTCCGGAAACTGAGACTATATTTGTTTTAGAGAAAAGTTCAAATAATGTTTTAATTTCTTCATCTCGACCAATCAAATTAAAATTAGGCTCTCTATAGGTTGGCTTTAAATAAATTTTTGCGCTATTATGTTCTTTTTTACCAATGAGCGCTGTAACATTTTCAAGTAAATCACTTAAAGCCATTTTTATACGTCTATATGCTTCAATTCTCTGTACATTATTTAAATAAAGTTTAAATACTGAATTTAAATCTGTATCATCAATATGAAATGGCAAAAGAGGTTTGTTTTCTGATATTGCAAAATCAACTTCTTTTTCTACCCATTTAGAAGACATAGCGGCACTTGACAAGATAAGGACAATCATCTTAGAATTTTTAATTGCTTCTGTAATCTCACCAGCATATCCTGACCCAATTGGAATTGATTCAGGAGCCATCCAACAAGTGATTCCATTATTTTCTAAACATTCCCTTACTAAATCAGCTGTTTCTTTTTCTTTTGATGAATAACTAATAAATACCTCACAATTTATACCCATACTCTACTCCTTATTTGATTCAAAACCTTTTTTATAATTAAATTAATTTTGAAAATTAATGTTGTAAACATTTGTTAAATTGTTTTTTGCCATATACTAAATATATTTATTAAAAAGTTAGTACAAGACGTATAATTACTTATAATTTAGAAAAAATAGCAAATCTAAAACATTGATATATTTATAATTGAAAAGATAATTTTATAATTTTTGTTTCTCTTAACCCTATTATATAATTATTCCAGTAAAAAAGCATTAATTATTTTCCATGTTTATACAATTATTTACATTATTTAAAAATATGGACAACAAACTAATTCTTCTTATATAATACATTTAAAAACTGTTTTGCTTTTTTAGAAAAAAAGCTTCTAAAAATTATTTTAGAAGCTTCAAACTGTTGACAAAGTAAATTTGTTGATGGCCTTTTTTTATTTTTGTGAGTTTTCCCGTGGATAACTAATTCTGGCCATTTAGAGGGTAAAATGGTATAATATTAGTATAGAAAGCGTGATAAATTATGATGACTAAAAATAATAATATAGGAAATTT
>JAEYPN010000006.1 GCA_023410715.1 Bacillota bacterium
GCTTGGCTTCCGGTTTCTGACACCGCCCTCTGAGCCCCAACGGGCTTATTTTCCACTTTAAGCTCAACTCGCTTATCCAGTGAAAAAAGCTTGGTATAAACAAGGTAGAGCAAGGCCCCTCCTATAATACATAAAGGGTTCTGGGCTTTGTTTTCTAATAGAATTTCTGCATAATTGCAGTAAAGCTTACAACTTAACTTCTTTCTAAACTTCATTTATAAAATTTATGGTTTTGTAAAAAGCATCGATAACTTACGGCGAATTAGCAAAACTAAATTTCCAGCAAATGCTTATTGATAAAGTAACATTAGTCCCATAAATTAATTTGTTCCGTATAATCTGATGGTGTAATGTTTTTCCCATAAACCGTATCAAGAAATGATTCCTGTGATTCCAATGCCTTATCAAGCAAATTTAGTTTACTTAAGGATACAAAAACAGCAACTGCTATTGCTTGGCAGTTTATTGATTTATCAGGATTAAACTCAATGTCAGTAAAGGCATTATATTTCATTACTTCTGAAATATAATAATCCTTACATTTTAGGGAATTAATATAAAGCCAATTGTAAAAATACGTAGGAGGGTTTAAACTAAATATTCTTCCAAAATAGTCGAAATATATTAATTTACCACTGCTTTTTAACCTTTCATCTCTTTTAGCTTCCTTCGATGATTTTCCTAGAATATCTTTATAGGGCCCACCATTTTGAAACACTTTACTTGCTTGAAAAGCAGATTCAACTGAAAATTCTTTAAGGCTTTTTGTCTTGATTGCTAAGTTAAATGCACTTAGCTTGATTCCAATTGGATTATCCGACTTACTCGATATCTCAATAATACTATATCCTGGATCTGTTATGGTAAAAGCTTCATGCAAACTTTTGATTGATTTCCTTTTTTGAACCTCTGAAAACCCACTATGATAAGTAAATTCTACGAGGCACTCCTTGTAATATGGTGGGCGGTCGCTTATTATAAAAACTGGTCTTTTTGCCATCTATTCATCTCCAATATTCGTAATCACTTCTATAAATAAATACTTTGCTATTTACAGTAGCATTAATATTTTCAGGAATGTATTCTTCAAATTTATGTAAAGTATGTGAATCTTTAAAATATACAGATTTTATGTAATTAATGGGTATTGTGTTAAATACTAATACTTCTGCTTGTGGATTGGTGGGACATCTATCGCTAATCCCCAACTGTTGACGTAAGGGGTAGGAAGGGTAATCATCAAACAATTTATTAAATGCCTCAGCTCCCATCCTTTCCGTAATCGGAATATTGTATACCTCCCCGCTACCAGCATTAGTTATACAAAATGCACAATCTAATTCATAAAGTATAGAAGCATCAAGTTTTAAAACAACCCATTCAACCCCAGGGTTATTTAATCTCAATGGATAAAACATTTTGTAGTTCGGAAATTGAATAGAAGTACAGACAGCATTTCTACACTTGTCATACCGGTAACTATCATTATAGTAAAAGTCAATGCTTAGTGCCTCCAAATTTTCAACAGATAATAAACCGTAGCTAAAAATATTAGGTATGTTTTCAGCTCTTGTAAAATGAAACAACCATTTAATATCTCTATCTTCAACAATCTTTTTTAATTGCTTGTTCATTTTTATTCCCTCTATTATAGCTCAACTGACATAATCAATACAATCTAGCTATCATACTAATTAACAGCTAATCCTATAATCTTTTCAGTTATTTCAGTGGAACTCTCACGGTTAAATTCTATCCCCTTAATTTTAAGTTCTTCTTCGATTGCAGATTTATCGAAATTAAGCTTTTCATAAATGTAACGATGTCTTATTTCAAAGCTCTTAAAAACATCATCCCATGTCATAGCGTAAATCTCGAATCTTTCACTTGAACGGACTAAAAACAATCTACCTTTGTCTTCACACGATTTGTATAAGTCTTTAATAAAATCGTCAACCTGACTACTTATAATGATAAATTTCCACTTTCGTAATTGGCTGTTGAACTTAGGTTCATGAGATATTAAATCCATATAATCTTCAATCTGCCTATAAACTTCTTTTTTTAATTTAACTCTAGGCTCTTTCAATTCTACAATAACATTTTCTTCCATTTGAGTATTATTGGGGGCCTCAATTGTTCTCTTTCTGCACATAAAAATATCAGGTCTTCTCAATCTGTCTTGATTTACTATTTTATACTTATTTTTTTCATTTCCCTTATTGTCAACAATAAATAAATACTCCTTAATGGCTTTCTCAAAATTTTCGTCTGCTGAAACTAAATGATATTGTTCACCAAATATCCAATAATTTTCTTCAATTGCCGCCTGAATATGATGTCTTTCTGTAGTAAACTTCTCTAAATCAAAAACAAGTTTTTTAAGTAATGTAATTATCTTATATCTGTTCTCAATCATTTTTATTGTGTGAACTATTTGTGCAAGTCCTGTTTTCTTAAGCACATTACTTAAGCTATCTCTTTCTTCTTTAGATAATTTAGTTATATTGTCAATTATAGTTATTATATTTTCTCTTTCATCAGTACTTAAAAGGAGATTTAAAAATCCAATGATTGATTTCTTTTGTTCAGGATTTAGTTTGTAGAATATTTTTGGTTGAATGCAATATATTTCTTGAACAACATTAACTAAATCTTTTTTTCTTTCCTGGTCATATCGAGTGTCTAAAAACTTAGGGAAAGCCCCTTCCGTTTCTAGGGCCTCTATAAGTTTAGGGCATTCAGTTTTTATGAATGCTTTCATTTTACGTTCAATTAATTTTCCTAGTTGCTTAATAAGTTCCTTAAAAATGCTATCTTTTTGACATCTAATTTCATTAATTGCTAATTGATTTTCATCAAATTCATTAACTATCTGAAAATCGCAAAAATAACTAGAGATGATATATACACTATGATAAAAACTGATTGCATTATTGTTATATGATGTATGTTTCTTATATACTTGAGCCTGCTTATCATTCAAAAAATAAAAATAATACTTTTCTTTAATTTCATCAATCCACTTTATAAAGTGAACATCAAAGCTGTTACCTCCGATATCGAGCTTAATATTATCACTTAATTTGGTGTCAATAAATGAGCTATAATGCAACTCAACCTTATCAATTTTAATTGAGTAATGTTTATCTTTATTAAGATATAGAAACCATGCAAACGCATTCAGCAGATAATTTCGAAGTTCTTCGCTATTAATTGCATCGTTTGATATATCATGAAATCCTTCAAAACTTACTTTTGTCCCTGTACACACTTCTTTTTCAAATAACTCGGTTTTCTCATCAGATATATCATAATAGTCTTTATCACTAGCGTTTATATTTATACTAAACTTGTAATACTTGTTATTCTTACTATAGATTGTTTCCCATTCAGCAAAATTTGCAAAAGAAATGAATGAATATCTGCCTTTTCCTTTATTCCCGTGCACATTTGACCACATTATTAAATTACTTTTTTCCGAGTATAAAAATGCACCGAATGTTTTATCAAGGTTTTCAAAATCAATACCACTTCCATTATCGCTAATTTCAAGATATTCAAGCCCACCCATCTCATTATTCCTACTGGAAATTAAGACCTCGGTTGCATTTGCGTCAAAACTGTTCCAAATGTATTCAGCTATGGAGGCTTTATAATCTTTTTGAAAACCAGCAGCTTCAACACTTTTATTAAAGATTTGGACTTTTTTACGCATTTCTTTTTAACTCCCTGAATGTATTCATAAATATGAAGTCATTTCTATACCGCTTAGGTCTTTTTTGCTATAGCCGAACTAAACCCCTGAAAAAACTATATTCTGAAGCCTTAAATTAGCCATTTACCTCATCTTTTGCAAGACTATCATATTTATGTTTTGTTAATTCTGATAAAAGAAAATCATCATTTAACAATTTTATGAATATTCTTTTGGCTTCTTGTGTCTTCAAAACCAATGAATCCTTGTTCTTATTCAGTTTTATTTTATCAAGCAAATAACCATTGCTGTAACTACAGATAAAAGATAATATTTCTTGTTTAGGTACTTCATTGAGAACAGGAGATTTTTTTGATGCTCTAATTAATTTTCGTGCATATGTAATGTTTTCTACCAACACTTTTAATTCACTAATATCTTCAACTAAATTAAGCTTCTTGATTTGCTCAATACTACTTAATGCATTTGACTTAATAATTTCATGAAAAGCATACTTTGTTTCTAGTTTATTAATGTCTTTAATGTATAGTTCATCATCTATTATTAGAAAATCAAATGAACAACTCAACCTAAAAATATCTCCATCTAATTTATTTATTTGGTTTGAACCTGAAAAATTCAGTAGTATGTTAGTATCCTTCTTTAACAAGTAAAAAGGATAATGCTGTTGTATTATGGTCAACTTACAATCTTCATTTACATAAGTCATAATATAAGCTTTTAAGTTTTTAATGTTGTCATGCTTAAAACTATAATTCTCATAAGCATCATTTCTTATTATTGATTTGATTACTTCAAATTCTTTTATTTGCCCCTCGTAATCGTAAAGATAAATAACATTACTTCTATCATCAATCTCAGATAAGTTCATTATTTGAACTTCTTCATTAGAAAAGAAGTCAAATAAATCTTGAATAAAGGCTTCCGAAAGTGACTTTTGTGTTTCTTCATCAACATTACCCCTAAGTACTCGTTCTTCCTTAAGGAGAAAATGTAATTCTCCAATGGTACTTTTAGATTGTTTTACTTTTTTAATTTTTTCGATAATTTGCTTTTTATTCATTGTATGCTCCTTACAAAATAAATTTTATCATCTAATTTTTTATATACAACCTTAGATTGGTCAGTAATTCTTTCTCTTGTTATAACAATCAATTGTTCTTTATAACCATCACGAAGTTCGGCATCAACTTCATATAATTTGTAGCCTAATAATGCCAAAGTAGGATTTGCATAAAACATATCAGTCCTTATATAAATTGCCCCAATAATAATTAGCAATATAAAAAGAATAAGAATGTATCTTAGTTTACTTAAATCAAAACAAATTAATGGAATAATATAAGTCGTTAGAAAAGTTAAATGTTCATAGTTTTTGTTATTTACATTTTTAATAATGAAATATGAATTATTACTTCCCTTCAGTTTATACTTGAATCTAACTACAAAGAAAATGCCTAATAAAAGAAAGAAAAATGAAATAAGTGGAATTATATTTTTACTTAATATTAGCATGACAGTAATAGGGTGATTATTTTGTGGTAGGTTAAAATCCATAGTTATAACAATTATTAATAAAAATAATAACCATAATGATGTAATATATAATTCTGATTTATCTTTACAGGTTTTAAACATTTTAGCCTCCATGATTTAAGGCATTTTAAATCAAGTTACATCACCAATATTATAAATAATACATTTTACGTCCCTTTATTGCACCGTTTCGTTAGTGATACTATTTGGTATTATTCATTAGCAACACAGAAAACAGGGTCTGTCTATAGATTTTTTAAATTTACTTTGCATTCAATACAGATAATCTTTCCATTTACGTTTTTTACGTCTTGGCTCGACTTACAAAAAAAACATTGAGGTATATATTTAGTTAATATAATCGCATTTCCATCAACACAGATACTTAGCGTATCTTTTATGTCAATTCCTAAATTTCTTCTTAATTCAATAGGGAGGACGACTCTACCTAATTCATCTATTTTCCGAATAATACCAGTGGCTCTCATTGAATTCCTCCTTATTTATAACTGCAGTAGAACAGATTTAATTACATAGTATTACAAATAATTACATATTGCAACAATATTTCATTCCCACAATATAGATAATTTTCTTGTTTTCTTCGCCGTGGCTCCAAATGAATATCACACAATCTACGTTGTTCGTTGTTCAATATATCTCATAAGTTTATAAATAGCTGAATCAACTATACTTTTTAGCTCCATCGTGATGAGAGCTTGGCTGTCCTTATCAGAGTTATTGCAAGAACGGATTTTTATCTTTACTGGCATAAGTCTTTCAGTGTATATTAGTTTTTTCACTCATTTTTTACCCTCTTTTTATTAGGCTCGAGGGCAAAGTGTGTTGTTTTGCAACTCTTTAGATAGGCACTGAATTTCTCAAGAAAGAGCTGATCTGTGTCAGCAAGAACCAACCTAATTTGTGGCATATACACCCACCTATTGCCATGTTTTTTTGTTCAAACTATTACATATTTTACTATACTACTCACAATATGTCTACACTCTGATGGATTATTCTATTTTTCTACATTAAATGCTTGA
>JAEYPN010000011.1 GCA_023410715.1 Bacillota bacterium
TGATGAATACAATTTTAAAGGATCATCAAGGATATTTAAAGGTTTTGGATTAGCTTTAGGTGAACTACAACAAAAGCTAATCGATAAATATCAAATATAAAAGATTTAAAACACTAAGGACTTTAAAATACTTAATTAAAAAGAAAGTACACAAAATTCTTGACACTACCATTAGTAGTTTATTAAAATTTATAGCTTTATTTAACTACTTTAAATAATTTGCATAAGTTTTTTATTTTTATAATGATGGATTAAAATAAAATGTTATTACTTTATAATCTTTAAAAAAATTAGGAAAAAGACTAGATGATTCATCATATTCTTTAGAGTCAATTTTTATTGTTTTTATATCAATTCGTATTTTATTTGCAGTACTAGGATCTAATCCTGTATCATAATCAAAATCAGCGGTAAAATTTAATCTTAATCTTAAATGAACGTTTGTTCTTGTAAGTTTTGATATATCCAAATATATATAATAATGATCGATTTGATCTCCTACTTTAGGTAAAGATTCAAAGTCACATTTTATTAGTTCTTCTTGATCCTTCACTTTTAAAAGAAACGCTACTTTATATATTTTTTTATCCTTCCTGTTCATAATTAAATTAGAAGAGTCAGCTTGTTCAGTTTCACTTTCAGTAGCTAATGATAAATTAATAAATATTTTTTCTACAATGATATCTTCATAAAGAATAAATTCATCACCTATATAACTATATGTTCCTTCATTAAATGAATATTTTTCCTTTTTATAGCAACCAGAAAGCAAGAAAAGAGATAAACCTATAACTAAAGAAAAACAAATTTTTAATATCTTATTAATCATATTATCTGCATAATCAACTATGATTTATGATTATGCATTTACCTCCTTTATTGTTTATTTATTATATTTTATGATAATTTTTAATAAACTATCTTTTTATTGAAAAAATAATTTTTTTTATAACGCCTTATAAACACAACTAATTTTTTTAAGTTGAATTGGCAACTATTTTTAATACAAATTTTATATAGACAGTTGTTTAAATGTTATTGGTGAACTATCCTATGCTACCATTGGACCTAAGTCAAGTTTTTATACATAAAAAGTTAGACTTTTTACAGAAAGCTTAATAAATAATTATCATATATTTGAATACGAATTTTATAATTTAAGGGACTATAAATCATTTTTTTATGATACCATCATTGAACAAACTAGAAAATAAATTTTTTATGTAAATTAATAAAATTATACTAGATTATTTTATATATAGATAATAAATCATAACCTATTATTTTTTTGTCGTATGTTGTCGATATAATTCTTATTTAATTATTAACTATCAAAAAAATAATGAAAATAAATTTAAAATTAATGGCTAAATTTAGCCATTTTTGTTTTTTGTATAATAAAATTGTAAGAAAATTATATTTAATATGAATATGTTTATTAAGATTTTTTTTGTTATTTTTTTCTTGAAAAGAAATAAAAAAAAGATGATTATAATGGTACACCAGAAGTCTCAAACCTCAAGCTCCAAAATAATTCATCTTCAGTTAGTAGTATATCATAAAGATATAATAAATCACAATAAAAAATCTTCAATTTTCAAATTAAGTGAAAGAGTAAAAGGTTATTACATTATATATGAAGCTCCACTAAATTTATGAAACAATTACTTCAATACTTTTTCTTCAAACCAATAATATGAATTATCCGATTTTATTTGGAAGAATTTCTTATTAATATTGTTTTTTGTAATTTTATAGCTTTCATATTCAGCCTTATTTTCAGGATGAACTAATTTTTTTAGATTATCAATAGTAATTATTTGACCTTCATTATTCAAAAGCTTAGATAATGAACTAGTAAAAACATAACATTTTTTATTTCTATCATAATAAGCAATTGGTTGATTTAGTAAATTTACATAACTAAATATATTACGTTTATAGTTTTTCCCAAATAGTGGTTTCCCTTCATTATCTATTGATGTACTACCTTGAATTTTTTCTAAAACTTTATCATGCATAACTTTAATTTTTTGCTTTTCTTCTTGAAACTTAATAACATCTTGAGCCAAATTTGCATCATGAAGTTTGAGAATATTATTTTGTTTTTCATCTTGTAATTGTTTTAATTTAATAAGCGTTTCTTTTTCCTTCGTTACAGATGCTGCCTTAATTTTTTTTCTTTCTTTATTTAAATCTGCTTGTAAATCATTATAATATTCCAGCAATTCAGCATCTCTTTCACCAATAAGCCGTTTTCTTTCTTCAGTTATTTCTTCTTGTAATTCTTTATTTATCTTATTAAACTCAGCTTTCTTAATTTCAGCAATTTTATCAATAAGTTCATTATTAGATTTCTTTTCGTATTCCAAAAGCTTTTCTTGTTTTAAAGCTAATTCTTCCATCCATTTCTTTTCCAACTCTATTGAATTCAAATAGTCTTTTTCTTTTTCCTCACGAACTATTTTAGCAACTTCATATTTTTTCTTAGCCTCATTATAAGCATTAACTGGATCTTCAGATTTAACTAATTTCCTAAAAATATCATTATCAGCATTGATTTCAAAAAAAGATGCATATAAAGCATTTGTTATTTCAATAGTATCCCTTAAAGCTTTTTGTAAAGAAACGTGATAATCAAAAGAATCTCCTTCGTTAGCTTCAATTTGTTTTTTAAATAATTCTTTTGCTTTATTGATAAAATATTCATTTAATCCAACTTCTTCAACTTTTTGTTTTTGTGTTTTTACTTCAACAATAGGAATAGTATAAGAAGTGCTATTTGGACTAGTTCTTACTGCATCTTCAAAGTTACAATCTTCAGTAACAATATTTTCATCACCATCATTTACTAAAAGGTTTGTAAAGATTAGAAGCATATTTTTATTAATCACATAATCATAACTTGATGAAATCGGCATATTAAAATTTGTATTTTCAATTTCATATTCAAAGTTTTGATTTTTATCTAAATAAAGCCAAAGCAAATAAGCATTTTTAAAGTGGGGGTTTCTCAAAATCATTTGTGTTTTCATGATTGGAGGCACTACTTTACTATACCCTTTCATCAATTCCATAAATGGACTTTTATATAATTGATTAATTATTTTTAATAATAGATTCGCTCTTTCATAAACATAATTATTATGTTCCGTAATTTTATTAATACCTGAATTATCTTCTTGATTAATATTTAGCGATACCTTATAATTAGCACCATCATAATCAAATTCACTATCAAAGTTAAAATCCAATTTTTTTGTAATTGATAAGTTATTTTTAATAATTTTAACACGTTCATTTACAAAATCTTTCAATTTGCAAATCAACGTCATTACAAATCTGTTTTCATAAATTCCATAATCAATTTCCGAGGTATTAGTAAGGATTTTTTTAGGCACTACCCCATCTTCAGTTATTTCCATAATATTTTCATTATGGCTTGATAGATTAATTACTGACTCACTACTTATATTTTTAGCAAGCTCTATTGGAACTACTTCTTCTTCATATTTTAAATTTGATTTAGCAGTTCTTGCAATCACATTTAAGCTATTTAAATATGATTCTATGGTTTCTATCCATTTGATGTCAAATTTTTTAGATAGAATTTCCTGTCTTTGAGCAATTTTTCTTTTTCCACGATAGTACGAGTTATAAAATATATTCGGAAATTCATTTTCCATTTCTATTATATTGAGATTTAACAACAAATCACTCAAGAAGTTCTCAGCATCATACTTTTTTCTCATTATTCAATACCTCTTAAAGAAGCTTGTTAAATGAATCAAGCATTTTTCTTGATTCAGTAAACTGATCATTACCGAATAATTTATCAAATAGATTTCCAAGTTCTTTTAATTCATCTTGTAAGAATGGTAAATTAAGTGTTTCAAATTTTCTAATAATCTTTCTCGATACTAAATAATCTAGAGCTTCTAGTTCATCACCACCACAAGCGACATAAACTGGAATAAATGATTTTATTTGTTTCATTACACGATTACCAAAAGCAATTTCAAAATTCTTAGAAATAAATGTATCTAATATATTTAAACTTTTTAATATTTCAGGATTTATTTCATACTCTTTCTGAGCAGTTTCAAATAATTCTTGTATATATTCATAACTCATTTGAATAGGTTCTGTATGTTGATATATGTTATTCACTGATTTTGTATTCATCGAAATTGATGATGCTCTATCATATACTTTATCGGTAATTGTGAATGTTGAATCATCTTTATTTGCCGTTCCAACAAACCATATGTTTTGTGATACTCGTAATTTACCATCCTCTAAATGAATAGGGTCGCTTGGTAATTGATCAGGAATTAAATCAATTAACCATTCATCAGGATTAGGCATTTCCAAAACTGACAAGAAATCAGCAAAATAATATTCAACTCTGGCTAAATTCATTTCATCAAGAACAATAAAATTAATATCAGTACGATAAGTAGCTTCATATAATTCTTTTAAAAATTCAGTCTCATTAAAACGTTTAGTGAATTCATTTAGATATCCTAACATTTCAGATCTATTTCGCCATGACGGTTGAACAGAAATAATGGCTGCGGGATTACTAAAGAATTTACCCATTACATATGGGAGTGATGTCTTACCAGTACCTGAAATACCTTCAAGAATTAATATTTTTGAGGCTGCCATACCAGCAAAGAATGTAGCTATTGTTTTAAAATCGTAGAACAAACCTAATTCTGCGCCTGCATAATTTATTACTCTTTCAACTAATTCTTTTAAACTTATTTGATTAGCTTCACTCATTTTAGTTGGTAAAACTGAATATCTGTATTTTTCATCAACTTTTATTAATTTAACGAAACGACCTTTTTCAAGTTTTTTAGGTAGACTAGGAGCGGTCTTATTACCACTTGGAGTTTCAACAAAACCTTCAGTATTACCTAAGGCAACAGACGCATTATTTCCATCTTGAAGAATTGAAAGTTGTGTATTTAAATTAGCTATTTCAAAGAATAATTCATCTTTGGTTTTAGCTTCACGTGTAAAACGAATATATTTCCTAAGTAAAATAAATATTAACACGATAATACCAATAAATAAGCTAATCGTTATTACTAAGGCGATGACTGCTAGAATCCATTCAGTCTTATTAAAAGATGCTGAAGCTGATTTAAAATCATATACATATGTTTTAATATTGGGATATAGTAATTGATATATTGCATTGAAGACTTGTACAAAAAAATCGCCAATATCTTTGAGCAGTTTTTGGAAAAAATCGATAAACCATTTTGCAAATTGTTCCATTTATAAAACCTCTTTTCTATAGTGAACGACGATATTTTGTAACAAGAGATAATAGATTTTCTTTATCACATGGGAAACCTTCAAGTCCACCTTGTAAATATGTAGCTTTATTAATAAAGTTCACTACCTCTTCTTTGTCATTAATACCTGTAACAATAATATCAATCATGTTGTCCTTTGCAAAGACATCCAAGTCTATGTTATTTGTTTTATCAATGATTGCCCCTTTACTAGTTTTAATAAAACTAATATTGTATTCATTGATAATTACTTTTAATCGATTATCAATCTTATTAACTTCTATGCAAAATTTAAAACCAATTCTTTGTAATTCAATAATGTTTTTCATTAATTTAATTGATGAATTTGCTTCAATTGGATTAATAATTTGAAAAACAACTCGACGAGGTTCAATTACATACTTATTTGTTAACCGTTGAAATACCTCAATTATGTTATCATTATCAAACTGTTTAATGCTAGTTTGAATAATTAAATAATATTCTTTAGTATTTAACACTCTAAGAAGATTCATATGAGCCTCAAGCATTTTTTCAAAAACCCATAAGCCCACCCAATACTCATCATTAGATGCTTCTGCATAAAAAAGTAAATCTCTTAATGAACTAACTTCATTACCTTTATTTTTCCAATTTACAATTACTTCAGTTCCATAAATCTCTTTATTAATGACATCATGAATTGGATAATAATAAAGATTAATTTCATCGTTTTGAATAGCTTTTTTAAAAAAATCAAATCTTTCAGGATATATCTCTTTCATTCCTTGATTATATCCTAATACTAAATTACCATTTTGACGTTTAATATTTAACATGGTAACTTTTAGATTGTTTAATAATGTGTCTAAGTCACTACCATCATTTTGATAACATGTATAAGCCACACTTGCCGTTTTCTGAATATAAACCGTATCATTAATATCAACCCTTTTTTCAGCTGCTTTTTTGAAATTAGAAATAATATGATTTAACTGTTCATCAACATATATCTTTGGTAGATATATAATAAAGTCTGGTCTATTTAACGTTTGGGCCATCTTTCCATGCAATGGCAAATACATTCGCATGTTACTAGCGACTCTTCTTAAATAATTACTCTCTTCTTCTTTATCAACATATTTCCCAATTGTTTCAAATTGGTCAATACTTACTAATAATAAAGTGAATTCTTTTATATCATGATTTTTATTAATCTGATATTTTAAAAACTTATGTAAAACCTTATATCTAACAATATCATCAATTGATAATGCTTTCCTTTTCTTATACGATTTTACTTCTTTTCTAATTATTTTATAAAAAACGAATATTAAAATAGCGAATACAATCAGCAAATTAATTGTTAGGATAGTATTCTTAGTAGATAATAAATAATACATTTTTGCCTCCATATGATACCTAAGTTGGAAGATAAGATTGCTCTTATCTTCCTATTATATAATTAAATTACAATTGGTCTTTTTCCCTTTTTCCTTTTACTTGAGAAAATCAAGATATATACGATAGTTAATATCCATACTAAGAATGCTAAAATTAGCATAACCAGTAAGAAGTAATCTGGAGCAGCATCACGAATAACTGATACTTGATAAAATGATACACTACCATCTTCAGCTTGAACTAAGATCATTAATACATTCTTACCAACATCAATTTGATCAGCGCCAGTAACTGAGGCAATTGCATTTGCATCTTGCGTGATTGCTTCAATATTCAATTTAGAGACTCCGTTTTTTACAGTTATAGAATAACTCATTATATTCGGATCAAATGTTAATTTGTATTCACCATTATTAATCTTTAAGTCTTTTAGTTTAGAATTATTGCTTGGTAAATCTTCTTTAATAATATTTATCACATATTTTTCAAGTTGCTTTCCATCAGCTGATTGAACAAATATGTTAATTTTTGTTCCTTCATCATCAATTACATAAGTTCCAAATCCAATTACTAAGGCATTAGCTAAGTCTTGGGCAGCGCCACTAATATTAATCGTCTTAACTTCTTTTTCAACTTTTAACGTATATTCAAATGTAACTGGATCAAAAACTAACCCTTTAAACAATTTAGCAGTTTCAGGACTATAGTTTTCATCATCACAAGTATTGATTTGTAATTCTTCAAGTAAAGCATTACTTTGAACATAATTAACGATAATTGTGTAAGTTCGATTATTACCATTTTGGGCAGTTACAACAATCGCAAATGTCTGTGTGCCTTCTATTAATGTTTGTCCACCAATGTCACCAGTTATTACTGAAGATCGATCCTCAGCAAGAGCACTGATAAAAATATTTGTATATTTTAGAATTGATAATGTAATCTCATATTGATTAATATCTGGATTAAAGTTAAGCATGTCTTCTTCATTAATTAATAATTTTAATAATTTATTACTTGTTAAGGCCGCTTCCTTTTCAACAATTATTTTATAAGTACCTGTTTGATTTGATCCATCTTGAGAAACAATGTACATCTCAAATTCGACCGTTTGATTTGATCCAAAACTCTTTGAACCAGCTCCATATACACTAGCTGGTTGGGCAGCAACATTTAAAGTAATTGATGCCATATTATAAGGAACCTTAATTCGATATTCAAATGTGTTTTGATTAAATGATTGTAAAGCAGCACTGTCAGTACCTAAGTAATCGATACCATTGCTACCGATAAGGGCTAATTCGCCAACCTCAGCAACTTTACTTAATTCAACTGCACGATAGAAGCTAATTGTATATGTTGTGGTCGTAATACCATCTTCAGCAATTACCATAACTTCAATGACAGTATGATATAACCCATCAACTTCAGCTTTTAACCATTTAAAACCACTTCCAGTAACGCCTCTAGCATATTGACTATTAGCTATAGCATTAATCCATACTGAATTCAATTGCTCATCCTCATCCATATTAATAATATAATTCAAGGATGTTGATGAAAATTGATTATTAAAATAAATTATTGGTCCGCCTTCATACTCGCGTACTTCAAGTAATTTTAATGAACTATCAGTGCTAGGTGCTTCCCTAACAACTTCAACTTGGTATACTGAACCTTTATCACCATTTTCAGCTATTGCATAAACTGGAAAGTAATTACTTCCAATCGAAAGGGTCTTTAATCCTGTACCATCGATAGTCGCCATTGAATGCTCTTTATAAGCATTTAATGTTATCGTCGTTGTTAAGTAAGGAACAGTTACATAATAAACCAATTTATTAGGATCAAATGAAAGTTCAATTGCTTTGTTATTGATACTAATATCCGTAATCGTGTTATTACCACTTAAGCAACTTACATTAATGGTATATGTTTTAACATCACCATTTTCAGCACGAACATTAATCTTCCATTGTGTTCTTCCATTAGGAAGTTCAATTATACCTGTGTCCCCAGTCATTAATGAATTAGGATCATTGGTAATTGCCCATAAATTTATTTGTTTGACTTTTTCAGAAACAACGTCAATTGTATAATCAAGTACATTCGGATCAAAATTATTTATAGTTTTTCCATCAACGGTTAAATCTTTTAATGAATTATCAGAGCTTGGATCATCCTGAATAATCGTAATCGAATATATATTTGATTTATTCATACTCTTAGAAACCATATAAAACTCGATGACAGTTGTCTTATTAGTAATATTATGTCGACCTATTCCATATGGAGTAGCTCCATTGTTATTACTAATATATAAAGTAACATTTTTAACACCATATGGAACACTAATGAAGTAATCATATTTTGATAATTCAAAATTATATAATCCACTACCATTTAATCCTAAATAATTAATTGAATCACTACCAACTAATGAAATTTCATTGATTGTATTATCATCATCAGGAGTAGTCTCTCTAGTAACTAATATCTCATAATTATTTATTGTAGTTCCATCCTCAGCAGTGACTGTTATCACAAATATTTGTGATGATTGTCCTTGTTCTGTTTTAAGAATATATGTACCATTTCCACTTAGAGTTGCATTACTACTAGCTTTTATGCCTTCAATTAATAATTCTTTAACATCACTTTGATTAGTTAAATCAATACTATATTTATAAATTGAAGCATCGAAGCTTGGATTTAACAATAATAAATTATTAGTAGCATTGTCTTTAACTACTAAGCCACTTAAATTAGCATTATTATTAGCAACCAAACGATTCAAACGAATTGTATATTTAGGCCCCATGGTTCCATCTTCAGCAAGAACAAATAAATTATATTCAATTATTCCTGTTTTAGTTAAAGCATACTCAATAGTAATAGTACGGGCATCACCATTAACTAAAGCATATTCATCTTTAGCTGTAGCAATAATTTTTAAAGTTTTATTTGAATATGCAAGGTCGCCTAAATTTAAAACTCCATTTTCAAAGTTGGTTAATTGTTCTTTCCCATTTATTTCAATAGAAAGAAAATCCGTATCATTACTTTGCTTATATACTTTAATAATGTATTCAATATTATCATTATTAGGTGATGATACGACGACCTTAATCAATTTTTCATCGCTATCAATTGTATATTCACCTAAGCCAGTAATCGTTGCCCCATTAATGTTTGTTCCACCGATAGTGACACCGGTAGCGTTCTTTCCTATACTTATTTCGTTAAGTAATTTTTCAGGATTTAAAGCAACTCTTTCAACATTACCATTGCTATTGATTATATCAATGTATAAATCATTAAGATTATTATCCTCAACTGGATTATTTCTCGTTACAATAATAGAATATAGTAAGCTCACATGATTACCATCAGGTGAAGTTACTTGGAAAGTTATTGTCTGAGGAATTCCAGGTTCTAATTCATAAGTACCATTTCCAACAATCGTTGCATTTGGATAACTTGTAACAAGTAAAACAATACTACTTACATTATAAGGAACACTAATAGGATTTTGATTTGCAATTGCTTTATTAAAACCTGTTAAATAGTTATTTGCTTTACTATCTAATAATTTAACTTCTAATACGGAAGCATCACTTGAATTATCTTGTGTACCTCCCCGTACAACCGTGATAAAGTAAATATTAGTCTCCCCTGATTCAGCTGTAACAACAACTTGAATAAGATTGGTATCGCCTGTTGAAAGAACAAATAACTTATCACCAGTAATTGTTGCTTTGCTTGATTGAGCTGTTGCATGAATATACAAATTCGTAATGGCATCAGTTTTTTGAATGTAAATTGAATAATGATTATTACTAGCATCAAAAATTACTTCATCAAATGGCAAAACTGGACCTGAAGCATTTGTTTTCGTAACACTTAAACTACTCAGCAAATTATTACTATCAGGATCTAACCTCTTTACTCGGATTTGATATTCATCGCTCTTTGTAACTCCATCTTCAGCAAGAGCGTAAACTATAAAGTCATTATCTCCAATCACTAAAGGTAAGTGATTTGCATCAACAACTTTACCTGTTGAATCTAATACAACTAATCGAGCATAAGTATCAGCAATACTTCCAGCTACTTTAATTAAATTATTACTATATATAACATCATTTAATGTATAAGAATAATCTGTATTATTAAAATTAATTGGTAAAGCAGTATTGTTACTATCAGTAATCATTAAATCATTGATCTTTGCGATATTACTTTTTGCTTCAACATTAATCTTATAAATAATCTTAGTTGTTCCATCTTCGGCAGTTACATGAATTCTGAATTCAGTATTTCCACCTTGCGTTATTTCTTCAACCGCTATTAAACCAAAATCCCCACCAACACTAGCATTAAGATGATTTTTAACAGCAGTAATAGTGATGGCTTTGTTTCGATTAATTGTTAGATTATAAGTTAAAACACTTGGGCTAAATAAACCTTTGGTAAAGTTAACTTTAACGCCGTCCACTTCTACATACAAATCTTTTAGTGTGGCATCATTACTAACTTGTTCACGATAAACAATAATTGAATATTCATTACCTATAGATCCATCTTCAGCAATTACATAAAATTTAATTGCGTTATGACCTGTAGTTAAATTAATTAATCCATTACCATTAACCTTGGCATTTACATCTTCTAAAGTAACTTGTAAGTTAATATTTTTTTTACTCCAAGTTACATTTGGTAAATATAAAACTTTATTAACAAATTCAGAAATATCAACTGCTTCATCATCAATCATGATGGAAGCAATATTGGTATTGTTACTCTTTCTTTGTACTTCAATTTTATAAACCTTTTCAGTTCCAGCTTCAGATTTAACCTTAATCTCAATTGTTTGGTTATCATTACTTAATAAATATTCTTTAAATCCATCAGTTGTTGCACCACCAGGCAGATTACCACCAATGATAATTGATGTTACTGTTTTAGCAACAATAATTTTATTAACATCTAAAATTGGATCAATTAATATCTTTTTTCCTTCAATAATTACATATAAGTTATCTAATTCATTTTCGGTTCTGCTTTCTTTTATAACGACAATTTCATATTTATCGCTTATCGTTATACCATCTTGAGCAGTAGCATAGAAACTAAATTTATTAGTACCAAGGCTTAAGAGTTTAATTCCTCCACCAGTAATTATTGCTTTTGAATCTTCAGTAGTGATTTTAAGATCAATAAAATCTTTTGGATATAGAACATTAGTTAATTGATAAACATAAATACCTCGTCCATCTTTGATAAATAAACTTAAATCAATTTCCTTATCGTCAACTTTTACGCTAGCAATTTTGGCATTAGCAGAATCTCGAGTTATCTCAAGATAATATTTTGTGCCTTTACTGCCATCTTGTGCAATTACTTGGAAAAAGACTTTTGTTGTTGATCCTGGAGCAAAAGTATTATAACCTAATTGACCGTTTTCCCATTCGATAATAGCATTCTTGTCAATTGTTTCAAGATTAAATATTAAAGTACTAATTTCATATGGTAGTTTAATACTACCTTTATTAAGAACATTATCATCAAGAAAATCAATATAAGATTTTCCATCAGTATCTGTTACGGTAAATGTTTTGATTCCTTTATTACTACCTAAAGTGGCATTTTTCAAGAAAGAAATCGAATAAGTACGAGTCGAACCATTTTCAGCAGTTACGGTAATAACTAATTTTTGATTAATTGATTCACCTGACCAGTTAAGATTTTGTAACCCTATTTGACCAGTAACTTTCTTATATGGAAGGTTTTCACCACTAGCAATAATATTTACTTTTTGATAATTATCAGCATCACCAAGCGTAATAATATAATCTTGTTTACTTGGATCAAAAGTGGCACCATCAAAGTTAATTATTGTGCCGGTCTCTGTTTCAACAGTTAATCCATCCAATGAAGTATCACTTGCAGCGGCAGTTCGATAATAAGAAATATGAATTTCACGACTCTTAGTTCCATATTCACTAATGGCATAAATGATAATACTATTTTGTCCTTCTTTTAATGAATAAGTTAATGTAGTTCCTAACCGACCATCAATATAAATTTTTGCGGAAGAATCTTCTAGCATACCAGTAATATCAATCGTTTTTGTTGAAAATGGGATTGGATTACTTGTATCACTTAAAATTATTTCATCAATATCTCCACTTGGAGTGATAACTGTACCTGTTCCATCAATGATAACTCCAGTAATGGTGTTGTTATCATTAGCACGTGTAATTTTTATATTGATTGTTCTAACTGTTAAACCATCTTCAGCAGTTATCGTTATTGTATATGTATTAACGCCTAATGCTAAAGCTTTGATACCAACGCCTGAGATTACTTCACGATTAGCTTTTGTAGCCACAATCAATATATCTTTAATATCATTATTTACTCTAATTTCATATGAATTTTCATCAGAATCAAATTTACTTTCATCTAATAAGGCGTTTATAGCACTTGCTGTTTTACCTTTATATATTTGTAAGAGAGAAATATTTGTATCGCTTGATGCAGGTAAACGAGTTATCGTTATCTCATAATGTTCACCTTCAATACCAGCTTCACTTGTTGCATATACAATGATTTTATAACTATTATTAGCTGTTAAAGTATGTGTTCCAGCTCCCGTTACAACCGATTTAGAACCAGTTGGCACATAAGCTGTGACTGTCGTACTTGTTAATGAAAAAGGTACTTCAATCGTATATGCTTTAACATCAGAATTAAAACTAAACAATGATGAATCAATGCCACTTAACACTATATTACTAATCGTATTATCAGTATTAGCAGCCTGAATATTTACATAGTAATTTTTAAATGAACCATTTTCAGCTGTTACTTTGACAATTACAGTTTTCTTAGTACTTCCTGACAAGACAATCGTATCATCAGATAAACCATCATATGTAATTGTCGCGGTTTCATGCTTACCTTGAACAACAATTTTAGCTAAAGTTGTTCCACTTGGTAAGTATACAATTTTAGATACTGTTTTATCAAAATCTACAACATCTATACCATTAACAGTAATACCTGTTAATGTATTATTATTGCTTGCTTCTGACCTAATGATAGTAATTGTATAAGTGGTTCCAGCTCCGTTTATTACATTTTCATATTGTGATTTTACTACAATCAGTATTGTATTCGTACCAACATTTAAGGTAACATTGCTTTGACTTGATACTTGTCCATTAATTGTAACAACACTACTAGAATCGGCTAATAAAACACCAATTTTAATTGAAGACTTTGCATAAGGAATTGTTCCTAAATTATAGGAAAGTTTTGCTTGGTCAAATGGATTTGAATCAACATCAATTAATGATTCATTATCAACTAATACATCATTTACATCTTTTCTATCATTTGAACGATAAATAGTAATTGTATAAGTATTTTTTGTAACTCCATCTTCAGCTGTAACAGTAATTTTAAAAATATTGGCATTTACATTTAATAATAAAGTGCCTAGATCACCTGTTACACTAGCTCCCAATGGAAGTGTTGTACTAATAGTAATTAATTCAACTGTATTGTCTACTCGATATGAATAGGTTAATTTTGTTTTATCAAAACGAATATCTAATGTTGTATTACTATCATCTTTAATTGCTAAACTATCTAAATAAGCATTTTTTGAAGCACTAGTTCTCTCTAAGACGATACGATATTTTTGACCAACTGTACCAGCTTGAGATGTAGCATAAAACTCTAAATAGTTTTTTCCATCTACTAATACCCAATTACCACTAACTAATCCGCTAGTTATAGTAGCATATTCATTATTTTTTAATATTTCAACACTTAATTGTTTGGTTGCATATGGATAAAGTTTCGATATCGTTAATACTTTATAAACATCGGTATCACTACCTAAAAATTCTGATATATTATATTCAACAGTATCAATAATAACTTTATTTATCTTGTTATCATCATCAGCTCTTGTAATTTCAATATTGTATTCATTCCTTGAGCCATCTTCTGCCTCCACTATTACTGTAATAGTAGTGCTTGTTGAAGTAGTCGATAACGTCTTTTGACCTGTACCAGAGACTATTTTTGCTCCTGTTCCATTTGGAATTGTTGCCATAACGTTTAAACTTTTAACAGCATAATCAACCCTTAGTTTATAGTCAAATATATTTGGATTAAATCCTGGGGTATTTGGACTAGAAATAGGAATTAGTGTCTGTGGATTTCCATCAAGGTTTACAACTAAAGTATCTAATAGTTTATCAGTTTTTGGTTGAGATCTAGTTATTTTAATAACATATGTATCACTCTTATCACCACTTTCACTAATAACATATACTTGAATTGTTGCCTCTATTTGTGGCGTTAAGGAAATAGTTTTTTCTTTTATTTGAACTGGATCCTCTGTATTTAACTTAATGTATACTTTTGAACGATAATCACCAGGGGTAATAACTGTCATAACCGTATTAGCAACAGAAGCTGGAGATGTAATTGTATATGACTTTACAGAAGGATCATATGAAAAGTCAATTCCCGAAAAAGTGATATTTGTTATTTCATTGTTATTATCACCAGCAACAATTTTAATGTAATATGTTTTTTTGTCAGCTGTTCCACTTTGTGGGGTTACCTCAATTCTTACACTAATAACATCACCTGGAGCCGTAATTGGAATTAAACTAGATGCATTACCATTATAAGTTATTGTAACCTGTCCATTTGAGTCATCATGTTTCGTAGCTATTATTTGAGCATTAGTAAAAGATCTACCAATAACAACTGGGGTATTATAATAATATATGTCAGGATCAAAGGAATCAACAGGAATACCTTGAATAGTTATTGATTTTAATCTTGCTTCTGTATCAGCTGCTTTTTGAATAATCGTAAAATTATATGTTTTAATATTGGTTGTATCTTCAGCTGTTACTGTGATAGTAAATGAAAATGATTCTTCTTTTGTTCCACTAAAAGTATGTGTTACTGATACTTGATTCTTTAAACTATTTTCATATGTAAAGGTCACACCAGATGATAAAGTAATTACGGATTTATCAGATGTTTGAATTAAAACACTAATTTTTGGTGATTCTTTATACCAATCAAAAGTATTTTTATATACAGCACCTTCAAGAATCCAATTATCAGAAATAATGGTAGTATTACTTGCGTCATATAAATCATATGATTCTAAACTATTATCAACTGATCTTTTATAGAGATTAACTGAGTATTCAGCAGTAGATGAGCCATTTGCAGCCGTAACAATAATATAATAGTAATTATCGCCTAGGCTTAAACTAGAATAAGAAATTAAACCAGTTACAACTATACCAGTATTACTTCCTTTTCTAATTATATATGTAGAGCTTTCAGTACTAGGTATAACTGGCAATATTTCAAAATTACCAGTACCACTTGATACATAGGTAAAGACAGTTCCATTTCTTGTAGCAGCTGTAGTATCTGTTCCTTGCTTTACATTAACACCATCTATTTGAGTGTTACTTGATTTTTCACGTGCCAAAGTAAACTCATATTGACGAGTTGAAGTACCATTTTCAGCAATTACTTCAATTATAATTGTTGACTCAGTACCTCTAGGAAATGATGTTATAGATTCTGAAACTGCTTTTCCATTACTAGGTACTCTAGTTATCCATCCACCATCATCAATTTTATATCTTATACTTTTAGCCGTAGATGGTGCATAAATTTCAAAATAGAAATTAATACTATCACTACTATATTCAGGAATTAATGCACTGATATTGCTATCATTAATAACTCCAGTAATATTGGTTTGACCAACTACTTTTACTATTAAACTGCTTAAGGCAGTATCACTAGATTTATTTGCTCTTCTAATTGTTACATGATAAGTTTTTATAGATGTACCATCTTCAGCAGTCACTTCAATACTAACCGTCTTTTCATCGCCTTCAACTAAACCAGCAATATTAAGAGAGTACTTATCATTGTCCCCACTTATTGTTTTAGTTGGAGTTGTGCCATTTATTATAACCGTTGCTTTATATGATGTAGGAATTAAAGCTTCAATTGTAACACTTGATTGTGAATTCGGAACATCAACTGTATAATTAAGCGTATTTCCATCAAAGCTAGTTATTAAATTACTACCAGTTGAATAGTAAGTGGAAAGGCCGGCCAGCACATTAGCTGTGCTGGCTGCCTCAACTGAATTAACTACTAATATATAATTTCGCGTTTCTCCACCATGAGTTACAGAAATAGTTATTTCACTACGTGGACTAACACTTGTAAATGGTACAGAAGCAGTCGCTTCATTCCCCGTTATTGATACACTAACACCTGATGTTTCCATGGTTTCATAGGAAATATTTAGAGGTACTTTACTATCTCTATAAGATAAAGCAATACTAGCTTTATATTCTCCACTAAATTGGGTCATATCATCAAGAACTATTTGGCCTGTAGCACCACCTAAGACATTAATTGATTTTAAAGCTGGGTTAGGCTCTGCAGAAACTTCACCAACGGTTGTTGTTTCTGTAGTTATGTTTGTGTTGTTATAAACATTATCTCCATCCAAACATATTTCATATGATTCAAGACCAAAATTTAAAGAAGCACTTTCGGAAATATCATCTAAAGTCTTACCACTAACTAAAGTAAAATAAATATTAGTAACAACTGTTTGCGTTACGCCTGCTTTAAATGTTTCAAAAGCATTACCTGTTTTAGAACTATTAGAAATTCCACTGATTTTTTTAGGGCTTTCAGTTTCTTTATTAAAAACCCATATATCTTTTATGTTTATGCCACTTCCTGTTTTAGCTGATATAATAGTTGAATTTAATTCAAAAAGTGTATCATCAAAATCTAGGTTTAGTGTTATTACACCTATCTCAACATCGGCACTAGTTGCTTCAATATCTAAGGCTAAACTAAAATATTCACCATTGTTTGTATACAAGTCTTTAAACTCTTCTACCGTAAAACTTTTATTACCAGAATTTGTTTCATATAACTTTATTTTTAAACTTGGTGAATCATTTGTGGGAGTTGCTTCAACACTAAGTCCTTTAGTAATAATTAACAGGAAAATAAATGTAACAGAAAATAATGCATTTAAAATCCTTTTGATATGTTTTTTATTTGTTTTCATTTTCTCTCTTATTATTTCTCCCAGGTAATTTTTTGGCTAGTATATAAATGATTGCTTAGCAAGCTCAAATCTAATACGCTAATTTTTGAATCGCTATTTAATAAAGAAGCAAGTTTCATCCTATCATCTAATGCTCCTTTGGCATATAAGAAATTAGAAATTAAACTTAAGTCTAATACACTAATTTTTCCATCGCCATTTATGTCTGCTTTTAATATTACGGTTATCATATCTTTCACTTCTCCATTATTTAATAGTTTAATCTTCATATTGTTCCTAACAACATCACTATCTGTTAAGAGTTTTCCATTCTTATCATAGAATTGAAGATCCTTATTTATAAACTTTTCTTTAAGTTCTCCGATAGTCTGTCCCAAATATACATTGAATAAGTATACTGGATTTTCATCACTACCAACTGATTCTCTTACATTATTTAAATTAGTAATTGTTGCTGTATTAGTTCCAATTACAGCTGTACCCATATAAAGAAGTCCAGGGTTATCTACTAATTTAATATAACCATCATAAACATACGTAGCATATAGTTCCAAATTACCTATCATACCTTGTTGAATTTCACTAATAGGTAATATATCATCTGGTAATTCTTCATTGCTACTTGTTGTAAGGGCGGATGTTCTTAATATACCTAAGTTTTTTGTGTTAGGACTTTTGTATCTTATATTTATTTCTTCTTCACTACCAACAACACGATAATACCAACCATTGAATTTATAATTTTCTTTAGTTGCTTCACCAAGTACAAACGATGTTTCGATTGTATAATTTGCAATATTATTTGCTTGTCCACCGAATAAGAAATATTCAATGTCATAAGTTATTGTTAACCAGTCCGCAATTAATGTTACATTTTGATATTGCATTGTAAAGCTCTCTTGATCACTTAATACAATATCACCATCTTGGCTTATCTTCCATCCTCTGAATATATATCCTTTTCTTATATATGTATTCTCAGGAAGGGTTACTAATGAATCATACTCAACAATCACTGGAGTCATTTCCGCAACACTACTATCATCATAGCCTTTATAGAATGTGATTTTATATTCTTTTGGAGCATATACAGGTCGAACAGTCATATCCTTCGTTACCGAAGTAATATCTTCAGACCATCTTAAGAAGTAATATCCTGGTCTGTCTGGATGTTCAATTTTAGCTCTTTCTCCATACTTTACTTTTACCACTTCTATATCGCCATTGTAGAATACGAAGGTTACTTCAAATGTTCTAAGTTGTTGTGTAAATTTAGGATAAATATTCATATTGTCGACTACGCTACTAAAGTCTTGATCCCAACCACTAAACACATATTCATACATGTTATCATATGCTTTTGTAGGTAGTTTTTCTGGGGATTTAGCACTTTGTCCATGAATGACTGATTGAGCATCATAAGCTACACCATTACCATTAAAGAATACAACGGTATATGTCTTTGGAATAGTTCTGTATGTTGCATAATATTCAACATCACAAGTTATAACATCAGCAACAATCTTGTCCCAACCAGCAAATTCATATTGAGCATCATTTGTAGAAGGTTTTACTGGTATATCTGGTGGTATAATTGTTGATTCATATAATACTTTTTCTTGCTTCAATATCGTTATATGATCGTCATCATAGAATGTATATGTATAACTCTTAACAACCGCAATATATTGAGCACGAATTGCATTATCACCAGTCATATCCTCAGTCACATTGCCAAATGGACGACTCCATGCAGTAAAAATATAATCGTATTTTTCTGTATTTACAGGTTTATATTTATCGACAATTTCCGATGCAGGTTCAGTTGCACCTGTTCCATATTCAACTAATTGAGTCTTTAGAATATGGTTACCAGTTTCATCTCTAAATTCAACTGTATAAGTTTGCAAGAATTGATTAAAGAGTGGACGAATATCAATATCACTGTACACATTAGTAGGAATATTATCCCATGATCTAAATGTGTAATAGTATTGTTTATTTTCAGTCTTTACTGGAACCTTACTTGAAACAATAGTTGAACTTCCATATTCAACTGAGTATGAATCAATAACCGTACCATCACCATCTAAATATCTAACTGTATACTTTCTTAAAGCAGATGAATAATATGGTGTATATTCAACATTATCGGTTAGGATGCTTGTTACTAGACTATTACTTGAAATCCAGCCAACAAATGTATACACATATTTTTCAGTCATTTCTTTGGTTGGATTAACTGGAGGAATGATTGTTGAACCGTAAGGTGCATCAACTTGTTTAATAATATTTCCAACAGCATCGTAATAAGTGTAAGTATATACTCTTGGTACTGCTTCAATTATGAGCTTAATTTGCATATTTGTCTTAACATTTCTATAATCTTGACTCCAAGTCACAATATATTCAGTATCAATAGTTGATTCAGGTACATCCACAACTGGTAGTATTGCATCCTCACCATATTTTACTGTTTGTTGAGGGGCAAGTAATTGACCAAACTCGTCAACAAATCTAACAATATATTTAAGGACTGATTCAGTAAATTCTGGATAAATGGTTAGGTCTTCCCTAATATTAGTTAAAGGAGTAACCCAGCGCACAAATTCGTAACTGTAACCACCTGAAGATGACTTAGTTGGTATACCACTTGGAATTATCGCATTTTGTCCATATTTTACTGTCTGAGTTGTAAATACTTTCCCATCACCATCTAAGAATTTAACTATAAAGGTTGTATTTGTCTTTGTATAATCTGCGTAAATATCAATACTTTCTGTAATATAATCATACTCTTTGCTCCAGCCACTAAATTCATATCGATAATTTTCATCGGCTTCTTTAGTTGGATTACTTGGAGCAGTTGCGCTTTTACCATATTCAACTATCTGGGTTGAACATAACTTTTCAGTTAATTCTTCATCTAGATAGAAGTTTACATTATAGTATCGATCCCTTACTTCTTTTACAGAATATACGGTAAAATTACTCTTAATATCTTTTAAATTTGCAGGTTCTCCATATTCATTTTTCCATCCGACAATAACATTAACTTTCGTAGTATCTTCTTGAACCTTGACAACTTTATCATATGACAATGACTTAATCGGATCACTTGCATCATATCCGTATTCGATAGTTTGACTATCTAATTTTTCACCCGTTTCGCTATCAACAAACTCAATTGTATAGTATCTGTCAACAGGCACGAATTGAGCTTTAACAGATAAATTACTTTCAACCTTTGAGAATTGAATATCCCAATTTGTGAAAATAAAGTAATATAATTTACTTGGTGTCTTTGTTGGATTTAAAGGTGCAATTGCTGATTGTCCATAACCAACATTTTGACGAGTCATTATAAAACCATCACCATCAATAAAGATAACTTCATATTCTCTTAATTTTTCTTTAAATAAAGCATTTACATTTATGTTACGAGTAACACAAGAATAATCAGTATCCCACCCAGCAAATACATAATCATATTGAACTGTACTTTCCTTACTAGGATTATCTGGAGCAACTGCACTGGTACCATACTCAACAGATTTACTTGAAATAATATTATTATTCCAGTTCAAGAATGTAACAGTATAATATCTATCAACTTTTTTAAATACAGCATTAACCGTTAAATCTGATTCAACATCCACAAAACTCTTATCCCAACCAATAAAAACATAAACATATAAATCTTCAGGTTCTTTAGTCGGAGTAATATTAGGGGCAACTGCATTTTCGCCTCTTCCAACATCTTGTGTATCAATCACATGGTCATATCCATCAATAAATTTAACTGTAAAATAGTTATATGTTTCGATAAAGACAGCTGTTACGGTTACATCTGATGTTACATTTAAGAACGATCCATCCCAATAATCAAATGTGTAAGTAATCTTTGGTGTATTAGTCTTATATCCAACTGGCGAAGCTGCATTTCCACCATAATTTACAATTTGATAAGTAGTTTCATCGCCATTTATAAAGGTAACTGTATACTTGCGAATATCCTCTTGATATATTGCATAGACATCCATATCTGCTTCTACATAATTTACATCCTTATCCCATTTAACAAAGTTATATTGATATGCAACGTTTGTATGTGGTTTATAAGGTGCAGTAGGTAATTCTAGACATTCACCATAAGTAACTTTCTTTGATAAAATTGGAACATTAAGGTCATATCCATAGAAAGTAACAATGTAATAATACTTAACTTCCTCAAAATTAGCTTGAATTTCAAGGTCATCTTTTACAGCTTTATAATCACCAAGCCAACCAATGAACTTGTATGCACGACTCTTACTTTCGTCTTTAAGATCGATTAGCGGATCCTTTGTTGGTTTACCAACTGGGGTTGTCGCATCATATCCATAGTAAATTGTTTGACGATCAAATACTTTACCATTACCATCATAGAAAGTAACTGTAACAGTTCTTAATTTTTGAATAAATTTAGGGGTTAAAATAATTTCACCAGTAACAATATCCTCATTAACATCAAATTCTATATCATTAAGATACCAACCAGCAAAATCATATGCGTACATGCCTGAAGGCTCTTTTGTAGGAGTTTTAGTTGGAGACCCAGGAGATAACAAATATTCTCCTTTTACTCTTTCTAATTCGCTGCCATCACCATCCATGAAGATAACATCATAATATCTGTCAATTCTTTCAAATGAAGATGTAATTGTCATATCCCCTGTAACAAGGGCATTCAAATTATCCCAAGAAGTAAATTTATAAGCATCATTATCTTTTGAATACTTAGTAGGATTGTTTGGAGGCTCTGGAATGTTACTCATATATGGTAATTTAATTGTATAGAATACTTTATTATTACCATCTAAGTATGTCAACGTATACTCTCTTACTATTTCTTCATATTGAGCAACAAAAATTGTATCTTCTTTAATTTGCGTATAATCTTTATCCCAACCTTTAAATATATAAACCGTACTTGCAGTTGATTCTCTCGTTGGCTTATTAATTGGCTCAATAGCAGCAGATAAATATTCAACACCTTCAGTCACCTTTAATTCTGTGTAATCGTAATTAACAAAGGTAACTTTATAATAACGAGGTACTACCGTGAAGGAAGGTTTGATAACATAGTTTTGATAGATTTCGGTTTCAAAATCAAAAACCCAACCTGTAAACTTATAAGCATTTTCGCCATAAGGTCTTTGTGTAGGAATATCTATTATTGGAGTAGCTTTATGCCCATATTCCACTTTATCTTCTTTAAAGAACTGACCATCGCCATTTTCATAAGTAAGGGTATAATATCTATCATACTCTATATATTTAGCTTTAATAATCGTTGTATTTAATATTGGTTGTGTAAAGTCAAAATCCCATGCATCAAAGAAATATACTTTAGCATAACTTGGATTTTTTTCAGGAATTAACGTTGTTTCCTTAACTAAATCACCATGCCATACACTTACACTATCAATATATTTACCATTACCATCAACAAAGTAAACCATATGTTCAGATATTTTCCATTGAGCTTCAAGTTCAACATCATCATCAAGTGTAAAGACGTTAATACTAATACCATTATTATCAGTATATTGTAATAACTTACCACTTGCATTACGGTAATACCAACCTATAAACTCAAAGCCAAGTTTAGTAGGAACATTTAACTTATAATGTTCACCACTTATTACATAACTTTCTTCGACTAAAGCATTACCAGTTGCGCCATTATAGTTATACGTAATTGTGTATATTGTTGTTAATGTCGATTGTTTTGATAAATCCTGAATCATTCTAATTACTTCAGGATACTCGCTACTTCTTCCGGTATTAGCATTAACCATTGAGAAAGTCCTCAATTGTGGATAATTAAAATAACCATCAATATTTTGTTCATCAGTCCAAGCATTTGAAGTGAAATTCATTTGGGTAAGATTTGTGCCTAACGCACCTACACCAATCATAAAATTCTTATCTAGAGAAAATGTAGTTTCACTATCTACCGAATTACTTACAGCTCGATCAGGTTTTATATTAACTCCTATAGAACGATAAGCACTAAGAATTCTTGAATCGTAGTATGAATAACTTACTAATCCAGAATATAAGAATCCTACAAGGGCACCAACATCTTTACGACCATAAATGATTCCAATATTATATGTATTTGTTATATTTCCACTAACATAACCACTAATACCACCAGTATATTGATATCCCGTTATTTGACCACGGTTATATGCATCACTAATTGTACCAAGGTTTGCACCTGCAATACCACCAGTGTTGTTATAACCACTTATTGTTGCTTGATTATAGACATTTTCAATAGTTCCTTTGTTAATACCAGCAACTCCACCAGTATAATTACCACCAACAATTGATCCAGAAACTGAGAAGTTCTTAACCACTCCTGTTTTTCCAATATGACCAAAGATGGCACTATAATCTAGGGCTTTTGTCACTTTAATATTAAAATCAACACCATTACCATCAAAATATCCATCAAATGAATTGATTTCATTACCAATACTAATAAAAGAATTAGCAGTTGAGAAATCAAATTGACTAACACTGTTATCTACTTTGAAGTAGACACCACTATATTTATTACCTGTATTGACAGTTTCAGCAAGCGTTATGATATCACTATTATTATAGATAATATATGGATCAGATTTTGTTCCCTCACCAACATAGAATGATATACTTCGAACTGATTCTAATGAATCATTTCGAATTGTTGAATTAGCACTACTTGCAAAGGCTCTAATCTGTGGATAGAATGACCACTGGTCATATGATGATGTAGCTATAAATGCGGTTGGGTATGCATAATTCATCTGATATTGATTTTCACCAATACTATATAAGCCAATCATGTAACCATGATACAAGCCTTTAACGCTTGAAGTTTCTGGTTTGTTACTGATTGCATTAAGAGGTTTTGAAGCGTCACCAGGATTAAAATTGTTAAGTTGATTGATGTCATAATAACTACGTTCAACTGTTCCACCAATACTAATACCAACAATTGTTCCAAGTGATTGAAGACCGGTAACACTACCAGTATTATATGTATCGGTTACTAACCCATCTGTCATGTGACCTAAGATACCACCAGATATCGTTCCTTTTGAACGAATCTTTCCAGTATTGTAACTCGATAAAATCTCTGCAGTATATCCTTTCTTTGATATTTGTGAACCACTAATACCACCAGCAATACTCTTTGAAACAGTAATATTACCTGTGTTGAAGCATTGCATAATGTAATAACTATTTTCACCAGCAATACCACCAGCTTGATCACTAGCACTAACATTACCAGTATTATAAGAGTATTTTATAACATGGTAATTCTTTCCAGAAATTCCACCAATACTTGTTTTACCTGTAATTTCTCCTTTATTATAAGAGTATTCAATAGTACCAGTATTTTCACCAGTAATACCACCAGCATAGGTTCCACCCATATTAAGAGTTCCATTATTACTTGAATTCTGAATAGTGCCTTCATTAAATCCAACGATTCCACCAATGTGATTACCCTCATTACTCTTAATATTAGCATTATTAATTACATTATTAACAGTACCAAGGTTTCGACCAGCAAGTCCACCAACATAACTCTTACCAATAACTGATCCAGAAATAACTAAATTACTGATCTTAGCATTTGGTCCAATTGTATGAAAAATACCTTGATAATCAGCACTACTACTATTTAGATTCACAACAAAGTTAGCATTATTGCCATCAATAATTCCATCAAAATTAGCAAATGAAGTTCCGATTGGTGTATAACCTAAACCACTGTACGATAAATCAATAACGACAACCCCAGCAGCTACTTTGAAGTATTTACCGGTAAACATATTAGAATTACCAGTAGCATCGCCATAACCGACATATTCAGCAATCTTTTTCATATCATATCCATCGTAGATAATAAATGGATCATCAATTTTACCAGTTCCCTCAAAATCACAAATTGTAATTGAAGTCTTTGATTTTTCTCTAGTATATGCTTTTTCACTATTATTAAAGGCATTTAATTCTGGATAATAATGCGTAAAATCGATGTTATTTTGCATCGTCCATAGTGAAGTAGTAAAATTCATTTGTTTTTCATCTAGGCCTATAGCTTTAGTGCCGGTCATCTCACTAAGTGATAATCCTTTAACGTTATTAATATCAGCTATTCCATAAATAGCACTAGTAACTTTTTGTTCACCTAAAGCATATTGAGTATTATCAGTAATAGTCTTATCATAATATGCATTTACAATATTTCCAGAATTACTTGAGGAAATACCGCTAACATTTGATAAGCCACGAACGACACCAGCATGATATACTTCTCTAATATCACCAGTATTAATTGAAGTTATTCCACCAACATAAGAACTTGAAGAAATGATTCCTGCGGTATTATACGCATATTTGATACTTCCTTCATTTTTACCGGCGATTCCACCTGTGTATTCTTGACTTACTGTAATGCCACCAAAGTTAAAGGCATACTCAATTTGACTTCCACTAGCATTAAGACCAACTAGTCCACCTGTATATTGTCCACTACTATTTATTGAGCCAACATTATAGGAATTCTTTATTGATCCAGAATTTGTTCCGACTAGTCCTCCAATGTAACTAATAGTTCCATTAACTAATCCAGCAAATTCAGAATTCTCAATATTTGAAATATTTTTACCAATCAAACCACCAACTTGGGAATTACCAGTGACATTTACTTCAGAATGAATATTGTAAACTTCACCACTATTATATCCCGTAAGTCCACCAACATATTTTTCTCCAGTAACATAACCATATAAATTTAAGTTACATACGATTCCAGTTGGACCAATATATCCAAATAATCCAGTATATTCTGCATTATTAACATCAAGATATATATTCGCATTGTTACCTTCTAAATATCCTTCAAATGGATTAAGATTTGATCCAATTGGTCTAAATGCTAACCTATTATCATCAAGTCTAAATTCAATTCCTAAATCTGAATATACTCTAAAATATACGCCATTAGTTTGTGCCCCTTGCAATGTAAGAATAGCGATAGCAACAATATCAGATTCATTATAGATTAAATAAGGATCATCAGCACTACCACTCCCTGTAAATATATTCGTTGTAACTGATGTTCTTGAAATATTTCTGGAAGTTATATTTGTACTATTAGCAAAGTAAGGTAATTGTGGATAGTAAGTTTTATATCCATCACTTGCTCGTAATGTAAATACACCCGAATCAAAAATGACTTTATATAAATTGACTCCACTGATTTGTGAAGTATAAACACCACATACAGTATCAGAATCAATTAAATTACCAACAGCTCGAGAAGGTTTATAAGTACTACTTGACGCTTGATTCTTATTAATATCATAATAGGCATTAAAGATTGTACCATAGCTAGTATTATAGCCAATTACGCCACCTACACTACCAGCTGCTCTTAGATTAACTAATCCTGTATTATAAACATTTTTAATTAACCCTTGATTATAACCAACAACTCCACCAGCATAGTTTCTTGCATTTATCGAAGCAACATTGTAACTATTTTCGATTGTAGAATTACGAGCATTTTGGCCAACGATACCACCAGCTTGATCATATGTTGTAACAGAGATTTCTCCAGTATTAAAGGTATTGCGAATAATGCCTTCATTATAGCCAACAATTCCCCCAGCATAATAATCTTTAGCATAAACAGTAGCTGTATTATAAACATTTTCAATTAAACCTTTAGACCTACCAGCAATTCCCCCAGCAAATCTTAAAGCAGAAACTTCTCCGGATACACTCAAATTGCAAACAACACCATATTGACCAACAAATCCAAATAATCCTTTGTAATAAACATTGGTATCAACTTGATACAATATAAAGTTAGCGCCATTACCATCAAAATGTCCATTGAAGACGTATGATTCATTTCCGATTGGAACATATCCTAGACTAACATCTGATAAATCAATTTGTGATACTCCATTAGCAACTTTAAAGTACTTACCAAGAAGCGTTTCACGGGCAATTGATAAATCTGAAATAGCCTTCATATCATAAGCATTACGAATGATATATGGATCATCTTTAGTACCAGTTCCATCATTAAAACGACCAACTGTTACTGATTTTTTAGATGCAAGTTTAATACCGGAAACAGTATTATTTGCAAAATAACTTAGTTCTGGATAATAAGAATAATATCCAAATGGAACTGTTCCTTTAAACTTATCTATATTTAAAACCAAACCTATATTGACATCAGTAATATTACCTGAAGCCATTTTCACATGTTCAAGACCATAAATTAAGAAACTTCCGACAACATCACCTATAGCTTCGCTAGCAACATTTCTTCCACTTCCATCATAAAGAGCATTATCAATAATATCGATATTATAATATGAATTAGTAATAGTTGCTTCGCTTCCTTTATAACCAAGAAGGGCGCCAACACGAGAGTCAGCACATACAACTGATACGACATAAATATTATCGACAATACCAGTATGGTATCCAGCTATACCACCTACATATGAAGTTCCAGTTACATCACCAATGATATAGGCATAAGTAATACTATTAGTATTATAACCAACTAAGCCACCCACATAGTTTCTTCCTTGAACATCGGCAGTTGAATATACGGTATTAATTGTTCCTTGATTATACCCAGCTATACCACCTATGTAGTTATTACCAACAATTGATCCAGAAACTGAAAATTGATATACATTAGCGCTTGTACCTAAATTACCAAAAAGACCAATATATGATTTTTCATTATCTGTAAAATTAATATTAAAATTAACACCATTACCATCAAAATCACCATTGAAGACAAAGAATTCATTTCCAATTGGTTGGAAATTTAAGCTAGCTTGCGACAAATCAAAGTTAACAGCATTATTTCGAACTTTGAAATAAACACCTTTTAGGTCATTACCACTTGCTACTAAATCCGATAGTATCTTCATATCATATTCATTAACAACGATATAAGGAGAATCTACTAATCCTTCTCCAGCAAAGATATAAGATTTTACGGAATTAAATGAATCAGTATTAACATTTTCAATTTTGTTTGTTGAAAAAACCTTTAATTGTGGATAATATGCATCAAGACCAATGTTTTCAACAAATACCCAATAATTACTATCTAACTTAACATTTAAATTATTAGAACCTGTAAGTTTATCTTTTTCAACACCTAAAAGGGTCTCTTTTTCCCAATCGTCCAATTTATTACCAACTGAACGAATTGGATTAATTCCTAAATTAGTTTGGTCTGCTTCAATAATTGATAAATCATAGTAAACGTTAGTTTGGACATTTGTACCACTAACATATCCAACCACACCACCGACATCATTAATATTACTACCACGAACAATTGATGCACTATAACTATCTTCTAAGACACCAATATTTAAACGACCAATAATACCACCAACATAGTTGCCACTTCCAACAATACTATTACGATTGTAAGCATGGTATACATTAGTATTATCAGCGTAACCAATAATTCCACCAATGTTGCTAACTCCAGAGATTTCTCCAAAGTTATAAACATTTTCAAATGTTGATTGAGTGGAATTTCCACTTATTCCACCAACGCTATTTCTAGTACCTTTAACATTGGCAAGGTTGTAACAATTGATGATCTTTGTTTTAGTAGATTTACCTACTAAACCACCAACATAATCTCGACCATTGACTATTGAATCAGTACTTGTGCCATTAATGTTAATAGTTCCACCAACATTATAAACATTTTCAATTGTTGCATCAGTTGCATAACCAACAACTGAACCAACATAATCTAATCCTTTTACAATTCCACATACTTGGAAGTCATGAATATAAGCTCCAGCTCCTAAATAAGAGAACAGACCAACTGAATTAGAATTTGGCATATCAAAATTAAGAATAAATGTAACATTACTACCATTAAAGTTACCACTGAATCCATATGAACTTGCAGGTGATGTTGTATTGTATAAACCAATTGGTTTAAAACCTAAATTAGGATCGGTTAAATCAATTACGCCTATACCACCTAAAACCTTCAAGTATTGATTTTGGAAACTATACTTACTAGCAACAATATTGGCAAAGTTAACCATATCTTGAGCATTACGAATAATAAATGGATCATTTTGGGTTCCTTTACCAACTGCAAAAATTACTTTTTTAACTGATTCAAGTGATGCAGCCTTGATAACTGTATTAGTACTATTATAGAAACCAGCTATTTGTAAGTAATATGCATATAAACCGCTAGTGTTTGTATATATCCAATTAGTATCAAAACGTAGTAATGTATTAGCATTTGTAACCATATCATCTGCTATTAAACCACGAACATATTGAATATCTCTAGTGCCACCAACAGCGGTTGTTGGAATTGAGTTATCAATACTTTCACATAACTCATTTACATCTTTATTGTAATATGCGTAATCAACATTTCCACTATTATTACCAACAACTCCACCTATGTATTTATTACCATCGACTACTACAGCCGCATAAACATCATAAATATCTTTTTGGTTTTCACCAACGATACCACCAACATAATTATTAGCCTTAATCTTTTCAGCAATATAGTAAGCATATGAAACTTCACCATAGTTTCTACCAACTAAACCACCGACATAATCATGGCCATTAACAGTTGCTGTTGAATAAACTTCAGTAATTTTACCATAGTTTATACCGGCTATACTACCAACATTATTCTCAGCACTAACATTACCACTTACAGATAAACAATGAATAACGCCATATTGACCAACATAGCCAAATAAGCCAGCTAACTCCCCACCATTAATATTAATAATGAAGTTGACATAATTACCATTGAAATATCCATTGAATGGATTTTCTAAACTACCGATTGGAGTAAAGCCTAAACTAGATTCAGAAAGGTCAATAACTCCTAATTTATTAAAGACAGCATAATACAAACCCGTTGTATCATAACCTTTACTAATATAAAGACTTAAAGTGTACATATCATATTTAGTTTTAATTAAATATGGATCGTCTTCAGTACCACTACCAGCAAGTCCACTTATTTTAACTGATAATAATGAATCAGCACTAATTGCTGCCGTATTATTAGCAAAGAATATTAATTGTGGATAATAACTAAATTCACCATTTGATTCAAGAGCTACCCAAATTCGCTTGTCAAACATCATTAAACTATCATTAAGGGCCTGGATTCCAACAATATCGCTACGTTCAAGTTTTTTTACCGTTTCCGTATCAACAGTTCCAATTGCTCCACTAGGAACAGTATAACCACTAGCAACAAGACTAATATCATTTAAAGAAACATCATAGAAACTATTATTAGCTAATGCAGTACTAATTTCTGTATATCCAATTATTCCACCAAGATAGCTTTTGCCATATACCTGACATGCTGAATAGGATGTATCTAAAGTTGTTGTATTACGACTAAGGCCAGCATAACCAATAATACCACCAGTATAGATTGAACCTTTAATTATTCCACGGCTATAAACATCTTTAATCTCAATTGTTGAAGCCGCGCCAATAATTCCACCAGTTCGATCATTACCCGTAATATTAGCAAAGTTATAACATTCATTAATGAAACTCTTTGCATATCCTGCTAAATTGGCACCAACAATACCACCAGTATATTGAGATGTACCGGTAACATTTCCATTGTTATATGATTTTTGAATAGTTGAGGCATTTGTCAATTGACCAGCAATACCACCAACATAACTTACACCTGTTACTTCAGCTTTATTAATTACATTTATTAATAATACATTATTTTCAGCTGAACCAACAATTCCACCGACTCTATTTCGACCAGTAACAACACCAGTTACCGTTAAATTTTTAATCGTTGCATTAGTTAAATTACCAAATAAACCAAAGTAATCAGAGTTTATACCAACTAAGTTAAGGTTGAATACAACATTATTACCATCAAAGCAACCACTGAATGGATAGTTTAAACGACCAATTGGTAAATAGTTCAAATCTGGATCGCTTAAGTCTATAACTGTAATGCCATCTTTAATCTTAAAGTATTTACCACTGAATGGATGACCACTAACAACAAGATCAGATAACATCTTCATTTCTTTAGCATTAACAATAATATATGGGTTAATTGAAGTTCCAGTTCCATCGCTAAATTTTGAAGTAACAACACTAGCTAATGATTTAGCTATAATATTTTGATTTACATTCTTTGCGAATGTTTTTAATTGAAGATAGTAAGTTACTAAATTACCATTAACAACTTCATATCCTCTAACTTCCCATTTACTACTATTAAAATCAACATAACCTTTATTAATAACATCACTTCCAGTTAAATTCTCTTTATCAAGTCCTTTAACTGTAGTTGAATCATCTTTATTTCCATAAGCACTACTTGGTTTAATTAATCCATATTCTGTATTCGCTTTTGTAATCGCCATATTATCATAATATGAATTTAACGATGTACCAGTTTCTTCATTACCAATAATACCACCAACTAAACTAATTCCATATACAAAACCACGATTATATGTTTCCTCAATCGTACCTAAATTTTTACCACTTATTCCACCGACATTGTTATATCCTTTAATGGTTCCAAGATTATATGCATATGATAACTTAGCATTTTCTTCATTGTAACCAACAATTCCACCAACAAAATCGTAACCTATTATGGTTACTGAAGAATATACATCAAGAATTTGTGAATTAGAATAACCAGCAATAGCCCCAACATAATTAGCGCCGGTAATTATACCAGTTACTGAAAAGTTTTTAATAGTTCCATCACTAACATAACCAAATAATCCTTGATAATCATCACCATTTAGATTAAGAACGAATTCAGCACCATTACCATCAAAATTACCTCTAAATGGAGTTAAAGCGTTTCCAATTGGTTTGAAAGATGATAACAATATAAATGAATATATTGAATCAGTTAATGATAAGTCGCGAACTTTAAAATATAATCCGTATAAATCATGCCCATTACTTACAATATCACTTAAAGTGTTTAAATCTCTTTCATAGTGAATTATATATGGGGATAATAAAGTACCACTACCATAAAAGGCCATGGTTTTAACTGCATCTTTCGAATCAGTTCTCACCTTTTCACTCTTATCAACAAAAATATTTAGTTGAGGATAGTATATATATAATCCATCGCCATTTTCTAATTTCCAGTAATTAGTGTCAAAATTTAGTTGTTCTGGCGAAGGACCAATTACACCTTTACCGGTCATATAGTATTTATCCAAAGCAATAGTATTTGTTCCTACATAACCATTACCAACTGGTTTAGTAGGTTTACATGTACCAGTAACAGCGTTACTTGTATCAATTAATGTTTGATCATAATATGAATTACTAATTGTACCCGATTCTCGAACACCAACGATACCACCAACATAACTAGATGCTGAAGAAACAGCGTATACTGCTGAAGCATTATATACATAATTCATAGTCGTACTATAAAATCTACCAACAATACCGCCAACATAAGATGATGTACCAATAACAGTTCCTGTATTAAATAGATTTGATGAAGTTCCAATATTAAACTGTCCGGCAATTCCACCAACAAATTGATTACCATTAATAGTTCCACTATTGTAACTTTCACTAATTCCATATGCAGCGGCTAAACCATAATAATAGCCACTGATGCCACCAACATAATTGCGACCAGTAATTGAAGCGTTATTATATACTGCTTTAATACTACCACTAGTTTCTGAATAACCAACAACACCAGCGACATAGTCTAAACCGACAACGTTACCAGTGACGCCTAAATTACTAATTATTGCATTATTTGTATATCCGAATAAGCCAACATAACTTTCATTAGGTAAATCAATATCGACAATAAAGAGGGCAAAATTACCATCAAAGTATCCGCTAAACTTAGCAGTTGATTTACCAATTGGACGATAATTAATTCCTCGTAAATCGATTAATGTTACACCATCAGCTACTTTAATATAAACATTAGCTAAGTTTGTTCCACTATTTACGATTTCGGAAATGACTTTCATATCTTTTTCAGAACTTATTAGTAAAGGATCATTTTCCGTTCCACTACCAACCGATTGGTTAAGGCCTCTAGTTGTAACATCAGTTACTGATTTAGTCTTAATTACGGTATTAGTATGTGATGCAAAAATCGTTAATTGTGGATAGTAGATATAGAACTTACCATTTGTAAATACTGAAGGTTTTAGCGTCCACTTATCAGAGGTAAAATTCAAATAGCCATCTATTATTAGGTTTGGTCCAGTTAAATCTTCTGTATCCACTCCCCTAACATTGGTTGTTTCATTTGTGTTTCCACAAGCTTGAACTGCTTTAGTTTTTGTGCCATTATATGCAAAATCTTCAATTACGTTTCTATCGTAATAAGAGTTACGTGTCGTACCTTGTTCCTTACCAATAATTCCCCCGACTAAAGAGTTACCTAGTACTATTCCACGGTTATACACTTCTTCAATAATTCCATTATTTACACCAACAATACCACCAACATTAGTTGTTCCACTAACCGTGTTAACATTGTACGTATATTGAATCATCGAGTCTAGGCCATTATAACCAGCAATACCACCAACGTTATTTGTTCCACTAACTGTGGCATTGACATAGACATCACTAATTAAAGAATTAGAGTATCCAGCTACACCACCAACATAATCAACACCCGTTATACTTCCAGTTACAGATAGATTCTTTATACTACCATCAGTAACATAACCAAATAATCCTTGATAATTACCTCCACTAATATTAATGGTGAAGTTCATACCATTTCCATCAAAATGACCTTTAAAAGGTTTTGATAATGAACCAATTGGAACATATGTTGAAGATAGTTCAATGTTCCCAATAGTTGTTGTAATCACTTTGTAATATACATTACTTGTATTATTGCCACTTAAAACATATAAAGATAAATAATCCATGTCTTGATATGTTCTAATTTCATATGGATTATTAATAATTCCATATCCACTAAACATATAAGTTGTTACTGAATTATATGAATCAGCTTTTTGCATTTCGGTTCCATTACTAAAATATTTTAATTGAGGATAGAAAGCATTTGTTCCATTACTATCTGTAAACTTCCATTTTGTCTTATCAGAAAATTTAAGATCATTTATATTTCCATAAGATCCTATTATTTCACTATGTTGTAATCCCTTAACATCAGTGCCTGAACCACCATAATATTCACTAACTGGATTATTAACTAGAGTATATCCGGCAAGTTGTGGTGATTGTAATACTTTACTAATATCATAGTATACATTCTTATTAGTTGAATAAGATGAACGTCCAAAAATACTGCCAATATATGAATTAGTCTTAGAGTAAGTTGCACCGGCTACATATGAATTATATACATAACTACTATAAGGATATCCGATTAAACCACCAATATAACTTACACTTCCAATAACAGTTCCTATACTATAAGTATCAGTTATAGTACCTGAATTGGTATGTCCAACTAGACCACCAACATATTGATTTCCAGTTATATTACCAATATTGTAACAATTTGATAAAATATAAGTTGTTGATGTAGGTGTGTATGCTCCAACAACACCACCAACATACTGATTTCCGGTTATAGTAGCACTATTATAAACACCAGTAATAAAGGAATTTCCATTTGCTTGACCTACTGGTCCAGCAACATACATATTTCCCAAAACTGATCCCGATGTTGAAAAGTTCTTGATGTTGGCATTAGTAACGAAGCCAAACAAACCAACATAATTATTTGAAGAAAAGTATAAATCTAAAATAAAGTTTACACCATTACCATCGAATGTACCATTAAATGTTTTCCCATCAAAACCAATTGGACGATAATTTATATTAGTTAAGTCAATAATGGTTACACCATTGGCTACTTTAATATACATACCAGCCATATTTAATCCACCATTGACAATATCAGCAATTGTCTTGATATCATTTGCATTATTAACGATAATAGGATCATCCTCAGTACCACTACCATCACTTGTTAATAAACTCTTTGAACTTACACTTACTATTGAGTTTTCTTTTATTAAGGTTAATCCATGACTTGCAAATATTTTTAATTGTGGATAATAGATTGTTAATTTTCCATTTGGCATTGAAGGTGAAATTAACGTCCACTTATCAGAGGTAAAAATAATATAACCATCAATAATTAAATTAGGTCCAGTTAAATCTTCTGTACTTAAGCCCTTAACATTTTCAGTTTCATCAGTGTCTCCACAAGCTTTAATTGCTTTAGTTTTTGTGCCATTATATGCAAAATTTTCAATTACCATTCTATCGTAATAAGAATTTTCAATAGCTCCTAAATTCTTACCAATAATTCCCCCAACTAAAGAGTTACCTAGTACTACTCCACGGTTATAAACTTCTTCAATAATTCCATTATTTACTCCAACAATACCACCAACATTAGTTGTTCCACTAACCGTGTTAACATTGTACGTATATTGAATTAGTGAATCTTGACCATTATAACCAGCAATACCACCAACGTTATTTGTTCCACTAACTATGGCATTGACATAGACATCACTAATTAAAGAATTAGAGTATCCAGCTACACCACCAACATAATCAACACCCGTTATACTTCCAGTTACAGATAGATTCTTTATACTACCATTTGTGATATAACCAAATAATCCTTGATAATTACCTCCGCTAATATTAACGGTGAAGTTCATACCATTTCCATCAAAATGACCTTTAAAAGGTTTTAATAATGAACCAATTGGAACATATGTTGAAGAAAGATCAATGTTCCCAATAGTTGTTGTAATCACTTTGTAATATACATTACTTGTATTATTACCACTTAAAACATATAAAGATAAATAATTCATGTCCTGATATGTTCTAATTTCATATGGTTTATCACTAATTCCATATCCACTAAACATATAAGTTGTTACTGAATTATATGAATCAGCTTTTTGCATTTCGGTTCCATTACTAAAATATTTTAATTGAGGATAGAAAGCATTTGTTCCATCGCTATCTGTAAATTTCCATTTTGTCTTATCCGCAAAGTTAAATGTATATAAATTTGCATAAGATCCAACCATTTCACTATGTTGTAATCCTATAACATCAGTGCCTGAACCACCATAATATTCACTAACTGGATTATTAACTAGAGTATATCCAGCAATTTGTGGTGATTGCATTACTTTACTAATATCATAGTATACATTCTTATTAGTTGAATAATATGAACGTCCAAAAATACTGCCAATATATGAATTAGTCTTAGCGTAAGTTGCACCGGCTACATATGAATTATATACATAACTACTAGAAGGATATCCGATTAAACCACCAATATAACCTATATTTCCAATAACAGTTCCTATACTATAAGTATCAGTTATAGTACCAGAATTAGTATGTCCAACTAGACCACCAACATATTGACCTCCAGTTATATTACCAATATTGTAACAATTAGATAAAATATAAGCTGTTGATGTAGGTGTATATGCTCCAATAACACCACCAACATACTGATTTCCAGTTATAGTAGCACTATTATAAACACCAGTAATAATGGAATTTCCATTTGCTTGACCTACTGGTCCAGCAACATACATATTTCCCAAAACTGATCCTGATGTTGAAAAGTTCTTGATGTTGGCATTAGTAACGAAGCCAAACAAACCAACATAATTATTTGAAGAAAAGTTCAAATCTAAGATAAAGTTTGCACCATTACCATCAAATGTACCATTAAATGTTTTTCCATCAAAACCAATTGGGCGATAGAAAACACCAGTCATATCAATTGATATCACACCATCTTTGACTTTAATATTAACATTTACAAGTGTATCACCAGCATAAACAATGTCAGATATAATTTTCATATCTGTAGCATTGTTAATGATGATTGGATCAGCTTCAGTACCTGTACCTGCAGCTGAGAAAAGAGTTGTGTTAACGGCAGATAAAGATGAATTAGTTTTTATATCTTGTAAAGCCTTTGATGAGAAAGCAACTAATTGTGGATAATAAACTGATACAACACCTTTATTGAATGTTGAATTTTGAGCATACCATTTACCAGCTGTTAAGGTAATATAATTATCAACTAATGTATATGGTCCTGTTAAATATTTTGTTTCGATGCCTTTTATTGTATCTGTATTTGCTTTATTTCCAATCGCTGCACTAGGTTTTACCTTACCTAAAAAACCTGATGCATTACTAATGACATCAAGATCATAATAGCTTCTTAGTGTTGAACCACCAGTTTCTTGGCCAATTATCCCACCTACTTGGCTAACACCATATACAATACTATGGTTAATAACTTCAATTATTTCCCCATTATTTGTACCGACAATACCACCAACATAATTGGTTCCTGTTATGGTTAAACTATTTGTTGAATATAAAACTGAACATTCTTTATCACTATAACCAATGACGCCACCGACATGGTTTGTACCGCTAACAGTCGCATTGACATAGACATCACTAATTAAAGAATTAGAATATCCTGCAACACCACCAACATAATCAGTTCCTGTAATACTTCCAGTTACTGATAAATTCTTAATACTTCCATCTATAACATATCCAAATAAACCTTGATAATCATTTCCATTAATATTTACTGTAAAGTTTACACCATTTCCATCAAAATGACCTTTGAAAGGTTTTGATAATGAACCAATTGGGATATATGAGGAATCAAGGGTAATATTACTAATTGTTGAAGTTGCAACTTGATAATATAACCCGCTAGTGTTGTTACCACAACTAACATATAAAGATAAGTAATCCATATCTTGATATGTTCTGATTTCATATGGTTTAATACTCGTACCAGAACCACTAAACATATAAGTTGTTACAGAATTATACGATTCTGTTTTTTGATTTGCATTTCCATTTGCAAAATATTTTAATTGAGGATAGAAAGCATTTGTTCCATCGCTATCTATAAACTTCCATTTTGTCTTATCAGAAAATTTAAGATCATTTATATTTCCATAAGATCCTATCATTTCACTATGTTGTAAGCCTCTAACATCTGTTCCTGAACTACCATAATAATCACCAACAGGATTATTAACTAGGGTATATCCCGTTATTTGTGGAGATTGCAATACTTGACTAATATCATAATATACATTCTTAATAGTTGAGTATACTGCACGTCCAATAAGGCTTCCAAAATATGATCCACTTTTATAATAAGCAGCACCAGATACATACGAATTATATACGTAACTATAAGAGACATTTCCAATTAGGCCTCCAACATAACTTGAAGTTCCTGTTACTTTTCCACTACTATAAGCTTCTGTTACTGTAGCATGATCAATTTGGCCAATTAAGCCACCAACAATGTATGCAGCGGTAACATCTCCTGTATTAAAACAATCGGAAATAATGTAAGTTGTTCCAGTTAGGTTACATGCACCAGCAACACCACCAACAAACTGATTTCCAGTTATAGTAGCGCTATTATAAACACCAGAAATACTTGTATTATTAATCGCATAACCAATAACCCCACCTGTATAATCTTTACCAATTACTATTCCAGATGTTGACAAGTTCTTTATTGTGGCACTACTTACATGGCCAAATAAGCCTACATAACTAGTTGTAGGCAAGTTCAAATCTAAGATAAAGTTAACACCATTACCATTAAATATTCCATTAAATGTTTTTCCATCAAAACCAATTGGGCGATAGAAAACATCAGTTAAATCAATAACAGTTATACCTTCAGCGACTTTAATATAGACGCTTGCAAGGTTATTAGAACCGTAAACAATGTCAGATATAATTTTCATATCTGTAGCGTTGTTAACAATGATTGGATCGGCTTCAGTTCCTTCACCTGCAGCTGAGAAAATAGTTGTGTTAACAGCAGATAAAGATGAATTAGTTTTTATGTCTTGTAAAGCCTTTGATGAGAAAGCAACTAATTGTGGATAATAAACTGATACAACGCCTTTATTGAATGTTGAATTTTGAGCATACCATTTACCAGCCGTCAAGGTAATATAATTATCAACTAATGTATATGGGCCTGTTAAATATTTTGTTTCAATACCTTTTATTGTATCTGTATTTGCTTTATTTCCAATCGCTGCACTAGGTTTTACTTTACCTAAAAAACCTGATGCATTACTAATTACATCAAGATCATAATATCCAATAGATGTTGAACCACCAGTTTCTTGACCAATTATGCCACCTACTTGGCTAACTCCATATACAGCACTATGGTTAATAACTTCAATTATTTCCCCATTATTTGTACCAACAATACCACCAACATAATTGGTTCCTGTTACGGTTAAACTGTTTGTTGAATATAAAACTGAACCTTCTTTATCACTATAACCAATGACGCCACCGACATGGTTTATACCGTTAACAGTCGCATTGACATAGACATCACTAATTAAAGAATTAGAATATCCCGCAACACCACCAACATAATCAGTTCCTGTAATACTTCCAGTTACTGATAAATTCTTAATACTTCCATCTATAACATATCCAAATAAACCTTGATAATTATTTCCATTAATATTTACTGTAAAGTTTACACCACTTCCATCAAAATGACCTTTGAAAGGTTTTGATAATGAACCAATTGGGGTATATGTTGAAGAGAGAGTAATGTTTGCAATTACACTACCTTGTGATTGATAATAAATACCTTCTGTACTATAACCACTACTAACATATAAAGATAAGTAATCCATATCTTGATATGTTCTGATTTCATATGGTTTAGTACTTGTACCAGAACCACTAAACATATAAGTTGTTACAGAATTATACGATTCTGTTTTTTGCTTTGCATTTCCATTTGCAAAATATTTTAATTGAGGATAGAAAGCATTTATGCCATCACTATCTGTAAATTTCCATTTTGTTTTATCAGAAAATTTAATAACATATTGATTTGCATAAGCACCTATCATTTCACTATGTTGTAAGCCTCTAACATCTGATGATGCGATAACTTCAACTGATCCAATGGCAATATTAACAAGTGTATATGCAGAAATTTGTGGAGCTTGTAAAGCCGAACTAATATCATAATATAAATAACTATTATATGAGTTATATGAACGTCCAATAATATTTCCAATATATGAATTACTTTTATAATAAGTTGGACCAATTACATATGCATTATAAACATTACTATTATTAGCATAGCCGATTAAACCGCCAACATAGGAACTTGTTGCCATAACCGTTCCACTACTATATGTATCTGTTACAGTACCCATATATAAATAACCAATTAGTCCACCAACTTGATGATATCCATTTACATCACCTGTATTAAAAGAGTCTGATAGAATATAATCCTTGTTTGTAGGACTATAAGTACCGACAACTCCACCAATATAAGTACTACCAGTTATATTAGCACTGTTATAAATACCAGTTATATTTGTCGTACCTGTAGCATAACCTATAACTCCACCAACATAGTTTCTACCAATAATCGTACCAGATATTGACAGATTTTTGATATTTGCATTAGTTACATAACCAAATAAACCAACATAATCAGTTGATGAATAATTAAAATCAATAATGAAGTTAACACCATTACCATTAAATGTACCATTAAATGTTTTTCCACCAAATCCGATTGGACGATAAAAAACATTAGTTAAATCAATATCAGTAATTCCACTACTTACGTTAATATAAACACCAGCTAGTGTATCACCAGCATTAACAATATCAGAGATAATTTTCATATCCTCTGCATTGCTTATAATGATTGGATTATTTTCTGTACCTGTACCAGGATTTGAAAATTGAGTCGTGTTAGCAGCAGCTAAAGATGAATTAGTCTTAACCTCTTGTGATGTATTTGATGAAAATGTTACTAGTTGTGGATAATAAACCGCTATAACACCTTTATTAAGGGTTGAGTTTTGAGCATACCATTTACTAATTGTAAATACAATATAATTATCAGTTAATGTATTAGGCCCAGTCAAATATACGGATTTTACACCTTTAACAACATCAGTATTAGTTTTATTGCCTATAGCGGCTGTTGGTTTTATTTTACCAGTTACACCTTGCGATTTATTAACTATATCAAGATCGTAATAAGCCCTGGATGTTGTCCCGTCATCTTGACCAATAACGCCACCGACTTGACTAGTTCCATATACAGCACCATAATTTAATACTTCAACTATCTCCCCATAATTAGTACCAGCTATACCGCCAACATAAGTTGTACCTGTAATTTGTTTGGCATTTGCAGAATAATGGATTGACGCATTAGCACCACTGTAACCTGTAATACCACCAACATTACTTGAGCCAGTAATAGTGGCATTGACATAAACATCACTAATTAATGAGTTTGAATATCCAGCAATACCACCGACATAATCAGTTCCTGTAATACTACCACTTACTGAGATATTTTTAATACTTCCACCAGTAATATAACCAAATAATCCTTGATATTTTGAACCATTAAGATTAACTTTAAAATTAACACCATTTCCATTAAAATGTCCTTTAAATGGATTTGATGATGAACCAATTGGCGTAAAGCTTCCCGATAAAGTTAAACTCCCTATTTCTGATGGAACAATAAAATATTTATCAGTCGTATCATTTCCATAAGAAAGATACTTACTGAAATTAAGCATATCATAAGCAGTTCTAATTTGATATGGAGTTCCTTCAGTTCCATTACCAGCAAACATTCCGGTTGTAACTGAAGCGACACTATCAGTATTTGTTCTTCCACTAGTAAATTTTCTTAATTGGGGATAATATGCATTCGTGCCATTATTATCTGTAAACACCCAATCAGAAACACTAAAAGCACCCAAAGAACCAAACATTGCTTCAGTATCAATCATTTCACCATGAGTTAAATTTAAAGTATTTGAAGTTGGAGTACCAGCACCAACAATTAATGTTGGTTTGTTTCTACCAACAACATTTGGCGAGACTTCTATTTTTGCAAAATCACTAAAAGAGTTAGTTAAAGATCCTGAATTAAATTGGCCAATTAATCCGCCCAAGTAACTAACTCCATAAACATTACCTGCATTGTATGTGTAGTTTACTGTACCACTGCCCATGTAACCAACAAGTCCACCAGTGTAATTACTAGTTGTAATAATTGTTCCAACATTATATGCATTTTTAATAAATGAATTATGTAGTCGACCAGTAATACCACCAGCTTGAGATGTAGCATTAACACTACCCATATTAAATGCATTATTGATACCATATGAGGCATTGCCTTCGATTGAGCCTACAATACCACCAACATAATTAGTTCCTGTAATGCTAGCTTTATTATAGACATTTTCAAAGGCACAAGTTCCATTAGCATAACCAGCAACTCCACCAGTATAGTTACCACCAGAAACAGTTCCACTAGTACTTAGATTTCGAATTGTAGCATTAGTAATATAGCCAAATAAACCATTGTATTGTACACTTGTACTTACTTCAATACCAAGAATGAATTCCGCATTATTTCCATCAAAATATCCATTAAATGTTTTACCAGATATTCCGATTGATTTAAATCCAATACCAGTAAGGTTAATTGAAGAAACACTACTGTCGACTTTAATAAATTGGCCTGCAAAAGTATTACCATTATTTACGAGATTTGAGAAAGTAACCATATCAAGAGCATCATAGATAATATATGGATTATCGATAGAGTCTCCTAATCCAGACTGAGGAAAAGGATTAGCCGATGATAAAAGCAAGGGCCTATTTTGCTTATCTTGACTTTGAACACTTAAATAAGCACTTATAGTTTCTCTACCTTTTCTTTCATTCATTACATTAGAAACGCCAAAAAAATCCCAATCGTTTGCTGCAATATTTTCAGCATTATGACTAGAATCAATTTTACACATCACCAAAGTTCCAAAAAATAGAGACATTATGGCTAATATAGCCAAAAAAGAAATTCTTTTTATTCTCATTTTTATTCATCCCCGCTTATATCGCTTATAATGAATTTTATACCGCTTATAATGAATCGTTTATTTTGAATTGTAGTATTATAATTAATAAACATTAATAACTAATATATATATTAATAATTAATATATACATTAAAAACTAATTACCATAATTTTGTCTAATTCTAACATAATTTTACAAATAAATCAATAATTTTTAAGAAACTAGTTACAAAAATTGTAAAAAGCTGCGGTTTTTTGTACTTTTTTATAGTTACTTTACATATTTTAACATTTATATATAAAGAGTTAAATTCCAAATAATGGAAACGCTTTTAAAAGTAAATTATTTTTGCTTGTTTTACAAATAATTTTTAAAGGTTTTTAAGCATTTTTACTAATAAATAAAAAAGTTATTGTAAGTGTTAAACCTATTGTTTAACATCTACAATAACTCTATGAATTGCAGTATTTCCTTGGTAATCTGAGACTATATATTCCACATAATATTGGCCAGGAACTAAATAATTAACGTTTGATTCATCAATATCAATTATACTTGATAAATCGCCATCAACAAAATCCCATGCTACTACTCCAGTTTTATAATTTGGTAATTCATTTTCACCATCACCAATAACGTAGGTAAAGTTAAAAGGAATATTATAAAATACTGGTTCATCTTCATCAATAATATAGAGATTCCTTTGAACTTCAATAATATAACCTTTATCATCAGTAACCTGATATAAAATTACATAATTTTTAAGAACATTATAATTAACATCGTTTACATCATAAATTTTATTATCACTTTTATCAAGAAGCTTCACGACTATTTTATCGGTTAAATCAACAGTAATATCATCATATTCTTTATAGGCAATAACACCATTTAAATAATCAGGAATATCATAAGAAGCTCGATGAATTATATCCTTTATTCCTTCTATTATTGGTGGATAGACATCTAAGATAATCTTTAAATACATCTCTTTATAAGAGGTAATTCCCAAACTATTAGTGACCTTATAAACGATGTAATAATCGCCAACCTCGTTAATATAGTTTTCAAAGAAATCAAAGATATCTAATAATGTTTCATCATTTTTATGCCTAAAGAATATTTCCATATGATCAGTAAGTTCTTTATCGACATAATCAAGGGCCCTAATACCTTTAAGTAAATTAATTTCAATATCACCAACATCTAATATTAAATAATCTTTGACCCCAGTAATTAAAGGAGTTTCTTTAGAAATGACAATTACTTCACGACCACCTTTAGTACTATATCCATTATCAGAAACAATGTATTCAAGATAATAAATTCCTTCAATACTTAGATCAATTCGGCTACTATCAACAATAATTTTCTCTGATATATTTACTCCCATATAGCTATATGCTTCAATATCTTTTATTAAATCTTTACTATCATATGTATTACCAACAATAAAATATAAAGGATTATCATATCCATAAATCTCAGGGTTTTGGTCTTTTTTTCGTACAGTTACATTAATTGTTGCTTCACCTTCATTACCATAACCATCAACAATCTTATAGGTTGCTTTATATACTCCAAGCTTGTTTTTGTTAACTTTTGAATCATCAACCAAAATTCTTCTTTGGCTTGATTTATTATACGTAATATCAACATTATAAATATCATAAGCTCTAATATCAGTTGCAAAATAATTTAATTCTTCATTTCCATCTAAATAATATATTAAATCGATATAATTGGTAATGTAGGGATTTCTTAGTTTTACAATAATTTTAATCTTTCCAACAACCTTGCCATTATAAATGTATTTAGCTGTATAGTTCCCAACTTGATGCCAATCAATACTTGACTCATCAACACTAACTGTTACCTTAGCTTTATTAACGATTCCATAAACTCCATCCAGCAAATTTGGTTTATCATCATTAATTGTATAATATATTTCTTTCTTGTTTCCTACTAATTTAAAATCATTTTTGATGAAAATCATTGTTAATATACATGTAATAGTGATTATGGAAATTCCGATAATTAGAAATATATAACTCTTTTTCATCAGCATACAGCCTCACTTTTTAATATTTTTTGACATATTTTCTTGTTTTTTATACTTTTATTATATAACATGTTGCTAATTAAACCAATTATTTTTTATCTATATGTGAATTTTTGTCAATTTACCTAAATATGTCCTGCTATCATAAAAACAGACACAAGGGTAGGTATTATAGATACTTAATATATAATAATATACACGATCCTATATTTTTAACTAGTCATCAATTAAGCTTCAAGTATTAAAAAAATCACGTCTTTTAAACCTTCATTGTTCAAAAAAATTTTAATGTGTTAGATTATGTGCATTTTTTTATATTTATATCTAGAATTACACTACATGTAGAGATGCTAATAAATATAGAAATGATATCATGCAAACATCTTTTAAAATGAATCAATTGTTTTATTTTAGCAGTTTAATAAAATATATATAATATTACATAAAAAACTTTACTTTAAACAAACACAGGTTTTCTTCCTGCTTTATAAGTTGAATAACCTTAAAGTAAATGAATGATTATAAGATCAAACAAAAACAAAAAACCGCTACGTATAGCGGAGTTAAATCTAAAGTTAATTTATATATTGTTAATAAAATATCATTACTGTTAAAGACAATAATAGTAACAACGACAATGACCTTTTTATTAGTATTTTTTCATTAGTCATATTTTATTTCTAAACCAATAAAATAATTTATTAAGGCAAATTAATAAATCAATGGCCATTTCATATCTCACTATTTGTAATGTTATCAATTTTTCACTTGTCAAGATGATATTCATAAAACCATACATTCTAATTACGATTAAAAAATTATCTTACTTTTTTATGAAGATATAGGGCATATCCTCCTGCCACCACAATAATAAAAATCGCTGTAATATACTGCCAAGGAATAGACGAGGATTCAGGATTTTCAACTGAAAATTTTGATGTAATATCTATCAAACTATGTGTGATGATACATGGAATCAAACTTCCACTCTTATAGAACACCATAACGAATGCAAAGCCTATTGCAATTGCATACAAAATCTGTAAAAAAGTATCTACTGTTGCGTGACCAGTAAGTAAATTTACAATATGTCCAGCACCAAAAGTCACCGCAGATATTATAATAGCTTGTTTTATGCTGTCTTTCTCAATAGCTTTATACAAAAGTCCCCTGAATATAATTTCCTCAACATATCCAACCAGTGCCATCGTAATAACTGCAAAAACTTGATGTAACAAATCATAATGCATTGATACACCAAACCAAAGATTCACTGAAACTAACAGAACAAACGGTATAAAATATAAATATTTCTTTGTATTAGACAAACCGACTAATCCGTATTTTTTTCCAAGTTTGTTCTTTACAATAAAAAATGTTAACCCCGCCGCAATTGCTAGTAGACCCAATACAGAAAACAAACTTTCATCACCAAAATTATTTCTGATATTGCCCATTACAACAACATATATTATTATCCATGTTACTGCAAACCATATTTCGCTTTTATAATATAATTTTTTCATCTCAAAAACCACCACTTATTTTTAAATTTATACCCTAATTAATTTTATTCTTACTTTCTTTTCTATGCAACATTATTCGCTTATATATTCACAAATTTAAACTTTCTACCTTTATCTATTGTATCCATAATTACACTACTTAATCGCATTTATCACAAATAACATATAATGCAGCCAATACCTTACATTCACTTTGATTAAATTGGTAATTATTGTTAATGTTCTTCTCCAACTATAAAAAAATTATAGATTATCAAGATAAATCAAGTTAATTATTCACATATTTATTTTTCGTCTAATAATGCTTTAAGACGTTTATAATCCCTAATATTAAGATTACCTTTTGATAAAAATGAGCTTCTTGTATTAATAGTATCGATATAATCATCATATTTATTTTCAGCAGTTTCATAATCAAAAACTTTTAGAGTTTTCCAATACTTTTGTCCATATATAATGATAACTAGTGGATTGTTTTCTCTTATCAAACATTCTAAATAATCAAATAACGCTTTTTGAGTGGGTAAATATTCATCATTTTCCACTCCCAATTCTTTTTTAAGTAAAGATTTAATATTTCCATATTTATCCGATTTAAAATTAGGAGAGTAATATCCAAACAACTCAAATACACCTATATTATCTTCAATTTTTCTCAATTCTTGTTTTTCGCAGAATACACCTTTTAAACGCTTTTTCCACCAATCATTTGATGTTGTTTTATTATTACATTTTAACCAATTTATTGTTTTGTCAGCGCTCTCAAGATTATTTATAAAATCCAACTCCATGTTTTGTTGCTCTCCTTTATCTTTTTCATTAAATTCCAAAGCAGGATTTAAAGCAAGTATGACGAGTTTGGGATTTACAATGTTCCCCCACCATGGTTGTGGTCTTAGAGAAAAATCAAAATTAATTGCCCCGGTTGATTTGTAATCTTTATCAAGTTTACATTTAATAACTTTAAAATCCGCTTTTGCAATAAATGGTTTTTTATTTTTATCTTCAAGTACCCAAACATTTAATAATTTCTTTAATGCATTTTCCTTGTTTAATATATTTTCCATATAGATATCCTTTCTTATGACTTTTACTATATATAGTGAGTTATTGACTCATTAAGTGGAAATAAATACTTATTAACGTTCTTTGATTACCCTGAAGCGATTCGATCATCTATCTATACTACTAATCCAATTGAAAGTTTTAATAAACATTTGAAGCGTAAATTCAAATCAAAGATTCAATTTCCAACTGAAGAATCTTTAGAAAAATATTTAGTTAGTTTAAATTTTAAAGGATCATCAAGAATATTTAAAGGTTTTGGATTAGCTTTAGGTGAACTCCAACAAAAGCTAATCGATAAATATCAAATATAAAAAGTTTAAAACACTAAGGACTTTAAAATACTTAATTAAAAAGAAAGTACACAAAATTCTTGACACTACCAATAAAAAAAATATATATATAATTTACACATTCTATATAGACAGCGTTTTCAAAGTATGCTATAATTTAAATATGACAAACAAAGTATGTAAATGCGAACTATTTAACGTTTTTGGGAGGATTTGTGAAAAAAACAATAGGGGTAATTTTATTTTTTTTATTAGTTTTTACATTATTAGGTTGCGAAAGAAATAGTTCAAGTATTAAATCCACATTTAAATCATTACCAACAATAACAAAAACAAATGATACCAAAAGTACCTCTTTTTTTACATCAACTAAAAGGCCTTCTAGTACAACAAAAACATCAACAAGTCCTACTACTATAACTACTCAAGATGAAATTATTTTTGATAAAAAAAGTTTAAATGTTACGGGATTTGCATATGGAAAAGTAAATGATAGAAATAGTAATGAAATAGTTCAGGTTACCACAGTTAAAGAGTTTGTAGAAGCTATTAAAGATAAATCAACCAAGGCTATTGAAATTATGAATGATTTAGATTTTGGTTATAACATTTTAGATGATACGACGAAAAAAGTCTCAACAGAAATCTTACGTTCAGCAAATAAACCTAGTTTACATCCAACCCTAATTAAAACTGGAGTTTCTCGCATTCAAATAAAAGATAGAAACGGCTTAACAATTTTTTCAAATGGTGGCTATATGATTAAGCATTTATGTCTAGCTATTATTCGCTCGAATGATATTGTGATTAGAAATCTATCATTTAGTGAGCTTTGGGAATGGGATGAAGCAACTAAAGGCGATTATGATGTAAAAGACTGGGACTACATTACACTTGAGTCATGTGATGGAGTTTGGATTGATCATTGTACATTTGCTAAAAGCTACGATGGATTAATTGACTCAAAGGTTGATGACTATACAACCAAAAACGTGACAATTTCATGGTGTAAATTTGATCCAAATATAGATAAGGATTTTATTAAAGAACAGTTTCTAGAAATGGAAAAAAGTAGAGTAACTTATACAATGTATGATTACTTAAGGACAATTGGCTTCACTTTAGAAGAAATTGTTAAGATTTCAACACCGCAGAAAAAAGGATTTTTAGTAGGTCAATCAGAACTTAATGAATTAAACAAAGGTTTAACAATTACTCTAGCATATAATTACTTAGTAGATCTACAAGATAGACTACCAAGACTTAGAGCTGGTAATGCTCATGTAATTAACTGTTTAAGTGATGCATCAAATGCGCACAGGGCTTACCTTATTTCTAAAAAAGTACAAGTAAGTTCCACATATAAGTTTTCAGTTACTTCACAAGCAATTGTTACAACAGAAAATGGTTCAGTATTTGCTCAAAATTGCTGGTTTAAAGGAATCGAAACAATTATAAAGAATAATCAAAAATCAGCTAGTAAACCAGAATATACTGGTAAGGTTAAGATTTTAGATTCTATTTATGAGCTTTCAACAATCTATTTTTTTGGGGGAACTGATACAGTAAATAATTATTTTAAAATTGGCCCAGCACAAATAAAAGATTTTGATTATATTGATATTTCTTATGATTATATTTTATTTGAAGCTAAGGATTTAGAGGAAGTTTTAATAAACCAAAAATATCATGCAGGAGTATTAAACAATTCTGATATAAATTGGTTACAAACAGGAGGTTTAAATTGAAAAAAATATCTGCTTTTCTACTTAGTTTTTTACTTGTATTTTTAGTGATTGGTTGTTCAAAAACAACAACAAGTAAAAGTACAATATCGACAACTACTAAGCCAACAACAAAAATATCATCGACAGCGCTTGAAATTGAAAATGATGAAAAAAGAATGCAAGCTGTAAAGAAACACTTAGATAATATTTTAGCCAATTGCAGAAGTCAAACTAAAAACGTTCCGCTTTTTGCGGATGGTATTGATACCTTCACTAAAGAACTAGTTAAATGGGCTAATACCGATAAGACATTTTCTACAATATCTAATTATACATCGCAACAAAACTTTATGAGGACGCTTGTGGCTTATTCTGAGGTTACAGAAGACCCAACTTATAAAGATGCGGCCGTTAAAGCCACTAAATATTTTATGAAGTTTTATCAACATAAGAATGGCTTATTTAAATGGGGCGGCCATGAATATGTAAATTTAGAAACACTAGAAGTTGAAGGTCCTGAAAATAAAGGATTAGTTCATGAACTTAAAAACCATTATCCATATTATGAATTAATGATTGAAGTGGATAAATCAGCAGTTTTAAGATTTTTAGAACAGACTTGGGCAGCGCACGTTGTTGATTGGAATACGCTTGATATTAACCGTCATGGTGAAAACACGACAGAAATAACTAAATATGAAACAGCTGAGAAATCAACTAGTATTCTTGTTCGTCCATTACCAAGTAAAAATGTCGTTGATGTGACAAGAACTGTAACAACAGAATCAAATACTACGGCCTTAATTTTGCCTGAATCACAAGGTTTAACCTTTATTAATGCTGGTAGTGACTTATATTATAATGCTTACTTACTTGGAAATTTATCTGGAAATTCTAATGCGACTGCTTGGGGAAAATATTTAGCAACGCAATATAACTTAGCTAGAAATCCGGTGACAGGGTTACCTGTTTATCAGTTTTCTCAACCACGTCAAAGAGATACAACCGATGATGATTTAGATACAAACTCAAAATATGGAGATAGGGCTAAAAGACAATTTGAAAGAGATTATGGTGCAGTCGCTTTAGAGGGTAATGCCTTATTTAAAAATATTTCACCAATTATGATTGATAGTATAAACATTAATTTATATATTGGTAAGACTTTCAATGATCAAGACTTAATTGACTGGGCTATTGATACAATTAAATGTTACTATAAGTATGCTTTAGTTTATGATAATAATAACATTATGAAGTTACTTCCAATGTGGAATGATGGTCAATCAATGTATGGTTATCAATTTACAAAAGATGGCTATTATGGCAATATTGGAACAACAGTAAATTATATTTCAACATCAAGTGAATATTTACTTCCAATGGTTAGAGCTTTTAGCTTAAGTGATCAAGATAATGACCTTTGGGAATTAATTAGAGAATTTGCTAAAGGCTTAGGATATGGCGATTTAGGTGACATTAATGGTAATGGAATTGAATTAATAGATAATCCCGTTGATTTAGCGACACAAAAACCTTTAGCTAGTAGTTATGGTGTTATGTCACTTGTTGAACTTTATAATCATACAGGAAGAAATGAATATTTAGCTATGGCAAGAAAGATTGCTGACAATATTGTAACACTTAAATTTAACCGTGGTTATTTTGTTAAATCAATTGAATACAGATATTGCAGGATTAATGATAATGAGGCTTTATCTTTAATTTATCTTGATGCGGTAATTAATGGTAAATATGATGAAATGCCAGTTTATTTAGCTGACACTGGTTATGTCCATGGCGATTTTTATGATTACAGTCAAGAATATGAAGTTAATGCTATTCAAAATGGGTATGATACTAGCTATATTTATAATCAAGTAAATTTATTCTATCAGGATTATAAAGACGAAGAAGATGAGTAAGGAAAAATATCAAGTTCTAGATATCGCCTTTTGGACGGTACTTGGAATGGCTATTGAAGCAGTTAGTATCATTTTTATCAAAAATATGGGTCAACCTATATACTTTATAACATTTAAGGTTTTATTTATTTTAATTGTCATGTATCGTTGGAAAAAATGGTTTATTATTCCAACTGTACTTATAACTTTAGTATTACTAATAATTTTAAAAGCTAATATAAACGCTTATATATCTGAATTAGTTGGTTCAAGTTTTATTAGCTTTAACTTATTATGGTTCAAAAAAAGAAATTTACTTGAAAAAAGCTTACTCTTGACAATTTTATATTTAATAAGTGGTTATCTTTTAGTGGTGGTTGGAACTTCTTTATGTAATATTCTATTTGATGTAGATTTCTTTGTTTCCATAAATCAGTATTTTGTTGCTTATATTTTTAGTTTAGTAATAAGCATGGTAGTAATGATTATTATATTTAAGCAAAAAACAATTTTAGTTGAACCTTTTGCTTATGCTTTAGAATTACAATCATCTAAGAAGGAGGGCCTATGAATCCTAATAATAAGTGGAAAAAGTATTTAAAAACCATAAAAAAAGATTGGATGCTTTACTTAATGCTACTGCCTATTGTCATTTTCTTTCTTTTATGGAAATACTTACCAATGACTGGTCTACTTGCCGCATTCAAGTATTATACAACTGCTGGCGAATCCGTTTTAGAGGCTGATTTTAGAGGCTTTTATTACTTTAAAGCTTTGCTTTTTGGAACTTCATCAAAAGATTTTTGGCGAGCCTTTAGAAATACTTTTGCAATAAGTTTACAAGGTTTAATTTTTGGTTTTCCAATTCCAATTATCTTAGCGTTATTCTTTAGTGAAATTAAGAGCCCACTTTACAGAAGTATTACTCAAATAATTTCTTATTTACCTAAGTTTATCTCAACCGTAGTTATTACAACAATGGTGGCGTTAATGCTTAGTAGTGAATCACAATATAATAGCGCTGGTATTATTGCTACATTATTATATAAATTGGGTTTAGCTAGTAAGTCAATGAATTTAATGACGGAACAAAGTTTTTTTAGGCCAATTTATCATATATCCGGAATATGGCAGGGAGCAGGATATGGGTCAATTGTATATTTTGCGGCCATCATGGGAATATCGCCAACATATTATGAAGCGGCAAAGATGGATGGGGCTAATAAACTTGCCCAAATAAGATATGTGACCTTACCAGGTATGGCTCCAACCTTAACTATCATGATTATTTTAAGAATAGGTGATATGTTATCTGTTGGTTATGAAAAGGTCTTACTGCTTTTAGGTGATAGTAAAACAATTATGGATAATGAAGCTTATTATGTTGGAGATGTTATATCCACATATGTTTATAGGATAGGTCTTGAGGGCGGAAGCTATTTTACCGGGTCAGCTGCCGACTTATTTAACTCTTTAATTGCGATGTGCTTAGTGTTAGGTGCTAACTTCATTAGCCGAAGAGTATCTGAGACTTCACTTTTCTAGGTGATAATATGAAAAGACTAGATAGATCAGAAATTATTTTTAAAGTAATTGCTTATACCTTTGTGACATTATTTGCGATATGTTGCTTATATCCATTTATCTACACCTTATCAGCAGCATTAAGTAGCTATGATGCAATGAAGGAAGGTAAAGTAATTTTATTCCCGGTAGAATTTCAAACAGAAGCTTTTAAATATGTTTTTGAGCAAAGACAATTTTGGATTAGTTATTCAAACACCATCTTTTATACACTTTATGGAACTGCATGGAGCATGCTTATATCAATTTTAGGTGCTTATGCATTATCAAAAAGAAAACTACTTTTTAATAGACAATTTAACTTTTTATTAGTATTTACAATGTGGTTTTCAGCCGGAATGGTACCAACTTATATCAACTATATTCGTCTTGGTGTTGATAATAGATGGGGAATTGTCATTGCGATGGGGGTCCAAGCATATAATGTTATTTTACTAAGAAATGCTTTTTCAAGTGTTTCTAAAGAAATAGAAGATGCCGCAGTAATTGATGGTGCAAACGAACTTCAAATATTAACTAACGTTCATATGCCAATGAGTAAAGCAGCGATTGCGACAGTTACACTATTTTATGGCTTATCAAGATGGAATGGGTATTTCTGGACGAGAATGCTTTTGAAAAAATCAGAAGAACAGCCACTTCAGGTATACTTACGTATTCAACTTGAACGCTTAGAAGACTTAGAAGCAACAGGTTCAATGTTAATTGAGTATTCAAAAGAATCAATGATGTACGCCATGTTAATTTGTGCCATCATTCCAATTATCATTGTGTATCCATATTTACAAAAATACTTTGCTAGAGGTGTAAATCTCGGTGGAGTTAAGGAATAGGAGAATCTATGAAAAAAATATTTATTGTTGTTTTTACATTTTTATGTCTTTCTTTATGTGGGTGTGCAAGATTAATCATTCCTACAAAAGGAGGAACAACTTTATCTACAACTAAAACAAAAACTACAAATACAAATACTAGTAGTAATAATAATGAAAAGATAGACATTAATGTTTCCATTACTTTCCAAGGTTCAAAGTTTATTACTTATAATGGTAATGTCCCTTATACAGGACTCGATGGTGTTACTTATACAAACGGGATGTTACTTCCTACATGGGTTGAATATGCAAAACAATTAAATGTAAATATTAATGATGTAACACCTAAAACAGGCGCTGATGATTCAGCAATTTTAACACAGTCAGCGACTAATGATTTTAAAAATGCAGATATTTTTAATGGTGATGCCAGTGCCTTTGTTAAGTATGGTACATTAGGTAACTTTGTAGCATTAAACGAGCACTGGGATAAACTACCAAATTTAAAGAAATTTTTAGATGATAATCCTGGCTATTATTTATCACTAACATCTTCAGATGGAAATATTTATTATTCTCCATATTTTGATGGCTATAATGAAGTGGAAAGAATGTTTATGATGCGTCATGACTGGGTTATAAAACTACTTGATGATGATGTAACATATGATGAAGCATATAATCTATCCAGTTTTTATAAACCATTCAATAATGATTCCCTTAATGTTAAAGTAAAAGGAACTAGTAAAGTAATAACTAAGAATTATGAAAAAAATATTATTTCTATTCAAAACGACTTATTAGTAAAAAATGGCAAGACTTTAACAAATGCATTAAAAAAGTATATTGATGATACATATGGTAATCAATATGCTAAAAGAAGTGACTTATTCTTATCGGAAAATGCCGCTTATGACTGTGATGAATTAATAGCTTTAATGCGCTGTGTTAAAGCGAATCCATTACTTTTAACTGGTGATGCAAATACGGATATTATTGTTTTCTTCCCAAGAGAAAAAAGTAGGGCAGTTGAAATATTAAGTTTAGCACAAATTTTTGGTATCAGAGGTTTATCAAATATGGATTCAACTTTATATATTGGCCAAGATGGAGAAATTCATAATTCTTATGGCGAAGAAAAAACCTTAGAGGCTTTAGGATATTTAAATGAGTTATATAAAGAAGGATTAATTTTAAAAGACTTCCCTAAAGGAATTGGGACAGTAAGTGATTATCGTCAACAGATGTTTAAAACTGGTCATGGCTTTATGACTTTTGATTACGTCGCAACGACGACATCACTTTATACGACTATCACTTTAAATGAAAAAAATGTTATTTTTGAAAAAGATAAATTTAGATTTGAAGCAGTACTTCCAGCAGTATGTGATTGGGATGATGGAATAAATGATAATTATATTCATTTTACAGATTCCGTAAGAACCGTTAAGTCTGAAGGATGGGCAATACCAAAGCATGTTGCTGAAAATACACAAAAATTAAATAAAGTTTTAGAGTTTATTGATTATGCATATAGTCCTATAGGTGCAGCACTTGTTACTTATGGGCCACAAGCATGGCGTGGTACTGGTAATTATGATTATAATGGAATTACTATTCCTGAGGTAAATGCTAAAGCCATTGATGAAATCTATAATATGTCTAATGGTTCTGCAACAGATTACTATAGATCTTATGTCGGGGCAACGCTAAATATTGGCTATTGTAAAGATATGGGAATGGAATACCAAACATTAAATGAACAAGGAAAAAGAAGTGTTGATATGATTGCTAATGCGGTTAAAGCTAAGGCTTTACTTATTACGACTCCTTCTATTGAAAATGGTTATTTCTATTTAACCCCACCGACGACATATGCTTTAAAGAAAGAAGAACAAGAAGTAATAACAGTTAAGACATCTGCTTCAACAGTTTGGAAGAATTATAGGACATATTATGTTTTATATGGCTTTGAGGCTAAAATTGGTTCAACAAAAGATTATACTCCAAGCATTCAAAAATATAAAGAAGAATTAGATAAACAAGGATATACAACTTATATGTATTACTATGGCGAGGCTTGGAACAGAATGAAAAATTTCTTTAATGAATAGGTGAAAAATTATGTCACTAGCGAAAATACAAAAAATTCTCATTTATAATCTATTTATTTCAACTATCGTGCTTTTTGTCTATTCGTTAGGATATTTTACAAATTTTGTTGACCTACAGATTACTAATAAGGATTTTTATAATACAGCGCAAATTGTTAACCGGTTTATATTTAATTATTCTTTTTATGCAATTGTAGCTATTGGACTTTTATTAATTCTTTCAACGCAAACAAAAGAACATTACTCGTTATTTGACTATATTCTAGTATTAACTATTTCCATACTGTATATATTTTTAAATGTTGAAATAATTGTTGTAAATAGCGTTTTAAAAGCGGAATATTTAAAAGTAGATTTTATAAAAATAGCAAAAATTATTCCTGATTATAAAGAAAGTACATTTATTTTTACAATTGGAAACATCATTAATATCATAAGTATTGTAATTTCTCTTTTAACAATTAGTTTAATTGTTATAAAATATTTTAAAGATCGGGGGATAAAACGTGAAAAGTGTCGAAAAGATGCGATATCAGCCTAATTCTACCTCTTCAAAATATGTAATATTAACCATTATCATGAATGTTATTTTTCTCTTTTATGCCCTAAATGTCTTAGACTATAATATCTTTTTAGGCATTAAAGTTTTAGCAAATATTTTCTTAACATTATATTTATTCTTGGCTATGGAAAAGGTTAAAGCATATTCAATTAGGTATTCTATTTCTTTAATTGTCATTGGAATTTTAGCAATTTTTCGTGAATTTTACGTTCCACTTAAAATGATTAAAGAAAAAACTGAACCTAAAGATAAGATTATCATTATGATGGTTTTATTATTATTTGTATCAGTTTCAATGATTATATCAGGCGTTATAGGTTATAAAAAAGCAAAACTTTTAACAAGCTATTTGAAAGAAAAAGGTAATAATCATGACAAATAAAAAATCATCTTTCTTTAAAAGGTTACTTTCTGATATAATGGAGAAATTTCCATTACTCACTATGCTTATCTCAGGTATTATCATCACTTCTACAATACCTACCCATGTAAATGCTATTATCAATTCTTTAAGTTTAATTGTGGCCTTTTATATGTTTTGTTTCATACTTATGTCTACTATTAATATTTTTAATGGTTTTAGTCTTAATAAAAAAAGAACACTACAATCTTTAATAATTTCAATTATTTGTGTTACTATTGAAATTTTATTTGTTTACTTGTATTTAACTGAACTTATAGTTGAAATTAAAACAGTAAGTAATACCAAAATAATTATGAATTCCTTTTATCAATCTTTTGATTTATTAATTATCGCAAGTGTTTTAAATGTTTTAGGCGTTATTTATCCAATAGTAATGCATTTTGTTTATGCTAAAAAAGATGATTCATTTAAATTGAAAATAAAAACAAATAAAGAATAGGGAGGATTTATGAAGAAGAAAATTTTACTAATTTCAACGCTTTTTATTGGATTGATTGTTTTAGTTGGCTGTCGAAGGACAACAGGTACAACGGTAAAACCAACTGTTAAAACAACTGTATCAAAAACTACCTCTAGTAATAGTAGTTCAAAATCAGAAGAAATTAAGATTTCTTCACTTGAAATTACAGGGATAAGTGAGGACATAGTTGAAGGCGATACGTTACAACTTAGCGTAAAAGTTTTACCTGATGCAGCTAAAAGCAGGCAAGTAACCTGGTCATCAAGTAATACGCAAGTTGCGACAGTATCACAAACAGGATTAGTTACGGCATTAAAAGAGGGATATGCAGTAATTAAAGTCGCAGGCGATGGTAAAGAAGATACATATGATGTATATGTAACGAAAAAAGAAGAATTAATTCGTGATACAACACCATATGAAGTATGGTATGAAGGGTTTGAACTATCTTCATCACTTAATGAATGGAAACTAAATAGTGATCAAATTCCAACAGAAGTTGTCGGTCAATTTAGAGAAGCTAAAAGTGACAAGTTTACACCAACAGAATTAAATAATGCTTTAAAATTAACAAGTTCATTTGATACTGATTCAAAAACTGAACGTGGTTTTACAGCTGTAGCTGATGGTTGGTTACAAATAGATATGATGTTGACGGAACAAAATGGCCAAATGTCATTTGAAGTTTATGCTGGTAAAGATGATCGTTTATTCAGTATTCATTTACATCAAGGCGGAAAAGTACGTTATCGTATCGATGAAGCAGATGGTGGCGGATATGGTATTAGACTAGAAACCGATGTTGACTGGGAAGTTAATAAATGGATTACTTTTGTTGTAACATGGAATGCTGATGTAGAAGAAAATGAATTTAAAACATATAATGCATATGTTTTAATGAAAGATGAGAATGGCGAATATTTAAAACAATTTGCCAAAAATATTCCATTCTTCTATCAAGAATTATCAACATCACCTAACTGGATGAAAATCAGAGTTAACAAGGGTAATGATACAGATAAATTAGAAGGAAAAGATGCACCTAATAATGTAACTGGATACGTGGATAATATTATCTTAAAGAGCTTAGATGATATGATTAAAGATAATAAATTCCCACGTGTTGATGATACTTTAGTGCAAACAGAAAATATACCAACTGTCTCAGCGAAAGCTTCAGTTGTTTCTAAAGTAGGAGAAAAGTATCAATTTGAATTATTTGGTACTTCAATTTCTAATAAACAAACAGAAGGAACTCTATACTATCTAATTAGAGAAATGTCAGACTTCACTGCGCCAACTAAAGAGGAAATTAAAGCATTAAATCAAAAAATAATGATTAGTGCTTCAAGTACTTCAATTAATGGTGTTATCGAGGTTTCAAACTTTGATATGGCTAAAACATACGAATTATTCTATATCGTTGTTAATGAAGCTGGTGAAACTGAAGTTAAGAATATTAGAGAAATTAGTGGCGCAACATTAGTATATACTGCTGCTCAACTTCATGATGCGTTAGAAGCTGGTGCTGAACATATAATTCTCGCAAACGATATTGATGCAACAGGATATGATTGGATTCCTGTTTCTAAAAAATATGAAGGCGTATTAGATGGTGCCAATCATATCATTAATGGTTTAAATATCACTGGTGATTTTGTTCTAAAACTTAATTCAAGTAATAAAACAATTGCTAATGGTAAATATGCAGGAATTTTTGCGACTATTTCTTCAGCAACAATTAAAAACCTTATTATTTCTAATTCTAAAATTGATGCATATGAAAGAAGTGGTTTAATCGCTGGTAATGTTGCTGGAAACTTGAAAATTGAAAATGTTTATATAGCAGGCTTAACTGTTTCAATGAAATATGATATTGACTATCATGGCGCACTAGTTGGACGTATTCAATCAGGTAGTGTCAAAGTTACAAATGTCGCAGTTTCTGATTATTCAGTTGAATATGATGATAGTTATGCTAAAGATTATGTTGTACTTAATGGTCCTAAGTTTGATCCAAGTGCTGCTGATGAAATTAGCGTTGATACAACAAAATGGGGCGCATATGGCGGTGGATTTGTTGGTGGCGTTGATAGTGGTGCTACACTTAATATGAATGATATTCAAATCGTTAACAGTAAGATTCAAATGTTTGATCAAGCTGCTGGGGGATTACTTGGTAGAAATAGTGGGACAACAAACATTACTAACGCTTACGTTAATGTTGAAGTTGAAACACCTAAGAATGCTGGTTTAGTTGCTGGTGATGTTGCTGGAACATTTACAATTACTAATGCTTTATTAATTGGAAAAGCAACAGCTACAGCAGGTAGTGGTTATATTCAAGGTAAAAATAATAGTGCAACCGCAATTACACCTACAAATGTTTTTGCGTTGGTAGAAATTACACCTTTAGCTGAAGTTCCAGCTGGAGTTACCGTAATTACTATAGTTAATGATTCATTATATACTAATTTACCAACGTTTGCTGATTTATGGGAAGTAAAAGCTAGTTATAAAGTATTAAAGATTTCTTTAGCCGAAATTAAGGTTGTAAAAACTGATAAACAAAAAGTTGAAGAAGTTATTGATTGGTTAAGTAATGAGATGCCTGAGGCATTAGAGGAAGATTTTACTTTACCAACAACTGATAAAAATAGTTATAATACTGTTATCACTTGGGTACTTGATGATAGCGAATTTGCAAGAATTGATAATAATCTTTTAATCATCACAAGACCAACTTACACTAATGGTAGTGAAGATATTAGATTAGTAGTTAAGATAGTTTTAAATGAGGAAGAAAAAGAATTTGAATTTAATATCACAATTCCAAGACTTCCAATGTCAGACGAAGAAAAAGCTCTAAAAATTAAAGAATCTTTAGAATCTTTAGTTTTAGGTAAAGATGTAACAGAAAACTTTGTTTTACCTATAACTGATTCTTTTGAATATGCATCAATTATAAGTTGGACTTCTAAAAATGAGGCAATTACAATTGATGGGGCAAATGCCATAGTTATAAGACCAGATGTTGATAAAGAGGATATTTTAGTAGAATTAAAAGCTATAATTAAGGTTAATGATGCTTTAGAAGAATTTAAAGTTACTTTTAAAGTACTAAAAAAATCATTAGATCCTGAAGTTGTTTCAGCTGACATTAACGCTGCTTTAGATATTCTTTATACAAATAAAGAATATAGTGATAATTTCACATTTATATCAAAAAATGATACTTATGATATTCCAATTAATTGGGTAACATTAAGTCAACAAATTTTAATTACAAATAATTACGCTACACTTATTAGACCTGCTTATAATGAGCAAAAAACAGCAGTTATGGTTAAAGCAATATATGAAGTTTTGGGAGTTGAAAAAACCTACGAAACAACAATTTATATTTTGCCTGTTTTACCAACTAACGAAGAATTAGTTTTTGAATTACGTAAAGTAGTAAATAAAGTTAATTTGGATAATCTAACAGATAATGTCACATTGCCTTTAACAACAGTTTATGGCGGAATTATTTCTTGGGTATCAAATAATCATGCTTTAAGTAGTGATGGAAAAGTAACTCGTCCAAACTATAAAACTAGTGATTCAACTGGTGATGTCATTGCAACTATATTTGTTAACAGCGAATCAGTTGGAGAACAAATTATCCTATCTTCAAAAGTATTAATGAAAGAACCAATTTATATTTCTACTTTAGCAGAACTTCAAGCAATTGAAAGTGGCACAAAAGAATATTATATTCTTGAAAATGATATTGATGGAGAAGGTTCTACATTTAATGCAATCGCTAAATTTAATGGTACATTAGACGGGGCTAATCATAAAATATTTAATTTAAAGATTAATCAAGCTTTAATAGCTGATACAAATACTAATGTTGAAATTGCTGTTAAAAATTTAATATTTGATAATATTGAATTAATTCAAATAGATGCAGAACGGGCAGCAATTATTTTTGGTAAGACTCAAGGAAACGTTACAATTGAAAATGTCGTTGTAACAAACTCATTAATTAAAATCAGATATGCACAAGATTATATTGCAGCTTTAGTAGGTCGCTCAACATCTGGTTCAATCAATATAAAAAATGTTTATGTTGATTTTATGATGGAAATAGCTACACCAGCTGAAGGCGAAACAATTAATGTTGCTGGTTGTGGATATAATGGTGGACTTATTGCTGGCTTATCATCTGGTGTTACAGCAAATATTAGCGATGCTGAAGTATATGTTACTGTTTTAAGCCCAGACCAAGTTGCTGGTGGTATTATTGGTAGAATGCAAGGAAATGCAATGCTTGAGAATGTCATTGTTAAAACAACAGCTGAATCAAGAAAAATGATTGGTGGTGTCTTTGGTGACGTAACAGGAAAAGCAACTTTAACTAATGTAGTTGTTACTGGTGAATTAACATCAACTAATGAAACAACTGTCGGTGGAGTTTCTGGTAGTGGTTCTGCTAATATTACAATGAGTAAAGTTCATCAATATAATGTTACATTTATCTTACCAGAGACTAAGACACCTATTGGGGTTAATGGTATTGAAATAACTAGAGCTTCATTATTTGAAGAATCATGGTGGACTTTAAACTTTGTAAATGAAAATGATCTTTGGATTTTTGATACAGAAAGTATGTTCTATGCTCTAAAAATTTATGAATTAGGTGTAAGACCTGCAGTAAATGAAGATGAAATGATCTTGGTTTTTGACAATTGGTTAAAAGCGCAATTTAAAGATGAGGTTACTGAAGATTTTGATTTAGTATCATTGTTTCCATATCGAGACATTGTTGTTACATTTACGGTTGAATCTGGGGGAGCAATTTCAATAGATAGTAATAAAGTATTCGTTTATCGACCTAAATTTGGCAGTGGTGATGAATTAGTTAAGATTAAAGCAACATATGAAATTGCAGGGCAACCAAATGAAAAAATATTTGAATTTAAAGTTTTAGAATTTCAACCTGACTATTCTTCACAATTAGCATATGCAAAAGAATATGTTAAAAACTTATTCAATAATCAAGACTTACTAGCTTTAGTTGCAAATTTAACACTACCTTTAAGTGATGACAATAATTATTCAATAATTACTTGGTCATCAACAAACACTGCTTTATCAAATACAGGTATTGTGACTCGTCCTCTAGCAACTCAAAACGATGAAGAAGGTAAATTAATTGCTATAATTACAGTATCAACATTTAATCCAGAAGTTGTCGAATTTGACGTTAAAGTTTTAAAAGAAGAAGCAGCAACTGTAATTTCAACAAAAGAAGAATTAGCTAACTTCATTAATAATGGGGGAACAGGTAACTATATTCTTGCAAATGACATTGATATGACAGATGTAACTTTAACTGGCTCAACTAAAATATTTGAAGGCGTTTTTGATGGTAATGGTTATACAATTTCAAATATTAGTGCTGTTGCTACTGCCAACAAAATGGGTGTATTCTTTAAAACTTTATCTGGTACATTTAAAAATGTAAATTTTATGAATTGCTCATATACAGCAGGTGGAACAGGTGAAGGAGCATCGTTTGTTACATATTTAGTAACAGGAGGCGCAGTTATTGAAAACATTAGTTTTACTAATGTAAAAGTAATTAATACAGGTAGTGCTGGTTATAATGCTCTTGTATTTGGTGATTTTTCAACCGCAAGTGAACTTCCTATCACAATTAAAGGTATATCTATTAACAATACTGAAGCTTATAATGTTTCTGGAATTAAATACATTGCAGCAATTGCAGGACGTATGAATGCAGCTGGTACATTAAATGTGTCTAATGTATATATTAATTCAGAAATTCTAAGCCCAGTAAGTGATTCAAATTCACAAGCCATAGCATTTGTTCTCTCAATCATTAATGCAGCTGATATTACAGTTAATATTGATAATGTTGTAGTGACTGGAAAAGCAACAGGATATAAGAATGTTGGTGCGTTTGTTGGAACAGGAAAGAGTGGTTCAACAATTAATATTACTAATTCAGTAGTTATGGATACAACAATTATTGGTGCAGTTTCTCAAAAAGCCGGTGTATTAGTTGGTAATATCAACTCTTCTATAGTTAATGTTACTAATGTATATTCAGCTAATGTTACAACTGAAGGTGCATCATTCAATAATACTATTGGTACAGTAATCGAAAAAGTTAATATGACTGACACCTGGTTTTTAAATTCAGGTTTAAGCACTTCGGTTTGGGAATTTGATAAAGAAAATATTAAATTTACTTTAAAATAGTTTTTAAAAATCGGGGGTGGATAATCCCACCCCTTTCTTTTTAGGAGGAGAGATGAAAAAATCTTTACTTGTTATTATGTGTTTAATTATTTTAACAGGCTGTGCTAAAAAAACTTTAACAACTAAAACAACAACTAAAACTACGACTATAAGTAATACAAAGAGTAGTACAAAAAATAGTACTAAATCAACGACTTTACCAACTAAAAAAGAAAGCACTAGTAAAACATGGGATATTCCAACAACGACTATTAAAGAAACTAGTGATCCAATTTTTAGTGGTATATATGAAAAAATAATGGTTGATCCTAACGCTTCATCGTCTATAATTGATGGTGTAAAATACTTTAATAAAGTTCAGGATGCAATTAATTATGCTGGAACCTTAAATAAGGAAGTAGAAAAAAGAATTTTTATTAAAAGTGGAACCTATTATGAAAAATTAAGAATTTCTGTACCATATCTTACTTTAGTTGGTGAAGAATACGGTCAAGTTATTTTAACTTATGATGATTGTTCATCAAGAGCTGGGGGAACTTCCGCTTCTTCATCAACGACAATAAATAATGCGTCAGTTGGCTTTAAGGCTTATAATATCAATTTTGAAAATGGTTATGATTATAACAATGGTAAAGATGCTGACCGTCAAGCTGTAGCAATTTTAGTTCAGGCTGATCAAGCTGTTTTTGTTAATTGTAAATTTATTTCTCATCAGGATACTATATATGTTAGATGGAAAGAAAGTGGTGTTGACTATCGCCAATATTTTTATAATTGCGAAATAGCTGGTTCGGTCGATTTTATATGTGGGGAAGGCATTGCATACTTTGATAAGTGTCGTCTAATTTTAAGAGACAGAACCGAATCAAAAGATAATAATGGTTATGTATGCGCTCCTAAACAAAATGAAGAAACAAAATATGGATATGTATTTAATGAATGTGATTTAGTCTTTGAAAACAGAGAAAAAGAGGCCGATTCTTATGGCTTATGTCGTCCATGGAGTCCTAAAGCTTTTGCAACTTTTATTAACTGTTATATGGATTCTACAATCAAAGCTAAAGGATATTATGTTTTAAATAATAATGATCCAGCCAATGCTCGTTTTTCTGAATATGGAACATATGGTGAAGGTTATGATAAGATTGTTGGAAAACCAACAGATCGTAAGATTATAAATAAAGAATTAGCAGAAGAATACGCAAATTTGAAAAATGTTTTTGGTACACCAAATGGTTTTAGCGAATATTTTAATGCTAAAAAAATTAAAGATGCAATTTTAAATATTAATGATAATAATAAAACTTTGGAACAAGCAAAATCTAATTTGACATTAAGTGCTAATCTTGAACAAATATATTTAAACTTATCTTTACCAGTTAATGATGGAAAAATAAAAATTAGTTGGGAATCAAAAGATAAAACTATTTTAACAGATTTAGGGACAATTATAAGACCAAAAGAAGGTGTAGCTAGCGTTAAATTAGTTGCAACCTTAGAATTAAATAATGAGAAGGTATATAAAGAATTTGACCTTAAAGTTGTATCTCTTGAGTATGAGATGGAACATATAAAGCGTGTTAATTTAGGTAAAATAGAAGGATATATTGATAATATAATTGTTGATTTATATGATGAAACTTGGGGTTTACCTGAACTTAAGGTTAAAAATTATTTTAAGGATGAGTATTTAGTTAAAGGTGTTGATTATACACTTGAGACTACAATCATCTTAGATGGGCAAGTGGCAGATAAAGTTGATGTTAAGAAAGAAGGCGAGTATTTTATCACTTACAAATTTACATCAATTGAAAACGATACTAAAATTTTAAAACAAAAAATTATTGTTAAAGATCCTTATGAAATTATTAACTTTACAAATGTATATACTTCTGTTATTTTATCAGGAAAAATCAAAGTTAAGGCTATTATTGAACAAGAAAACTTAATTGGTAATTACTATTATTTATTAGTTAACAGTAGTGATGTAAGACCAAATTTAGATGAAATTCTTGATCCAACCAAATATGGTGGAACAGTTATAGCTTCAGGTAATAACAATATTAATGGTTCAGTAATTGATTTTATAATTACAGGACTAAATAATGATAGTAATTATATATTATTTATTGTGGCAAATAATCGTCTTGGTTCAGGTGAAGTTATAACTTGTGATAATATTACAAGTAAAATTATGAATATTGGTCAGCTTTATATGGCTGCTAATGATACAGACAATTTAAATGCTAATTATGTTTTAGGCCAAGATATCGAAGCCTTAGATTTTAAATGGGATAATTTTAAAAGTTCAGTTCAATTTAAAGGTACACTTGATGGATCAGGGTATGCGATTAAAAATTTACATATGACTAATATTCAATCAGGTGGTATTTTCTATAAATTAAATGGTGGTAAGGTTTTAAACCTAACATTTATTGATTCATCTATTAGTGGATTAAACTATATTGGTTTTATTGCCTCTGAAACTAATGGTACATGCTTAATTGATAATGTTCATTTTATTAATTCAAGAACAGATGTTATATTAGGTAGTGAAAATGCCGGAGCTGGATATTTTGGTTTGTTATTCGGTCGAGTTCGTGAAGATGACATCGTAAATATTAAAAATTCTTCTGTAGTCAACGATGATGAAACCAAAGTTAATGGAGTTAAATATGTAGGTTTAATTGCCGGAGGAATTGAAAGTGGCGGAATTATTAATTTAGAAAACTGTTACATTAAAGGCGTTATAGAGATAAAAAATGATGTAGCTGGTGGAATAGTAGGACGCGTAAAGCTTGGTTCTATTACTATTAATAATTGTGTGATAAAAGTAAATGTTTCTTGTAAAAACTCTGCAGGAATCATTGTTGGAGAAATTGGGGCAGATGGTAACGCCATTATAAATTTAAATAATTCATTAATTTATGATTCTGTAGCAATAGGAATTAATAATTCAGAGCAAGTTGAATTTGGCGAAGAAATAAATTATGATTTTTTCCGCGAAAATATCTACTATATCAATGTAAAAAATAATGAATTATTTAAAGAAACAATCAAAAAAGAAGTGTTAACTCAACAATGGTGGAACATAAATCTTCCTACATTTGATTTTACTAATAAATGGGAGTTAATTGATAATATACCAAAACTAAGATAGGCGGAAATTTTATGAAACTAAAAAGAGGAGTTTTACTTGTATTTTTACTTATATTTATAACTGGATGTAAAAAAATAACATCTACTAGTAAAACAACGAAATCAAGCAATATAACAGAATCAAAAACTAGTAAAATAACAACAAAGGAAAGCACTAGTACTTTAACCACTAAAAATTGGTCAAGTTTATTAACTTTACCAACTTTACCAAAAACAACAGTTACTACCAAACCAACCAGTACAAAGACTAGTAGTTCAAGTAATTCTTCAACCATTACTACTAATAAAAAAGTTGTTGTAAATTCAATTCAAGAATTACGTGAAGCAATAAAAAATAATATAGCTTTAATCGAACTAGGTCACGATATTGATGCAAATAACTATGATTACTTTACACCAGAAAATATTTTTACAGGTACTATTGATGGTAAAGGACATAAAATAAGTGGTTTAACAATTGTTGGTAAATTAGAATTTACTCTAAATAGCTCAAATAAAATTATTACAAAGTCGACATATTCAGCACTTGTTAGTACAGCTGATGGCGCAACTTTTAAAAATTTAACGTTTGTTGATACAACTATTAAAGCCTATGAAAGAAGTGCGGTAGTAGCTGGTGTAGTCAAGGGTAATGTTTTATTTGAAAACATTTATATTGAAAATGTCAAGGTTATACTCATGTATGATGTGGATTATCATGGGGCTTTAATTGGTAGAATAAGTGATGGAAATGCAAATGTTTTAAAGGTTACTATTAACAAATATCAAGTTATAAAAGATAACTCTGAGGTTCTATCATATGTCGCTATAAATGGGAATACAATTCCTAATGCTTTAAATGAAATTTCAACTGATACTAGCACCTGGGGTGCATATGGTGGTATGTTAGTTGGGGGAATTGATGCTCAAACTGAAGATGGCCTAAGCAGCTTAGAAATAAATAATCTTTATTTATATGGTGAAGTAAATATGTCTGACCAGGCAGCTGGAGGGATTATTGGGAGGGCGCAAGGACCAGTCACAATTAATAATGCGATTGTTAATGTATCAGTAGGTTCACCAAAAAATGTTGGCGCAATTGGTGGCGATTTTAAAAACGTTAATTTGAAACTAAAAAATGTAATTTTACTATCATCAGGAAGTAAAATAATTGGCAAAGAAGAAAGTGTAAATAAAGATATAATCAATTGTTACTCACTAGGAACCGATATTTTTACTAAAGCTGATAAAGTATATGAAGAATGGTATAACGGCTTAAATTTAGGAGAAGCTTGGATTTATAACCCAAAATATAATGCGATGACAATTCGTGGCCACATAAAGGTTGAAGGATCTACAAATGTTGATGATGAAGAAGATATTCCAGCGGAGTTTAGTGATACAGATAATGATGCTTTAGCGGTTGGTACGCCATTTTCATCAAACTCAACTTATGCCAATGTGCCAAATATTTCTGTTAACACAATCGTAATTAATGAAAATGACATCGTAGTTGCCCCAAACTTAAGCACTACTGGCGATGGAACTTTAGAAAATCCAACCACTTTAGATGATGCAATTAATCGTCTTAAAGCTGGAAATAAAATCTTTTTACTTGAAGGAACTTATTATTTTAGTGGTAATCGTATTCGCTTAAATAAAAACGGCACAAGAAGTAAATATTTGCATATCGTAGCTTATAATTCAGGCGAAGTTATTTTTAATTTCAGTGGCCAAAAATATAATTCTGATACGGGTTTAAATGAAAGAGGAATTCAAATAGAAGGTAACTTCTGGTATATTTTTGGTATAACTGTGACTGGTTCGGCTGATAATGGAATATTTATTAGCGGAAACTATAATATTGTTGAAAATTGTGTTCTCCATAGTAATAGAGACACAGGTTTACAGATTTCAAGAAGAGCTTCAACATTAAATAATTTTAATCAGTGGCCACATGATAATTTAATCCGTTATTGTACATCTTACAATAATGCCGATACAAAAAGCGGGGAAAACGCAGATGGTTTTGCGGCTAAATTAACTTGTGGTAATAATAATACATTTGATCATTGTATCTCTTATAATAATAGTGATGATGGATGGGATTTATATGCAAAATCAGAAACTGGGCCAATTGGACGAGTAATTATTTTAAACTGTGTCGCTTTTAACAATGGAATGTTACTTAATGGTTCAAGTTACTCTGATGGCGATAAAAATGGCTTTAAATTAGGTGGAGCCGATATTAAAGGAAATCATTATGTTTATAATTCAATTGCCTTTAGAAATGGAAATCATGGTTTCACTGATAACTCAAATTCAGGACCAATGACACTTATTAACTGTACTTCATTTCAAAATGCAAGAAGTAACAGTGGAAAAGCTAACTGGGATATGAACAGAGATAATTTAAGTGAAAATTACTCGCTAAATATCTTAGCTGTAACAGATGGCTCAACTGCAAGTGATAAGTATGGTGGAACTGGTGAATACATGCTTGTTTATAACTCTAAAAAGTATTATTACGTTGAGCAACTTATGAAAATTAGTGAAAAAAATAGTGGTACTAGAGGTATGGAATATACTTTATTGTCATCAAGTAGCTATACAAATATTTTTAAATCAATTACACCTCCAGATGAACTAACAAACATTCATAAAAACCTTAGAAATAGCGATTTAACAATCAATTTAGGCGATTTTTTAAGGGTTAATGAATTATCTGTTGTTTATACTCTTGGTAAAGACGCAAAACCACTTGGCGCTAATCTTCATGAGACATCTTATCAAAAAGAAGAAAGTTATCAAAAGGTTATACGTTTAATTGATGAAATAGGCTTAGTAGAAAGAACTGAAGCTATTAAAAACAAAATTGATATAGTTAAAGCTTTATATCTAAATCTCAGTTCTTTAGAAAAAGATTTAGTTAATAATTATCAAGTACTAGAAGATGCAATAAATAATTATCAAACTTTAGAAAAAATATATGTTGAAGAATTAATAGAAAATATTGGTATTATTAGTAAGGAAACAGTTATATTAGAATATCCAAAATTACTTTTAGCTAATAAAGAATATCAAGATTTAGATGAAGCAGTTAAAGAGATGATTTCTAATAAAGATAAACTTGATAAAGCCAATAGTGATTATGAAGCTTGTGCTGTAAATGCAATTATTTCTTTAATTGATAATATTGGTTTAGTCACACTTGAAAAAGTAGCTTATATTTATGATATAAGAAAAGCTTACAATGACTTAACAAGTGAAAAAAAACTTTTAATTACTAATTTAGATGTTCTTATAGATGCGGAAGAAGAACTTGAAAATCTAAAGAAAATAAATGAGGTAATAAATTTAATTTTATTAATTCCTGAAACAATTACTTTAAAAGATAAAGTAGTAATTGATAATGCAAGTAACGCATTTAATAATTTATCAATTGCTTTACAAGAAAGAATTACTAATAAAGAACTCTTAGTTCAGGCACTTGATACGTTAAACAAGCTTTTAAGTGATGGAGTTATTTTTGATCCATCAGGTTTAACTATTGGTTCAATTTCAGCTGAGTATCAAATGCCAGGTGGAATCTTTGCGATTGGTTCATTAACTGATATTAAGAAAAATGATGCATCATTTAGTGATGATAAAAAACTTTCTATTTGTGTTGATTTAAATGGTGCGCCAAAAACAGCTTACAACACAGATCGTTATATAAAGTTTAACATAAATAAAGATAATGCAACATTAACGATTTATGCTAAAGGTGCATCAAGTGAGCGAATTTTAGAATTAAGAGATTCATTAGGTCAAGTTATTGCATCACAAGGTTTAATTAATGAAAGTATCATTACTTTTACTAATGTTCCTAAAGGTAGTTATTACTTGGTTTCAAAAAGCTCAGGAATTAAGATATATCAGATAACAATTAACTAACTAAAAGAGGTATTAACCTAGTTTGATACCTCTTTTTTATGTTATAATTTATATGGTGATAAAATGAATCAGGAAAAGTTTATCCGCGCTTGTGATTTAGTAATTAGCGAAGGAATGGTAAGAGAACAGATTGGTAATTTAAATGAGAAACTTATTCATAAAGTTTTAAAATATTATTACAATGATAATAAAGATTGTCACGAAGTAAAGGTTAAAAACTATTATGCTGATATTAAAAATGGTGATGATATAACAGAAATCCAAACTCATAACTTTTATCAGATTAAAAATAAACTTAAAGACCTACTTTTAGATTATCAGGTTAACTTGGTTCACCCATTATATTTAGAAAAAATATCTGTCCTTTTAAATTCAACTGGACAAGTTATTAAAAAAAGAAAAAGTTCTCATAAAGAAAATCTATTCTCAATGGCGATGGAACTGTTTTATATTAAAGATTTATTAAATAATCCTAAGCTTAAGATTACGATTCCTTATCTAAAAGTTGAAGAATATAAGTATGAAGGAAAAAAAGAAAAGTTAGTTATTCCTGTTGATATTATAAAAGAAGAAGAGCTTGATTTATGCAATTTTTTATTTGAAAAATTGGAATTTACACTTAAAGAATATAGTGAATTTTTTAAGATTAATAAAAGACTAGCCCAAACGGTTTTATATATTTTACTTGATGTAGGGTTAATTAAACGAGCAAGAAAAGTTGGCAACGCTTATATATATGAAGTAATAAAAAATAGATAATTTTTGTTATCTATTTTTCTTTTATTCATTTAAGAATTTAGTAATTATTTCACTAACTGATTTAGGATTATCATATATAATAAAATCACTAACCTCGTTTATTTCAATAATTTTATTATCTAATATTTTAAGTTCATAAAATTTATCATTCTTTTTTACTTTAGCAATTATTGGTTTTTCGATTCTTTTTGAATCAAGAAATTCTTTTTTTATTTTTTCAGGATATTTAACCGCAAAGTTTTGATGATATTCTTCTGCTTCATAAAAGATGTTAATTTTCTCTACTTTAACCATGACTTCTTTATTAAATTTATTTTCTAAATTCTTTAAAGCTGTAGTAATTTTTATAAGCTGTTCATCATTAGTATAAAATATTATTGGCCGATAATTATGACCACGGTCAATAAATTGTCCTTCCCCATCAAATGGGTCAATATTATCAAGATATATTTCTAATAACTGATCATATGTAATTTTTCCCTCATCATAGGTTACTTTAATTGCTTCAGTGTGATGCGTATTTAAATGCTTTACTTCATCATATGTTGGCGAAATTTCATCTCCCCCAGTATAGCCACTCACAACTTTTATTACTCCATCAAAGTCATAATAAGGTTTACTCATGCACCAAAAACATCCACCGGCAAAAACCGCATTTTTTATTTTTTCACTATCATGAAGTTTATATGAATCAACATTTATAATATATTTAAAACCAATACTACTGTAGACATGATTACTAATCGGATTATTTCTATCAACATATAAAACGGCCTTTTTCCCTTTTGAAACAATTAGATTTGAAGCATAATTTACTAAAGCTTTAGCAAATCCTTGATTTCTATACTCTTTTAAGGTTATAACATTTGAGATGGAAATAGTAGTTTCTAAGTCTCTTGCAAGCACAACTAAAGATACAACCTTATGATCCTTTATGATACCATAAGCTTCACTATTAATTATGTTTTCTACTCGAAGTTTGGTATCCTCTTCTAAAGGAAGTGTATTAAATATTTCATAAGAAAAAGAACGCCATAAGTCAAATAAATCATTATAATGTTCATTGGTCATTCTAATAAATGGATAAGTATTATTTACTTCTATCATCTCGTCTTTAGCCATAATAGCCATTTTAAAACTAGTTGAAAAAGTAAGATTTTTTTGTTCTATAAGTTTTGTAAGAAGCTTGTATGCTAGATTACATTCTGCTTGAATTCCATAAATCATTAAATTATGTCTTTCAATAAAATCAACTGCTTCTTTAATTATGGAATCATTATAACTTCCAACTACTAACATGTCATAAGGATGGTAGTTTCCAAAAAGTAAGGTGTATTCATCATTTGATATTTTAAAAAATAGGCAACCAACAGAAGGTTTCGTCTCTAAGTTCATTTTTGCATTATTAGTTAAAAGCGTAGTTATAAGGTCATTTTCCTTTAAAAATGTTTCATTATCTATTAAAAATTCTTCACCATTTTTATATATTTTTTCCATATTAATCACCTTAAAAATATTTTAACACAGAGAAGAATTTAAGTAAATATAATCCCCTAATCATGGTATAATATTTAAGGTGATAAAAATGAAAATTTTAACGTTTAATATAAGAACAGATTTTGCACGTCAAGTCGATGGTGAAAACTCTTGGCCATTTAGAAAGAGTTTAGTAATTGATGAAATAAGAAATGAAAAACCTGATGTGATTTCTTTTCAGGAGTTAACAGCAAATGTTATTGATGATTTAAAATATGCTTTAACAGATTACGCTTTCGTTGGTTGTGGAAGAGGAAAAAACTTAGATGATGAATTTGTCTCTTTCGCTTATTTGAAAGATAAATATACTTTATATTTTCTAAATACAGAATGGTTATCTAATACACCAAATGTTCCTGGTAGTAAATATTTAGATGAACATTTTCCAAGAACGATCTCAACGATGAAACTAATTGATAATGAAACTAAAAAGCGGTTTGTCATCATCAATACCCATTTAGATCATGAAAAAGCTGAAGTTAGAAAACTAGAAGCTTTGCAAATTGAAAAATATTTAAATAGTATTAATGAAGAAAACTTATATTTTATGGGTGATTTAAATTCGCTTCCAGAAGATGAAGTAATTAAAATTATTTCACGAGTTAATAATCTTACCGATTATACTTATAAATTACCTTATACTTTCCATGCTTTTGGAAAGGTTCAAGATAAAATTGATTACATTTTTGGTCCAAAGAATAATAAAGATTATGAGATTACTTTATTCGGCGAACAAAGCGAAAAGTATTTATCAGATCACCATGGCATTATTTTAACAATAAAGAATGTTTAATACATCTCTTTATTGTTTTTATTTTGGAAAAATGATAAAATATTTTTAGTAGAAAATATTTATCTAAACGAGAGGATTGAATAATACTTTATTTTTTTTATTTTTATGTAAGCGATTATAATTTAATATTGTTCAATTTAAAACTATGCACTATAAAACTGTAAAAGGGATCTTATCAAATAAAAATGGTATGAATTTATATCGTGGTTGTTCACATGGCTGTATCTATTGTGATTCAAGAAGTAAGTGTTACGCATTTACCCATGATTTTGAAGATATTGAAGTTAAGGCCAATGCTTTAAATATTTTAGAGGAAGAACTAAAGAAAAAAAGGAAAAAAGTTATGATTGGGACAGGTTCAATGTGTGATCCTTATATTCCAATAGAAAAAGATTTGAAGCTAACAAGAGGGATGTTAGAACTAATTTTAAAATATGGGCATGGAGTAAGTATCTTAACTAAGTCAAACTTGATTATGCGAGATATTGATTTATTTGATGAAATTAACAAAAAATCTAAAGCTATCGTTAGTATGACTTTAACTACATATGATGATAAGTTAACTAAAATCATTGAACCTAATGTTTCAACAACCTATGAACGCTTTTTATGCTTAAAGGAATTTAAAAAAAGAGGTATTGACATTGGGATATGGTTCGATCCAATTCTGCCATTTATTAATGACAATTTAGAAAATTTAGAGGGATTACTAAAATATTTTAAAGAGCTTAAACCAAAATATATTTTATGTTTTGGCTTTGGTTTAACTTTAAGAGATGGTAATAGAGAGTATTTTTACTTGAAACTTGACGAATACTTTCCATCTTTAAAAGAAAAATACCAAAGAATTTATCGTAATAACTATGATATAAAAAGTCCAAATGATAAAAAACTTATGAAAATATTTGTTGATTTTTGTAAAGAAAACGAGATTTTATATGATATTGAAGAGATATTTAAATACCTTAATTACTTAGAGGAAAAAAATAACCAATTATCATTGTTTTAAATAAAAAAGGAGATTTGTATGGAAAAAAAGTGGTATAAGGAAGGGTTTGTTTATCAAATTTATCCATTAAGTTTTTGTGACTCAAATAATGACGGCATTGGCGATCTAAAAGGAATTACTAGTAAACTTGATTACATTAAGTCACTTGGTGTATCAGTTATTTGGCTATCACCAGTTTATAAGTCACCGATGTATGATAACGGGTATGATATCAGTGATTATTATGATATTAATCCGATTTTTGGTGATATGGATGACTTTAAAGAGCTTTTAAGTGAAACACATAAAAGAGGACTAAAACTAATTATGGATTTAGTTGTGAACCATACATCTAGTGAACATGAGTGGTTTAAGAAATCAATAGAGGGAATTGAACCCTATAAAGATTACTATATTTGGCGGGAAAAACCAAATAACTGGAGTTCTTTTTTTGCAGGGCCTGCCTGGGATTATAGTAGCGAAAGAAAAATGTATTACTTACACCTTTTTGCAAAACAACAGCCGGATTTAAACTGGGAAAATGAGAAAGTAAGAGACGAAGTAAAGAACGTTTTACGTTTCTGGTTAGATATGGGGGTTGATGGCTTTAGATGTGATGTGATTAACCTTTTATCGAAAAAAGAAGGATTACCAAACGGCAGAGGTCTTTTTTTAAGAGGTAAAGAACATTTTATTAATGGGCCTAAAATTCATGAGTATTTAAAAGAATTAAAACATGAAGTACTAGATAATTACGACGCTTTCACTGTTGGTGAATCATGCTTTGTGACGACTAAAACGGCCATCCCTTATATTAAAGAAGGCGAAGAAGAATTAAATATGTTATTTCAATTTGACCATATGGGTGTCGATAATTTACTCAAATGGTTTTTCCATCATAAGGCAAAACTCTCTAAACTTAAAAAGGCCTTAAGAAACTGGCAAGAGGAAATTAATGGTGTTGGTTGGAATACCTTATATTTTGAAAACCATGACCAACCAAGAAGCGTATCGCGCTTTGGCAATCTTAATTACCGTTATGAATCCGCAACGATGCTTGCTATAATGCTCTTTCATGAACAAGGAACCCCATATATTTATCAAGGTCAAGAAATTGGCATGACCAATCCTAATTTTGACTTACTTGATGATTATAAGGATGTTGAAACTCATAACATTTATAAAACTGGAACGAAAACCCTTCATTTTTCCCATAAGAAAATGATGAAAAAAATTAAATTTATGTCGCGTGATAATGCTAGAACACCAATGCAGTGGAATGATTGTTTAAATGCTGGCTTTAGCGATTTTAATCCATGGATTAAAGTAAATCCTAATTATAAAGAAATTAATGTTTCTAGCGATTTAAAAAGTGATAAATCAATAATTCGTTTTTATCAAAAAATGATTAATTTAAGAAAAGAATATCCAATCATTGTTTATGGTGATTTTAAAGAATATAAGAAATGCTCAAACAAGATTGTTTATTATGAAAGAAACTATAAAGGCGATAAGTTAATTGTATTATGTAACTATTCGAGTAAGGAAAGAAAGATAAAAGCTAAGCTTGATAATGCCGAGTTACTACTTAATAACTATGAGGAGTCAACAGAAATCTTTAAGCCATATCAAGCTAAAGTATACATAATAAAAGGAGAAAAAAATGAGTAACGAATATGTATTAACAAAAAAAAGTAAAATATGTTACAGTACTGGTTGTATTGGTCGAGATATGAACTATACAATGGTTAGTCTTTTTATCATGACATATTTACTTTACGGTGTTGGCCTTGAAGGTAAGCAATTACTTGTTGCGACAATTATCATGTTTGCGACAAGAATATGGGACGCAGTAAATGATCCAATGATGTCAACGATTATTACTAATTCCCATTTTAAAAAAGGAAAATATCGTCCTTGGGTTTTAATTGGAGGATTAACAAATGTTTTAGCGTTAATCTTAATGTTCTCAACTAAACTAACTGGCTGGAGTTATGTTATTTTCTTTGGTTTTATTTATTTAGTTTGGGAAAGCACATTTACAATGAATGATGTTGGATACTGGAGTATGTTGCCAGCACTAGCTAAGGAAAAGAAATCTCGTGATCAATTAACAACACTTGTGGCTTTATGTGCATCAATTGGTGCATTTCTAGCAGGTGGTTTAATTCCTGTTTTAACAACTGGTAATGTTATAAATATGTACAGGGCTATTTCTATTGTTATTGCGATTGTCTTTGCCTTATGCCAGGTAATGGTATATTTTTGTGTTAAAGAACCAGTTGAAACTAAAGAAGATTTAAATGAAGAAAAAACAACGCTTAAAGATATGGTTAAGATTATTTTTTCAGATAAACAAGTTCTTTGGATGTCAGTTGTCGTTTTATTATATTCGCTTGGTAGTGCCCTTTTAAATGCTTTTGGTATTAACTATTTCTATTTTGAATTTGGTTATGAGCCTATGAAGGTTACGATATTCACCGCAATATATGCGGCAGGAACACTTATTTCGCAAATGATTTATCCAATGCTAGCTAAGAAGTTTACTCGTTCTTCAATGGTTAAAGTTTCATTAATTACATCCATTGTTGGCTATGTTTTATTCTTTATTTTAGGTGGATCAATTATTCAAGATAATAGTGTTAAATTTGCGATTCTTTGTGCAATTGGTGTTGCAATATTTGCTGGTCAAGGAATATTCTATTTGAATATGCTAATAATGCTTGCAAATACAATTGAATATAATCAATATAACACCAATCAAAGAAACGAAAGTATAATATTTGCGACAAGACCATTTATGGTTAAATTTGCATCAGCTATTCAAGCCGCTTTATTATCCCTTGTTCTACTTGTTACCAATCTTGATAGTGTAACAAAGAAAATTAATAATCTTGAAGTTGATAGAAATAAAGGCCTTATTACTGATACAGAGTTATTTAATCAAGCAAAATTAATTGTTTCTAATATTAGTGATTCATCGAAGCTATGGTATCGTTTATCAATGACACTTTTACCAATACTTCTTTTTGCTGGATGTTACTACATATCACAAAAGAAGTATATTATTGATGAGAAACTCTACGACAAGATTATTAGAGAATTAGAAGAAAGAGAAGTAAAGACTGCTGCTTAAAAAAGAAAAAACTAATCTTTAAAAATAATCTTGTTTTATCTAAAAAAATGATTTATACATTGATTAATTATTATTTGTGTGTATAATATTTAATAGAAAGTTAGAAAAAATACATAAAAAATGTATTTTTTTTATTGTAAAAGTTTCAATTTTACTTGCGTTTTTATTAAATATTCAGCAATTTATTAGGATATATAGAAAAGTAAACAAGTTATTTTGTACTGAAGACAATAAAAATATAATCGGGGTGCCATAATGAAAAAAGCATTTGATGAGAAAAAGTACTTGAAATTACAATCTTTAAACATTCTAGAACGCGTAAAAAAGTTTGATAATAAACTTTATATAGAATTTGGTGGAAAATTATTTGATGATTATCATGCATCTCGTGTCCTTCCTGGATTTATGCCAGATACTAAACTCAAGATGTTACTCACCATTAAAGAGCAAGTGGAAATTGTTATTGTCATAAATTCTCATGATATTCAAAATAACAAAGTGAGAAGTGATATTGGCATTAACTATGAGTCAGATGTTTTAAGATTAATAGATGCCTTTAGAGAATCAGGACTTTTTGTCGGCAGCGTTGTAATTACCCAATATGAAGCACAGACTAGCGTCGTACAGTTTAAAACCAAACTTAATAATTTAGGAGTAAAAACATACTTACATTATCATATAGATTCATATCCATATAATATACCTTATATCTTATCAGAAGAAGGATTTGGTAAAAATGAATATATTGAAACAACTAAACCAATCGTGGTAATTACCGCTCCAGGACCAGGATCAGGAAAAATGGCAACTTGTTTATCCCAGCTTTATCATGAACATAAAAGAGGCATTAGAGCTGGATATGCTAAATATGAAACATTCCCAATTTGGAACTTACCATTAAAACATCCAGTTAATTTAGCATATGAAGCCGCAACAGTTGATTTAAATGATGTTAATTTAATTGATCCATATCATTTAGAAGCTTATAATACTCTAGCTATAAATTATAACCGTGACGTGGATGTTTTTCCAGTTTTAAAAGCTATTTTTGATTCAATTTATGGGGAAAGTCCATATAAGTCACCAACTGATATGGGAGTTAATATGGCAGGATTTGCAATCGCAAATGATGAAGCAGCTTGTGATGCCGCAAAAAGAGAAATTGTAAGAAGATATTTTAATACTATATGTGATGTAAAATATGGGAAAGTAAGTAGTGAAGCTAGTGACAAAATTGCTGTTTTAATGCGTCAGTTAAATATTAGTGTTGAAAACCGGAAATGTGTTAAAGCTGCCTTAGAAAAAGCAGAACTAACTAATACACCATCGATGGCAATAGAACTTAATAATGGGAAAATTATTACCGCTAAGACAACAACACTTTTAGGTGCTCCAGCTGCCCTTATTATAAATGCCATTAAATATCTTGCAAAAATTGATGATTGTTTAATGCTTATATCACCTAATGTCATTGAACCTATTCAACGTTTAAAAATAGATAAGCTTGGTAATCATAATCCAAGATTGCACGCTGATGAAGTATTAGTAGCTCTAGCAATTTCAGCCCAAACAAATCCAATCGCTGAAATGGCTTTTGAAAAACTAGGCAGTTTAAAAGGCTGTGAAGCTCACTCAACGGTTATTTTACCAAATATTGATGAAAACATTTTTAAAAAGCTAGGCGTAAATTTAACAACAGAACCACAGTTTTACGCTAAAAAATTATATAGGAAATAAAAAATATAAAACAAAAAAAGATGACGTAAAATATTAGAGTATACAAAATTCTAAAAAAAAGGTGTTGACAAATCTGTTATAATTTTGTATAATTCTAATAGTCTAATGCAGTTGTAGTTTAATGGTAAAACTCCTGCTTGCCATGCAGATGTTGGGGGTTCGATTCCCCTCAATTGCTCCATAAGACATTTAACGGCTAAATATAGCCGTTTTTTATTTTTATAAAACAATTTTAAAGTAAATTAAAAAAATAACAGAAATCATATTTTAAAATAAATATAAAAAAGAATATAATTTTTATCGTTTTAAATAGTACCACAAGTTATAAACATAACTAAAAAAAGTGCATTATTTAAATAAGATAAAATATTATATCCCTATATAGTTTTAAAGAATTTATTAAGAAACTTTTAAAGTCTTTGAACAAGTTCAGCAACAACTTTTTTCATATCTTGTGCCGCTCTTGGTTTGACGAGCTCAAAAGGTAAGTTTTCATAATTTGTTACAACTATTTCATCAATTCCTTCTTGATATGCTTTATCAGCATCCTCACCTTTACAGCCAACTACGGCAATTACTTTAGAGTTTAATGATTTAGCACGTCTTGCGACACCAATTACGACTTTTCCCCTTAAAGATTGGCAATCAATTCTTCCTTCACCGGTAATTATATAGTCCGCGTCTTTTGCTATATTATCGAAATCTACGATATCTAGTACGGTATCGATACCCATTTGGATTTTTGAGTTTAAAAATACTTTCATTCCAAATCCCATGCCACCGGCAGCGCCTGCACCTTTGAAATCCCAATTAGAAAAATTTAAATCTAAATTAACCCTATTAGCTAAGGACCTGAGATTATCATCTAAAAATTTTACCATTTTTGGATTGGCACCTTTTTGGGGCCCAAATACATAGGCTGCGCCTTGTTCTCCATAAAGAGGATTATCTATATCACACATAGTTATAATCTCAATATTTGCTAAACTTGGGTTTATAGAAGTGATATCAATTTTACTGATTTCTTGTAAAGTTCCGCCAACGGGAATAAAACTAACGCCATCCCGATTATAAAATTTAACGCCTAAAGCAGCTGCACAACCAACACCACCATCGTTTGTACAAGATCCGCCTAGACCTATAATAATCTTACTTACACCTTTTGATAGAGCATTATTAATTAATTCACCAACACCATAGGTTGTTGTTTTAGAAGGATCCTTTCGATTTTCTACTAAAGGAAGGCCTGCACAAGCAGCCATTTCAATTATTGCTGTTTTACCATTGTCAATTAGTCCATAGTATGATGTCATTACTTCAAAATATGGGCCATTAACATCAATAAATACTTTTTCCCCGCCAACAGCTGTAAGAAATGCATCAACACTACCTTCACCGCCGTCTGCAACTGGAATTTTTATAATATTAGCATTAGAATATTTCTTTAAAATTTCAACTTCAATAATATCACATACTTGGCTACTTGTTAAAGTGCCTTTAAATGAATCAGGTATAAGAACAAATTTTTTCATATATCTCCTTTTAATTAAATTGCCTTAGGTTACTAAGGCAATTTGTTTGATTTTATTATAGTAATTATAACGTATGAATACTTAAATTAAAAATAAACTTAAAATAAATATTCCTATTATAGATCCGATACCTTCAATCAAAGTACCAAGTGTTTGTGTTTTATAACCTTGGACTGGTGTCATATTACTTAGGTTAGTAACTACCCAAAAATAACTATCATTGGCATGAGATACAGTCATCGCTCCTGCACCAATAGCCATAACTACAAGCGCTGCTGCAATTGGAGTATTAAATCCTAAAGCATAAATTAGGGATTCTGGATCCATGAATAATCCCATCATGGCTGATGTAGTTGTTATAGCAACTGTTGAAGAACCTTGTGCAACTTTTAAAATTGCAGCAATAAGGAACGGAAAGAAAATTCCTAGTGCTTTTAACGATGTCACATTTCCAGTAATGTAAGATACAATTCCAGCTTCAGAAATAACTTTTCCTAAAATTCCACCAGCAGCAGTAATGAAAAGGATTGGACCAACTAATTTTAAGTTTTCGCTTGTTATAGGCTCAAAATCTTTAATTTTATCTGTTACAAATAATAATACAATTGCAAATAATACACCGATGAATAAAGCGATTATTGGAGAGCCAATAAATATAAAGAAATTTTGTGAAGCCCAATTACCGACATCAGCAATTGTTCCAAGTCCCATTGCAATAATTGGGGTTACGATTGGAGCAAAAGCCAACCATGCATTTGGAAGTTTACCATATTCGTTCTTTAAATTATTAAAAGCTTCTTGAGTATTCTTATCTATTTTATCATCCATCTCTTTGTCTTCAGGAGTTTTAACCTTTTTTCCAATATATAAAGCAAAGAAATAAGATGGGATTAATGCAAATATTGATACTAATGCTCCAACTCCAATAATTAGTAATAAGTTATTAGCTAGTCCGAGGTTTGCTGCAGCGGCAATAGGACCTGGTGTAGGTGGAATAAATACATGCGATGCATATAATCCAAGGGATAAGCAAATTGCTAAAGCAACTGAAGATTTTTTTGTTTTAGCCCGTAGTGATTTTCTAATTGGGTTTAAAATAATAAATCCACTATCACAGAATACAGGAATCGAAACAATCCAACCCATTATTAACATTGCTAATTCTGGGTGATTCTTTCCTACTAATTTCACAACTAAGTCTGCAATCTTGACAGCTGCACCAGTCTTTTCCACGATAAAACCAATTAATGCTCCTAGAATAATTACAATACCAATTGATTGCATCGTGCTTCCAAAGCCCGCATTAATTGTGCTAGCAACCTTCTCAATCGGTAATACTACCAATGCAAGAATAATTGATACAGTTAACATTGATAAGAAAGGATGAATTTTAAATTTTGATATCATAATAATCATTAATACAATAGCTACAAATAAAGCTACAAATAACCATATGCCACTTAACATATTTTTTATCCTCCATAATTATTTTGTAATGAATTTATAAATTTGTTAATTAATATTTAACATTTGCATTTAAAACGTTAACTTAATTCTTATAATGTTATATGTTTAACTAGTAAAATTAACGTATTGACATCAACTAATGTTTCATTTAACACAATAATCAATAAAAATATAAATCATTTTATCTTTATTATCACCAATTATTGGCACATCATTACATAAAATTATAAATTTATAATAAAGGTAAAAAATAAAATTTAAAAAATCCCACTATTTCATCTTCACGTTTAAATATATAAAGGAAACATATATTTTTTCATTTTTTTAAATAAATAACTATAAATAGGTGAATATAAAAAAGAATTAGTGACATACAGCCCAGACAATTCCGATGCGAGGATATCACTAATTCAAATTATAGTATATCACAACAAGAAAAGATATATATCTATAAAATTATTATAAGCAGCCAAAAATTAATGAAGTAATACAATCATCTCTAAATTGTAATATGTACAAGGAACAAAAATTTTGTAAATTATATAGTAAATAATTGTGATTTATTTTGATGAGTCATAACAAAATAAAAAAAGAAACAGCAAGAATGCGGTAGATGCTTTTGCCAATGGCAACTCCAATACCTCACGTCCAAAACGGACATTCCTATACTGTTTCCAATAATATTATATTATGAAATACTAAAATATATGTCAAAAAAACCAAATTTTATTATTAATATTTTTATTTTAAAGTACCAAACTATAGATATAGTAAAAATTTATAGAGGATATTTTATGAAATCACTTGGAAATATTATTTGGTTTATCTTTGTTGGCTTTATTTCATTTTTAGTTTGGACATTTTTTGGTTTATTACTTTATATTACTATCATAGGTATTCCATTAGGTAGGCAGTGCTTTAAAATTGCAGAGTTAATTGTTTTTCCCTTTAATAGAAATGTAGAAACAAATTTTAATGCTCATCCAATTGCAAACATAATTTGGTTAATTTTATTAGGTTGGGAGATAGCAATTGGCTATGTCGTTGCATCTTTCATACTATGTATAACAATTATAGGTATTCCATTCGCAAAACAATGCTTTAAAATTGTTTTATTAGCATTAATGCCTTTTGGGGCAGAAGTTCGTTAGTCATTTTATTAAAACAAAAATGATTAATCAAAGAATTTTGATTTTTTTATATTCAGTCTTTGATTTAATAACTTTAAAAAAATTAAAAGGTAGTTAAAAGAAGTTATAAATGGATCAAGTTATCATTAAAAAAATTACGCCTGGAAACTTACTTTAAGGAATATATATTGGGAAAGATAGTTATAATGGTATTTTTATAATTTTGACAACGTAAATGATTGTTTTTTTTGGTAATCCAAGTACTTAAATATTTTTAGGATAGTGGTTGAACGAAAAACTAAAGTAATTTACTAATCCATACTAAGTGATATAGATTTCAAGATAAAAATGAAATATTTTTTCCAAATAAAAATGTAGGTTTATTTTAAGTTTAATTATTCTCCTATTGTATTTGTGATCTCTTTATTTTTCCTTTCTGATAGTTCTCCATCATTA
>JAEYPN010000017.1 GCA_023410715.1 Bacillota bacterium
AAATTTCCTATATTATTATTTTTAGTCATCATAATTTATCACGCTTTCTATACTAATATTATACCATTTTACCCTCTAAATGGCCAGAATTAGTTATCCACGGGAAAACTCACAAAAATAAAAAAAGACCATCAACAAATTTACTTTGTCAACAGTCTGAGACTTTAATTCAAGTTAAAGTCTCTTTTTTCTGGAATATCTATTTCTTTTAGGTCATCATCTAATAAATAACATTCCCATGAATCATTATTAGCTTCAAAATCAGTGATTTCCGATAATTCTAGTTTTACATATGTCGCAGAAGCGATAGCTGCAACTTCACCATTTGGTAAAATTATTTCACCTGTACCTGTAAATATTTTCCTACCATTTTTATCTATCCGACCAATCACAATTAAAGGGACATCATAAGGAACTGGTTTTTTAAATTTAACATTCAATTCTCCGGTCACTGCCCAAGTATCAGGTTCAAATATATTTATTGCTCTCCCAATTGTTTCATCTAGCATCGCAGTTATTACGCCTCCATGAACACGATTTGGAAAACTTTGATGAATCTTTTTAGCAGTTAAAGTACAAGCAACTGTTTCATCTTCTAATTCATAAAATCTAGAATTTAGACCAAATTCGTTTTTTACCCCGCAAACAAAACAATTTTTAGCATTATTTTGCTTTTTTAATACTTTTTTTATCATCATATCAACTCCTATTAGATATTTTAACACGAAATAAATTATTTTGGTTGCTATTTGTTTAAATGTGTGTTATTATAGTTGTAGCCAATGAAATTGGCAAGACAGGAGATCTAATGACAGGTACAGTTAAATTTTTTAATGACAGCAAAGGATACGGATTCATTTCTTGCAATGAAACAGGAAAGGATGTATTCGTACATTTTACTGGAATTGCTGGTAGCGGACATAAGTCACTAGCAGAAGGTCAAAAAGTTACATTTGATGTTGAAACTGATGCAAAAACTGGAAAAGACAGAGCTTGCAACGTTAAATAATAAAATTAATCGATGACTAAAAAAAAGCCTTGTAAATACAAGGCTTTTTTTTGCATATTTAATCAAATATTTAGAAATTAATACTTTTTCACTTTCTTTATTGTTATAAATAAATAATTAAATTAGCTTTTTTTGTTATGTATAGTGGAAATTTCAATATTGTTCTAACATAACCATTATACCTATTTATTGCTTCTTTAATTTAACTTTTTATATTATTAAAACGTAGATCATCTAAGGAATCTAGTGCAAATAAAATGATGACACAAACTTTATAACTTTTAAATATTCATCGTCATATTATAAAGATTTAATTTCATTCTCATCTATCAATATATAAGCCATATTATAACTATTTCCATCAATAAAAAATATGGCATAAGTACTTTTTTATTTTTATAGAAAGAAAATAGATTTTTTTATAAGTTAAGTCATCACATTCTTTTTTTAAATATTTATATTGCTTTACTATAATAAAAATTAGCATAAAGTATGCTAATGTTATTAATCGAATTCTAGTAATTTTATCTCCTTTACATATATTAATCGATTTCTTTCTTAGCATACATATTACAAATTATTAATGAGAGAATCTCTTTTTTCGATATAACAACTTTTTCTAATTTGAAATGTGATATCATTCAATAATTTTAAAATTATATTCTTTTTAAGAAAAAATATTCTTCGTATTTATCGGTTTCATTTTTATAAAATCCAACTTCTTCATATCCCATAGCTAAATAAAAGTCTTTACCTTGATAGCCAAATGTATCAAGTCTTATGGTATTAGCACCAAGAGACACAGCTCTTTTTTCCATTTCAGTAATAAGTTTCTTACCATAGCCTTTACGTCTATAGTCTTCTCTAACAAATACGGTTGATACATAAAGTATCTTGAATGCAGTCATACAGGCATCTAGACCTGCGACAATAGCACCATCTTTTTCAATGCCAATTGATATTCTTCCATCTTGTGAGTAGGTGATGTGAGCTTCATCATATGCTTCAAGTGCATCCTCCAACTCACTTATTTGTTGCTTGTTTAGTTCTACTATTTTCATTTTTTCTCTTTTCCACTAAATGTAAATCTATTTCTTTATTTTAGACTTTAATATTACCATCTTTATGTGCGCTTGGATAATAAATCTAATGTTTGCTTTTTATAATGTGGTAATTTCTTTTGTAAATATTTTTAATGCAATTCTTGTTTCAAATACCGAAAAAAAGTTGTTTTATTGAATATATATTTCTCAAGATTATGCCTCGTAAAAACTAATTTTTTAAACATTTAATAAACACAACCAATTCCATGTGTTCCGTATGCAAAAGCAAATTAATTAATAACTTCAATTTTACTTCATTATAAAACTATGGAATAATACTCGCTAATTTTTCCTTTTTGATAACTATCGTCTTCTTTAACCAAAATGCCATTACATTTTTTTATAAGAGAAGCGGATGCCAAATTATCTTTATAACATCCAATAATCACTTTTTTCATCCCATGTTCCTTACAAACAGTTAACGCAAAACGCATCATTTCTGAAGCATATCCTTTTCTTCTCTCAGATGGTCTCACTCCATAACCAATATCGCCATATCTTGCTGATAATTCGTTTGAAAGTTCATATCTAATACTTAAAAGGCCAATAATTCGTTCATGATCACGGCAAATGAAAAGGAGTGATTTTCCCCATTCATTATCTCCTATCTTTGCATTAGTTTGAATTTTATTTACCCATTCATAATAATTCATTACCGGTAACCCAAGACTTGCACTTATACTGTGTTCCCCATTTTCATAATGTTCTTTTACATATTCTATAAGTTCTTTTTCATCACTCAATGTTGGTAATCTATATTGCATAGTTTATATCTTCCTTTCTTTAGTATCATCTCAATTTATTTGCGATTCAAGAGAACTACTGTTTCAATATGGGTCAAGACGACAAAAGGTATATTTTTACCGCAAATTAACCAGTAATTTGAGTACAACACAGTTTGTTGAGCATGAAATCAAGAAGTTTTTTCTCTTCCCTTGGCAATTCTCTTTTGCCCTTATTTTTGAACAGCCAAAACAATTCATCAAATCCCAAAATTAGAAAGATCAAAATGATAATGGGGGACAAAACAATACCACCAAGTACGTAACAGACCGCTGCCATAACTTTTTGAAACTTGGTTCTGTTTCTGCATTCATTCCAAGGAATAGCGATTATCTCCCCAGTTATAAGAGAAGCACCACGCTCGTCCGTTGATATGCGAACCTGATAGAAAACTTGACCGCCGTGGTGGGCATCGATACGCAAATTAAATGCATTTTCGGATTGATCAATTGGTAAGTGTGCTTGTTTGGCTTCTTCTTGTATTCTCGCAAGAAGATGGTGAGAATCTAACATACTATGAAAGGCAAATGTGCGTTTCTTTTTCATGACATATTTTCCTTCGCGGTAGTAATGGACTTGACAAGCATACGGCGGATAACACCACATTCTTGCAAAAGATCTTTTGAGGTTTGCTCGCTTATGGTAATTGAATCAACGAGCATTTCAATCCAATACTCTGTTTCTGAACACTCTTTCAAGGCTATTCCTGTTTTATGAAAGACTCTATTTCTTCTGTCCAGGAAAGAGGCCCGTTATATTCCTCGGGATAGTAGCCGTTATGTGTCAGAGTTCCTTTTTCGGAAAAGACCTCACGAATGCCGTCGGAAAACTCTATGCAAACGATATAACCGGGCGCAAATATTTTAGTGTAGTCTACAGGAGCAAGGATGTAATTCTTTTTATAAACGATTGTTTCCATTTTGTTGGCAAAAGCGACCAACTCGGTAGCGGGAACGCTGTATACGGGCTCGTATTCGTCGATTGTATCCGGGATAATATCCTCGTCCGTTACGTCAATATAATAAACGTCTATTGAGGTAATATCCTCGGTGTTACCGATAATTCTCAGCTTTTTGTTTATCGGAATGCAAGAGGAGAGTGGAAATATAAGTATTAAAGCGGTAATACAAATAAGTATCTTTTTCATTTTTGTTCTTCCCTTCGTTGGTTTTATATTTGTTTTTGGATGAAACACGCCTTTTGCACGGCATATTTTCCTTTGCAGTGGTGATTAATTTATGCAGAAGAAAATGTAATAGTAACATATATTCCGTCTGGATATATGTACTCTCGCGCCGAGATTGGTCCTGTCACTCAGTGTTTGTCTTACCTACGAGTAAGACAAACTACGCTCTCCACGTGCCTCATGACTGCAAAAGGTCTCAAAAAGACCAAAAATCAGGGGTTAAGACTGCGAAAAGTCTAATTTTATTTTATAAATTTTTTAGCATCAGCCTTTTGCAGACATATTGATGCTCTACAGATGACATATTCAAAATATTATTAAAAACTTAAAATTTGAACAATATCAGAATAGTCTTTTTCATTTCTAACACGAAAATGAATCCATCCACCATTATTACATGGATATCTATTATCTATTATTTCTTTTGCGTAATCAGATACAGTATTATAAACATCTAAAAATTCTTTGTTTGTTTTTCTAATCATAACGCAAAATGAATCCTTTTCAGGAAATAAATTGCATATAAGTTTAGTTTTTTTATGGTGAGATATACACCAACCATAATTATTACCATATGGAAACTTTATTTCACTATTTGCCATAAATCTTTCTTTAATAAAATTATTCAAATCTAGAAATAGTTTTTCCATTATTCCACAATAAGATGACATTTCTTCAAATGATGGTTTGACTTCTTTATTTAGCATTCTATCATTCATTTTTATGCTCCATATTTGTATTTAAATCCATTGGGTATACGAATATATGCTCTGATATGATTGTCAATTTTTCTTTCAATAATCCCCGATGTATTTGTACCTTTTATATTTCCTTCAGCAACAATTAATATATTTTCATTTGTACCTACTATAATTCCTATGTGATCGTGTTCTTTATCTAAAAATACTTTGTCATATAAAACAATATCACCAACATTAGGAAGAAAATTATCCTTTGCTTTATAATATTCTATTTCTTTATTAAACATTGCAAACTCTTCAAACCCACCACATCCAGCTAAACTACAAGTTAAACATTCTTTAGGACTGTAGGGAATTTCAAATCCTGTCATAACCAAGCAATAATAGACAAAAGCAGAACACCAAGCATTATTTGCATCTTTTAAATTCCATCTTGGAAAGAGATCGATGATTGGTTTTAAATTTGTTCCCATTTCATCTGTATCTCCGTGAAATGGAAGATTAGCAAACTTAATTGCATTTAAAGCAAGAGTATTTCTATTCGCTATTCTTTCACTCATTATATTATTCTCCTTTTAAAATAGTTCTTTTTATTAATATTTATTTCTTTAAATTGAGACATACCACATTTTCAACGTGATATGTGAAAGGAAACATATCGACCGGTTGAATTTGCTTGATTTCATAATCATGACGTAGTTGATTTAAATCACGAAATAATGATTCAGGATTACATGAAATATAAACTATTTTTTTAATTTTTTTATCTATTAAAGATTGAATTGCCTTTTCATCAAGACCTTTTCTTGGTGGGTCAACAAAGGCAATATCGTATGTTTCATTATTACTAGTTAAGAAATCTGGCACATCAGAAGCAAAAAAATAAGCATTACGAATATTATTGTCTTTAGCATTATTTATGGCATTTTGAACTGATTCTTTAACAAGTTCAACACCAATTACTTTTTTAGCGTAGCGGGAAGCTAGTAAAGATATTGTTCCAATTCCTGAATATGCATCAAGAACAACATCCGTATTTTTTATTTTAGCTAGTTCAATCGCTTTTTTATATAATATTTCAGTTTGATTTGGATTAATCTGATAAAAAGTCTTAGAAGATATTTTAAATTTAATCCCATCTATTTCATCAATGATAAAACCCTTACCATAGATAACTCTTTCAACTTCACCAAGTAAAACATTAGTTTTTCTTGGATTAATGTTTTGAACAACAGTTTTAATTTCTGGTACTTTGTTAATTAAAGAAGTAATCAAGTTCTTACGACCAGGGAAAACTTCTTGTGTAGTAATTAAAATTAATAAAGCTTCATTTCTCTTGTTTGTTTTAATTAAAATATCCTTAATAATTCCTTCATCTTTTTGCGTATCATATACAGATATATGTTGTTTTTTTATTAAATCAACAAGCTCTACAATAATCTTATTTCCTATTTCATTGTGAATCAAGCAAGAATTAGATTGGACAATTTTTTTACTACTCTCTTCATAAAAACCAGCAACAATTTTATTTCCTTTATTTTGCAACACATAATGCATTTTATTGCGATAATTAAAAGGATTTTTAGCCTTTATAATATCTAAGACTAAAGTGGATATACTATTTTTATCAACTAATGATTTGATGTAATTAGTTTTATATAAAGCTTCTGTATCATAATTCATGTGTTGCATCTGACATCCACCGCATGAATAAAAATCCTTGCATTCAGGTTTTATACGATTTATACTAGGTTTTAAAATTTTAATTTTTTCATTTTCAAAACCAATTTCTTCCTCTAACAAAACATGTTTTACTATTTTCTTTTCATTATTAACTATTATTTCACTTTCAAAGTGATTATTTAGTTCCTTTATTTGGTATGTTTTCATTTTTTTTATCACCATATTTTATTATATCATATCTTGTATAAAATTGTTTTGGTATGGTTAAAATAAATGGTGCAAAGGAGAAAATATATGAAAAAAAATAATGATTTAAATTCATCTATGAATTCTAATATGAATTCGACAAAAAGTACGTCAACAAATGCTGTAAAAGACAAAAATCAGTATGGTACAGAGTTTGCTGCACTAAAGGATTATTCAAATGTTAATTCAACAAAGAGTCAAACAAATAATTCAACTAGCGCATCAAGAACTAAACCTCAAAATCAAAATCAAAATAAAGATATTGAAGTTGGTTCATTAAAAGATTACTCAGATCCAAGTGTTTCAAGGAATTCATCAAGAAATACATCTTCTTCAAGTACAGGATCAACTGCATCATCAAGAAGTAAAAATCAAACAATAAGTAATCAATCAGCAAACAGTAAGACTGAAGCTGGTTCAATGCATGACTCTTCATCAAAGAGTTCTTCAAGAAATTCATCTAACTTATCAAAAGAAAAAGATAATTCTACAAAATGGAAAGACAAATCACGTACAAATCAAGATACCGAAATGGGTATTATTGATGATGTAGCAACAAGAGAAGCAATGCCATTTGGATATCTTGACGATGATCTAATTGATGATGATCTAGAAGACAAAGATAAGAATTACAGAAAATAGAGATTAATTCTCTATTTTTTTTATTATCTAATGATATTTTGATGATTTAATGATATAATTGTGTTAAACAAAATATTTGATTGTATAAATATATATTTTAGTAATATATTTAATTGAAGTAAAGATTTTTTGCTTGAGTTAAAGAAAGGAAAATATTTATGTTATTAGAAACTGAAAGATTAATTATTAGACCATTTAACATCTTTGACTTGGATGATTTTTTTGAGTATGCTAAATCACCAGATGTTGGTCCAAATGCGGGATGGAAACCCCATGAATCAAAAAGAGAATCTTTAGCTGTTCTAGAAAAATTTTGTGAAAGTCCTTATGAATTTGCAATTTATCATAAAAATGATCACAAGGTAATTGGCTCTGTTGGAGTTAGTCCTGACCGCTTTAGAAACTATCCTGAAGCCAAATCAATTGGTTATTGCATGTCAAAGGCTTATTGGGGACAAGGATTAATGACGGAAGTAGTTAAGTCTGTACTTAATTATTATTTTACAAAAACTAATACCTTTATTATATCTGTAAATCATTATGATTTTAATTCTCGTTCCCGTCGGGTAATTGAAAAATGTGGATTTATATGTGAAGGAACGCTCCGTTTTGCGGCAAGAACCTATAATGGGCAAGTTTTTGATTTAGTAACTTACAGCCTTACTAGAAATGAATTTTTTAAAACAACTTTTTAATATCACAATAAAATCATAATATGTAGATACAATAATAAATGGAGGAATGTTTATGAAGCAATACAATATTTTGATAGTTGACGATGAATATAGAATAAGAAGATTAATAAGTGAATTTTTGCTTCGTGAAGAAGGATATAAGATTATTGAAGCTGCTGATGGTGAAGAAGCTTTAAATATTATTTTTCCAACTAAAGGAAAAACAAAAATTGATTTAGTAGTTTTAGATGTAATGATGCCAAAATATGATGGTTGGACAGTGCTTGAACGTATTAGAGAATTCTCAAAAATTCCTGTTGTTATGTTAACAGCTAAATCAGATGAGCAAGATCAATTAAGAGGTTTTAGACTTGGTGCAGATGACTATGTAACTAAGCCATTTTCACCAGGTGTTTTAGTAGCGAGAATTAATAAGATTTTAAAAAAAGAAATTAAAGAAACTGAAGAAATAACTTATGGTATTATCAGAATGAATTTTTTAGCTCGTGAAGTTTATATTGATAATGTAAGAGTTGATTTTACTCCTAAAGAATTTGAACTTCTAAAATATTTTATTGATAATAAGGGGTTAGCTTTATCGCGTGATAAAATTTTAAATAATGTTTGGAACTATGATTATTATGGTGATTTACGTACTGTTGATACTCATGTCAAACAATTAAGAGCGAAGTTAGGCAAGGCTGGCAACTATATAACAACGGTTAGAAGCGTTGGTTATAAACTTGAACTAGAATATGCGAATATCAATTAGATTTAAATTATTCATTTCGGTTTTTTTAGTTCTTGTCGTTTTTGTTTCAAGCGCACTTATTTTAAATAATACATATTTAAGGTCGTATTATGTTAAAAACCAAGAATCTTCGATGCAAACAGCTTATTTAGATTTAGTAAGAATATTAGATAATCAAGGTGTTAGTGAAGAAAAAATCTCCGCTTTAGAGGACAATTATAATATTAGAATTAACATATTTGTTGATAATGAACCACGATATTCAAGCATTCCCCAGGTAAAATTTAGCGATATTTATCCATATTATTCAACTAAAGTGTTTGGATTTGGGGATAATACCTTTACTTTTACGCCAATTGGATATTTTGAAACATTATCAATTTCTGGGATGAATACTGATGTTATGTGCCTTTTTGCAATGTATGGTGAAAATACTAATCCAATGTATGTGATGCTTTCAACATCATATGCTTCAATTAATTCTTCAATTAAGGTGTTTAATACTTATACTATTATTATTTCCTCAATTCTTTTTATCATTTGTACAATTATTATTCTTATTACTTCGTCATCATTTACTAAACCAATTGTTAAGATGAATCAGGTAACTAAGAGTATTGCATCGCTTGATTTTTCTAAAAAAGTTGAACTAAAGTCTAATGATGAGATTGGAGATTTAGCTAATAATATTAATAAGTTAAGTAGTGATCTTGAAAAAACAATTGAATCTTTAAAGATTGCAAATAAACAATTAGAACAAGACTTAGAATTGAAAAATAATATTGATAATATGCGTAAAGAATTTATTTCTGATGTATCGCATGAATTGAAAACACCAATTTCTTTAATTTCTGGATATAGTGAAGCTTTAAAATTTAAAGATTTAAATGAAGATTCTATCAATTATTATGCTGACATCATTATCGATGAATCAAAAAAGATGAATGTGATGGTTAATAGGCTTTTAAAAATAACACAAATTGATACAGGATTTGTGACGTTAGATAAAGAAAATTTTGATATTTATGATTTGATAGAGCAAGTATTAACAAATTTTTCAATTAAGTTTAAAGAAAAAAATATTGATGTCATTAATACCGTTAATAGAACAATTGTTAATGCTGATTATGAAATGATTGAGCTTGTTTTATCAAATTATATAAGTAATGCCATTAATCATATTGATGAAAATCGAAAAATAAAGATATTTGAAACAGGAAAAGATTTCTTACGTATTAATGTTACAAATACGGGAAAAAATATTCCTGAAGAAAGTCTAAATTTAATTTGGGATAGTTTTTATAAAGTTGATAAATCAAGGACTAGAGAGTATGGTGGAACTGGTTTAGGCTTGTCAATTGTAAAATCAATTATGAAGACATATAACCATGAATATGGTGTAGAAAATTTAGTTGATGGTGTGAACTTTTATTTTGAATTAGATTATGCGAAGTAGACGATTATTCGTCTATTTTTTTTATGGTGATAATAATGAAAGAAATATTTAAAAGCATTAAAGAATTACGAATATTTAAAGTTTCTGCGAGCATAAGCTTCTATATTTTAACTTCTCTTTTACCTTTTTTTGCATTATTAATTCATTTTGCATACATTTTTTCTTATGATTATTTAGAACTAGTTAATAGTATTAAAGATTTAATTCCAATTGAGGTATATAACTTTATTAACTACTTAATTATGAATATTGATAAGAACACGAATATTAATTATGTAATTTTAATTGCTTTATTTATTTATTCTCTAAGCCGTATATTTGGTGAATTTAAAGAGATAAGTGGAAAACTATTTGGGTGTAAAAAAGAAAATAAATTTAAAATAATATTTTCTACAATAACTATTATTATAATGATTCTAGTTACTTATTTTATAATTACTGTTTTAAGTATTTTATTAAATAGGTTTAATCTTGCGACCCAAGAAATAATTAAATTTATTTTGCCATCACTTATTATCTTTATTTTATATAAATCTTTAATTTGTCAAAAAATTCCACTTGGTTTATTTGTTACTACAAGCATTTTAGTTTCAATAATAATTTATTTGGTTTCGCTTGTCTTTAATCTTTATTATACAAATATTAGCATTATTTCATTTTTATACGGCGCAATGTCGTTTTTACTTGTTTCAATGTATTATATTTATACAATAATTATCATTTTTATCTTGGGTTTATTTTACATCAAATTCTTAAACGAAAAAGTATAAAATGCGATAAATTACGACATAATATCTGTGGATATACTAGAGGATGTGAGTAAAATAAAAAAAATATTTTTAACGATAGTATTATCCCTAGCTATGATATCATTCAAGACTGTATCAGCTAAAAGTTACGGTTATGGTATTAAACGATGTGAACGTGGTGTCATCCCCTCGCCAGGGGAAGAAGTCCTCGAAATTTTTAAAAGACACAAAGTCACGTATATCGGAAATACTAATGAAAAAAGTATTTATCTAACATTTGATGCAGGTTACGAGACGGGTACAATGAGCGATATACTTGATATTCTTTTAGAAAAAGATGTTACAGCGACATTTTTCTTGACAGGACATTACATTAAAACAGAGCCAGATTTGGTTAGAAGAATGGTAAATGAAGGCCACATTGTAGGAAACCATTCATACAACCACCTTGACTTTACAAAAAGTTCCAAAGAAAAGATCACAAATGATATTAAAAGGCTAGAAGATATTTACAATGAGGTTACAGGAGAGAAAATGATAAAACTCGTAAGGCCACCAGAAGGAACGTTCAGCGAAGAATCTCTATCGATTACTGATGAATTAGGATATCATACACTGTTTTGGTCCATAGCATATATCGACTGGGATAAAAATAAAAGGTACGGGTGGGAATATGCTTACCAAAATGTTTGCGGTAGGATACATAATGGAGCTATTATTCTGATGCATTCAGTATCAAAAGATAACTTAGAAGCATTGCCAAAGATAATAGACGACTTGCGAAGCGATGGATATAAATTTTCGAGTATAACTTCATTAATATCGTAAAAAAGCTAATTTATTTAGCTTTTTTATGGTATAATTGTATACGGTGATAAAATGGAACAGAAAGTAAAAATTGGCGACGAATTTAATTTAGATATAAGAAAAATGGGAATTAATGGTGAAGGAATTGGCTACTATAAAAATTTAGCCATTTTTGTTGATGGAGCAATTGTTAAAGAAACCGTAAAATGCCGAATCACCCAAGTAACCAAAAATTTTGCTAAAGGCGAAGTCTTAGAAATTATTCGTAAATCAACCAAAAGAATCGAACCAATTTGTAAATTTTATGAACGTTGTGGTGGATGCCAAATTCAACATATTGAAGTAAAAGAACAAATGAAGTTAAAAAGAAATTTAATAAAAGAATCATTAACAAGATACACTAAGCTAGATGTAGAAAATATCAACATTTTACCAGTAGTGATGAATGAAGATATTGAAAGAGGCTATAGAAACAAATCCCAAATGCCTTTAAAAAATACGGAGTTTGGGCTAGCTATGGGTCTTTTCCAAGTAAGTACTAACAAGTTTGTTTATGTAGATAATTGTCCAGTACAGCTTGATATTGTTAACAAAATTAATAGAGAAGTATTATCAATTCTAAGAAAATATGAAATTAAAGCTTCCTTAAATGATAAAGATGGTTTAATAAAATATGTCATTACTAGATCATTAATAAATGCCCATGAATCGCAAGTAACATTATCTGTTGTTAAATATGATGAGAGATTAGAAAAAATTGCTAAAGAAATCATCCAAATTCCAACAGTTAAAACAGTTGCTTATACGCTTACTAAATCTAAGGATGAAAATGTCTTTGGTAATGAAGTTGTAATATTAGAAGGTGAAAAATATATAATTGATCAATTCCTTGATTTTAAAGTTATGTTATCACCTAAATCATTCTATCAGTTAAATACTTCTCAAGCTCAAAAAATATATCTTGAAACAATAAAGTTATTAGATGTTAAAGATACTGATGTTGTTATCGATGGTTACTCAGGCATTGGCTTAATTGGTATGATGATGGCTAAAAAAGCTAAGAAAGTTTATGAAATTGAATACTCTGAATCATCAATAAATGATGCAAAAAATAATGCAAAGATTAATAATATTACAAATATGGAGTATATTGCTGATAAGGTTGAAAATGCCTTACCAAAAATTTTAAAGAATAAACCAAATATTTTAGTTGTCGATCCACCAAGAACGGGACTAGACCCTAAATTAATTGAAGTAATTTTGAAATCACCAATTGAAAAAATTGCGTATATATCTTGTAATCATGCGACATTAGCGAAAAATTTAAATGAGTTATCAAAAGCATATGATATTGAAGTAATTGAACCTTTTGATTTCTTCTATTTAACATCACATATTGAATCACTTGTTATTTTGAATCGCAAACATGATCTTTAAAAAGAAAGATATAGTAAAAGAAAAATTACTTGAATTAGGATATAATATTATTCCTTCTAACTCAAATGCATTTAATTACGCTATTGAAAATGAAAAATACGCAATTTTAATTAAAGTTGTTCCCTTTTATTTAGGAAATGAATTAATAGTGACTAATAAACATTATTGGTGTATTAATAGTGATTATAAAAACTATAATCGAAGTAAAAAACCTGTCTTAGTGAAAGGTGTTAAAGAATTTGATAATGTTACCTATAATACTAATAAGAATGTTATCAAACTAGGTATTATTACTCCTGGATGCTATAATAAGACGATGTATATTAATGAGTGTGATGTTATAAAAATAAGTATAAATACGAACTGTTATGGCTTTAAAATAATAACAATTGATGAACTTGAAGCACTCTTAGATTTATATAAGTAAAAAGTCACCTCTTGGTGACTTTATTTAATCTAGAATCTTGCAGCACCGATAATAACTAATAAAATGAATAGCACTAATACTAATGCATAGCCGTATCCTTTGCAACATGGGTTAACTGGTTGGCAACAAAAGCCTCCGCCGAATCCGTATCCTCCTGGCATCATTTGTAATCCCTCCTTTTTTCGTAAAGTCAATATAATATATGTGAGTTTTTTAATATATCTTGTGCTTTTAACCATTTTTTACTTTATTTAATTTTTAAAATAGGTTAAAATAATATGGGTGAAAATTTATGTATATGTATCCAATTGACTATTCGTTATTTAACGAAAAAGAGATAGTTATCATTGTGGAATTTTTAGCTTTAATTGAAGATGCCAATACTGGTAATGTTAAGAAAGAGTATTTACTTAGAAAATATCAGGAATATCGTAAGGTTATAAACTCGATTAGTATAGAAAAACAGATTGATAAGGATTTTGAAAAGGTATCAGGATTCTCAATTTATAAAACTATAAAAAAATATGAAATTTAAAAAAGTGCAGAATGCACTTAGTTAAATTCCTCATCATCAAAACGGATATTTAGATAATTTTCTAAGCGTCTGATACGTTTAGTTAATTCCTTAATTTTCCTTTTGTCCTCTTGAATTTCATAATATAAACGTTGAAATTGATTTTCCATCTGATATGGGTTTTGATTTTGATTTTGATTATTCATTCGATTAAACATAACATCCCTCATATCTATTATATGATAAAAGAAAATGGTGGTTCTAATGAAACTAAAAAAATGGTTAAATTATTATCATTTTACAAAGAATGTTTTGGTGAATGATAAGATTGTTAAAGATAATTATATTTTAAAAGATAATGATATAATTAAAGTTAATGGTAATGAATATATTTTTAAAGAAAATATTTATATAATCTTAAACAAAAAAGCTGGTTATGTCTCAGCGATAAAAGATAATCTTTATCCTAGTATATTAGAACTAATTGATGATCCTTACTTAAAAGATAATCTAAAGATAGCCGGAAGACTTGATTTAGATACAGAAGGTCTAATTATTTTAACAAACGATGGGGAGATGATTCATTTACTTACCTCGCCAAAAAAGAGAATTCAGAAAAAATATTATGTTGAAGCTAAAGAAAAAATAGTTTTAAAAGATGAGATTATTATTAATGACGATGGCGAAAATATTAGAGTATATCCCAAAATAGATATAATCGATGACTATCATATGTATATTACTTTAACTGAAGGAAAATATCATGAGGTAAAGAAAATTTTATTTGCCTTAGATAATGAGGTTTTATATTTAAAGCGAGTTCAAATTGGGAAAATAAATCTTGATGGTTTAAATATAGGGGAATACAAAAAGATAGAAAAAGAAGAATTAATCAGGATGCTTAATGAATAAGGCATCTTTTTTTTCGCATAATAATACTATGATGAAAAATAAGTATTTATCAAAAAGTATAGTAATTACAATGGGTGTGGTTATAGCTAAAGCCATCAGCCTTTTGTATGTTTATCCGTTTGCCAAAATGATTAGTAAAGAAGGGTTGGCATTATATAATTATGCATATGTACCATATACAATCTTTTTGGATTTATCAACCTTAGGCTTTCCTTTAGCTATTGCAAAGCTAACTGCAAAATATCAAAAAACAGATCAAGAATATTTAAAGAAAATTACGACTAAAATCTTAGTAGTATCATCAATTTTAGCCTTCATTTCTTTTTTAACTTTATATTTAATTGCTCCCCTTTATGCCAAAACAATACTTGGGGGAAGTAGTTTAACAAATACAATTGAAAATGTTACTGTGGCAATAAGAATCATTGCAATATCATTAATTATTGTCCCTTTTTTATCTATATATAGAGGAATATATCAAGGATTAGAAGAAGCAAGTGTATATGCTAAAAGTCAGGTCTTTGAACAGATAATTCGCGTAAGCATCATTCTAATTAGTACATATTTAATTGTAAAAAAATATTTACTTCCTGATTTATATGCGATTTATTTAGCAATACTTGCTTGTTCAATCAGTGCCTTTTTTGCGCTTTTTTATCTATATTTAAAAAGAAAAAAAATTTATCAGTATATTGAAAAACCGATACTCGTTAGCAATTGGCGTAGCGTAGAAATTACTAGTGTTTTTAAATACGCAATTCCCTTTTTAATATTTGGTGTGTCTAGTGCTTTATATCAGTTAATTGATAGCTTGTATGTAAATAATATTTTACAACAAAATGGAATCATTAACTCTGAAGAGATTTATGGTATTTATTCATTTGAAATTATTAAGTTATTACATATTCCCCTCGCTTTTGCTCAAGGATTTTCTATTATGATTTTACCGAATGTGACAAAAGAAAATACAAACATAAACAAAGCTAAAAACGTAAGTAAAGGCTTAAGTATTATTTTTTTAATAACCTTATCATTTGCCTTTCTATTTTGTTTATTTGCTAAAACCATTTATCCAATCTTATATACAAAAAATGATTTAGGTATCAGTATTTTAAAAGCAAGTGCCTTTTTAGTGCCTATTTTTGCATTATATAATTTTACAATAAATGTTTTATTAGGCTTAGATCAAATCAAAACTGCTTATATTAGTATTATATTAGGTATTATAATCAAGATTATAACTATTAAACCACTACTAACTGAATTTAATATTAACGGAGCAATCATCTCTACATTCATTGGATTCTTTATTTCCGTAGTCATTAATTTTATAAATATGATGCGAATATTGAACATAAAAAGAAATATCTAATATTATATAAATAGGGGTGATGATGTGGGAAAATCATTAGAAGAATTTAAAAATTTTGTTAGAACACAACCACATTTAAAAGATGTAGTGGCTAAAAATGAGAGAACATGGCAGCAAATCTATGAAGAATGGTTTTTATATGGCCCAGATTCATTAGTTAAGCAAGAAGAAAAAAATAATGTAAATTTACCTGATAGTATGAAAGATATTTATAGTATGATTAAGAAGATAAACCCTGATAGTTTGGCAAAAACGTTGAACACTGCTCAGAAATTTATAACAGTTTTCCAAGGCTTCCAGGGAGCAGGAAAGAATGTACCAAATGTTAATGCATATCCAAGGGATCCTCTTTTTGGAAAGTTCAGTGATTTTGAGTGAAACAAGAGATTATAAATGCAATATATCAAGATGATAAATTACTTTATTACTTGCGATTTCATCCCAAATGGTACCGGATTTTAGATGAAGATGAAAAAATGTTTGAATCCTTTTTAGAAAAGGCTAAAGAAGATTTACATTTAAGGTCACAGGATAAGATTGATAATTTTGGTAAGCAAATCAAATTTATTTCCAGTATGTTAAATTATCTTAACAAATCAAAATAATTATGTTATACTTATTATGGTGATTTATCATGGATTTTATGGATATTCTACTAAAAACTTACGAATTATATGACGAAATAAAAAAAAGTGATCAATATAATTTAATAGATGATTCCTTAAATAGGCTTTTAAATGATAAAGAGGCCAAAATTTTGATTGAAAATTTTAATAACATGAAAAACAAATATGAAGAAGCAAGCAAATATGGTGATTATTTTCCTGGTAAAAAGGAAATAGTAAATCAGTTTATTGAATCTAAAGGTAGACTTTATACTAACGTTCTTTATATTAATTATCGTGACAATCTAAAAAAGTTAAATGAAAATCTCAAAGAAATATCAGTAAAAATAAATAATGCTATATTTGGAAAGGATTCACTATGATTGAAAGACAAGGAATAATTATTTTTTATTCTTCAAACAAAGCACTAAGCGAAATCAAAAAATTGGATATTAATGTGGTATATGATAATAATAAAGAAAATTACCTCGTTGGCTACATTGATAAAAATCAAAACAAATTTATAACTAAAACTTTACTCAGTTCAAAATTTATTAAGAAAGTTGAACATTCACTTCTTGATATGGCAAATTTTCAAGAATAAATATAAGCTGTCAAGAAAAAAAGCTTGACAGCTTTATTTTTTTTAGATATAATATTATTGATAAATTTACAAGGAGGTATAAACATGGTAAAATTAAGATTACAAAGATTCGGTTCAAAGAAACGTCCTACATATCGTATTGTGGCTGCTCCATCAACAACTAAAAGAGATGGTGGTTTTCTTGAGATAATTGGTACTTATGAACCAACAAAACAACCAGCAGAGGTTAAAGTTGATAATCAAAAAGCCCTAAAATGGTTAAATGATGGTGCGCAACCAACAGATACTGTTAAAAACATTTTTGAAAAAGCTGGAATTATCAAAGAACTTAATGCGCAAAAACAACCTAAATAGCGGTGAGTTTTATGGAAGTTAATTTCGAAAAACTATTAACTGATTTAGTAACTCCCCTTGTGGTTCATTTGGATGATGTTGTAGTAAAAATGCTTTCTGAAGATGAAGATGGTATTGTTATGCAAATTCTTGTTAACCAAGATGACTTAGGTCGCGTAATTGGGAAGAATGGGAAAATTGCAAACGCTATTAGAACTATTGCTTATGCAAGCGCAACAAGAACCGGGAAAAGAATAATTATTAATATTGACGCATTTTAAAAAGAGCCTATAAAGCTCTTTTTATCAATTATTGGAGACAAAACAATGAAAGAAATTATTGCAGTTAGTGCTTGTTTACTTGGAGCTAACGTCAAATATAACGGTAAGAATAATTACGATAAAAAATTAAAGGAATATTTAAAAGATAAAATTATTGTACCGATTTGCCCCGAAATTAATGGGGGTTTAAAAGTGCCAAGGATACCTTCAGAGATAAAAAGTGGCAAAATTATTAATAGCCAAGGTGAAGATGTTACTAAGTATTTTTTAGATGGGGCAAAGAGAACTTTAGAAGAGTTAAAAAAAATAGGATGTAAAAAAGCTATTTTAAAAGCTAATTCACCGTCATGCGGTGCATTTCATATTTATGATGGTAATTTTAATCACACCTTAATTTTAGGTGAAGGAATTACCGCCAAGTTATTAAAAGAAAACGGAATTGAAATAATTGAAATATAATTAATAAAGAATAATCAGTAATTGATTATTTTTTTTTATAATCTTATCAAATATTGGCAAAATAAAACTGGTGATAAAAATGATTTCAAAAAATACAATTTACGACGAGTTAAAATTGAATCTTGATTTTGTCTTAAAAGAAGAATATATTGGTGAGAAGAAAAAACAAAAAATAAGTCTAATGCTTTTTGAAACAATTACCAATAGTAAACTAATTAACGTAACAATTATGGATTGGTTAGAAAGAAACGCTTCTAGCGATATTTATGAAATAGAAAAGTTGTTAGACGATGGTAATATAAATTTTTTCTCTCATATAAAACATACAAACAATGAAAGTTTTATAAAAGAGCTTATTTCAGGCAGTATTGGAATAATAATAGATGATTTAAAGATTGGTTATACTTTTAAAGCAGTTGATTTTCCAAAAAGAGCTATTGAAATGCCAACAAGTGAATCAGCCTTTAAAAGTTCGCGTGATTCTTTTAATGAGACAATTAATAGTAATATTGGTCTTATAAGAGAAAAGATTAAATCTCCTAGTTTAATTGTTGAACAAAAAGTAGTTGGTTCAATCAGCCAAACTAGGTTAGGAATTGTTTACATCAAGGATAAGGTTGACAAAACGGTGCTAGAAGAGTTAAAAAAACGGATTGATCTTTTTGATAAGGAAGCCGTCACGTCACTTGCGGTTATAGAAGAAATACTTTTATCAGATAATAAATCGGCATTTCCAAATTTTAATTATACCGAAAGACTTGATTTTTTTACAAGCAGTATAATTTCTGGAACAGTTGGCTTAATTGTGGATAATTTCCCAATATGTTATATTGTGCCAGCCACAATGTTTGATTTAATGAAAAGTCAAACTGACTTTTCTAATCAAACTACTATAACAAATATGTTTAGAGGGATTAGATTTTTTGCAGCTTATCTTGGTTTGCTTCTACCATCAACGATTGCAATCATGATGTATAATATTGAGTTTGTTCCTGCTAAACTTACAGAACACATTTTAGAAATTAAAGAAAAACTACCATATAACTATTATATGGAAATGTTTATTATTTTGCTTGCCTTTGAACTTCTTGAAAAAGCCTCCTTACGAACTAATAAATCTATTGGGCAGCTAGTACCTATTGTTGGTGGTTTAATTGTTGGCGATGCAGCTTTAAAAGCTAATCTAATTTCGCCTCTTGTTTTAATCATCATCTCATTTAGTACGGTTAGTTTATATACACTACCTAACTATGAATTACGTAATGCCCTTAAACTCTGGCGATATTTATTTTTAATTGGAACATATGCATTATCATTCCCGGGATTTGCTATTGTCTTAATTATTTTTATCTATAATTTATCGACAATTGAAAGTTTCTCACAAACATATTTATATCCGTTTGTTGATAGTGATAGAAAATTCTTAGATATTATTTTTAGAAAGGATTTAAAACATGAAGAATAATAGATTATTTCTTATCCCCCTAATCATAATGTTTGTTGTATGCCGGAGTTTTTTTCCAGATGATGAGTTAGCAAATCTTTTCCCTTTAACCTATATGGGGATTGACTATGATGTAGAAAAAGATGAATATAAATTAACAACAATTATTGAAACATATAAAGATGAAAAGAAAAAAAATTTATTTGAATCAACATCTGAGGATTTAAATGACTTAGTTAGAAAAAGAAAAACTAATAACAAATACTATTACTTAGGTAAACTTAAATATATTTTAATTAATGATGCCTTAGTTGAACATAAATTGGATGATTTACTAGAATTTCTATATACCAATGTAGAAATTCATGGTGATGTTTTAATATATAACATTAATATTAAAGCTGCAGATGCCATAAAAGCAATGAATGAAAAAAATGATGTTGAAAATTGGTTAGAAAAATTACAAAAAGAAATTGAAAGAAATTATAAAAGCGGTCTTTCAAGTAATCTTTATGACGTCTATAACCAAAAATATGATAAAAAACTTATTTTACCAATAGTTGGTTTTGAACCAGGCGTTGATCAAATTAATTCTTTGGAAATTTTAAATATTGTTGGAGGTTATTTTTATGAAGAAAATGTTAAGATGACTAAAGAAGATTTAGACTTTTATCTATTAGGAAAAAAATCCTTAAAAAACTTTAGCTTTATTTATGAAAAAAAATTATATGGTTTTAAAGTTAAAAACACATTTGGGATTACATTAATCTGTGAAACAAACAATTTAGACGATGATGTCAAAAAATATATAGAAGAAAAATCTAAAGTAAAGATTACGTTTAAGGGCGAAGACTAATATGAAAAAAAGTTTAAATTTTATGTATTTTCTTTTTACTTTTGGAACTTTTATCATGTGTGATGATATTACAGCTTTTTTTGATAAGTCGTATGGATACTATATTGTTTTCCTCAACATGGTTTTTTCTATTTTAATTTACAAGATTGTCATTAAAAATAAAGATAAATTTGGCCCAAAGATAAAAATATATTTTGGAGTAGTTATGGTTATTATGGCAGTTATTTATATAAGAATGCAAGCTGTGCACTTAGAATTTTTATTAAAATATAGTATTAATCAATATTTATTTATATGTCTAATTTTATCATTTATATTCTATTTATTAAATTATAGCTTTAAGACAAACATGAGAGCAGGTATAATTTTGGGAGGGATACTAGCTGGCTATTTAGTTATTGTGGCCTTATTTCAACTTGGTGAAATTAAACTTAATTATAGCATAGATGATAAAATTGACTTTAGCATATTTAAAATTTGGTACAAATCATTTTTTGTCTCTTTAGCCTTCCTACCTATTATCATTATGAACAATGAATATGAGTGGAAAATTGAAAAGAGCATTGTTTTAACCCATTTATTAACAATGTTAATTTACTTTTTAGTTACTGATAAACTAGGTATACCATTTATTTCTGTTACTAAGAAAAAATTTTTTACATCTGTAAGTGCAACTAAGATTTTTAATGGCGGATTTAATATTGCTTGGCCAATTCTTTTATCTAATATGATTTATATAATCTATAATATTACAATAATCATAAAATCCATTGAAAAGAATAGGGTTAATCGATTTTTATCATTTGGTATACTCATAGTTTTTATAATTTTTTCCTTTATTTTTAATAATGGATTTAAATTTATTGAAAAAAATATTATGACAATATTTTATATATTAGTTTTAATTCCGATAATAATTTTAGAAGTGAAAACATTATTCGACAAAAAAAAGGCTAAACGGACGTTATAATGTATTAGGGTGAGAAAAATGTATGATCGGGTTTTAAAAGAAATAACAAAAATGATCCTTAACACAAAAGACGTCAAAAAGACGTTTTTAGATATATTTAATAAAGCACAAACAATAGTAAGATTTAAGGCAGTATTAATTGAAAATGAAGCGAACGACAATTATAATTTTTTGTCATTTAACAAAAATATTTACTATAATTTAGAAGAAAATATCTTAGCTTATAATGTTGAAAATGTTTCATTATATCAAAAAACTACTAATCTATGTTGCGATCAAATTAAAGTATTTGATGACTTATATTTTTTGATTTATATAAGTTTAGATACTATAGAAATAAGCGTAAAAGATGAAAAGTTTATTAATGAACTACTTGAAATAATTAAATTATTTTTAAGGCATATCATAGATTTAGAGAGAATTAACTATAATCAAAAAAAATCTGAGGAAAAATCAATTGCTAAAACAGACTATCTAGTAACATTATCGCATGAAATTAGAACACCAATGAATGGTATATTTGGTTATATTCAATTACTAGAGCTCTCAAATTTGAATAATAAACAAAAAAATTATATTCACAATTTAAAAGAACAAACTGATCAGTTATTAGAACTTGTTAACTCTGTTTTAGATTTATCAAAAATAGAGGCTAGTAAAGTTGAACTATATTATGAATACTTTGATTTAAGAAGAATGATTGAATCAATATATGATCAAACTTCCATAACTGCTAAAAATAAAGGATTAAATCTAAAATTTAATGTAGAGGAAGTCCCAACAAATTTTCTAGGTGATGAGCTTCGTATTAAACAAATATTATTAAATATTCTTAATAATTCTTTTAAATTTACGGCCAAAGGATATGTAAGTTTAAAGGTGTATGGGGAAAATGAGTTTATAGTTTTTGAAGTAAAAGATACAGGAATTGGTATACCACAATCTAAAATTAATGATATATTTCAACCATTTGTACAAGCAAACCCACAAAATAGTGAAAGTGGGACAGGCTTAGGACTAGCTATATGCAATAAGCTTGTTAATTTAATGGGGGGAAGCATCAACATTGAATCAGAAGTTAATAAAGGAACAAAAATTTCTGTTTATTTAAAAAACAAAGGTAAAATACAAGAAAAAACAATTGTACTTATCTCTTGTCCTACTGCGGCCAATATAGATAATATTGCTAGTTTATCTTATAACAAACAAGAGAGTTTAAGATATAGTACACCACAAGAATTTTTTGATGCGAAAATTAATAAAGAAAATATTGATTCCATTGTTGTAAGATCAAAAGCTAATCAAAATTATGGAATAATAATTAGAGAGTATCTTAAAAGAAATAATTTAAAGGCTAATTTAATTGCTATTATTGATGATGAGAATGAACATTTAGAAATTGAAAATATCTATGATCAGATCTTACAAGTAAATAAAAATCAAAATTTTGAATATAGCAATTACAAAGAAATAAAAGCATTAGTAGTTGATGATAATATTATGAATTTAACACTTCTAAAAGAGTTATTAATGCATATTAACGTCAATGTGGATACTGCATCTAACGGGTTTGAGGCAGTAGAAATGGCTAAAAAGAAAACTTATGATATTATATTTATGGATATTCAAATGCCTAAATTAAATGGTATTGATACCGCAAAAATAATTCAAAACAGAAAACTACATGAGGGACTAATTATCTTTTGTTCAGGCGTAAGTATGGAAGAAGCATATTCACAAATAAAAGGTTTAGAAAATTCTATGTACTTAGAAAAGCCACTTAAAATGAATGATATTGTTAATATAATTAATGAATGTGTTAAAATATAATTTCTTTATATGAAACTAATAATAAATAAGTAACAACATCATGTTTGTCAAATAGTATAAAAAATATCAAGGTTTTGAGCTAAAATCTTGATATTTTTAATTTTATTAGCGAATATATAATTATGTGATATAATAATTAAGGTGATAAAAATGTATAAACAATATTTAAATGATAATAACCCCGTATGTGAAATAATCTTAGATACTAATGAAAAAATGGTATTAGAGCTATTTTATGATTGTGCACCAAACACTGTTTTAAATTTTATTAATTTAGTTGAAAAAAAGGCTTATAATAATTCCTTTTTTCACCGCATTATTAATAATTTTATGATCCAAGGTGGTATAACTAACTATCATAATGAGATCAAAGGTGAATTTTTAGCTAACGGCTATAATAATCCATTAAAACATGTACGTGGTGTTATTTCCATGGCCAGAACTATGGATAAAGATTCAGCAACTAGCCAGTTTTTTATTGTACATAAAGATTCTCCACATCTAGATGGAAGTTATGCAGCTTTTGGGGCACTTACAGATGGTTTTGATGTACTTGACCGCTTAGCTAAGCTAAATAGAACATCAATGGAGAAAACTCCTGGTATTATTATTAAAGAAATTACTGTTGATAAAAAAGGTAAGGATTATCCAAAACCTAAATATGTTTAAGAAAGACCATTTGGTCTTTTTTTGTTAAAAAGTTTTTATTTAGTAGATTATTGATTGACAAATTAACTTATATGCAGTATAGTTATAATATAATTTGTTTGAAAATCAAACTAATTTTACGGGGGAAAAAGAAAAAATGAGTAAAATAGCAGTGCTAGTTTGTTGTAATTCAGGTATTGATTATATAAAACATCCGTATTATATTTTAGTGCCTAGGTCTAGAATTATTTTTAGTGAAAAAGAAGAATATCGTGATTATGTTGATATTAAAGCTGATGAATTTTATGATAAGCTTCGTAAAGATCCCAATGTAGTTCCAAGAACTGTTCAAGCTACAACTGGCGAATTTGTGGAAATGTATGAAAAAGTAAAAGCAGATGGTTATGACACTGTAATAGTTATTCTAATTTCTTCAAAGATGAGCGGATACATCACAAACGCTAATTTAGCAGCACAAATGGTTGAAGGATTACATGTTGTTGTTTTTGACTCAAGAAGCTTAGGCTACATTGAAACAAGAATGGCTCTTGATGCAAGCGAAATGGCTAAGGAAGGTAAGTCTTTAGATGAAATCATGAAACGTCTAGAATACATTCGTGATAACAATCATGTGTTCTTTGCGGTTGAAGATTTAAAATTCTTAGTTAAAAATGGCCGTTTATCAGGCGCAGCCGGATTTATTGGCGGAATGCTTAAAATTAAACCACTTCTAGAAATTGATAATACAGGTCAAGTTGTTTCACTTGAAAAGATTAGAACATTTCAAAAGGCCGTTGATCGTGTTATTGAAAAATACTTAGAAGCTACTGAAGGCAAGGCGCATGAAGCCTTTATTATTCATGCTCACAATATTGAATGTGCAGAGTATATTAGAAAGAAGATTTTAGAAAGTCGTCCTGAATTAAAAGAAGTTCCTGATTTCTTACTAACACCAGTTGTTGGTGCCCATTGTGGACCTGGAGCTATTAGCGTAGGATTTATTCTGAAAAATGAAAAAGAGAATAGATAATAGCGGTAATTACTACCTCCATGCTTTAAGAGGTCTATATTTTAAAATCCGTAATTTAGATCGTTTCTTTATAAAAGAAAGAAATCTAAATTTATCTCCTACCGAGCTTAATGTGATAAGAACAATCAAAGAATCTTCTAAAAAGACTATGTCATTTGTAGCACAAAAGCTAGCAGTAACGATTGGAACTTTAACAACTTCAATAAACAACTTAGTTAAAAAAGGGTTTGTGATAAGAAGAAGTGATGAGGATGATAAAAGAATTGTGCTTCTAGAACTTACAGAAGCTTCTAATGACATTATAAATGCACGTGATGAATATGGTCTTAAGTTTTTACATAATGCTTTTATTGAAACAAATATTGAAATATCCGAAGAAGATGTTTCTAAAATTGATCGTTTACTTAGATATGTTGAAGAGAAATACTAGATTAACTCTAGTATTTTTTTTAACTAATTTTATATATAAAATTAGTTGATATTCTAATAAGAAGGGTATTTTAACTTGACTTTACAAGGTTTTTTTGATATTGTTATATATATAAATTATGGATTTGACGGTGAAAAAAATGATTAATAGTGATGTTGTTCGTGGCCATTTAGATACGATCCTTTTACAACTTATTTCTGAAAAAGATTATTATGGTTATGAAATTGCCCAAGAAGTAAAAGCAAGGACGGAAAATAAATTTTCAATTAAAGAAGCTACGCTTTATTCTGCTGTTCAAAGGCTTGAAAATAAAGAGTTGATTTCTTCTTATTTAGGCGCAACATCACATGGTGGGCAAAGAAGGTATTATATGATTACATCTTTAGGAAAAGCTTATTTAAAAACTTGTATTGAAGAATGGAATCTTCTAAATTTAATTATGACTAAAATTTTAGAGGGAGAAAGATCATGAAAGTAAAACAGTTTATTGAAAAGATTTTCAAAAAATATCCAGATACAATTGAGAAAAAAGAAATATGTGAAAGACTGATCACAACGCTAGAAGAAAAAGTAGATGACTTAGTTCAAGATGGTAAAACAAAAGAGGAAGCGACAAATATTGCGATCGCTGAATTTGGTGATGCCAAAGATTTTATGACAGAATATGAAAAAGAAGAAAGTATAAAAATTAAAAGTAAAAAGCTTTTAAATGCTTTTTATTACTCACTTATGGGCACAGCGCTATCAAATGCCCTAATTCTTTTTATTGGTCTTTACTATTTAAAAGATAACTATTGGTGGATTATAGCTCTAATCGCTATTTGGTGGTGGCCAATCACCATGCTTTACGCTTATTTAAATTATCGTTCTAAAAACAGTTAAAGCTGTTTTTTTACATTGGAGATGAAAAAGTGAATATGAAATTTGTAAATCGTCATAATACTAATTCGGTTAAATGGAATGTATGTAAAGATATAAATCAAGTCCCAATGTGGATTGCCGATGGCGATTATATGACCGCTAAAAATGTAATAGTCGCTTTAAAAAAGCGTGTTAATGAAGGTGTTTTTGGTTACGATGTTATTCCAAATGACGCATATCAAGCAGTTATTGACTTTATGAAAAAAAGACATAATATTGATTTGAAAGAAAACAAGATAATTTTTTCTTTAGGCGTTGTATTTTCACTATTCTTAGCAATTATTACCTATACAAAAGAAAATGATGGAGTTACCATTTTAACACCTGTTTACAATCCGTTTCATGAGACGATTATTAAAACTAAAAGAACATTGTTAGAAAGTCCTTTAATAAATAAAAATATGTATTATAATATTGATTTTAAGGATTTAGAATTAAAACTTTCTAAAAGTAAGATGTTAATAATGTGTAATCCTCATAATCCTGTGGGCCGGGTATTTGACAAATTTGAACTTGAAAATATTTTAAAATTGTGTAAAAAATATCGAGTTATGATTGTATCGGATGAGATGCATGGTGATATTACTTATGGAAAAGAACATTATTCTTTTTGCCATTTTTTTAATGAATATGATAAAATAGTTGTGCTGACATCACCATCAAAGGCTTTTAATATTCCAGGTTTAAAAATATCAAATGTCTTTATTCATGATGATATAATTTGTGAGGAATTTAAGAAGACCATAGACATGATGCATTTTGGTGGGCCAGATAGTTTAGCAATAACCGCTTTAACCGCTTGCTATAATTATGGGGCTCCTTGGCTTGATAAAACATTAAATTTTCTTAAAAGAAATGCAAATTATGCGGTAAAATATATTAATGAAAATTTAAAGGATGTTAGAGTAATCGTTCCTGAGGGGACTTATTTGTTATGGCTTGATTTTACTTATCTTAATAAATCATCAGATGAATTATGGAATTACTTTTATAATAAAGGTGTGGTGTTATCTAAGGGGTCTATTTATGGCAGTGATGGATATATGCGATTAAATATTGCAACATCAAAAGAAAATCTAGTAAATGGATTAAAAAAACTTTGTGACGCGGCAAAAGAAATTGAGGAAAATTATGAACACTAAAAAGATTGTTTTTTTAGCAATAATGCTGGCTATATCAATAGTACTAAGCATTGTTGAATCATTTATATACTTAGGAATACCTGGAGTAAAAATTGGACTAGCAAATGTTATTACATTAATTGTAATGTATGCATATTCAGAAAAAGATGCACTTTTAATTACGGCTCTAAGAATCTGTTTAGTCGGGATGTTAAGATCAACTTTACCAACATTCTTACTATCACTTTCCGGTGGAGCTTTAGCTTTTGGTTTAATGTTTTTATTTAAGAAAATAAATAAATTTTCTGTCTTATCAGTTAGCATAATGGGTTCAATTGGTCATTCAATTGGCCAAATTATTATGGCGATGATTATTTTAAGTACAAAAGAGCTCATATTCTATTTGCCATTTATTTTATTATTAAGTATACCAACAGGTATTATTACTGGTCTTGTTAGCAAGAGATTTTTAGTGATATTTAAAGGAGAATCTATATCATGAAAAAACAGGATTTTATATTAATAGGCATAGTTTTAGGTATTGCGATTATTTTACTTGGTTCAATGCTCATTTATAATATGGTTAAAAAAGAAGAAAAAGTTAGTGCTGAAATTTATTATGATGGAACATTACTTATTACGATTGAATTAAACACTAATAGATACTCAATTAACTATACTCATCCCAATGCTAAGGATATTGATTTAACTAAACAAATAGATGGGATATATATTGTCCCTGGAGCTATTGCCAAAGTAGAAATTGAAGTGGACACGATTATTGCGAGTATAAGAGTCGAAAAAGAAGAATCACCAAAGCACTATTGTTCACTGCAAGGCTGGAGTAATTCTCAGTTAAAGCCAATCACCTGCTTGCCTAATAATTTATATATTAAAATATTAAATTCTTCAGAAACAGATTTGGAATTTGTCCAGTAGGAGGATATATGGAAAAAGCAATAGAGGTTTTAAGATTAGTAACGTTTGTTGTAAGCTTTCCTTTTGTTATTAAAGCTTTAGAGAAGCTTTATACGGAAAAGCTCTTCAGAAATGGGTCAACGTGGCATATTAGGTTTATTGTGACAATTTTTACCGTCATTATTAGTTACTTATTTGCCTTAGCAGTTAGTGGTATACTAGAAAGCATTAATACAATTGTGGGATAAAGAAAAGGGCTTCGGCCCTATTTTTTTATCTCAATTATGTATTTATCCATTCCATTTGATTTATAAATCTTACCATCACTAGCATACCAAATTGCTTCATAGTTCTCTAAATTGTTAATGAAATCTAAACCTTGTTCTATGGTCATTAAGAAAACTGAAGTAGAATAAATATCGCCTATTGCTCCATCATCACCAATTATGGTAACAGAGCGAATGCCATTGTTGCCAGGAAATCTTGTTCTAGGATCAATGATATGGTGGTATAAAGCATGTGTTACTTCATCATAATAATATCTTTGATAATCACCTGATGTAATAATTACTTTATCTGAAGGAAGCTTTAATGTTGCATAATAGCGATCTGAACCTGAATCTAAATAATTTGATGTTGGATCAGTAATTTTAACTCTAATGAATTTATTTTTTTCTTTTCCTTCATAATGATATTTTAAATTTGATGTTCCTGCATTTAAATAGTAAGACACATCTAAATTATCTAAATATTTTGTAATAAGTTCAGCGACATAACCTTTTCCAACACCACCTAAATCCAAAGTCATTCCTTGTGGTAAAGTAATCGTTAAATCTTCTTCATTTAAAACGATGTCATCAGGATTTAAAGAATAATTTTCAAATAAAAGTTCACTATCAGGTGCTAAACAAGATCCTGTAGATTCACCAAAAATTTCATCATAACCACATATATCTCTTGCATCATGCCATAATTCAAGCACTCTACCTAAGGCAATATTAAATAAATATTCACTATCTACTTTTGTTTCTTTTTCATTTTCTAAAACATATTTTATTGTTTCAAATAATTCAGTAGATATTCTTAAAGTGTCAGTTGATCTGTGATTAATTGAATAAATATTTACAATATTTTCATATGAATTATAGCGATCAAAAAGCTTGTGATATTTGCTTAAAATATTTTCAACCTCAAGAAAATACATATTCATATTATTCTTTTTTTCTTTATTTTTTGTTTCTAAAATAACTTCAAAGGTTGTATCAAAATAAACATTATAGTACTTGCTATAAGTTTCAATTTTCTCACAAGAAGTGAGTATTGGTATTAATATAAGTGTTAAAATAATTAAAAATAATTTTTTCATAAAAAACTCCTAAAAATTGGTGTATAAATTTATTTTTTTTGAACATAATATTTTCGAGGTGAAAAAATGAATAAAAAACAAGTATGGATGTTTGTGGGTTTAATCGTCTTAGTGTTTGCATTATTTTTTATCATCAATCTTATATCAGGTAATAATAATCAAACTTCAGGAAAATCAACAACAAAACCTTCTGGCAGTCAATCAGTTACTACTAACAAACCAACATCAACCCCAAGTTCAAACTCAAGCTCAGGGTCAAGCACTTCTAAAGATGAATCATTAGCTGAAAAAATGATTGCTCCTGTAGACAGAACAAAATCTTACAATGTCGTTCGTCGTTATTATGATTCAAGTCTTGAGGAAGATGAGCAACTCGAAGCCATAATGGTTTATGTCGGTAGCGGATATACATCATATATCGCATCAACAGGTACTTCGTTTGAAGCAACCGATACTAACGATTTTAATGTAGTAAGTGTTTTCTCTGGTAAAGTCGTAGATGTAAGAGAGAACCCATTACTTAATACCATCGTAACTGTTGAACATAGCAACGGAGTGGTTGTGACCTACTATAGCTTGCAAAATGTATCAGTAAAAATAAATGATAAAATAACTCAAGGACAAAAAATCGGTACAAGTTCAGCGTCAATATTTGACAGTTCGTTGTCATCACATGTATATATTGAAGTGACGAAGGACGGACAATACGTTAACCCTGAAAAATACATTGGAAAAATGCTAAGCGATATAAAATAAAAGAAGGAAGTCCTTCTTTTTTTTCATTTTCTTAAAGCCTAATTCATATAATTAAGCGGTGATAAGATGAATGAAATAATTAAAGAAAGAGTATTAAAAGAAGCTGAGTTATTTATCCGTCATAAAAGCACTGTCCGGGATGTCGCTAAATTAATCGAGTATTCCAAAAGTACGGTCCATAAGGATTTATCTGAACGTTTAAAAGAACTTGATGAGGATTTATACGAAGCTGTCCGGGTAATTTTAGACTATAACTTAGAAGTTAAGCATATAAGAGGTGGGATGGCCACAAAAAGAAAATATATGAGGATTAAACAAAAATAATCTCTTCTTTAACTAGGCTTGGTTTAATCTGATATTCAGTAAGTTTAAAAAGATCTGATTCTAAATCACTCATTAAACTTTTTTGAATATAGAATTCATAAGATATTAATACTTGATAATCTACTTTTACTATGTTTGTATTCTTTTTTAAGTAAAGTTCAATTCCTTTTGAATAATTATAAGGAATTTTAATTTCATAGTAACAAATTTCTTTTAAAGTAGTTTTAATTGATTCATTAATACCATTTGTAGCTGCTTTAGCATATGCTCTTGTTAAGCCACCAGCTCCTAGTTTAATTCCACCAAAATATCTCGTCACAATGACCAAGATATTTGTCATGTCTTCTTTTTTAATTACTTCTAAGATAGGCATTCCTGCAGTTCTTGATGGTTCACCATCATCACTACACTTAGAGATTTGATTTTTTACGCCAATCACATAAGCATAAGTGTGGTGATTTGCATCATAATACTTCTTTTTAGTGATGTCTAAATAATGTTTAACGTCATCTATCGATGCAACTTTATATATACTAGTTATAAATCGCGATTTATTTATAGTATATTCTGTTTCCAATTCACCTTTAATTGAATACATAGAAATCACCTGTCTTATTATAACATAAAAAGCGCATTATTAATAGATTTTTATATCAATTTATAGTATAATTAAGTAGGTGGTATTATGGATTCTTATATCGAAGAGGGTAAAAAAATAATTGAAAAAATTAACGAAAAGGGCTTTGAAGCCTTTTTTATCGGTGGAATGGTTAGAGATTTTCTTTTAGGTATAAAAATACATGATATTGACATTACAACTTCTGCTAAACCTGAAGACATTGAAGCGATATTTAAAAAGACCTTTGCGGTAGGCAAAAAATATGGGACGATCACAGTTATTAGTAATAATTTTAACTTTGAAATTACCACATACAGAATTGATGGCAAGTATCTAAATAATCGTAAACCAGAATCAGTAGAATTTTCAAGTAGTTTAAAAGATGATGTTGAAAGAAGAGATTTTACGATTAATGCCTTAGCAATGGATAAAGATTTAAATGTCATTGATCTAGTAAACGGGCAAAATGATCTTAAAAGAAAAGTTATTAGTGCCATTGGTGTTAAAGATGAAAGGTTTAAAGAAGATGCTTTAAGAATTTTACGTGCTTTTCGTTTTGTATCAAAACTTAATTTTATAATCGATGAAGATACAAAAGAAGCAATGAGAAAAAATAAAGATTTATTAAAAAATGTTTCAAACGAAAGAATTTTATCAGAACTTACAAAAATTATTTCTTATCCTTATGCGAATAAAGCGATTCAAGAGATGGTTAATTTAGATATTACATTAGATTTTATGAGTTTAAATAAAGGTTTAAGGTATTTAGCTTCAAACTATGAAAGAATTAATGTTTATGAATTTTTTGCTTTATGCTTCTATTTAGAAGATATGAAAATTAGTGATGAATATCGTTTTTCTAATAACGAAAGAAAACTAATTAACGATATTATGGTGTTATATGATGTGACCAAAGATGATGGCTTTAATCCACTTCTTGTTTTTAGCTATGGTATTGATATATCATTAATGGCAAATAAACTGAGAGTTGTATTTAATAAACCATCTTTGGAAAAAGAAATTAAAGAGAGTTATCAAAATTTAAAAATAAAGAAAGTTTGTGATTTAAAATATAAAGGAAATGAAATACTAAAAGAGAATTTGATTTGTGATCGAAGACGAATTGGCGAAATAATTGATGAATTAAAATATCATGTAGTCATGGGACTGGTTGATAATAATTACGATGATTTACGCACTTTGGCCATTAAACTTATCAAAAGAATCAATGGTGAAATAAAATGATTAAAAAAAAGTATTATGCATATTTAGATGACTTTGATCTAATTACGATTATTGTGTCAAATGAAAATTATATTGAAAATAATAGTTATATTTTAATAGGTAATGACGAGGTTATTGAATTAAAGGTATTAAGCGTCTTAAAGATTGGCGAGGAAATGAAAATAATTTGTAACTTTGATGCTTATATTCGTTTAGAATTACGTTATATAGTTTGGGATAAAAATAACGATGGAGCTGAACTTTATACTGGTAAAATAGTAAGAACTGACTTATTTGATAACATTTATTTTTATAGAAAAAATGATTTAGGCTTTAAGTATTCACCATTTGGTACGCGTTTTAAAATATGGACGCCTGTTGCTAAAGCTGTTAAACTAGAGCTAGTGGATAAAGATTCTAATGTATCTTATCATAATTTAATTTACAGGACGCAAGGCGTATGGCGATGCATTGTTGATGGTGACCTTGATGGATATAAGTATCGTTATTTGGTTTATGTCAATGGTAAAGATAATATTGTTTTAGATCCATATGGGATAGCCTCAACGGAAAATGCAAAATATAACGTGGTGATTAATGAAAATAAATTATATGAGATGACTTATAAATCTCCTTTTAAAGGTTCCATATTAGACGCAATTATTTATGAATTACATTTGCGTGATTTTACAATTGATAAAAATACCAATATTGTAAATAAAGGAAAGTATTTAGGACTTATAGAAGAAAATAGATATGATGATAGAGGCAATCCTGTTGGGCTTGATTACTTAAAATCATTAGGTATTACCCATGTCCAAATTATGCCGTTTGCCGATTTTGGCGGAGTTGATGAGATAAACCCGGATATAAAATATAATTGGGGTTATAATCCTGTTCAATATAACGTTCCAGAAGGCTGGTACGCAACTGATCCTAAAGACCCTTATAAAAGAATAAACGAATTACGAAAAATGATTGATGTCTTACATAAAAATGGGATATCGGTAGTGATGGATGTTGTGTACAACCATGTTTATGATGTTTTTGATTTTCCCTTTGAAATGTTAATACCAGGCTATGCTTATAGAGTTGATAGAGATGAAATATATACTAACGTTTCAGGATGTAATAATGATTTAAATACTTCAAAAAAGATGGTTCGGAAATTTATTTTAGATAGTATAATTTTTTGGGTTGATTTTTATAAGGTTGATGGCTTTAGATTTGATTTAATGGGTTTAATTGACTTTCAAACTATGAATGAAATTCGTGAAGAGCTTAATGATTTAAGAGATAATATAATTCTATACGGTGAGGGCTGGCGTATGTATCAGTCAAACCAAACGGATATTATGGCTCATATGTTTAATAGAAATGTAATTAATACAATTAGCTTCTTTAATGATCGTTTTAGAGATGTTATTAAGGGTTCGACATTTATAAATAATGATAGAGGCTATGCTCTAGGAGATAATAATAAAATTGCTACTACTAAAGAAGTAATTAGAGGTAGTGCCAGCAATCGCTTTTTATTTAACTACGCGCACCGGTCTATAAATTATATAGAATGTCATGATAATAGAACATTTTATGATAAAGTAAAAGAAATATTTAAAAATGAAGAAGAAATTAAAAATCGCGAGATGCTTGCTAGTTCAATGACTATTCTATCACTTGGTGTACCTTTTATTCATTCAGGACAAGAATTTTTTAGGACAAAAAAAGGTCTTGATAATACCTATATGGATAGTGATGAAATAAACAAAATTGATTGGTCAAGGGCATCCAACAATTTATTTTATATTAATGAACTAAAAGAAATAATAAATATTAGAAAAAAATATAAAGATTTTAAAATAGACACACCACTAGATATTAAGAATTATGTTAATATAGAAGTAGCAGAAAGTGGAACCATCAAATATTGCCTAAATAAATTTAATGACTTAATAATAATTTTTAAAAATAATAATTTAGAAGAACGTTTTGACTTAAATGAATATAATTTGATTTATTCATATGATAAAAACTTTAAAAATGGTGATATATTTAATACGATTGGTACCTATATATTTGAAAGAAACGAGGAAAAATAAATGAATGAAGAAAAAAAAGAATTAGTTGTTGGTAATGATTATAATTTTTACGCTAAAGTAGAAACAATTAATAATTCCACATATGATACATATTCAATTGTCGCCATAACTTTAGATAATGAAAGATATGTTTTAAGAGCTAAAAAAGAAGAAATAATAAACGTTAATAAAGTATATTATTTTGAAACAACGGGCATTGAATTTAAGGATCGTGTTCATCTTTTAATTAATAATTTTACATTTGTAGATGATATGAATTTAAACAGTGAAGAACGAGATAGAATTATGATCAATTTCTATGATTACGCTCCAGCACCAATAAACGAATTAAGAATGAATATTGAAAAATATTTAAATGAGATTACTAATGATATTCTAAAAACTGTAACATTAAATATTTATAATAGATATAAGAATGACTTTTATCTATATCCAGCAGGAGTAAAAATTCATCATCCATATATTACTGGACTTGCTTATCATACTAATTCAATGTTAAATATTGCGGATGGTATGATTAAAGAATATGATGCATCAAAGGATTTGGTTTATGCGGGAATTATTTTGCATGATATTTTAAAGGTAAAAGAATTATCATGTTATGAAGGAGCAGAGTATTCAACTGAAGGACGTCTTTTAGGACATATTGCGATGTCATTTAGGGAAGTTGCTTTAGAAGCAGAAAAAATAGGTGCTAAAGACAGTGAAGAAATCTTACTTTTAGAACATGTGATATTAGCTCATCATTATAGTGGTAATTATGGTTCACCAAAGAGACCAATGATTTTAGAAGCATTAATCGTCCATTTTGTTGATGATATTGATTCCAAGATGCGAGTTGTTACAGAAGAACTTGATAAGGTTATTGAAGGTGAGTTCACTGATATGATCTTAGCATGTGATAGGGAAAGATATTTAAAACACAAACTCTCTAAAAAATAATAGATAATCCATATTGGGGAATTTTTATATAAATATAAAAAAAGGTCTTATTAAGTATTATTACTTGATAAGGCCTTTTAAGTTATAAAGTATCTTATTTAAATACGTATTCTTTATAAATTTGAGTTAATTTAGCAAATGAATCCTTGTATTCATTATTATCATTAGCCAAATAATCAGCTACTAACCTATAAATATTTGCATCAGTGTATATAGTTTCTGAAATATCAGCAACTATATTTCCAATTTTCGTCATTAAATCTGTATTAACAACAGGCATCTTGAAGTTATATTTTGTTTCAACATTCTCTTCATCACCATATACAGTTGAATAGAAGTTATATAAGAAGTATACTTCAAGTTGTGAAAGAGATGGCATTTCATAATCATTTAGTAAACGAACATCATATCCTGAATTGTCATCATCTTCAAAAACAGCTGATGGTTTTTGGAATTCAGTACCTTTTTCAACTAAAATCTTATGTAAACCAAATGAAGTCGAAGTTAATTCAGTATCTAATAGTGAAGTTAATGAGCTGTTTTCTTCTTCATTATATAATTTATATAAGTCAATTAAACGATTAACAAATGTTTTATCATAACTATCTTTTGTGCTTTCATATGTTAGTGAAGCACTGCTTGATAAATTTTCATATGTAATATGGAAACCTAAATTTTTAAACTTAGCCCAAGTAGAATCACCATTTCTATCAGCGTTATTATATTCTTTAACTAAAGCTGATAAAGCACTAGCTGTTGAGTTATCTTTTAAAGCGTTATTTAATTTTTCATTTAATTCTACTACTAAATCATTATAATAAGCTTCATAATTAGTAATAGGTTGACCATTTGTTTTTTTAAAGTTGTATTCTTCTAATTTTTCTAAATATTTAGTATAGTCATCGGCTACACCATTATTATCTAGATCAACATAGAATAATATGTGGTATACATTAAGTGAAAAGTAATTTTCATAATATTCTTCAATAAATTCATCTATGTATTCTTCAAAGTATTCAGTAAAGTGTTCATTACTAAAGATATCTTCAAATACTAAGAATGATTTCATTTCATTTTTCATGAAATATGATAAAATAACGTCATTTTCTGATTTAGCTCCAACTGCTAAATATAAGTAATCAGCAAAAGAAGTATTTTCATCAGTATAACTTTCCTTGATACTAGCTAAGCTATCACGGTATGTTTTAATTTTTTCTGCCTTGTTTTTATCTAAATTTGTTTCTGTCCCATAATATAAAGTCCATTGTTCTAGGTTTCTAACAACTTTCATTACAGCGGCATTTACAATATATACTTCAAAGTTTTTACCTGTTGTATAGTCATATAAATCGTCAGCAGTAATAGTATATCCGTCAACACTTGCAATCTTATCAGTTGAACCTGCGTTGTCATTTTTATAATCAGCATCTAAAGATGAATAATCAATTTCTAAGTAATGATCATATATTTGAATATTCTTATCTCTTCTTAAATCATAAATAACGTCATTAATAATTGTAGATGTTAACATTGATGTTTCAATAATTGTATTTTTAATATATGTATATACATCGGCAGGAATTTCTTCAGCTTTTTCTGGTTCAGAAATTTTATAAACCATATAATGGGTATTATCAGTTGAAACAGGAGCTTTCTTTGGATCAATTGAATAAAAATTATTATTCTTAATTGATAAATTAGTAAAAACATATTCTGCTAAAGTATAGTTAGAAGAAGAAAGGTCATTTACTTCATATTTAAAATTATCAGCTATATCACTTGCAAGGAATGTTTCTTTTGTTAGATTTTCATTAATAGTAGGTTTAATTCCTTGATAAACAATATTATACATTTTTAAATAATATGTAAAGATTTCATCGTCTGTTAAAGCTTGAGTATTAGAGTCATTAAGTAAAGATGGGCTGACATTATTAATGTCTGTACCAGTATATTTATATAATTTTTTATTATATTTAACAAGGCCTAATAATTTTAACACATTTTTAGCATCTTGTTCTGAATCAAAAGCGATTATTAAAGCATGTGCAGGTTCATAATATGTTTCATCATAATATGTTTTAATTTTATCTTCAGCAACATAATAATCATCATCTTTTGTGCCTTTATAAATTACATCTTTTACATAATTTTCTCTAGCAATTAATAATTTAGCATATTTTTCTATTGCTTCATCGTTACGATATCCTAAAACAAACATTCCTGTTTTAAAATTTTCTTCACTTTCTGCTTTAGTCTCTTCATTTAGAAGTTCAATTGATTCATCGGTTGATAAACCGTAAGTTAAATAATTAATCTTTTTAGTAATTTCTTCTTGAGTTACTTTGCTGATGTAATCACTCAATAAGTATGTATCAATCATTTCAGTTATTTGAGTAATACCATCATCTACTTTAACTTGTTCAAATAATTCGTTCTTAGTTATACTATAATTTTTATTATTAAATGAACCATTGTAAACAACTGAATCAGCATTAGAAAGAGAAGAATAAATAATTTTTTTGCTAGTAGTAGTCGTTTTTGTTTTACAACCACTTAAAACTGTTATTAAAGCGGCAAGACATATAATTAACTTTTTTTTCATAAAATTACTCCTTTTAGCCATATTGATTTATGACCTAGTCTATGTAATCCGCAAATAATTGATCGCTAAGTAATGCATTAAGTTCGGCAAATTCAGTTTTATAAGTTGATGAATTAGCTGCTAATTCACCTGAAATCAATATATTAACATATCCTGTTGAGAATAATGAATCGAAGACTTCACTATAGAATGATTCGATAGCAGTTAATACTGAAGTTGATAAAACTGGCATTGTTATTCCATATTCAGCTTTGTAATCGATAGATTCATCTTCGCCATATAATTTTTCATAGAATAATTTTTCAGCGTAAGCTTCTAATTGTTTAGTTGTTACTTTATCAGAATCATTTTCAATTCTTGCATCATAGTTATCGCGGTTATCATCTGTAAAAATAAATTTTGCACTTGGACGTTCAAATGCACTGCCTTTAGTTGCGACAATTTTGTGTAGACCAAAATCAGTTTCTACTAATATGTCATTAATATTTTGTTCAAGGTCAGAATTATAATTCTTATACATTTCTACTAAAGCGTCAACAAATTCTTTTGCATAAGAATCTTTAGTTGAAGCATAAGTTAATGATTCACTGCTTGATAATGATTGTTGCATTAATTTAAAGCCTAATTTCTTAAATGGAGCCCATTTAGAATCTGTAAGGTTAGCTTCGTTATATTCTTTAACTAAGTCTTCTAATGAAGTTGAAGTATAGTCAGTTAATGCTTCTGTAATTAAATTTTCTAATTGAACAAATTTTGCTTGATATAAAGCATCAAAATCAGTAATTTCATTACCTTGATCATCTTTTAACCAAATGTTAGCTAAATCATTTTTAAAATCACGATAATCATCAGCTGTACCATCTTGGTTGAAGTCAACATATACTAGTAAGTGGGTAACATTTAATGAGAAATAGTTATCATATAAATCATTCATTAATTTACTATTGAAGTAAGCTTTAATAACATCAGTAAATGCTTTATCTTCCGATTCACCTGTTATATCATCAAAAATTAAATAATAACTAAGTTCACCTTTTACCCAAGTTGTTAATGCTTCAGCTTCAGTGCGCCCGATACCAGCATAAGAATATAAGTAATCAGTATAATTAGCATATGGATAAGCATAACCTAATTGAGTATAGTAGTTCTTAATACTAATGTAATTGGCTTTTACACTTCCAAGTGTATCACGTAAAGTTTTAGCAGCTTTAGAGTTGTTTTTTAAATAGTTAAAATCATTGCCATATAATTCAGCATGTTTTTCTGAGTTTTGAACAACTTTTAATTGAGAAGCACCTAAAATATATAAAGCCATGTTCTTTTCTGTAGCATAATCATATAATTTATTTGGTGTAATTTCTAAACCATCAACACTAATGATAACATTGTTTTTGATTTTTTTCTTATATGTTACATAATCATCCATATCAGTAGAAGAAATACCATAGTTAGTTAAAACAGCTTTATAATCAGCAGTTAAGAAACGATCATAGATAGTTAAATTCTTTTCTGCTCTTAATTCAGCAACTTTAACGCTAATTTGATTAGTAGCATCAACTTTATTCTTAACTAATATTTCCTTAATCTTTGAAACTAATTCTTGTGGAATAAAGTCAGTATCTGTTGCATCAATAATATTACCATTTTCATCACGAGTTTGTTCGTTCTTAGCTGGTTGAGTTAATTTATAAACTAGATATGAGTAAGTATCATTGCTACCAGCATACTTCTTAGGTTCATAAGAATATGGTTTTAATGTTTCACTATCGATACTTAATGTTTTAAATAAGTATGTAGCTAAAGCAGCCTTAACTTCAGTTAAATCTTCATAGTTAAATTTGAATTCATTGTTTTCTTGGGCAATGAACTCTTCTCTTGTTAAATTTTCATCAACAGGATTTTTAAGTGAACTATTTACGAAGTTATACATTTTTAAATAATAAGCAAATATTTCTTCGTCTGTAAGTTCAATTGTATTTTTTACAGTGTAAGAAGAAGCCTTATCAATTGCAACTTTATTAGGATTTTCAATTTTTGCACCTGTATCATCTAAAGAATATTTTAAAGAACCGTTTTCAACAACTGGATTTCCGTCTGAATCAACTTCATATTTCCATTCGCTATCACCAATATATAAACGTAAAGTATAAAGAGTTGATGTAGTTGTTGTTCCATCTTCATTTTCTTTAGTTACAGTAGTTGCTACTTTAACTAGGTTATATTTTTGAAGAACACTTGTTGCTTCTTTTTCTGAGTTAAAACAAATAATTAATGCTTTTACATCTTCAAAATATGAGTCTTTGTAATATGTAACGATGCTTGCATCAGTAATATTATTACCTTCAGCAAATTTTGCTGTTGCATAATCTCTTTTTGCAATTTGTAATTTAGCATAATCTTTGTAATCTTCCTCAGTTTTATAGCCGAGTAAATACATGTTTTGTTTAAATGTTTTATCAGCTTTATCTAAGTCTTCTTGATCAAATTTGCTTAATTCTTCTGGATCGCTTGTCCCATATTTTAGTACTTTAATTTGATCTTCAATGGCTTTTTCATCAGTTACTTTGTCAAAATAAGATTTTAGTAAATGACGGTCAATCATGTCTTGCATGAAAGTCATTGCATCAGAGTTTAATAATTCGCTATAGATATCACCAGAATTAATAGTAAATTCTTTACCATCATAGTTTCCTGTATATACTATTTTATCAGCGTCTTTTAATACTGCAGTTTTTTCACTCTTCTTTACTAGAGTTAAGCCTCCTGCAATGGCTACAATTACAACGAAAATCGATAATATGATTATTACCTTTTTAACTGTTGAATTCATAAAATCACTCCTTTTTATGTCACTATATATCTTACCATTACTATTTTTTAAATACAACAAAAAAATAATGAGGTTTTTGTGAAGTTAATTATATTATAATATATAGGCATATATATTAAGATTATTTTACAAACCTTCATACTATATATTGAGCCATTTTGAAAGGAGGGATTATTTTGGGTAAAGGAGTATGCTGCACAGAAACAGGGTATGCATTAATATTAGTACTATTCATTTTGCTAGTAATCATTGGAGCGTCTTGGACTTATTAACACATAAATTATGGAGGGAATATCCCTTCATTTTTTTCGATATTTATCTTTTGCAATTTTTATAAAATTATGTATAATACTATTAGGTGATAACATTGCCTAAATGTGTGTTGAAAGGAGCAGTAATTAGTTAGTAGAAAATTTATCGAAATTAATTATAAGTGATACTATGAAATATGCCGTTTTAGCAAGCGGATCGCAAGGAAACGCAACCTACTTACAGATAGATGATAAAGAATACTTAATTGATGCTGGTATATCACTTCGTCAGATTGAATTAAGACTGCATGAGATTAATATAAAATTAAATAAAATTGATGGCGTTTTTATTACACATGAACATATTGATCATGTGGCTGGCTTAGCTTCAATTATCAAAAAATTTAATCCCCGTATTTACTTATCAAAGGGTACTTACGAAGGTATTAAAAATGAGATTAAAGAAGCGATTGATCCAATTAATATGCGATATTTAAAAAAGGGTGAGGATTTATTCCTAAATGGTATAAGAGTGGTGATGATTCCCCTTTTTCATGATGCTAATGAACCATTAGGTTTCCGCTTTATTGAAAATGAAAAATCGTTAGTCTATATTACCGATACTGGATACTTTCCAGAAGGTGAATATGAACTAATTTCTAATGCTGATGATTATGTGTTTGAATCTAATCATGAACCTGAAATTTTACTTAATTCCAATCGCTATTGGGGACTTAAAAAAAGAATTTTAGATGACAACGGTCACTTATCAAATGAGGATTCAGCAGTATGTATTTGCAAGGTTATTGGAAACAGAACAAAACGCGTGGTTTTAGCTCATATCTCAAGAGACTGTAATTTGCCAGAAATAGGCATTTTAAGATATAAAGAAATATTTGAAAAATATGGCTATTTATTTGATGATTATGAGGTTTTCTTTGCAAAGCAAGATGAAACTACACAGCTATTGGAGGTGTGAAATTGGAACAAATAGTGAAGAGTATTAAAGAAATATTTAACAATAATGATTTACATGTTGAGGTTGTAAAAAGATTAGAAGGTGGAATGTCAAATACCACTTATGTTGTCAAAGTTAACGATGATTTTTATACTTATAGAATACCTGGGAAATATGCATATCTTTATGTTGATAGAACTGACGAAGTTAGTGGATATTCAACAATTGAAGATATCAATGTTTCGACACCTCTTGTTTATATTAACGAAAAAACAGGAATTAAGGTTTCTAAATATGTTGAAGGAAAGATTTTAAATACCATTAATCCATTAGAACACTTAAAAGAGGTAAAAAATATTCTTGTGAAATTGCATTCGTTAAAAGGGAAAAATGATTATAACCCTTTTAATAGGTTCGAAAAATATGAGGAATATGTTAAAAATTATGAAAAGCCTGATTTTGATTTGTATCTAAAATTAAAAGGAGAACTTATAAAGCATAAAGAGATGCTGGAAAATGCAAAAAAAGTTTTTTGTCATAACGATGCAATGCCAAGTAATTTTATTCTTGCTGATAAACTGTATTTGGTTGATTTTGAATTTGCGGGGAATAATGATTATATATATGATATTGCTTGTTTTGGAAATGAAAACTTCATCTGTGGGAAAGAACTGATGAAGGAATATCTCCCAAATGCATCAAAGGAAGAATGGCAACGTTTTTATTTGTGGAAAATTTTTCAAAACTTACAGTGGTATAACGTGGCCTTACATAAAGATATGTTAGGAACTTCCATTGAATTAAATTTGGATTTTAAAGCAATTGGCATAAGCTTTTTAAAGAAAGCTCTAGATTTCTATCAAGAATTAATTAGGGATTATAATTTTATTTAACAATTATTTTATTTTTTAGTTAAGTGCTTTCATAATATTGAAAAAAGTTAAAAATTGTATTATAATAAGTTGTTGGTTAATACGAAAATAAAAAAGGAGGTTGTTTTATGGCAAACAACAAAGTTTTTGCGTCAATGGATGGTAACCAGGCTGCAGCACATTGTGCGTATGCGTTTACAGAAGTTGCAGGTATTTATCCTATTACTCCATCGACACCAATGCCAGAGTATGTAGACTTATGGGCGTCACAAGGTAAAAAGAATTTATTTGGAATGCCTGTTAAAGTTATTGAAATGCAATCAGAAGCAGGAGCTGCTGGTACAGTTCATGGCTCGCTTTTAACGGGTGCGCTAACAACGACATTCACAGCTAGTCAGGGATTACTTTTAAAGATTCCAAACATGTATAAAATTGCTGGTGAGTTACTTCCAGGAGTTATTCATGTATCAGCACGTTCGATCGCTGTACAAGCTTTATCAATCTTTGGTGACCACCAAGATGTTATGGCTGCACGTCAAACAGGATTTGCGATGTTAGCTTCAGGTTCTGTTCAAGAAACTATGGATATCGCTGGTGTTGCTCACTTAGCAGCAATTAAAACTAGCGTTCCTTTCCTTCATTTCTTTGATGGCTTTAGAACTTCTCATGAAGTTAATAAAGTTGAAGTGATGGATTATGAAGTATTTGATCGTTTATTAGACAAAGAAAAAGTAAAAGAATTTAGAAAAAGAGCTCTTAATTCAATGAACCCTACAGTTCACGGTACTGCACAAAACGATGACGTTTATATGCAAGCTCGTGAAATTCAAGAAAAGTACTATAAGGATATTCCTAATGTAGTTGCTGATTATTTAAACGAAATTTCTAAAGTAACAGGACGTAGCTATGCTCCATTTAGTTATTATGGCGATAAAGAAGCTACAGATGTTATAATTGCAATTGGTTCTGTAACAGAAACAATTCGTGAAGTAATTGATGCTTTAACAAAACAAGGTAAAAAAGTTGGTTTAATTTCTGTTCATCTATATCGTCCATTTAGTGCTGAATATCTATTTAAAGCAATGCCTCAAACAGTTAAGAGAATTGCTGTATTAGATCGTACAAAAGAAAATGGTTCAGTTGGCGAACCACTATATTTAGATGTAAAAGGTGTTTATTATGGTAAGGAAAATGCTCCTATTATCATAGGCGGTAGATATGGACTTTCTTCAAAAGATACAACTCCAAATCAAATTCTTGCTGTATATAAAAATTTAAATGGCGAGCAAAAAGATCGTTTCACAATCGGTATCAATGACGATGTTAACTACTCAAGTTTAGATGATTCAGAAGATATCGACGTATCAGATCCAACAACTACTGAATTATTATTCTTTGGTTTAGGTTCTGATGGTACAGTTGGTGCTTGTAAAGACACAATTAAGATTATTGGTGAAAATACTAACCTTTATGCACAAGCTTATTCATCATACGATTCTAAAAAATCTGGTGGTGTAACAAGAATGCATTTAAGATTTGGTGCTAATCCAATTCGTTCTACATATCTTGTAAGTAAACCTCATTTTGTTTCATGCTCACAAGACTCATACTTAAGAAAATATGATTTAATTGGTGGAATTAGAGAAAACGGTACATTCTTATTAAATACTTCTTATAGTAAAGAAGAAATAGTTAATTATTTACCAAATAATGTTAAGCGTATTTTAGCTAAGAGAAATGTTAAATTCTATATTATTGACGCTAATAAATTAGCTGCTGAAGTTGGACTTGGAAACCGTATTAATACAATTATGGAATCAGCCTTTTTCAAATTAAATGAACAAATTCTTGAATATGAAAAAGCTCAAACAATTATGAAGAAATACGCAGCTAAAACATATGGCCGTAAAGGTGAAGCTGTCGTTAAGTTAAATTATGACGCTATTGACATTGGAGCATCAGGCTTAATTTCTGTAGCCGTTGATAAAGAATGGGCTAATTTACCTATTGAAACTAAACAAAAAGAAGGCAAACGTCCTCATTTCGTTGAAACATTAGCTGAACCAGTAGACGCTATTAAAGGTTATGATTTACCTGTATCAGCATTTGAAGGTTTCGAAGATGGTTTAATGCCTACTGGAACTGCTGCTTTTGAAAAACGTGGTGTAGCTCCATATGTTTCAGAATGGATTCCTGAAAACTGTATTCAATGTAATCAATGTTCATTTGTTTGTCCTCATGCATGTATCCGTCCATTCTTAGCTGATGAAGAAGAAGTTAAGAATGCCCCAGAAGGAACTAAGATGTTAAAGGCTAATGGTAAAGGTCTAGAAGGATTACAATTCAGAATTCAAATTTCTCCTCTTGACTGTACTGGCTGCGGTGTTTGCGTAAACATTTGTCCTTCTAAGGAAAAAGCTTTAAAACTTACTCCAATGCATGAAGTTCTAGAAACAAATGAAGGTGAAAGAGCAGAATATTTTTATAAACATGTAACATATAAAGATTATTTACTTCCTAAGAACAATGCTAAGAATTCACAATTTGCTCAACCATTATTTGAATTCTCTGGTGCTTGTGCTGGTTGTGGTGAAACACCATATATTAAACTTGTTACACAATTATTTGGCGAAAGAATGGTAATTGCTAACGCAACAGGATGTACATCAATTTATGGCGCATCATTCCCATCTTCTCCTTATACTAAGAATAAAGAAGGCCGTGGACCAGCTTGGGCTAACTCATTATTTGAAGACAACGCTGAATTTGGCTTTGGTATGAAGATTGCTTCTGAAACATTAAGAGACCATGTTCAAAACATTATGGTTGAAAATATGGACAATGTATCAGAAGAAGTAAAAGGCTTGTTCCAAGAATGGATTGATAACCGTCAAGATGGTGAAAAGACATTACAAATTGCTAAAAAATTAATGCCAATTCTTGAATCATGTGGTGAAAATTGCAAGGTTAAGGAATTACTACAATACAAACAATATCTTGTTAAACAATCTAACTGGATCTTTGGTGGTGACGGATGGGCATATGACATCGGTTACGGTGGACTTGATCATGTAATCGCTAATGAAGAAGATGTTAATATCTTAGTTTTAGATACTGAAGTTTATTCTAACACTGGTGGACAATCATCTAAATCAGCTAGAACAGGTTCAATTGCTAAGTTTACTGCATCTGGTAAACCAAATAAGAAGAAAGATTTAGCAAATATTGCGATGAGCTATGGACATGTTTATGTTGCCTCTGTTTGTCACGGTGCTAACCAACAACAACTTGTTAAAGCTTTAAAAGAAGCTGAATCATATCCAGGACCATCACTAATTATTGCTTATTCACCATGTATCGCTCATGGTATTCAAGGTGGACTTGGAAATTCACAACTTGAATCTAAGTTAGCAACTGAGTGTGGATATTGGCCAATCTTTAGATATGACCCACGTCTTGAAGCAGAAGGAAAGAATCCATTCCAATTAGATTCAAAAGAACCAAATTGGAATTTATATCATGATTTCTTACTTCGTGAAACAAGATACAACCAATTATCAAAAATCAACCCTGAAAAAGCCCAAGAACTACTTGATGAAAACTTAAAAGAGGCACAACGCCGCTATAAAGTATATCAAAGATATATGGCTATGGATTTTTCAAAATAATATAAAATAAAATTCCCTTTTCCTTTTTAATTTAAGGAAAGGGATTTTTTTATGTTTACGAAATATTTCGAAACTTTTCGTAAAAAGTTAAAAAAGTTATTTTTTACGTTTCATTGATATTGAAATCGTTTTTATTCTATGTTATAATAATGGCGAAAACGGTTACGATTCAAATTAGATAACCAAAAAATAACTAGGAGGAATGTATGAAGAAAAAATTTTTATTGGTTTTTTCATTGCTTTTTGTAGCAATAGTGCTTGTTGGCTGTAATAAAACATCAAAAACAAAACCTACGACGCTACCTACATCTAGTAAGACGACATCAAGCAAGACAACATCAACGTCAAGTAAAACTTCATCTAGCTTAACAACAACGAGATTAAATATTGTTTTTACTGGACTAGATGAAATAACAACAGAAGAAAAGAAAACTTTCAATTACCTTGAAGGCGTTAAAGCTATGGGTAGTGACAATGTAGACTATACAAGCAAAATAAAAGTTACAAGTAACAATCCTGCGATTGAAATTGGTAATGATGGTATAGCTACAACTTTCTCAGCTGGTAAATTCACATTAACATATACTGTAATTCAAAAAGGAATGGTATTCACTGAAACAAGAACAGTAGTGTTATCACGTATTAAACAAGAACTTCCTGATAAAGAATACACATTAATTGAAGGAGCAGTTCAAGATGGAATTTTTGCTACACCATATGTATTAGGTACAACTGAAGAAGCAAATAAATTCTGGTATTGGACTGAAAATGCATCATTAGCTACATTTGAGGTTAAAGACAATGCATTAGAAATCGTTGAATCTAAACTTGGAAGCGTTCCACATGCAGTTCAAGTATTATTTAAATCAAATAATGTTTTATCAGTTGGTTTAAAATACTATGCTGAAATCGACGTAGAAACAGACGTTGATCGTGTTATTGACGTTGTATCTAAGAATCCAGTTAACAACTATGATTTAGACGAACATCATTTATTAGATACAGTTGGTGGCCAACCAACAACATTGAAATTTGAATTTAAAGCACAAACTCCTTATTTCTACATGAACTTCATGTTAGGGTTAGTTGCTGGAAATGAAACAAATTTTGGTACAACAAAGATTAAGGCTATTAGATTATATAATGTACCAGTAGAACCAGTATGGGAAGAAATCGAAAATTATTTCCCTGAAATGCCAACTTCTGGTGCTTTAGATTCAATTAAGACTGGCACACAAGGAACAGATGATAAGGATTATGATGGCTTATTCTATGAATGGCATTCAGATTCTGCACAAATTACTGGCGAATATAACGAAACAGGATTAAAACTTAATGTACCAAAGACAGGTGGTAGTGATGATTGGGAAGTACAAGTTCAATTTAACTACTTAGTAAATGCTGAAAAAGTAATTAACAGAGGTACAGGATATAAACTTACATTCAAGATTAATTCAACAGTTGCACGCCAAATGAAGGTTGTAGTTACAAGAATGTCAGAAACTTCTTCTGGTGAAAAATTATTTGATCTTGAAGTTGGAGACAATGAAATTGAAGTAAGTTTTACATCATTATATTCAGTGTTAATGTTCAAGATTATGCTTGGCGTTGACTCATTAGCAGACAATAATGGTGCTGGCGAATTTATAATTTCTGATTTACATCTATATGAAGATAAAGCTGCTGCTGACCCATTTAAATTAGATAAAGAAGCTGCTAAAGCTGTTGATGATTTCATCGTTGCATCTGAAGCAGATGGATTAACACCTGTTGAAATCGTAGCAGTTAGAAATAAAATTGAAGCATTAACAGAAAGTGCAGTTACATTCTTAAACGCTGAAATATTAGCAAGATTTGTTGCAGCAGAAACTGATTATGTAGCATCAATCAATGAATTTGAACTTGGAGAAACACTTCCAATGGACGGTGTTACTACTATTGAAGACGTATTATGGGAAGCAAAAAATCATACTGGTGAATGGTTCATATGGGTTGCTCAAGAAGGTTGGAATTGCGGACCTACTGCAGCATTAGAAAGCGGTATTGTTGACAATAAAATCTTTGTTGACATCACTGGAAATAGTGATAGATACTGGGGAGTACAATTAAAATACTCTGGTTTCCATTTAGAAGTAGGTAAAGCATACCTATTCTCATGCGTAATTAATTCTTCAGTTGCTAGAACAATCAGTATTGAAGGTTATGGCGACATCGAATTAGTAGTAGGCGAAAACAAAGTTGAATTATTAATTACTGCTCAAAAGGCATTTAATGATTTACAATTTAACTTAGGACCTGCAACATTTGGATCAGATGCACCTGCTGAAGCTATAGCTGCTTCAAATGGTAGATTAGAATTCACTAATTTCGTAATTGAAGAAAACGTATATCCTGGTATAACTCCAGAAAAAGACTTCAATTTACCTTATAATAATGGTGATCCTAAAGACACATGGTATATTTGGGCTTGTGATCCATCTATGGGCTGGCCATCACCAGATCAAATTACTGCTTTAACTGCTAAATATGTAGCTACAAGCAAGACTGTTGTTGTTGATTTAACACAACCTTCAGTTGTTGATACATGGACTGCTCAATTAAAATATATCGCTACTGATTTAGTACCTGGACAAAAATATATATTTGCAATGGTTATTAATGCTTCAGAAGCAGGACATGAAGTATATGTAAGAGTAAATAAAGAAAAAGAAAATGATTCACTAGATAAATGGTATACAACAGTTGTAGGTAATAACGTTGTTGAAGTAACATTTATTGCCAATGAAGAAACAACATTTGAATTTGGCTTTGGTAAAGGTGAAAAACCACTTAATTTAACATTTGGAAGCTTTGAAGTTAAAACTTTTAAAGGCTTTGATGAAAGTTATGAATTAAAAGTTAACCAAGGCGATCCAGTATCTGAATGGTATGTATGGGCTTGTGATGCATCTATGGGTTGGCCACAAGCACACCAAATTCCAACACTTTCTGATATGTTATATGATGCTGAAACAAAGGCTGTTAAAGCAACATTAGTAAAAGGGACTACAGATGCAGCTTGGAATGGACAATTAAAATACAGAACAACATTATTAGATTTAACTCCTGGACTTAAATATACGTTTACAGCCACATTAAAAACTAACATGGATGGTCAAGAAGGTTACTTCGTTGTTAATAAAGGTACTGAAAATGCAACTGGCGATCAAAACTATTTATCAGTTGAAGGCGAACAAGTGATTACATTTACATTTGTTGCTAATAGTTTATTTGAATTAGAAATTGGCTTTGCTAAAGCTGCTGATGGTTTAATGATTGAAGTTTCAAACATTAGTATTCAACCATTTGTTGAAGAATTAATAGATTAATTTATATTAAGCGATTAAGGCGTTTAAACGATTACTAAAAAAGAAGTTTGATATAAAGTAGTATTCAACAATTAATGTTCATGAAGGAATTCAATTTCTTGTTAAACATGAAGGTAATGGATCAAATGAAAAGAGCTATACCGGTAAAGGCGAACCATAAGAAATCGTTATTGATTTATAAGCTGAGGGCGTTCTTGCTGGTAGAAATAGAATCGTTATATTAGTTGATTATGTTATTTCAACAAGTGCTCATGAAAATATGTTGTTGTAGACGAATATTTTTTAAAAGATGGTTCTGCAAAACAAATTGCATAACATTAAAAATTAAATTTTAGACACTTCATTTTAATGGAGTGTCTTTTTTTATTATATCATTTGTAGTATTTTGTAAAATGGGGTACAATAATTACGATAGTTTTTTTGGAGGTGTTTTTATGGCAACATTAAAAATTGAAAACTTACATGCGGAAGTTGATGGAAAAGAAATCTTAAAAGGGATTAATTTAGAAATTAAAAATAATGAGACTCATGCTATCATGGGACCGAATGGAACGGGAAAATCAACGTTATCATTAATTATCATGGGGCATCCAAAATATCATGTAACTAAAGGCAGCATTACCTTAGATGGTGAAGATGTTCTTAATATGTCTGTAGACGAAAGAAGTAGAAAAGGATTGTTTTTGGCAATGCAAAATCCAATGGAGGTTGCAGGTGTTACAAATTCTGAATTTATTAAAGAAGCAATGCAATCACGCTTAGGTAAAAATGAACATATTAAGCTTTTTAAGTTTATTAAAGAGTTAGATAAGGCTACAACCGATCTTAAAATGCGTGAAGATTTACCACATCGTTATTTAAACGAAGGGTTTAGTGGTGGTGAAAAGAAACGTAATGAAATATTGCAAATGAAAATGTTAAAACCTTCAATTGCCATTCTAGATGAAATTGATTCAGGTCTTGATGTTGATGCTTTAAGAATTGTTGCAGAAAATGTTAATGAAATGCGCAAAAACACAAATTTAGGCTTAATGCTAATTACGCATTATCGTCGTTTATTAGATTTAATTGAACCAGATATTGTTGATGTAATGATTGATGGAAAAATAGTTAAAACGGGTGACCGTTCACTACTTTATATGATTGATGAAAAAGGTTATGATTTTATTAAAGCGGAACTAGGCTTAAGCTTAGATAATGATTTAATGAATAAGAAAGTTGTTTTAGGAAACTGTAACGTTAAAAACTCGATAAAGAAGGACTAGCAATGGATCTAACACCTATTATTCTTAAAAAAAAGAAAAAAATAATTCAATCGCAAGCAGTAAATTGTCAAAGTTTTAAAAGTTTTGAATATGATAAAGAGAGAAGAAATATAAAAATTTCCTTAGACTCGGAAATTGAATACTTATTACTTGATCAAGAAAATGATATAACAGATATTAAATGCATTAATGACGCTAATGTCTTTATGTATTTGTACAATCAAAAAAATATTAATATTAATTGCTTTAAAGGCAGTAATACAAATATCTTTATGATTAATGAAATAGATTCTTTAGATCAAAAAATTAATATTAACTTAGAAAAAGATAGCAATTTAGAAATTTATAAATTTGATTTTATAAAAGGTAATTTACATACCAATGAATTTATTAATATTATTGGAGAAAATAGTAAAGTTGAAATTAAAAGATTGAACTTCTCAAATGAAAATCAAAATATTGAACATAAAATTAACGTATTACACGATAGTATCCGTAGTACATCACATTATACTAACTTCTTATTTGCAAAAGATTCATCAAGAATTAAAGTTGATATTACCGCAAAGATTAAAGAAGGTATGTATTTATCTAATGCATCGCAAGAAAATCGTGGAGTTTTATTAGGTAAAGAAGCAGTTATTGAGGTTGATCCAAAGCTTCTGATTGATTGTGATGATGTTTTAGCATCACATGGAGCAGCAATCGGAACTATTGATCCTGAAGCATTATATTATCTTATGAGTCGCGGAATAACAAAAGAAAATTCGGAGAAATTAATTGTTGGTTCATATTTTGAAACGTTCTATAAAGCATTAAAAAATGATGAGATAAAGGCGTACTTATTTCAGTTGGTTAATGCTATTTTTTAGGGGGCATCACAATGAATGTTAATGAGTTAAGAAAATATTTTCCACCACTAAATGATGAAACTTTAGTGTATTTAGACAATGCAGCTTCTTCATTAAAGCCAACAGTTGTTATTAATGCAATAAATGATTATTATTTAAATTATGGCTGTAATGTTAGTCGGGGAACTTATAAAATATCATATGATGCGACAGAAATTATAGAAGAAGCAAGAAAAAAAATTGCTAAATTTATAAACGCTAGTCCTGAAGAAATTGTATTTACCAAAGGGGCATCTGACTCGTTAAATATGATCGCAAGATGTTATGGTAGTTTGCTTGAAAATGGCGATGAAATAGTAACTTCTGAGCTTGAACATCATTCAAACTTTTTACCATGGTTAAATGTAAAAAAAGAAAAGAATTTAGAGATTCGCTTCATTGAATTAACAAAAGAAGGGCGAATTACTTTAGAAAACTTTAAAAATGTTATAAATGATAAGACAAAAGTAGTTGTATTAACTCATGTTTCAAATGTCTTAGGTTATATAACACCAATTAAAGAAATTACAAGCATTGCTCATAAGCATAATGCAATTGTGGTTTTAGACGTTGCTCAATCAATTTCACATTTAAAGGTAGATGTAAAAGACTTAGATGTTGATTTTTTAGGCTTTTCATTTCATAAAATGATGGGCCCAACGGGAATTGGTGTAATGTTTGGAAAAAAAGAATTATTAAATAAAATGCCACCGGCTGAATTTGGTGGGGATATGAATGACAACGTGGATAAAGACCAAGTTACATATAAAGAAATACCTCATAAATTTGAAACTGGAACTCCAGCGATAGCTGAAATTTTTGGAGCTGGTGCAGCAATTGATTTTTTAAATAAAATTAATTATTTAGAACTTGAAGATTATGTAGTTGGTTTAAAAAATTATACGATGAATAAATTAAAAAAAATTGATGGAATAACGATCTATAACGAAACAGCTGAAACGGGAATTATTGATTTTAATATTAATAATGTTCATGCTCATGACTCAGTTACTTATTTTTCTGATAAAAATATCTGTTTAAGAGCTGGTCATCACTGTGCACAATTATTAGTAAAGTGGCTTAAGGTTCCTTCAACCCTAAGAGCGTCATTTTACTTCTATAACACATATGAGGAATGTGATAAATTTGTTGCGGCTGTTAAAGATGCAGTTAAATTTTTCCAGGAAGTGGGGTTTTAAAATGAATGATTTAGAATCATTATATCGTCAAGTTATTATGGATCATTATAAAAATCCACGTAATAAAGGTTTAAAAAATGAAGAAGGTTACAAGCAGATTCACATCAAAAATCCATCTTGTGGTGATGATGTTACAATCGAAACAAAATGCGATGGACAAAGAGTTATTGATGTGAGACATGATGGAACAGGATGTTCTATTTGCTGCTCTTCAGCTAGCGTCTTATCAGAAATGATGATTGGTAAAAATATTGAAGATGCTAAAAAAGTATCAATTAATTACTTAAATATGATTACAAACAAAGAAGTCGATGAAACAGTCGATTTAGAAGAAGCAGCTGTTTATGAAGGCGTTAAAAAATATCCAGCACGTGTAAAATGTGCATCGATTGCTTGGCGTGCCTTCTTAGAGTCAATAGGCGGTGAACACCATGAGTGAAAAAGAAAAAGCAGAGAAAATAGTTGGTGATTATAAGTACGGATTTAAAACCGAAACTACACCATATATGGAGCTAAGTAAAGGTTTATCAATTGATAAGATTATTGAAATATCAGAAACTAAAAATGAACCTGTCTGGATGCTAGAATATCGTTTAAAAGCATATAATGAATTTCTTAAAATGCCTAATCCAACATTTGGACCAAGTTTAGAAGAAATAAATTTTAATGATATTACTTATTACATTAAACCAACCGAAAAAATTAGTAATAAATGGGAAAATGTTCCAACAGAAATAAAGGATACATTTGATAAATTAGGTATTCCAGAAGCTGAAGCGAAGTATTTAGCTGGAGTATCAACCCAATTTGAATCAGAGGTTGTTTATCATTCAACTATTAAGGAATTAGAAGACAAAGGTGTTATTTTTATGGACACTGATAGTGCCCTAAGGAACTACCCTGAATTAGTTAAAAAATATTTTGGAACTGTTGTACCTTATACCGATAATAAATACGCAGCGTTAAATAGCGCAGTATGGAGCGGTGGTTCATTTATTTATGTTCCAAAAAATGTTGTATTGGACAAGCCATTACAATCATATTTTAGAATTAACTCTGAACAAATGGGTCAGTTTGAAAGAACATTAATTATTGTAGACTCATATTCAAGCTTAAATTATGTCGAAGGATGTACAGCCCCAATCTATACTAAGGAATCATTACATGCTGCAGTTGTAGAAATTATAGTTTTAGATCATGGATATTGTCGTTATTCAACTGTTCAAAACTGGGCAAACAATATTGTTAACTTAGTAACAAAAAGAGCGAAAGTATTAGAATTTGGACACATGGAATGGATTGATGGTAATATTGGCTCCAAAATCAATATGAAGTACCCATCATGTATTTTATTTGGTGATTATGCTAAAGGAACTACTATTTCAATAGCCTTTGCATCAAAAAATCAATTTCAGGATACGGGTGCTAAAATGATTCATGTTGGTAAGAATACCTCATCTAGAATCATATCTAAGTCAATTTCTACTCAAGGTGGCATTGTTAACTACAGAGGCGAAGTGAAGATTGGTAAAAATGCGACTAACTCAATTGGGCATGTAGAGTGTGATACCTTACTACTTGATTCAATTTCCAAATCTGATACTATTCCTAAAAATATTGTGGGAAATAATTCATCAGAAATATCACATGAAGCGACAGTCTCAAAAGTATCAGAGGATAAGATTTTTTATCTCATGAGCAGAGGAATTTGCTATGATGATGCGATGAATATGATTATCATGGGTTTTATTGAACCATTTGCAAAAGAACTTCCAATGGAATATGCAGTAGAACTAAATCAGTTAATTAAATTAGAAATGAAAGAATCAATTGGATAATTAAGTGAGCTTACTGTGTTGGATTACAACAAAGGAAGCTCTTTTTTTTATGCGTTATACAAAAAAATTTAGTCAGAAAAAATAGAAATATTTTATTAGGTTATTTTGAAATTACTAAGCCTAATTAAAAAATACAACTGATGTATTATATTTTAAGATTGGGGCAAGAAAAATCTATCTATCACTAATATTAAATTTGTTTTATTGCTCAGTTATTTCATCTGATGCATCAAAGACTCCAGATTTTTTATAAACTAAAAATAATGCCCAATAAAGTATTAGAAGACATAAACACACTTAAAGAAAATGATATAAGGCAATCATAATTTAAAAAATAGATTTTTATAAATAATTCTTTTTAAAAAATGCTTCATGGTTATGAAAATAAGTTTAGAACATTAGATTACTTACAAAAATTAATTAATGATTATATATAATGGTACAAAAAAAAAGAATAAATTTAAAAAGGTTAAGTCCATATGCTTAGATAAAAATTCTTAAACTTATTACAATGTTAATATTAAAATAACTTTTTTAGTTAATTACATAACTGGTTCTTTTTTTCCTAAAAAATGGTAAAATATTTATAGGAACAGACAATTCTTAAGGGAGTGATATTTTGAATAAGTTAATTTTAGCTGTTGTTTCAAACGAAGATGCAAGTAGGGTAGTTAAAGGTTTGGTAAAAGGAAATTTTTTAGTTACTAAGCTTGCAACAAAGGGTGGCTTTTTGATGAATGGTAATACAACAATTATGGTTGGTATTAAGGAAGAACAAAAAGAAGATGCCTTAAAAATAATCGCTGACAACTCCAAAAAACGAACCAAAATAGTTCAAAATTCAATTTCATCGGAATTTGGATTTTTTCAGGCCATTAATCCTTTAGAAGTTGAAGTTGGTGGGGCAACAGTATTTATTATAAACGTTGAAGAGCAAATAAAACTTTAACGTTTTTTTTGTAATCTTTTCTTATATTTCGACATATATTTTAATGGTTTATAGATAAGGAAGGATTTATTTGTCAAAAAAAGAAAAAATTATTCTCCTCCATGGTTGGGGAATGAATAAAACAACATTTCAAAATTTGTATAATGATTTAAAAAATCATTATGAGGTATATGCCATAGATTTACCAGGATTCGGTGATGAACCAATTGATAAACCCCTGGTTCTTGATGATTATGTTGAATTTGTTAGAAACTTTATTTTAAGCAAGAAAATTGATGAACCGATTTTAATTGGTCATTCTTTTGGTGGCCGTGTAACAATTAAATATGCTTGTAAATATGAAGTTAATAAAATTGCCTTAGTTTCAACTCCGGGAATAAAACGAAGAAAGTTAAAAGTTATCTTAAAAGTAGCTACATACAAAATCTTTAAAGGAATGTCAAAGGTCATTAAAAGTCCGCATTTACAAAGTTATCTAAATAACTTTGGATCCGATGATTATAAAAATGCATCACCTCTTTTAAAGGAAACATTAGTAAATATTGTTGGTGAAGATTTGAAACCTTATTTAAAAGATATTAAAGCTTCGACATTATTAATTTATGGCGATAAAGATGATGTAACTCCATATTCAATTGCAAAAAGAATGAGAAGAAAAATTCCTGATTCAGGAATTGTCTTAATCAAAAATACTGGACATTTTCCGTATTTAGATAATCCTAATTATTTTAATACAGTCATTAAGTGTTTTGTAGGTGGTAAAGATGAATAGTATTTTTATTGTTTTATGCTTATTAATTATGTTTTCAAATATTTATAACTCTTTATATTTTTATCAGCTATCGCATTATAACTTATTTGAATTTATTAAAACATCAATAAAAAAAATATCAATTATTCAGTTAATATTATTTATATTAAGTATTGTTTTAGTCTCTTCATATTTTTGCTTAATACCATTATCTTTGACTGTTCTTTATTTGGTTTTTAAAGTTTGGCTGAAGAAAAGAAAAGTTGCTTTTAATTTAACAACGCGTATCGTAAGATTAATAATTATGATTTCATTGCTTTATTTAGTTACAATTCATTTTATTCCTGATAAATATCATTTAGTATCATGTTCTTACTTTGCTATTGTTTTTAATTTAGCTGGTGCTTTAATTATTTATCCAATCGAATATTTGATCCAAAAGTACTACTTAAAAAAAGCGAAAACTAAATATATTCTATCAAAAAGTCAAAAGATTGGAATCACTGGCAGTTATGGTAAAACTACAACTAAAAATATTTTAAATAGTATTTTAAAAACAAGATATTTAACCGCTGTTTCTCCACGTTCTTATAATACACTTATGGGCTTATGCAAAACAATTAATGATAAAAACCTAGAGATGACAGACTATTTAATACTTGAATATGGGGCATCTCATAATAATGATATTAAAAAACTAATTAAGCATTTTCCAGTTGATTATGCGATTTTAACGGATATTGGACCGATGCATCTAGAAACCTTTAAAACAATGGAAAACATTATTAATACCAAATTTCAACTTATTGAAGGCTTAAATTCAAATGGTGTAGGAATAATCAACGTTGATAATAAATATATCAGAGAATATGAGATAAAAACTAAAGCAAAAATAATTAAAGTCAGTATTGATGAGGAAAGTGATTATCAAGCAATAAATATTAAAGAATTTCCTGATTGTACGATCTTTGATATAAAAAATCATGAAAAAATTTATCCAGATATAAAAATAAATTTAGTGGGAAGGCATAATATCTATAACACCTTGACGGCATTTGCACTTTCAAGATTTATTAAATTAGCAGAGTTTAAAATAAGACTTGGATTAACAAAAATTAAACAGGTAGAAAAAAGATTAGAAATGAAGAAATATGATAAGATGACAATTATTGATGATTCATTTAGTGCTAATCCCGTTGGAGCATCTAATGCAATTGAATATTTAAAAAGATTAGATGGTAAAAAAATCATTATTACTCCGGGTATGGTGGAGCTTGGTGATGCCTCAGATGAAGAGAATAAGAAATTAGCAGAAAAGATTAAAGAAGCATGTGATGTCTGCATCCTTGATAGCTTTAAAAACGAAAAAATTTTTACAGAAGTTTTAGGTAATAGCGAGGTCTTATATTTTGTTTATAAAAGTTTTAAAGAAGCTTATAATAAAGCTTTAACATTCTATCCAACAAGTCATAAAAATATTTTAATATTAAATGACTTACCCGATAATTATTAGGAGGATTAAGATGAAAATTGGTGTATTATTTGGCGGAAAAAGTGTTGAACACGATATTTCTATTATAACAGCATTTATTATAATGAAGCATCTTAATCATGAGGTTATTCCTCTATATCTTGATGAAGAAAATAATTTATTTACAGGTAAGAAATACTTAAGTTTTGAAAATTATAATAAAATAAAAGCCGGTAAAGTTGCAGTATTTACTAAAAAAGGAATATATACTACTCATTTTATTAAGTTAGATGCAGTTATTGTCTGCTCTCATGGAAATAATTTAGAGGATGGGCATATTGCATCTGTTATGGACTTTTATGATATACCATATAGTTCTTGCGATATTTATAGTAGCGTGATGATTCAAGATAAAATAATCATGAAAGAAATACTTAAGAACCATAAGATTTTAACACCTAAATATGAAGTGTTAAAAGAAGGCGATAATTTAGTAAATCTTGATTATCCAGTTATTATTAAAAGTCCAAGACTTGGTTCTTCAATTGGTATAAGCATTTGTGAAAATCAAGAAGAGCTAAAAAGAAATTTAGAAAAATTGTTCTTATTTCATGATCAGGTAATTGCTGAAGAACTAATTAAAGATTTTAAAGAAGTAAGTATTGCATGCGTTAAAATAAATGATAATTATTTATTCTCCCATATTGAAGAAATTAGAAAGGATCAAGAATTTTTTGATTTTAAAAACAAGTATGAGTTAGATAGAAAAGACCAACCAAGAATTTTTGATAATCTCTCCTTTGAAATCATGAAAAAAGTAAAAGAAATTGGTATTAAACTTTATGATCTATTTAACTGTTTTGGAATTGTCAGAATTGACTTGTTTATCAAAAACGAAATGATTTATGTTTGTGAATTAAATGCAATTCCGGGTTCTTTATCAATCCCATTATATCAAGGGTTAATTAAAGAAAATGAACTTCTAGATGTCATAATAAAAAACAGTTTAAAACGTTTCGAAAATACGAACGAAAACATAAATAAATTTTCGACCAACATTTTAAAAAAAGTCGGAAGCAAAAATAAATAAAACCTCTTTTATTAAAAACGGGGTTTTTTTCTTTACTTAGAACGTTTTAGATGATATAATTTAGGTAATGAAACTACGAAGGAGTTGTTATTATGTCTTCGAAAATAGTTTTCGATAAAAGAGGTAGTTTTCGTATTAATAATCCCGATAAAATTTCTTTTTTATACTTTCCACTCGTTAATCAATATGGTATGAAATCCTGCATTACACCTAAAATGCATGGTGATAATAAAATAGATGTTAATCATTTTGGCCTCATCCCTGTAAGCGTTTTAGATTTGGAAGAAAATAAATTATCAAGAAACATGTTTTTTAATGTCAATGGTAATATATATTCTATTACTGGAAATACACCAATTCAGAAGCTTGAAAATGATGATGTAGTTGGAATATATGATTTTTTATCACAAAAAGTAAAAAGAACTAATAAGTTTTTTGAAATTGAAGTAACTTCATTTGTTCCAGAAATAAATGCAAATATGGAACTTCATAAAGTGTCATTTAAAGCTTTAGATGATTTAATAGTTAAACCGGTAATTGGTTTCCCGCTTTATGGTAGAAGTGCAGATAATATTCGTGATCATCGTCATGTAACGAGCCTATTAAATCGAATTAAAATCACAAATAACTCACTAACATTATTCCCAACTCTTTCTTTTGATGAAAGGGGTCATAACATTAATGATTTTATGTATGATGTTACTATAAATAGTGCATTGAAGATAAAAAATTATTGGCCAATTTTAGAAGAATTTATTGGTGAAGGCAATGATTTTGAAACACCAGAAGTGGTAAAGAGTGATTTAAATAACAGTTATAAAACTGGCGATGTTTTAACTGGCTATGAAATGATTGCTGGTTTTGAATATGAAAAACAGATTTTAAAACCTGGTGAAGAAATTTCTTTTGTAATTGGTTTTACTATTGACAATAAAAATAACCTTGAAAGACTAAGAGAATTTGTAAGTACTAAAAATTTTGATTATTTATTAAATAAAACAAAAACAGCTTGGGAAAATGAAATTGATAAATTACAGTTTAATTTTTATAAAACAGATTTTAGTAATTATTTAAGATGGGTGACAATTCAACCAATACTTAGAAAAATTTATGGTTGTTCATTCTTGCCATTTCATGATTATGGTAGAGGTGGAAGAGGCTGGCGTGATTTATGGCAAGATATTATTGCCTTAGAATTAATAAATGCCAAAGATATTAAGAGTTTGATTGTGTCCAACTTTGGCGGCGTAAGAATTGATGGAACTAATGCAACAATCATTGGTGATAGATTAGGTGAGTTTAAAGCTGATAGAAATAATATTGTAAGAGTGTGGATGGATCATGCTGCTTGGCCAACTTTTTCTACTAACCTTTATATCAACAGAACAGGAGATATTAGAGTTTTACTTGAAGAAAAAGAATACTTCAAAGACAAGTTTGTTTATTACACGAAAATAATTGATGAAGATTACATTGGTGAAACAAATAAAGTTTTAACTTCAAGTGGCCAAGTGTATTATGGAAGTATTCTAGAACACTTATTAATTGAAAATTTAGTGGCTTTCTATCATGTTGGTAAGCATGGAAACATTTTGTTATGTGATGCGGATTGGAACGATGGCATCGATATGGCAAATGAATTAGGCGAATCAGTAGCTTTTACTGGTTTTTATAAGAGTAATTTTGATGTTTTAGCTAGATTGACTAAAAAGTTAAATGAGTTAGGAATCAAAGAAATTGAAATTTTAAAAGAATTAGCAGTTTTAATAGAAAACAGTGATTATAGCATTGTAACTAAAAAGTCTGTTTTAAACAAGTATTTTAGTTTAGTAAAAAGTAGTGTAAGTGGTGCAAAGATTAAAGTATCATGCGATGAACTTACGAAAAAATTTATAGATATATCATCAAGCATTTCTGATCATATTAATGAAAATGAATTGATGAAAGGCGAAAAATATTCCTTCTATAATGGTTACTATGATAATAAAAGCGAAAGATTTGAAAATCCTATTGACAAGAAAATGACCTTAATTGGGCAAGTATTTAATGTTATGGGTGGTGTTGCAAGCACTGAACAAATTAAAAAAATAATAGAAGCTTCTAATGACATCTTATTTGATGAAAACGTAAAAGGTTATCGTTTAAATAGCAAACTTAAAGAAGACTTACATAATATTGGTCGCTTTATGGGCTTTGGTTATGGGCATAAAGAAAATGGCGCTGTATTTGAGCACATGAATGTAATGTATGGAAATGCCTTATATAAAAGGGGTTTTGTTAAAGAGGGATCAGTCATTATTCGTGGTGTCTATGACTATGTAAATGATATTGAAAAATCAAAATGCTTACCAGGAATACCTGAATATTTTGATAGTAAAGGCAGAGGAGTATACCCATATTTAACAGGTTCAGCAGCTTGGTACTTATATACGATAGCTGAAGAAATCTTTGGCGTAAAAGGGGACTTTGGTGACCTTATTATTGAACCTAAACTTTTAATTGATGACTTTATTGATTTAAAAGCAGAAATTAAAATGATATTTAATGACCAAAACATTAATATTCAATTTGAAAACAAAGATAATTTAGATTATCAAGAATACATGATAAAAAAAGTATTAATTAATGGGAAATCAGTTGTAATAAATAATAGCTTTCTAAAAATTAAAAAAGAAAATATAAAAGAAGATTTAAATATTATTGTAAATTTAGGAGCCAAATAATGAAAACATACACGCTTGTGTGGGAAGAAAATTTTAATTATAAAGGATTACCAAATCCTGATGTTTGGAATATTGAACACGGATCAAAATGGGCTAATCGCGAAGTTCAATATTATACTAATGGTGAAAATATAAATGTTGAAGATGGACTTTTGACAATTGAAGCAAGACATGAGATAAAAGGTGATAAAGAATATACTTCTTCACGCATTAATACACGCGGTAAAAAGCATTTTAAACTAGGACGAATTGCCGTTAAAGCAAAACTTCCTGGAGGACGCGGCACATGGCCTGCTATCTGGATGTTAGGCAATGGTAATTATCGATGGCCTGAATGTGGTGAAATTGACATCATGGAACAAGTTGGAAATGAAAAAGACATGGTTTTATCATCACTACACTGTAAAACTTATAATCATATGAATAATTCACACTATACCTATAAAGAAGAAATTAATGGTGTATGTGATAGATTTGTTGAATATGCAGTAGATATTATGTCTAACTATCTTGAGTTTTTTATTGATGGAAATTCTTTTGTTAAATTTGAAAGAGGCGAAGATGGGAAAGACGCATCACATGATGGCTGGCCATTTGATGATGAATTTTATTTAATCATTAATTTAGCAATTGGTGGAAGCCTTGGTGGGGCTGTATCAAGTGAGGATTTTCCTCGCAGATTAGAAATAAAATATGTAAAATATTATAATATTCAGGAGGAATAATATGAAATTAATAATAACAGCGAAGGACACTGAATTACGCTTAAAAGAAACAAATCAGGTTAGTGTTACTTCAAATAGTGGGGTTATTACCCTTAACCCACAAAAAACTTTTCAAACAATGCTCGGCTTTGGTGGTGCATTTACCGAAAGTGCTTGCTATAACCTTTATCGGGTAAATAAGGAAGTAAGAGAAAAAGCACTTCGTCTTTATTTTGATAAAGAGGAAGGAATTGGCTATACTTTAGGACGTGTTTCAATCCATAGCTCAGATTTCTCACTTTATAGTTATACTTATATTGATGAAGGCGATAAAGAGTTAAAAACCTTTGATATTTCTCACGAATTTAAATTTGTGATTCCAACAATTAAAAGAGCACAGGAAATTGCTGGAACAGAAATTAAACTACTTGGATCTCCATGGAGTCCAGCTCCATTTATGAAAGATAACAATTCTCCAATTAGAGGTGGAAAATTATTACCTGAATATATGCAATCATGGGCTAATTATTATAAACGCTTTATTCAAGAATTTAGAAAAGCTGGTTTAAATATTTGGGGTATCACAGTTCAAAATGAACCTCAAGCTGTCCAACGTTGGGACTCATGTATTTATAGCGGCGAAGAAGAACGCGACTTTGTTAAAAACTATTTAGGTCCAACTATCAAAAAAGGAGATACAAAGGATGTTAATATTTTAATATGGGATCACAACCGTGACATTATGGTTGAAAGAGCCAAAGCTGTATTAAATGACAAAAAAGCTAGTAAATACGTTTGGGGAACAGCTTTTCACTGGTATGTAAGTGAAGCCTTTGACGAAGTTGGTAAGACCCATGAATTATTTCCTGATAAAGGACTTTTATTTAGTGAAGGTTGTATTGAAGGAGCCCATTTAATCGGTAGATGGGAAAATGGTGAAAGATACGCTAGAAATATGATTGGCGATATTAATAATTACTGCGAAGGATATATTGACTGGAACCTATTTTTAGATGAACTTGGGGGGCCAAATCATGTTAATAACTTATGTTCAGCTCCAATAATTTTAAGAATATTTAACGAACAAATATTTTTAGAGTCATCTTATTATTATATTGGTCACATTTCTAAATTTGTTAAACCAGGTGCTAAAAGAATTGAAAAGATTGGTTCATCATCACTTAATGATGTAGCATTTGTTAATCCAAATGGAGAAATAGTTTATGTTGCATTAAATGAAACAGATAACGATGTTAAATCTTCAGTAAGTGTATTTAATAAAACTTATGAATTTGAGGTGCCAAAACATTCAATTATAACACTAGTTATCTAGGAGGTATCAGGTGAAAAAGTTTTTTTTATTCTTGACAGTAAGCGCTATTTTTCTCTTTGCTGGCTGTAAGACTACAAATCACACAACAAAATCAATACCAAAAACTACTACAAGTATTACAATTAAAACAACTAGTGAAATAAAAACTGTTCAATCAACAACTAAGACAATTTCATCTGTAAATACGATTGATTTTTCGAGTGTAGAAATTGAAGCATATACTTCAAATAAAAGCAACCAGTTTGTAGAAGTAACAGATTTAGTTAATTTCACTAAAGATAAATTATATGGTAATGAAATTACTATAAATGATGAAAAAAAATATGAAAATTATTATGGCGTAGGTGCAGCTTTAACTGGAGCAAGCGCATATTTAATAAAAAATAGTCCTAAAGAAGATGAAATAATTGATTATTTGTTTGGTTCTGATGGTTTGAATATTCAGGTTGTAAGATTATGCATTGGTTCAAGTGACTTCCCTAACCCTAAATGGGGAGGACATTATACATATGATGATATCCAAACAGGAACAAAAGATCTAGAACTTAAAAATTTTAGTATTGCAAAAGATGATGATGTTATTGCAGTTTTACAAAAAGCTTTAGCAATTAATCCTGACATTCGTTTTATAGCTGCGCCATGGAGCGCTCCAGCTTGGATGAAGGACTCACAAAAACTTGATGGAGGCGGAAATCTATCACCATTTTATAATGAAGTATTTGCAAAATATTTGATAAAATTTGTTGAGGAATATGCTAAATATGGCATTAATATTGATTATTTATCAATTCAAAATGAACCATTATATCAAAATCCAAATTCAGGATATCCGACGATGTATATAGGTGTAAGACAAGCAAAAACCATTATTACTGATTACCTTGGTCCAATGCTAGAAGAAAAAAATCTTGATACTAAAATTTTAATTTATGATCACAATGCTGGTGAACTTTATCCTTTCACCATGTTAAGTGATGATAATTTACGAAAATATGTTAAAGGCGTTGGACTACATTGTTACGTTGTAGAAACGGCAGAAGAAATTCATACAACTGTTAAAGACTTAAAAACTAAATACCCAGAAATTGAGGTTTTAATGACTGAGTGTACAGCAGGAACATGGTATACAAATTTTGATGATAATCTTAAGTATAGTTTAGACAGAATGTATACTAAGGTTTTTGAAGCAGGAGCTTCTGGTACGATGTATTGGAATATGGTTCTTGATCCAAAAGGTGAAACACATTTAGGTGGATGTGCTGGATGTACAGGTGTTATAAGTGTTGAAGGTGATAATTATAACATTGAAGCCGAAGCTTTAGCAATTGGTCATTATGGAAAATACGTCGACCTAGACGCTACAAGAATTGATGTAGAGATAAAAGCGATGAATGTTATGGCTAATGCTTACATGAATAACGAAAACGAATATGTCTTAGTTCTATATAATAGTGGCAAAGCCGCAACAGAAATCGTCATCAAATGGCGTGGTGCCAATGCTAAGGTTAAAATTCCTGCTAAATCAATGATGACGGTTATATGGAGGATTAATAAATGAAATATAAAAAAATAATGGTGTTTTTCTTATGCCTTATACTTTATGGATGTACAAGTAAAATCAAAACAAATAAAAATAACACAACTACTAAAGATTTGATTTCCACGATTTTATCAACATATAGTAGTTCATATAAAAACACTTTAACTAATAGTACAACAACCAAAAATGTTACAAATACACAAGTTACAATAACTTCTGCACCTATAACATATGATGAACAATATTGTGAGTTAATAGATATTGATTATGATTGGATTAACGAAAAAGTTAAAAACATGACAATTGATGAGTTAGCTGGACAAATGATTCAGGCTGAACGTAACAATTCAACTTTAATGAATGATCTAGTTGAATATAATATTGGTTCAGTTTTATCAGGAGGTGGATCAACACCTTCTACTAATACAGCTTATGGATGGCAAAATATGATCAAAAACTTCCAGGATACAGCTGTAACATCATCTTCAGGAATCCCAATTATTTATGGTGTAGATGCAGTTCATGGTCACAATAATCTATATGGCGCTACTATTTTTCCACATAATATTGGTCTTGGAAGTGCAAATGATCCAGAACTAATGTATAAGATTGGTTTAATCACTGCAAGAGAAATGCGCGCTTCAGGAGTTGATTGGACCTTCTCACCAACAGTAGCGATGGCTCAAGACATCAGCTGGGGTAGAACATATGAAAGTTTTAGTGAAAGCGTAGAAATCGTCAATAATTTAGTCAGTGAATATATTAGAGGCCTTCAGTCATACTGTGTTTCAGCTACTGCAAAGCATTATATTGCGGATGGTTCAACAGTTGGTGGAAAGGATCAAGGAAATGTAACAAAATCTATTCAAGATATTATGGATTTTGAACTACAACCATATATTAAAGCAGTTGAGGCTGGTGTTGATACTGTAATGGTTTCATATAGTTCAATTAATGGCGAAAAAATGCATGAAAGTAAATTTTGGATTACTGATATTTTAAAAGATTCTTTAGAATTCAGTGGTTTTGTAATAAGTGATTATGACGCAATAAGACAATTGCCTGGAAGCTATTATCAACAAGTAGTTTCGGCAGTAAATGCGGGTATCGATATGCTTATGCAACCATATACCTATAAAGAATGCCATGAACATATTGTAAATGCTTTTTATAATGGTGATATTACAAGAGCAAGACTTGAAGACGCTGCAAGAAGAATTTTAACCGTAAAATATAAACGTGGTATCATTGAATATCCTGGATATACGATTGACGTTGAAAAAAATTTTGCTAGTGATGAAAATAAAAATGTTGCAAGAGAAGCAGTAAGAAAATCTTTAGTTCTTTTAAAAAATGAAAATAAAGCTCTTCCTCTTGATAAAAATTTAACTAAATATTATATTACCGGCGATGGAGCAATTAACACTGCTTTACAATGTGGCGGGTGGACACTATCATGGCAAGGTGATGAAAAAGCCATGGTCCGTGGAACATCAATAAATGCTGGGATTGTTAAAGAACTTTTAGGAACAACCTCAAAAGTTGTTACTAATTTGAATGACGCTGATGTGGTAATTGTGGTTTTATCAGATAAACCCTATGCTGAATATAATGGCGATACAGACGATTTAACCTTAACAGGTGGAATGGCTCAAGCAAATAACCAAAAGGTTTTAAATGAGGCAAAAGATGCTAAGAGCAAAGGGAAAAAAGTTATTGGCTTGCTTTTATCAGGTAGACCACTTGTGTTAAATGATAATTTAAATTACTTTGATAGCTTTGTAGCTTGTTTTTTACCTGGATCAGAAGCAGGATCTGGTATTGCTGATGTATTATTTGGCGACTATGATTTTACTGGTAAGTTAAGTTTTACATGGCCTAAAAACTTATCACAGCTTGGTTATAACTCTAATAAAAACGGTTATGATGAAAATATTGTAATGTTTCCAATAGGATACGGATTAAGTTATAAAGATAATAAGTAGGAGAAGAAAGTAGGAGTAAAAATGGATATTAAGAAAGTTTTAAGCGAGATGACAATTGATGAAAAATTAAAATTGTTATCAGGTAAAGGCGCTTGGTTTTTTAATGGTGTTGAAAGACTAGGATTAAGAGAGATTCGTGTTAGTGACGGACCCCATGGTGTTAGAGTACCTTCAGAAAAATATGCTTCTGGTACAGGGCCTAATGCAAAATTAAATGAGACAACATTATTCCCATGTGAGGGTGCCATGTCAGCTACTTGGGATCCTGACTTAATTTATAAAGTTGGTAAGGCCATAGGTAATGAATGTAACCATTTTGGTATTGATGTTTTACTTGGACCTGGTGCTAATGGTAAAAGAAATCCTTTAGGTGGAAGAAATTTTGAGTATTATTCAGAAGACCCAATTTTATCAGGAAAGATGGCAACTGCTTTTGTTAACGGTGTTCAATCTACTCATGTTGGAACTTCACTTAAGCATTTTATATTAAATGAACAAGAAACAAACCGTCGTAAATGTTCTTCAAACATTTCAAGAAAAACTTTAAGAGAATTATATGCTTTACCTTTTGAAATGTGTATTAAAGAAGCTAAACCTTTAACTATAATGGCATCTTATAATCAAATTAATGGTATATATGCATGCCATAGCAAAGATATTATGCAAAAATTATTAAGAGAAGATTTAGGGTATGAAGGTTTAATCATTTCTGACTGGGGCGCTGTTCAAAATAAAGCTGATAGTATCAATGCTGGTCTAAATATTGAAATGCCAGAAACAGTTTTTGCCAGCCAAACAAAGGAAGTTTTTGAAGCGGAAAAAATAAGTGTTGAACAAGTTGATAGACTTGTAGAAGAAATTTTAAGAGCTTATGATTGGGTATATCAAAATCCTAATCAATATAAACCTGCAGATTTTGATGCCAACCATGAACTTGCTTATGAAGTTGCAAAAGAAAGTATTGTCTTACTTAAAAATAAAGATAATATTTTACCATTAGATAAAAATAGTAAAATTCTTTTAGTTGGTGATTTCTTTAAAAAACCACGTAATTCTGGTGGTGGATCTTCAACTTTAAGAGCTAGAAATGTCGAGAATCCATATGATGAATTTATGAAATTTGGTAACTATGATTATGCTATAGGATTTAAAGATATGGAAGTATCACTAGAACTTGAAAAAGAGGCCTTAGATAAAGCTAAAGAGGCTGATTATGTAATTGTTAATGGTGGAACAACAGAAGTTTTAGAGACAGAAGGATTTGATCGTCCATACATGAATTTACCACAAAACCAAGTTCATTTTATTAAAGAATTAGCGAAACTTGATAAGAAAATAATTTTTATAAACAACAGTGGTGCCCCTGTTGAAATTAATGAAATTAATAAAGAAGTTGATGCTGTTATTCATGCTTCATTTTTAGGTGTTGCTTGCGGTAAGGCTTTAGCCGAAATTGTTTTCGGTGTAATTAATCCAAACGGTAAACTTTCTGAAACATGGCCACTTGAATACAAAAATGTTTTAACTTCAAGATGGTTCCCTGAAAGAAAAAATGCCACAGATTATGAAAAAGAAGGTATTTTTACAGGCTATCGTTACTTCGATTCATATAAAATTCCTGTTTTATATCCATTTGGATTCGGACTTTCATATACCAATTTTGAATATAACAATCTAAAACTCTCTAAAACAACTTTAAATAATGGAGATGAATTAGTTGTTAGTTTTGATGTTAAAAACACTGGTAAAGTAAAAGGAAAAGAAGTGGCACAGGTTTATGTAAAGGATAATGAATCATTCTATATTATTCCCGAAAAATTATTGAAAAATTTTATTAAGGTTGAATTAGAACCTAATGAAGTAAAGAATGTAACCATAACTTTAACTGAAAAAGACTTTAGTATGTTCTATGAAAAGCATAATAAATTTGTTGTGGAAAAGGGGGATTTTACCATTATGGTAGGCCCTAATGTTAACGACATTAAATTAAGTGAAGAAGTGTTCTTTGATTCAAAAGACGAGAGTAGAGAACCATTAAATTATGATGATACATGTTTACAATGGCAATATCAAGAACCTGAAATTTTTAAAAAAATTTGTGAAAAGTTTGAGATAGAAAGACACTTTGAATTAGAGCAACCTCTAAGTCGTGTTTTGAAAACAATTTATAGAAATTTAGGAAGAAATGAAGAAGAATACGTAGAGCTTATTAATGAGATAAAAAAGAGTTTATAAACACTATTACGAAATTGTTTTCGTGAAATTGTTAGATAACAGGTAAAAAATCACAAAAAAACACAGGGTTGAGCCTAAATTAAGGCAAAAAATTACTTTATATTATTTACTTTTTGTGATATAATATACAATGAAATCGTTTACAAAAACAATAAAAAAATAATAAGGAGGAAAAAATGAAAAAAAAGTTATCATTATTATTGTTTTTAGTCTTTGGAATGTTAGTGTTTACAGTTGGTTGCAATAAGATTACAACTGTTAAACCTGCAACAAATTCAACATCGAAAAGTACATCGAAAAGTACATCAAAATCATCAAGTTCAACAGACTCAACAGAAGATCCAACAAAAGGAAGACTTGGTATACCTTATGACGTAGTAGGACAGGTAGATATATTACTTTGGTCTGGCTCAGACACATATCGTGCAGACTTAGGACATTCAAATTTAAGTCCAACAGATTTAGTGTCACAAAATGATGCTGCTGCTTATGCTGTAGCCAAAGAGTTTAATAAACTTTACCCAAATGTTATAATTAATGGTTTCTTTAAAGCAGGAGATTCAGGTGGAACATCAAACTGGACATTAGTTCAACAAAACTATCAAGATACTCATGGTGTTTATCCATCAATTTGGGCATCAATGGACTTAACTCTTGATACACAAAAAGGTATTGTTGCTGACTTAAGTAGATACGCAGATGACGAATTATATAAAAAAATAAATCCTTCAATTTTAGGCTTAACTAATTATTGGGGATTCCAAGCTGGTTTACCACAATATATTCTTCCTTGGGGAATATATGTTAATAAATCATTAGCTAATGCAAATAACATTTCAATTCCAGATCCAGATTGGACAATAGAAGAATATTCAGCATTTACATCTCATTACGTATCTAACGTTTATTATGGAGCTATGGATACACCAATGTCAATTATTACATCAGGTGTTACTACAATGCAAAAATCACTTTACACATATATGACAACTGGTGAATTAACACAACCAGGAAAATTTGTGGATATGAATTCTGATGAAATGCGTGCTTTATTCCCATATATTCATGAATGGAATAAAACAACATTCTGGGGCGACTATGATCTAAAAGCTAAAGAAGCTGGCGATGGTGAAAATCCACTTGCTACAATGTATTCAGGCAATGGTAACTGGACATATAACTTCTTCAAAAATAACGACGTTTTAACATTAGATAGTGATCCATGGATGATGGGCGACTGTGCAGAGCCAAATAAAGACTGGGTAAATGCTTGTCAAATGGATGATTGGGATATTTATCCACGTCCTGCAACAGATTACAATACAGAAAATATCGGAATCGTTTTAGACCCTATGGCTCTATACAATTTCTGTTTAGATGATAAAGTTCTTGCATGTAATGCAGAAGAACAATTAGAAATGGATATTAACTACTTGTTTATGTCATTTTGGGTAGCTGATAATAAATCATTTGAAGCACGTGCTGCTCAATTATTTGGTGATCCTAAAAATAATACTACTTCTGATCCATCACTAACACCACTTTCTTCAGCTCTTAATGACTCATTACCTATCGTTATTGGCGATGATTTTACATTCCAAATGACTGAATGGTATAAACCAACTAAACATCAAAGATTTGCTAGCGAAGAATTAATGCCTGGGTGGCATTATGTTCTAGCTTTATATGAAGCTGGTAAATTCTGGGATGTATCAGATAAAGCATTCCCATGGTTCTATAACTATGAAGGTTCAAGCCGCCAAATCATGTATGAATTCCAAAATTACTGGGATATTAATTTAACTGGTGTTCAAAAAGGCGATGCAGCATTTACAAGTACAATTCTTGGTCGATTAGAAGAGTGGACTACACTTGCAAACGGAAGATTTGATCAGGCATTTAAAGACTTACAAGAAGGCTTAATGAACTATTACGGCTTTGAAGAAAGCGACTTTCAATAATAATAAAAAAGCAGGGATAAAGGGTGATGCTTTTCACCCTTTATTTTTTTAAATAAAAAAATAAATAATATATATATATGTGTAATAATATGCTATAATATTGGCGGATAATTATATTAAAACGGAGGTTACCAATATGAAAAAATTGGTTACATATTTAGTCCTCATTATTTCAATCGTCCTCATCATTACGTTGTTTACTAGTGATGTATTTAAAACCAGTGATTATGATAAGTGGAGTGAAGAAGTATCGTATAATGAATACCTTGAAGCATTAAAAGTACTTGAGGGTTCTAAGTATCTGATTAGATACCCATATGCATCTTTCTTAGAAGATGAAGATCATCAGATTATCTATACACTTTCTACAGCTTCTGCAACACTTATGCAAGAGCCAGCCCAAAGCTGCTATTTTTATAATGGCGAAGCTTGTGTTGACTTAAGCAAATCAAAAAAGGCAACGTATAGTGTTAATGTAAGTAATGCAGGAATGTATCATATTGAATTTGATTATATTGTTTCAGAAAATGTTTTGAATAACTTAACATTATCAGTAATGATTAATGGTGAATATCAATATGATGAAGCAAAAACGATCGATGTTCCATTGCTATGGGAAGATGAATCTAAGGAGTTTATACTTGATTCATATGGCGATGAATCATTACCAACTCAAAAAAGAATTGTTGAATGGAATAAGCTTTATTTGTATAACAATACATATTTAACTAGTGAGCCCTTATATTTCTATTTTGAAAAAGGGGAAAACACAATAGAGATTATAAATGTTCAAGATAGTGAGATTCAAATAAAAGATTTAAAAGTAACTGCTCCAACAAAAAAACTTACATATGATGAATATTTAGCAAAAATAGGTGATAAGTCAAGTCCAAAAGCTAACATTTTAATTGATGCGATTAACTACATCAGTAAAAATTCTTCTTATGTACGTTTAACAGCGTATCAAAATGCATCTGTTAAACCGTATAATCCAATTGATAAAAAATTAAATGTCATTGATGGAACAGCTTGGAATAAAGCTGGACAAGAAGTAACATTCTCAATTGATGCAGATGGAAAAGATGGGCGAATTAAGGTAGAAGAGGATGGATATTACAATATTTCTTTACATTATCTAAATACTAAAGATCAGTTTAGTGTATTTAGAACAATTAAAATTGATGGTGAAGTGCCATTTGAAGAATTTGTTGCTTATGAATTTAAAGAAACTGGTTCTTCTAAATGGAGATTAGAAACTTTACCATACAAAGTTTATTTAACAAAAGGTGAACACACGATTTCTTTAAAAGCTGAAAAGTCACCAATGATAACTGAATTTAGGGATATTCAGCTATTAATAGACCATATTAATCAATTTTGCTTGGAAGCAAAAAAGATTATTGGTGGTGATGTCGATAAAAATAGAACATGGAATTTTACTAAAGTTATTCCTGAAACTGAAAGCTACTTAAAAGCTTATGACACTGTTATTAAATACACTATTTTAAGTTTAAGTAAATATTCGGATGAAAAAGATAATTCAGCTACAATTGCTTATTTGAAAACAGCAATTAAAAAGCTGCGTAAGCCACTTGAATATCCTGATAAATTACCTATTTATCTTGATACATTATATAGCGGTACAGGTTCAATTACCCAAATGCTTGGTGATACAATAGACCGCTTGAATAACTGTGCTTTATATCTTGACGATATAAACATTTACAATGATGGATTAAATGAAAAAGCAAATGCAGGCTTCTTTATTAGAGCTTGGTACTCAGTTAAAACATTCTTTGCATCATTTACAACAAAAAAATATGTAACTAAGAATGATCCAAATGCATTAAACGTATGGGTTAATAGACCTTTAACATATGTCGATATGATGCAAAAAATTACCGATGCTGAATTTACAAAAAAGACAGGAATCAAAGTAAAGATTTCTATCATGCCAGATTCAAATAAACTTATTTTAGCAAATGCTGCAGGCAAAACTCCAAACGTGGCTTTGGGACTTGCAAGTTACATGCCATTCGATTTTGCAATAAGAGGGGCAATTGTTAACTTAGCAGAATTAGATGGATTTTGGGAATATGCATCACAATTTGCTTCAGGATCATTTGTTTCAAGTATTTTAGAGGATGGGGTTTATGGAATGCCAGAAACTTTAGACTTTAATGCCCTAATTTATAGGAAAGACGTATTTAATAAATACAACTTGGAAATTCCTGATAACTGGGATGAAGTAATTCCTTTACTTTCAAAACTTCAAAGTTACGATATGAACTTTTACTTCCCAACTAGTGGTGGTTCTTCACTTAAATGGTTTCATCAAACAACACCATTTATTTATCAGTATGGTGGCTCAATTTATTCTGCTGATGGACTTTCAACAACTATTGATAATGAAGCAGCCTATAAAGGAATTAAATTATTAGGCGATTTATACACAACATATTCTTTACCAGCTCAGGTTGTTAGTTTCTATAATGATTTTAGATACAATAAATTACCGGTTGGTATCACTGACTTTGCTACTTATTTAACTTTAAAAAATGCAGCTCCAGAATTAATTGGTCAATGGGGACTATCATTATATCCTGGTGTTGTTGATGATAATGACGTAACTCAAAGATGGTTTGTTGGAGCTGGTCAAAGTGGTATTATTTTTAAAGGAAGCGAAAAATCAGTAAATGAGTCATGGGAGTTCATGAAATGGTGGATGTCAACAGAAACTCAAACTAATTTTGCGTTCTCACTTCAAGCAACATATGGTCCAACATATGTTTGGTTATCTGCTAATTTAAATGCTGTTAAGAACTCAGCAATTGAAGCTGAAGACAAAAAGATTATTCTAGAAATGATTAGCTGGATTATTGATACTCCAAGAACACCAGGACAATATATGCTTGAAAGAGGACTTTCAGATATTTGGAATAAAATGGCTATCAGTGGTGTATCAGCCAGAATTGCAATCGATAATCAGGTTCTTAAAATTAACCGAGAAATAACTAAAAAAATGGTTGAATTTGGTTATGTTGATAGTAATGGTAATATTCTTGTACCTTATACTGTTCGTGATGTAAACTGGGTAAGAGAACAAATCGAAAAGGCAAAGGAGGATTAGAAATGAGTCAAGATGTAAAAGAAGTAAAAGTCACTTTAAAAGACAAACTTAAAACAACAAAATTCTATACTAAATTTCTAGGGCCTCGTATTGAAAAAATTGATAATGATAAGTTTTCAACATTCTTGTTATTATTACCATATATAATTTTGTTTACGTTATTTATCATTATTCCCGTAATAATGGCTATTGCTTTATCGTTTACATATTTTAATCTAATTGAAACGCCAAAGATAGCTTCTTTATGGGGATTTGCAAACTATGTAGTTATTATTACTCAAGATTCAGATTTCTTAAAATATGTTATACCTAACACTTTAAAATATGCGATAATTACAGGGCCTGGAGGATACATGCTATCATTCTTTATGGCTTGGATGTTATCACAAATTCAAGCAGGTCCAAGAAAAATAATTGCGCTTGCCTTATATACGCCTTCAATGATTGGTGGTGTATTTATTTCGGTTATTTGGCGAACATTATTTTCGGGAGACCAATCAGGGTATATTAATGCAATTTTAATAAATTTAGGCATTATTGATAGCGCCATCCAATTTCTCCAGTCACCAGATTATTTACTAACGATAATGATTGTCGTAACGCTTTGGAGCTCGATGGGTATTGGATTCTTATCAATGCTTGCTGGTATTCTAAATGTTAATAAAGAATATTATGAAGCAGGATACATTGACGGAATTAAAAATCGTTTCCAAGAAATTATTTATATTACAATACCATCGATGAAACCACAGATGTTATTTGGCGCCGTTATGGCTATCGTAGGAGCATTTAGCTCAGGAAATATTGGTGTTGCCTTATCAGGTTCGAACCCAACTCCACAAAATGCTGGACAACTAATTGTTAATCATATCGATGATTATGGATTCATTCGTTATGAAATGGGATATGCCGCAGCTTTATCAGTAATTTTAATGCTTATAATTCTGCTTTTTAATAACATATCATACAAATTATTTGGCGAAAAGGACTAGGAGGTGGAATAAATGAAACATAGTATTACAGGAACACAAATTAATCCTAAATTCTTTCATCGTTCACAGTTAAAGTTTTATTATATTCTTATTCCATTATCTATTGTATTTTTGCTACCGGTAGTTTATATTATTTCTCAGGCTTTTAAACCTCTTGACGAACTTTTTATGTTTCCACCACGGTTTTTTGTAGAAAAGCCAACATTCAAAAACTTTAGTGATTTATTTAGAGCTGCTTCATCAACTGGCGTACCAATGGCAAGATATTTATTTAACTCCATTGTTGTAACCATTTTGACTATTCTTTTAACATTAATCATTACAACGATGACAGCTTACGCTCTATCAAAAAAAGATTTTAAACTTAAAAATAAATTATTTAAGATTAACCAAGTTGCCTTAATGTTCGTAGCAACAGCTGTAGGTATTCCAAGATATCTAGTTATTGTCAAACTAGGATTATCTGATAACTTCCTAGCTCACATTATTCCTTATCTAGCTATGCCAGTAGGTTTATTCTTAATTAAACAATTTATTGATGGTGTACCTAACGAACTTATTGAAGCTGCAAAGCTTGATGGTGCGAACGATTGGCATATTATTACACAAGTAGTAATTCCTTTAATAAAACCAGCTTTAGCAACAATTGCCATTTTATCATTCCAATCAGTTTGGAATTCAACAGAAGCTTCAACAACTTACATCATTGATGAAACTAAAAAGACATTTGCATTCTATTTAAATACACTGACAGCATCCGCTTCAGGACCAGCAGGTGCTGGTATGAGTGCAGCAGCCGGACTAATTATGTTCTTACCTAACCTAATAATATTTATTATAATGCAAGGTAATGTTATGGACACAATGGCACATTCTGGTATTAAGTAGGAGGAGAAGTTATGAAAATAAAACGAAAAATAATTTTAGTGTTATTTCTATTAACGGCCTTTGTATTTAGTGCCACTAACGTTAATAAAGTAGATGCATCAAGCGCAACAGTTTATACCTATGCTTTAAATTCAAAAGGCAGAATTACCCAGACGCAAGATGCATATTTACCTCAAAAAACTATTACCAATTTAGGGATTGTTAAACCAAGTGATATTTTTATTGACCATAATAATTTAGTATATGTTGCTGTTGCAGAATCAAAAAATAACAAAATTATTGTTCTTGACCCTAAAAATACTTCAACAATTATAAAAACTATAACCCATAGTGAATTTTCCGATATTGATGGTATTTTTGTTAGAGAAAATGGTGACATTTATGTTGCTGACCCTGGCTCAAATGCTATTTATGTTTTTGATAATGATGGTAACCTTTTAAGAAAAATTACTATGCCAACTGATAAAGCTTATCCATCTACTAAATTTCAACCATCAAAAGTAGCTGTTGATAAAGGTGGAACAATCTACGTTGTTTTAGTTGGTGAAAATCTTGGCCTACTTAAATTAGCTAATGATGGATCATATTTAGGCTTCTTTGCCTCAAATAAAGTTATTTTAAATTTAAGACAAAGACTTGAGCAGCTTTTATACACAAAAGAAAAGAAGAAAGATTCAAGTTGGAATGTTGGCTCAATTTTTACTAATGTTGTAGTTGATAGAGATGGAATTGTTTATTCAACAAGTGATGCAGATAATAGTGAAGCCATTAAAAAGCATAATACCAAAGGTAATAATATGCTTTCAGATATCTTAGTTATTGATGAAAACTTAACCGATATCTTTGTTGATAAAAATGGTATAATCTATGTCTCAGATGAACATGGATGGATTGACATTTATACAAGCTACGGTGAACTTATTTTTACATTTGGTACAACCAACGCTACATCAATTGCTGGCGTATTCAAAAAGCTTGATGGTATAGCTGTAGATGCTTCCGGAGTTATTTGGGCTATTGATGCAGAAAATAACTACATTCAAACATTCGTTCAAACAGAATATACGCAAAAGGTTTATAAGGCTTTAAGCTTATATGAAGAAGCTCATTATAAAGAAGCAATAGTGATTTGGGAAGAAGTTTTAAGATTAAATCAGTTATCAGTTCTTGCCCATAACGGTATTGCGAAAAACTATCTAAACTTACATAACTTTAGAAAAGCAGCTGAACATTTTGAGCTTGCTGGAAATAGAACATTATATTCAGAAGCATATTGGGAAATTAGAAATACTTGGCTTCAAAATAATTTAGTATTAATTATTATTTTAATTCTTGTTTTAGTAATGATTGGCTTTATTATTAAAAAGACAAATAAGAAGCATCATTATCTGGATCCAGTTAAAAATTTTTTAATTAAGATTAGTAAAATAAAGATTGCTGATGATGTGTTATATAGTTTCCATGTAATGAAGCACCCGATTGATTCAATGTATTATTTGAAGAAAAAGGAGAAAGGCTCATATCTTGGCGCGACTATAATCTTGATGTTAGCATTTATTGCCTTTATTATCTTTAGAACAAGCAAAGGATTTATTTTCCAAACAGTAAGTGCTAAGGATATGCAGCTTGGTTCAATCGCTCTTGGTTTCTTTGTCATCGTTATTGCTTTTGCAATTACTAACTATTTAGTAACTTCAATTAAAGATGGTGAAGGTGGCTTTGGAGAGATTTATAAAGGTATTTGTTATTCATTAATGCCATTAATTATCTTTGCCTTACTAGCGACATTATTATCATATTTTATGACTTTAAATGAAGAGTTTATCTATACTCTTGTATGGGATATTGGTCTTGGATGGACACTCTTACTAGTATGGATTTCAATTCAGGAAATGCAAAATTATACATTTACCGAAACAATTGTATCAGTTATTGTCAGCTTCTTATTTATTGCGATAATAGTTATCGTCTTAACTTTTATTGAAATGATAGGATTCCAGATATTTAACTTTATTATTGACGTGATAAAGGAGGCGATTCGTAATGTTTTCAACTAAAAGATTTTTTATCTTATTATTACTTGTAATGACCATTACCCCTATCGCTACAAAAGCAATATATATTCCATCAACACAAGATACTTCAACTGCACCAGAAAAAGCGATAATCGTTGAGTTTAATCCAAATTCCAATTTAGAGTTACTCACTTCAAATGAGAATTTTAATTTTTATTTTGCTAACGATCACGATGTAATTTACATTTATGATAAACGTAGTAAATATACCTGGAAAACAGGACTTGACACAAATGAAAGTACATATTGTTCAGCAGGTATTACACTATTTGAAAATGGTGAGATTACCCAAGATACACTTGAAGAGAAATACTGTAATTATGTTGAATATGATTTAAATGATACTTTAATTCAACTTGCTAACTCCTTAGTTACTTTTCAATATTTTGCAGGAAAGGATATGTCACTTTTAGTAGCCTCTTCGCAAACTTATAATAGATCTGAACGAAAAAAAGCTACATCAACCTTGAAAAAAGTAGATGATACCCATTATTATCTTGACGTTTACTTTACCCATGACGTCGATGAAACCAAGACGACAGATGATTTAGATTTACAAATGTATGTTCATTTCTACTTAACTGAAAAGGGCGTTGAGTTTGAAGTAAGACATAGTGAGTTATCAGGAACCATGGTTCCTAACTTATATTCTATTTCATTTGCTCAATTCTTAGGGGCAACTGGTGGATCAACAATAAAACTACAGTTAAAGAAAAATGCCTTAAATAAATGGACAGCAAAACAGGTTGGAGAACCTATTTATAATGAAATAACACCAGGATATACTTTGGTTCCTGATGGGCCGGGTGCTTTAATTAGAAATAAAAAATATAATGCAGCCTTAAGCTCTTATTCAACATATGTATATGGAACTGATTATGCTCAATTAGATCAATATAAAAATAATGCCACAACTTATGTACCTTATAAAGTTGCGAGTATGCCACTTTTTGGCATAAGTGTTGGAGATGATACACAAGCAGCCTTTGTAGCTTATGCGACTAAAGGACATGAATATATGCAGATCGTTTCTACTACCCAACAAAATAAAGCTGATAACAACACAAATTACAACTATACTTATGCGAAGTTTATTTATCAGGCTAAATATCAACAAATTTATTCACAAAATGCCCAAGGATTTCAAACATTACTTGAATATCCAAATGTCTTTGATATCCACATGAATTATGACTTCCTAGCAGGTGATGGCTCAAATGGTGAACCAGAAGCATCATATGTTGGTATGGCAAAAGCATATCGCGAGCATTTAATTGAAACTAACCAAATAAATGTACTAACACTTGATACTAAAGATATTCCTATTAGAATTGATTTCTTAATGTCTGATAGTGAAAATACAATTTTTGGTAATAGAAATATTGTAGCGACTACAGCTGATGATGTATATGATATCTTAAAGGATTTAAAAGATGCAGGGCTAACCTTAATTAACTCTGGACTTATGGGCTGGCAAAAGGATGGATTGACGTTAGGTAGACCAGATAAAGCTCAATTTGATGCAAAGATTGGATCAAAAAGAGATTATAAAGAGTTAATTAATGATGCAAAAGAGTTAGGATATGATGTTTCTTTCTATCAAGATTATTTTACTGTAAATACTGAACAAATAAGTAAATACAGGAATTTTATTAAACATGCATCTGATTGGTATTCATACAAATTAGCATTTAATTTTACTGGTGATCCAATCGTTAAAGAATATTATTTTGCCAGAGCAATCAAGAGTTCGGAATGGACTAAAAAACAAATTAAAACCTTTGATAAACTTGGTATTGATTCAGTTACAATCGCTGGTATAACTGAAAATTTAACTTCTGATTATACTGATAACACATCACGCGAAGATGCAAGAAAGATTTATCAACAGTTATTTAGTGAGGTTGGATCAAACTATGCAATAAATGCTGTTCGTCCAAATGCTTATTTACTAAAATGGGTTGATAGATACTTACAAGCCGATGTATATAATACACAATATTTAGTTGAAACAGATACTGTACCTTTCTTAATGCTCGTATTACAAGGTAGTATGGAAATGTATGGACCATATTGTAACTTCTCATTTTATGATCAAGCATCTGTTTTAAGAATGATTGATTATAACCTATATCCAACATTTATGTTAACGAAAGAGCCATCATATGTATTAGCTGATACAACTTCTGCTAAATATTATTCAACAGAATATGATCTTTACAAGGATTTAATTCTATCAATTTATAATCAGATTAATTCTGCATTAAGACCAGTATTAGATGCAAGCTGGATTGATCGTGAAGTAGTTCAAAATGGATTTGTGGTAAATACATATAATAATGGTAAAAAAATCTATATTAACTATTCAGAAGACACTGTGATCTATAATGGCGTTACTGTAATACCAGAGTCATTTATAGTTAGGTAGGTGAAATTATGAGTCGAAATAAGACAGCTTTAGAACAACTAAACAAAAAAACAACGATAGAACAGACTAATAAGATTGCCTATCTATTTTTACTCCCATGGTTAATTGGTTTTTTTGGTTTTACCTTATTCCCCTTCTTATATACAATGTATTTAAGCTTCTTTAATGTATATCAAGGAGGTACAGGAACGGTACTTAATTGGATTGGCCTTGACAACTATGTTCAAGCGCTGATTAGAAATGGTAATTTCACAAATAATATAATAACCTTTGTTACAAATGAAATTACCTTTACACCAACAATTCTCGTTTTAAGTTTTATTATAGCTTTATTATTAAACCAAATAGTTAAAGGTAAAAGCTTTTTTAGAGTAATATTCTTCTTACCAGTAGTAATTATTTCTGGACCAGTTATGGAAAAAATAATTGGTAATGGTGTTTGGTCGATTAACTATGGTGATAATATGATATTTAGAATAATCTTTGAATACTCACCATGGTTTGCAGAGCAACTGGCTAGATTATTTGATAATTTCTTATTTGTTATCTGGTTTACTGGTATTCCAATTATCCTTTTTATCAATGGTTTACAAAAAATAAACCATCAGCTCTATGAAGCAGCAAAAATTGATGGTGCCAATTCATGGCAGTTACTTTGGAAGATTACAATACCAATCATTAAACCAACAGCTTTAATTATTGTAATTTATACAATAGTAAATATTGGTACATTCAATATGATTAATCCGGCTTTATCACAAATTACTTCATTAATTGGTTCAGTTTCAGGACTTGGTTTATCTAGTGCGATGGCAGTAATCTATACTTTTGTAATTATTTTTATTATTGGTTTAGCCTTCCTACTACTTGGGCGTGAGAAAAAGTCCAAAGTGATTAAATTCACTTCAATTCAACAGAAGAATCTTGAAGCAGTATATAAGAAGCGGTTAAATCAAGAAAAGGTGGTGCAAAAATGATTAGCATAAAAACTTTTAATTATAAACTAATTGAAAATATTGCCAAAGCTTTTCGCTACCTTAAGAGAAAAAAGAGTAAGATATTTACAATCATATGGAAGATCTTAGTCTATCTTTTACTAATTTCCATGTCATATGTTTTTATCTATCCATTCTTTAAAATGCTCTCACTATCATTCATGTCCATGGCTGATATTGTTGACCCAGAGGTAGTTTGGATTCCTAAAAATTTTACATTTAGGAACTATAAAATTTCAGCCGATGTAATGAAACTATTTGGTTACACAGGTACTGACCCAGTTACAGGAAAAAAAGCTTTCATCCAGGGGCCATTATTTAATTCATTTACTTATTCAACTGTCTTAGCGGTATCGCAAACTTTAGTTTCAGCTTTAACTGGCTATGCCTTTGCTAAATATAATTTTAAAGGAAAGAAACTTTGGTTTGTAATTATCCTTATTTCCTTTATAATTCCCGCACCTATTTTACTAGTATCACGTAAAGAAATTATTACGCTAATAAATGAAACATTTAAGCTTAAACTATATGGTACATATGTTCCACAGATTGTTTTTGCTATCTTTGGTCAGGGCGTAAATTCGGCGATTTTGATTTTAATTTTCTTTAATTTCTTTAAAATGATACCTAATGACTTATATGAAAGTGGGAAAATTGATGGCGCCAATTCTTTGCAATTATTCTGGCATATAACAATTAAGCTTTCATTAACTTCAATCGTAGTTGTCTTCCTATTCTCATTTGTTTGGAACTGGAATGAAACTTACGTTACTGGCTTCTTAGTTCAAAATATTAAGCTTATGCCAAAACAATTGTCTCTTTTTGATGAAACATTTAATAATTCATTTGGTGGATCTACATCTACTGAACATGGCCAAAGCGGTGCCGGTACTAAACTATCTGAAGCATACAAAATGGCCGCTACAATCATTTCAATTTTACCTTTGATGATAATTTATTTCTTTGGTCAAAAAACATTTGTTGAAGGTATTGAAAAAACTGGTATTACAGGAGAATAAAATAACGAAAAGGGAAGTTACTAGTGTAAATTTCCCTTTTTTTTAGTATAAAAATTTATTTTTAATGTTATAATGTTTATAAAGTTATATAAGGAGAATTTTATGAATAATTTAAGTGTTAATGTTATTAGGATGTTAAGCGTTGAAGAAATTGCTAAAGCCAATAGCGGACATCCAGGAATGGTTTTAGGCTCAGCACCTGTTATTTATACTTTATGGAACAAATTTTTAAATATTGATTCTAAAAACCCTGAATGGTTTAATCGTGACCGTTTTGTTTTAGCGGCTGGACATGCTTCAAGCATGCTATATGTATTACTTCATTTATCAGGATATGATATTTCTATCGATGATTTAAAAAATTTCCGTCAATTAAATTCTAAAACCCCAGGTCATCCAGAGCATGGTTTAGGAATAGATGCGACATCTGGACCTTTAGGACAAGGAATAGCTATGGCAACAGGTATGGCAATATCTGAAGCAAACTTAGCCGCAAGATACAATAAAGAAGACTTTAATGTAGTTGATCACTATACTTATGTTTTATGTGGTGATGGTGACCTACAAGAAGGTGTAACTCAAGAAGCTATGTCTTTAGCTGGAAGACTTGGACTTGGCAAATTAATCGTATTATATGATTCAAATGATGTTCAACTAGATGGACCTGTTTCAAATGCCAATACTGAAAATGTTAAAGGTAAATATGAAGCAATGAATTGGCATTACCAAAAAGTTTCAGAACCAAATGATTTAGAAGCTGTAAGAAAAGCAATTGTAAAAGCACAAAAAGAATCTGATAAACCAAGTATTATTGAATGTAAAACAATAATCGGTTATGGATCACCTTTAGCTGGAGATAGTGCTTGTCATGGAGCTCCTTTAAAAGGTGAAAACTTAGAGGCTTTAAAGAAGAATTTAAATTATAACTATGAACCTTTCTTTGTTCCAGAGGAAGTTTATGAAGACTTTAATGTTAATACAATTAAAAGAGGACATTTAGCTTATAATTCTTGGATGAGATTATTTAAGAAATATAAAGAAAGTTATCCAGATTTAGCTAATGAATTAACAAAAATAATGGACAATGATTTTATTGTTCCTGATGAAGTACTTAAACCTTACCCAGTTGGACATAAAGAAGCAAGTAGGGTAACTGGTGGAAAAATTGTTAAAGAATTTTCTAACTTTTTACCATCATTTATGGGTGGATCTGCCGATTTAACTAAGTCAACATATGCCAAAGGCGCTGACGGTAATTTTGATGTAAATAATCGTTTAGGACGTAACATTAACTTTGGCGTACGTGAACATGCGATGGGCGCAATTGTAAATGGTATGCAGCTTCATCATATGCGTTCATTCTTAGGTGGTTTCTTTGTGTTTAGTGATTACTTAAAACCAGCAATTAGAATGGCAGCATTAATGAATTTACCATCACTATTCATTTTTACTCATGACTCAGTAGCTGTTGGTGAAGATGGTCCAACACATGAACCAATTGAACAAATGGCTGGTTTAAGAGTTGTCCCTAACTTAAGATTATATCGTCCAGCAGACGCTAATGAGACAAATGCCTGCTTCTTAAACGCAATTAACGATTATGAACATCCAAGTGTAATTTGTCTTTCAAGACAAGCTCTAGAAGTCAAGAAAGAAATTTCTTATGATGAAGTTAAGAAGGGTGCTTACGTCATTCATGACCATGAAAACTTTGATGGTATTTTACTTGCTACTGGTAGTGAAGTTAACATAGCTATCGAAGCAGCATTATTACTAGAAAAAGAAAATATCTTTGTAAGAGTTGTAAGTATGCCATCAATGGAAGTATTCTTATCACAAAAAGAAAGATATCAAAATAAAGTATTACCAAAGAAATGCAAACGTATATTAGCAATTGAAATGGGTGCGAGCGCTCCTTGGTATCGTTTCACTAAAAACATTATGGGAATTGACCGCTTTGGCGTAAGTGGTGAATTAAATGATGTAATTAAATATTTTAAATTTACACCAGAAGAGGTAAAAAATAGATACTTAAGCATTAAATAGGGGCGGTGGTTTTATGATTACTACTTATCTTTACACAAAGAGTTTGAGTAGTGAATTAATATCGCATATTAAAGAACTATATGGAAATATTGTTTTAGAAAAATATGATGAAGAAGTCTTGAAAATAATAGTAGACGAATATGATGTTGACACAACTTTAGGAATGAAAGAAAATTTTATGGCAGATTTTTATTTAAACCCTTCGGTTTTTATTGCTCCTAAATTATTAAGTGAAGAAATAACATTTGAAATTATCCAGTTTATTAAAAACCTAAAAAGTGATTTATATAAAATATCAGATATTATTATTCAGGCCTTTATGAAAAATAGAAAAATAATTAAGGATTTAAAACAGTACTATGAGAATTTATTTCATACAGAAACAATTGAAACAGTTCTTGGATTTTTAGAAAATGACTCATCTGCATCAAAAACTGCCGATAAAATGTTTATGCACAGAAATACTGTTAATTATCGAATCGATAACTTTGTAAGTACAACAGGGATTAACATTCGTAAATTTAAAGAAGGAGTAAGTATCTATTTGCTCTTAAAATACTGATTTTTGTGCAATATGTACATATACATATTTACAATAATATTATATAATTTAGCATGTAAAATTTATTTTTCAGGAGGAAACAAATGGCTACTTTAAAGTTTAAAGGACTAGACAAAGTATATGACAATGGTGTGCAAGCAGTATTTAACTTTACTTTGGATGTTCAAGATAAAGAATTTATAGTTTTCGTAGGACCATCAGGCTGCGGTAAATCAACTACCTTAAGAATGGTTGCCGGACTAGAAGAAATTTCAGCAGGTGAATTATACATTGATGATGTACTTGTTAATGATGTAGCACCAAAAGACAGAAATATTGCGATGGTTTTCCAATCATATGCCTTATACCCTCATATGTCAGTATATGATAATATGGCATTTGGTTTAAAATTACGTAAAACACCAAAAGACGAAATTGAAAGAAGAGTTAGAAAAGCCGCTGATATTTTAGGACTTACTGGTTACTTAGATCGTAAACCAAAAGCTCTATCAGGTGGTCAAAGACAACGTGTGGCACTAGGACGTGCAATCGTTCGTGATGCAAAAGTATTCTTAATGGACGAACCTCTATCAAATCTAGATGCTAAATTACGTGTACAAATGCGTGCCGAATTAATTAAATTACATGAAACTTTAGGAACAACATTTATCTATGTAACACATGACCAAATTGAAGCTATGACAATGGCTACAAGAATTGTTGTTATGAAAGATGGATATATTCAACAAGTAGGTGCACCAAAGGATATTTATGACAATCCTCATAACTTATTCGTTGCTGGATTTATTGGCACACCTCCTATGAACTTCTTAACAGGACGTGTTCAAGAAGATGGATATTTCTACTGTGAAAACTTAAAGATAAGAGTTCCTGAACCTAAACTAAAATTACTTGAAGCTAAAAACTATATCGACAAAGATGTTGTATTAGGTATTAGACCAGAAGATATTCATGATGAAAATATTTTCTTAGAAACATATCCTGATTCAATTATCAAAGTTAATGTTGACGTTGCTGAACTTTTAGGTGCTGAAACAAATATTCATATTAAGGTTGGAAAATTCTCAATCGTTTCTAAGGTTGATGCTCGTGCTGATCTTCATATGGGCGATGAAATCAAACTTGCTTTAAATATGAACAAGTGCCATTTCTTCGATGTTGAAACTGAAGAAAGAATCAGAAAATAATTAAATTTTAATTGCTTATTGAAGAGTGCAGAAATGCGCTCTTTTTTTCAACATAATTATCATTATAAGAAGGATTCTTCGTGGTAAAATAAGCGACGGTGAGAGATATGATTAATTATGTTATAAAAAATGGTTATACAACAATTATATATTATAAAGATGGAAAAATTAATAAGACGACTAAATCAGTTTATTTAGTAATCAATGAATTATGCATAAAATATTTTTCAACCTTTTTTGGCAGAATAGAAGCTATTAAAAATCAGTTTGGTTTTAAAAGAAAAATACCTATTTTAGTTAGTAATAGTATACTTTTATTACCTATTTATAGTTATAGAAGTTTAAATTCCCTCTATATTAATTACTATGAAATTAATGATGTAGAATTTGAAACTAATATAATTATCATTGAATTTAAAGATAAAACCGTGCTTAAACTAGATAAAAATGTAAAATTTGAACTTGTTTTAAAGCGAGGACATTTAATTCATGAAGAAATAAAAAAGTTAAAAGAAAAAGAAAACGTTTTTATTTAATATTTGTAAATGTTTAATAGTAGTAATTATTTAGTAAAAATAGTATAATAATTACGGACATTATAAAATTTAATGGAGGAAAAAAATATGAAAAAAATGACTGTTGAAGATGTTGAATTAAAAGGTAAAAAAGTCTTGGTAAGAGTTGATTTTAATGTACCAATGAAAAATGGTGAAATCACCGATGTAAATCGTATTGTACAAGCTTTGCCAACAATCAAGTATATCATTAATGAAGGTGGTAAAGCAATTCTATTTTCTCACTTAGGAAGAGTTGCCACTGAAGAAGATAAAGCAAAAGCTACATTAGCACCTGTTGCTAAAAAATTAGCTGAATTAATTGGCAAGCCAGTTAAATTTATTCCTGAAACTCGTGGAGAAGTGTTAGAAAAAGCTATTAGTGAAATGAATAATGGCGACATCTTAATGTTTGAAAATACAAGATTTGAAGATATTAATGGTAAAAAAGAATCAAAGAACGATCCTGAACTTGGTAAATATTGGGCATCACTTGGCGATGATATCTTAGTAAATGATGCATTCGGTACTGCTCATCGTGCCCATGCTTCAAACTCAGGAATTGCTGCTAACGTTAAGTATGCTGTTGCTGGATATTTAATGGAAAAAGAACTTAAATTTATTGGTAACGCTGTTGACAATCCTGATCGTCCATTTGTGGCAATTCTAGGTGGTGCAAAAGTTTCTGATAAGATCGCTGTAATTGAAAACTTAATCAAGAAAGCTGATAAGATTTTAATTGGTGGCGGTATGGCTTATACTTTTATGAAATCACAAGGTTATAATATTGGCACATCAATTTGTGAAGATGATAAACTTGAACTTGCAAAAAATTTATTAGCTCAAGCAAACGGCAAAATTGTTTTACCAGTTGATGTCGTTGTAACAAAAGAATTTAATAACGATGCTCCTTCAAGAGTAACAGATTACACAGGAATTGAAGCAGATGATATGGGACTTGATGTAGGACCTAAGACAATTAAATTATTTAATAAAGAAATTAAAGGTGCTAAGACTGTTGTTTGGAATGGCCCACTAGGCGTATTTGAAATGGAGAATTTTGCAAAGGGAACTAAAGCAATTTGTGAAGCTCTTGCTGAATTAAAAAATGCTAAAACAATTATTGGTGGTGGCGATTCAGCTGCTGCAGCAATTCAAATGGGATTTGAAAAGAAATTTACTCACATCTCAACAGGTGGTGGAGCTTCACTTGAATATTTAGAAGGAAAAGCATTACCTGGTGTTGAATCATTAACAAATGCAACCCACGAGCATGCTTGTGGTTGTGGATGTCAACACTAAGTATTGGTTCGAAAATAAAAGACTTACGTTTAGAAAATGGTTTGACTCAAGAAGAACTAGCTAATCGTTGTGAACTAACTAAAGGTTTTATTTCACAACTTGAAAGGGATTTAACAAGTCCATCAATTTCGACGTTACAAGATATTTTAGAAGTTCTTGGAACAACAATCAGTGATTTTTTCTCGGAAAAAGAAGAAGATAAGCATGTTTTTACACAAGATGAATTCTTTGAAAAATATGATAGTGAAAAAAAGTCTCTTATTAAATGGATTGTTCCAAATGCTCAGAAGTATGAAATGGAACCGATAATTTTAGAACTTGAACCAGGTGGAGAATCAATGTCTGATGAACCACATACTGGTGAAGAGTTCGGCTATGTTCTTGAAGGAGAAATTATTTTAAAAATAAATAATAAAAGATTTAAAGTCCAGAAGGGTCAAAGCTTTTACTATATTGCAAGTAAGTACCATCAGATTGAAAATGCTTCAAAGAAAAAAGCAGTTATAATTTGGGTTTCAACCCCACCAATGTTTTAATATAAGGAGATATAAAATGGAAAAAACAATTTTAATAAAGAGTACAGCTGGACTACATGCAGAATTAGCTTCAAAAGTTGTTCAAGTAGCTAGCAAATACGATGTAGAAGTCAAACTAATATATGAAGATAAAACTGTAGATGCTCGTTCAATCTTAGGATTAATGAGCTTAGCAATTCCTAAAGGGACAAATGTTCAATTGGTAGCAACTGGAGAGAACGCAGAAGAAGCAATAAGATCAATTGAAAAAGTCCTAATGTAGGTGTAATATGAGAAAACCAATTATTGCTGGTAACTGGAAAATGTTTAAGACTCGTGATGAGGCTTTAAACTTTATTTATTCAGTTAATTTAAAAGTTCCAAGCATCAATGAAGTTGATACTGTTATTTGTGCTGAAGCACCACTTCTTAGATGTTTAGTTAAACGTCAAGGTGATAATCTTCGCATCGGCGCACAAAACATGCATCAAAGCGATGAAGGAGCATATACTGGTGAAGTTTCTGCTATACTTCTTGAAAGTATTTATGTAGACTATGTTGTTATTGGCCATAGCGAAAGAAGAGCAATGTTCAATGAAACAGATGAAACAGTAAACTTAAAAATTAAACAAGCATTTAAACATAAATTAACACCAATTGTTTGTGTTGGTGAAGCCTTAGCTGAAAGACAAAATGGTACAACGCAAGATGTTGTTAAACGTCAAGTAACGAAAGCATTTGAAGGATTAACTAAGGAACAAGCACAAAATGTTGTAATTGCTTATGAACCTATTTGGGCAATTGGTACTGGTTTAACAGCTACTAAGGAAGTTGCTAATGAAACATGTGGAGACATTAGAAATGTCATTAAAGAACTTTATGGACCTGAAGTTAGTGAATTAATTCGTATTCAATATGGTGGAAGCGTAAATCCAAGCAACATTGATGAATTATTATCAATGAAACATATTGATGGCGCTTTAATCGGCGGGGCTTCATTAGATCCTGAAAAGTTTATCTATATGGCTAATGCCGCATTAAAAAGAATATATTAATAAAATAAAAAATAAGGCACTCGTTAGAGCGCCTTTTTTTTACTAGAATATAGACAAAAAAAAGAAGGAAAATCCTTCTTTTATTATCTGTTGTAAAATTCAACGATTAAGTTTTCTTTAATTTCTGGTAAAATTTCTGTACGTTCAGGTAATCTTACGAATTTAGCAGCTAATTTGTTTTCATCAAATTCAACAAATTCTACTCTTGAAACAACAGCTTCTAGAGCTTCTTTAATAACTACTAAACCTTTTGATGATTCTTTAACGCTGATTACTTGTCCAGGTAATACTCTAATTGATGGAATACTTGCTTTCTTACCATCTAGTAAAATATGTCCATGGTTAACTAATTGTCTTGCTTGTTTTCTTGTTCTAGCAAATCCAGCACGGTAAACTAGGTTATCTAATCTTGATTCTAGTAATAGTAAAAAGTTAGTACCATGTTTTCCTTCTGAAACTTTTTTAGCATCGCCGAAAGTTTTTCTGAATTGTTTTTCATTAAGACCATAAGTAAATCTTACTCTTTGTTTTTCTTGTTGTTGAACACCATATTCAGTTAATTTTCCGCGTTTTTGACCATGTTGACCTGGGGCGTAAGGGCGTTTAATAATTTCTTTACCTGTTTCAGTAATTGAATAACCTAAACGACGTGAAACTTTCCAAGTTGATCCAGTATAACGAGCCATATATTGTCCTCCTATTTTATTATTTGCCTTGTAACTGAGGAGTACTACTTTTTTTAGATAGATTGTTTTAATATCTTCACCTTAAGCAGCTAAGGCTACACAATAAACCATAACGTTACAATCTAGGATTAAAAATTATCGTACAGCTGCCTTTTATTACATAGCATGCTAAATAATCATATCATAATTATATTAATAAGTCAAATAAATTCTTAAGATAAATCCGCTTAATAACCTTTACATAAAAAATAAATGTAATAATAAAAGATTAAATATATTTTTATATCTTTTCCTCGATTATTTTAACAGCTAGAGCTAAAGTATCTTTATCAGCTTCTTTAAAACGATCTAACATATAACTATCTATATCGAGTACCGCATATACTTCATTGTTTTTAATTATTGGTAAAACAATCTCTGATTTAGTATTTTCATCACAGAAGATGTGATTAGCGTGTTTTGTAACGTCACTTACAAGAATTGTTTCCTTTAATTTGAATGATTCACCACATACGCCTTTTCCAAACATTATTTTTGTACATGCAGGTTGACCTTGGAATGGTCCTAAATAAAGATAATTGTCTTTCCTTATGTAAAAGCCGACCCAACTTATATCTTTTAAATAATATTTTATAATAGCCACTGAATTACTTAAAGTGGTAATCACCTCATCATTTTTATCTAAAATACTTTTTAAATCATTTATGAAATTTTCATTATTTTTATCTTTTGTATAAAACATTATTATCATTCCTTTTATATTTTGATAAGTGACAAATAATATAAATGATGCTTAAAAATTACACATCTATAACAATTTTACCAAATGCTTGTTAAAAAACAATAAAATATGTTAAAATAATACAGATTGGAGTGGTAATATGTATGAAAGATTGTTAGTTAGATACGGAGATTTAAATTTAAAAGGTAAAAATAAGCGTGTTTTTATTAAATGTGTAAATAATAATATTAAAGAAAAATTAAAGGATTATCATGTATCATTTGAATTTGCGCATGATCGGCTTTATGTTTTGTTAAATAATGAAAATTATGAGGATATAATAAAATGTCTTGATAAAGTTCCAGGACTTTATTCATATAGTTTAGTTTCAAAGACAACTCTTGAGATAAATAATATTAATGAATTAGCTCTAAAACTAGCTAAACAAAACTTAATTGAAGGTAAGGTTGTAACATTTAAGGTGACAACCAAAAGAGCTTATAAAGCATTTCCGATACATTCAATGCAGATGACACAGGATATTTCAAGTTATGTACTTAGAAATACTGAAAACTTAAAAACTGATGTCCATAATCCTGATTTTACTTTGCATATAGAGATTAGAGAAACTGGAACTTATATTTTTACAGATCAAATTTATGGAATGGGTGGATTTCCAGCAGGAATCGCAGGAAAAGGACTTTTAATGATTAGCGGTGGTATTGATTCACCTGTTGCTGGTTATTTAGCTATGAAACAAGGTGTAGATTTATCATGTATTCACTATGAATCATCACCACTTACTCCTATAGAATCAGCTCAAAAAGTAATTGATATTTGTGAGAAACTTTCCGAGTTTACACCAACTGAAAAGATTAAACTTTATTTAGTGCCATTTAAAGATATTCATGAAACAATTATTACAAAACTTCCTTCTGAATATATTATAAACATTATGCGTCGAATGATGTATCGGATTGCTGATGCGGTTGTTAGAAAAGATGATTTTTTAACAATTATTAATGGTGAATCAATTGGGCAGGTAGCTTCACAAACACTTGAAAGTATGAAAGTAATTAACAGTGTCACAAATATACCAGTAATTCGTCCTTTAGCAACATATGATAAAAACGATATAATTAAAGTTTCAAGGAAGATTGGTACATACGATATTTCAATTCGTCCATTCCAAGATTGTTGTACAGTATACTTACCTGATTCACCGGTAATTAGACCAACAATTGAAAAAGCTGAAAGAATTGAAAGCATGGTTGATTTTGCTCCACTACTAGAAAAATGTATCAGTGAAATCAAAGTTATTACTGTTACTTCAAAAAAACATTTGGATATAACAAATAAGGGATTTACCGTTAAAGAAGCACTTGAGTAATTGGTTTTAATTTCCACATAAAAAAATGGTATTTTATTTCATCTTTTGTCAAACATAATATCGACAGGAGGTGACATCACAATGCCAAGCAATACATCAAAAAACAGATTGGTCGTTCCTCAAGCTCAAGCAGCTATCGATCAAATGAAGTATGAAATCGCTAATGAATTAGGTGTTAATATGGGTCCTGAAGCAACAGCAAGACAAAATGGTTCTGTTGGTGGAGAAATTACACGTAGACTAGTTAAAATGGCTCAAAGTTCATTAGGCGGTAACAACAACAACTATAAAGGATAATTTAGGATAATTATTTTAACTATCCGAAGAGTTAAAGCATAATATACTTTGACTCTTTTTTTTTATCGTGTTACAATATTTTAGGTGATAAAATGGACATAACATCAATAAATAATCCTAAAATAAAAGAAATCATAAAAATATATAAAGAAAAGAAATTTCGTGATGATTTAAATCTATTTATTGTTGAAGGATATCACATGGTTTTAGAAGCTTATAAAGCAAATTTATTAGTTGAAGTATACTCTGTAAAACCAGTAAATTTTGACTTTAAAGACGTTTTTATTGTTAGCGAGCAAATACTTGAAAAAATAAGCAAAACTGTTACACCACAAGGAATTATTGGTCTATGCAAGAAAATTGACAAGCATGAAATTACTGATCGCGTTTTGATGCTTGATAATATTCAAGATCCAGGAAACTTGGGAACTATTTTAAGATCAGCATTAGCTTTTAATTTTAAAACCGTTATTCTTGATAACTGTTGCGACATTTACAATGATAAAGTTTTACGTTCAACACAAGGTGCTATCTTTAATTTGAATTTAATTAATGGTGATTTAAAAGAATATATAATTAAATTAAAAGATTATGATATATATGGTACTTCACTAAAAAATAGTACTAATTTAAAAGATATGAAATTTTTAAATAAAAATATAGCTTTAATACTTGGAAATGAAGGAAATGGCATGCGTGAAGAATTACTTAAGATGACTAAAAATAATATTTTTATTGAAATAGAAAATATTGAATCTTTAAATGTTGCGATTGCAGGTGCGATTATTATGCACTGGCTAAAAAAATAATTAATTCTCTTGCATAATAAATATATTTATGTTATATTGTTAATGTATTAAGAGTGGGAAAAAACCCACTCATTTTTAATGTATGAGGTGTTTATGGATTTAAATAAGATAAAAGAAGAAGTTTTAAAAATTACAAATAGTTTAAATCTTGAATTATATGATATTGAATATGTAAAACAAGGTAAAGAGTATGTTCTTCGCATCACTATTGATAAAGAAGAAGGAATTGTAATTGATGACTGCATTAATGTGAGTAATTTAGTAAATCCATACTTAGATCAAATAGAAAATGAATTTAAGGATGTCTATTCACTTGAGGTTACTTCAGCAGGAATTGAAAAACAATTGAGAAATATTGAAGAAATTAAAAAAAACGTGGGCAAATATGTTTATTTAGAAACAAAAAATGGAACAATAACTGGTGATTTAGTCAAAGTTGAAGATGACATCATCCATATCAAAGATCGTAACAAGAATATTGGCGTAACATATAGTGATATTAAATTTATACGCTTATGTATAAAATTTTAGGAGGATATAATGATTAGTAAAGAATTTTTCAAAGCCATCGATGTTTTAGCAGAAGATCGTGGTCTTGACAAAGAAAAAATTTTAAAGGTAATGGAAAAAGGACTTTTAAATGCTTTTAAAAAGGAACACGATAATTATCAAAATGCCCGTGTAATTTTTAATGAAGAAAAATCTGAAATAATGATTTATCAAGTGTTTGAAGTTGTTGAGGACAAAGAAGATTTAGATAGTCCAGAATCATTTTTAACTGTTGAAGAAGCACAAGCGTATAAGAAAAATGCTAAAGTTGGCGACGTTATTGAAATCAAAATAACACCAAGAGATTTTGGTCGTATTGCAGCCACAAGTGCTAAACAAATTCTTACTCAAGAATTAAAACAACTTGAAAGAGAAAAAGCATATGAAATATTTAAAGATAAAGAAGACGAAATGATTTCTGCAACAATTATTGCAATCAACGATGAATATATTACTTTAAACTTAGGATATGATATTGAAACATCAGTAATTAGAAAAGAAATTTCTAATGATGATTGTTTTATTGGTAATACAATTAAAATTTACATTACTAAAGTAGAAATGACTTCTAAGGGTCCTAAAGTATACGTTTCAAGAAGCGACAAAAATTTAATTAAACGTTTATTTGAAAACTATGTACCCGAAGTACGTGATGGAATTGTTGAGATTATTGAAGTAGCTCGTGATGCAGGTGATAGAACTAAAGTATGTGTATCATCTAACAACGATAAGGTTGATCCAATTGGAGCATGTCTAGGTGCGCGTGGACGTCGTATTAAAGAAATAAATGACGCTTTAGGCGGCGAAAAAATTGATGTATATCTATACTCTAATGATCCTAAAGAATTAATTGCAAATGCATTACAACCAGCAACTACTTTAGGAATTATTGTTAATGTTAAGGAACGTCAAGCAGTGGCAGTAGTTGATGATTCACAACTTTCACTTGCAATTGGTAAGAAAGGACAAAACGCTCGTTTGGCTGTTCAATCTAGTGGTTGGAAGATTGATATCAAGAGCGCAAGCGAAGCTGATAGTTTAGGAATAAATTACCATGATCAAAACTAAAAAGGTTCCACTTAGAAAATGTGTTATAACTAATGAACGTTTTGAAAAAAAACAATTAATTAGAGTTGTAAGAACACCTGAAGGAAATGTCATTTTAGATTTAACTGGAAAAGCAAATGGCCGTGGAGCTTATATTTCTAAAAATAAAGCAGTTTTAGAAAAAGCACGCAAAACAAAAATTTTAGATAAGGTATTAGAAGCTAAGGTTGAAGATCAATTATATGATCAAATACTAGAGATTCTTAAGGCTGAATAAAATATGAATAAAGAAAAAATACTAGGTGTGATTGGTTTAGCATATCGGGCTAAAAAGATAGTTACCGGTGAAGAAAGTTCTTTAAAGTTAATTAAAGGAAATGCCGCAAAGATGGTTTTTCTTGCTAGCGACACAGCACATAGTACAACAAAAAGAGTAACAGATAAATGTAAGTATTACCAAGTATTATTGATTAATTCATTTACTACTGAGGAATTATCAAAAGCAGTAGGAAGGGAGAATATTAAAGTTTTAGGTTTATCATGCCCAAACTTTTATCAGTTAATTAGTAACTACTTGGAAAAATAAAAAGAAAGAGGTGATTCTATGGCAGAAAAGAAAAAGAATTTTGCTAAGAAATCCAAACAACCATTTAAGGAGCAAAGAAAGGCTAATGCCCCTGTAAATGTTGTTAAAGAAAAAAATGTTTTTTATTATAGCCAAGGAATGACGGTACTAGAAATTGCTGAAGGGCTTAATAAATCAGTCGGTGAAGTTATTAAAAAGTTAATGTCATTAGGTACGTTCGCTAATCAAGCCCAGAGCCTTGATCCTGAAACTACAGAAATGCTAGCTTTAGAGTTTGATTATGATTTTAAATATGAATCAATTACAGATATGACTCGTTTTGAAGAAGTTGATATTGTTGATAGTGATGAAGATTTAACTGAAAGACCTCCAGTTGTAACAATTATGGGTCATGTTGACCATGGGAAAACAACACTACTTGACACGATTAGAAATTCTCGTGTTGCAGCTGGTGAAGCCGGTGGTATTACACAACATATCGGAGCATATCAAGTTGAAAGAAATGGTAAGAAAATTACTTTTATTGATACTCCAGGTCATGCTGCGTTTACAGAAATGCGTGCAAGAGGTGCTAAATCTACTGATATTATTGTCTTAGTTGTTGCTGCTGATGATGGTGTCATGCCTCAAACAAGAGAAGCAATTGACCATGCTAAGGCTGCTAAATGTCCTATTATTATCGCTATTAATAAAATGGATATCCCACATGCTAATCCTGACCGTGTAAAACAAGAATTAGCTGAACTAAATATTTTAGTTGAAGATTGGGGCGGCGACGTTCCATGTTGTTATATATCAGCACTAAAGAAGGAAGGAATTGACAAGCTACTTGATACAATTCAATTAATTAGTGAAATGGAAAATTATCGTGCTAATCCAAACCGTTTAGGTATGGGTGTCGTAATCGAATCTAAACTTGATAAAGGTCGTGGCCCTATTGCTACATTACTTGTTAAAAACGGAACTTTAAAAGTTGGGGATAGCGTGGTTGTTGGTACAATAAGTGGTAAGATTAGAGCATTAAATAACGACTTTGGTCAAAGTATTACTGAAGCATATCCTTCAACACCAGTTGAAATTGTTGGTCTTGATGATGTACCTGAAGCAGGGGATCATTTCATGGCCTTTCCTGATGAAAAGAAAGCTCGTCTCATTGCTTCTGCACGTGGTGAAAGAAAGCTTAAAGAAGAAAGAGGAGCTAAAAAGAGTGTTAGTCTTGAAGAATTATTTAATTCAGTTGAAGAAGGACTAAAGGAATTAAGAATAATTATTAAAGCAGATACCAATGGTTCTGCTGGTGCATTAAAAACATCTCTTGAAAGCATTAAGGTTGATCCTGTCACAATTGATGTTATTCGTTCAACAGTTGGTACAATCACAGAAACCGATGTTTCCTTAGCTCAAGCATCTAATGCGATTATTATTGGTTTTAATGTTCGTCCACAAGCTTCAATCCGCGATATGGCTAAAGAAAAGGGTGTAGATATTAAAATCTATAACATTATTTATAAAGCAATTGCTGATGTTGAAGCAGCCATGAAAGGTATGCTAGACCCAGTATTTAAAGAACAATTTATTGGGCAAGCAGTTGTTAGAAGTGTCTTTAAAATTAGTAAAGTTGGTAACGTTGCCGGATGTTTTGTAACAGATGGAAGTATTAAACGTGACTCACTTGTTAGAGTAATACGTGATGGTATTGTTATATATGAGGGGAAACTTGCATCACTTAAACGTGTTAAAGATGATGCTAAAGAGGTTAAAGCTGGTTATGAATGTGGAATTCTAGTCGAAAGATTTAATGATATCAAAGTTGATGATATTATTGAAGCTTCTGTAATGGAGGAAGTTAAAAATGAGTAAATTAGAGCATTTAGAAGTAACCGTACAACGTGTTATTTCTGACATTATTCAAAATGAAGTAAAGAGTGATTTAGGTTTTATTACGATTACTGGAGTGCATTTAACCAAAGATTTATCTTTCTGTAACATTTATTATACAGTTTTAGGTAATGCTGAAAAAAAAGAAAAGACTAAAAATAATTTAGAAAAAGCTAAACCATACATTAGAACATTACTTGTTCAACGTGTTGAGATGCGTAAAGCTCCAGAATTATCATTTAGATATGATGAAACATTAGACCGTGTAACTCATCTTGAAAGTTTAATAAAAGAAACAAAAAAATAGTCACCTTATGATATGATATCTTCAAAGTAGACAAATAAAATAATCAAAGATAAATGATATCTCTAATTATTAAATCTACTTTGGAGATATTTTTTTATATAAAGAAAATTAGAATATAGGACAAAAAAATTGGTAAACGTTAATTAAAAGTTGAATAAGCATCTTCCTTAGCAAATTAATATGGACTAACGTCAAGAAGGATTGATAAGGAAATCATTCAATGTAGTCATATATATGAAAATCATGGTGAAGTTGTTTTTAAATACTCAGAAAAAACAAATCATATTTTAAACAGTTATAATTAAGTGTTATAAAGGAATATTTAGGTAGTAATGAAACAATGGAATCAAAATTAAATAAGTATAAAATTTTAAGTGATTCAATAGTGGTACAATAGGTAAAATAGTATAATAAAAATACTATTGGTAATAAAACAAATTGCTTTAACTATGATAATGATTATCATCCAACAAAGGTAATACTACATAAAGTGACAAATTTCGAGGATATATATCGATATAATTATGATAATGAAGTTCAGTTATTAGCGAAAAATAATAAAAATGAAATAAAAACTTGTTATTATAGTAAGAAAAAAGAGCTAAAAAAGTAGTAGATGGTCCATTAGAAGTTTCATATGATGCAAGAGATAATAGTGAAATTATAGGTGTAAATGATTTAAAAAACATTTGAATATTTATAATTATACTAATATGTGATTTCTAAAAAATATGAAAATGTATGCGGAAAGTATTCAAAAACATGATATTTATTTCGTTACATTTAAAGATGATCTAGATGCTGTAAAAGAGATATACTTCCACTTGTATTTGATTTTAGATTTATATAGTAGAAAAATTGTGGATGGAAAATATGGCAAGAGGAATGAACATAAAACGGGAGTATATTAGTAAGACGTACAGTAATAAAATAACAATGTATACCAATAAGTAATTCTCTGGTGCTTTATTTGGGCAATGAAAGTCGAATTGAAAGGAACATCTCTATTAGAGAACCTTTATATCCTAGGAATAAAGCCATCAAGAAGTCGTCCAAGAGTAAGTAATGATAATCAATATGCTGAATAATTTTTAAGAACAAGTAATTATAGACAAGGATTTTTTGTAAACGGATTTGTAGATATTACAAGTTCAAGAGAATGGGTTTTACAATTTGTTATCTGGCATAACAATCATTATAGACAAATATCTAACACCTAATTAAAGACATTTTGGCATGGAAAGACTGATTTTAAGTAGGAAAAAGACAATTTATGAATGTACAAAACTCAAACATTCAAAACAATATACATAGGACATTCGTAACTAGGATTTTGAAGAAGTAGTAGGATTTAATCAAAAAAGTTACCAAGACAAAAGAAGAAAAATTTAAAAATAATTTTTATAAATAGCTAAATATTTGTGACACCTATGTTGGCAAACGCTGATTATTATATTTTTATATGGTTAAATAAATGTTTAGAGGGATGAAATATAGAGTATTAAAAAAGGAAATATAATAGGTCTTAATGAAATTTCGAGTTAAGAGGAAAAGATCTTATTAAAAATCATTAAGCAGAGGTTAAAAAAACCTATTTTTTGTTAACACATGATTTATTTAGTAAAATAAGTCCTAAGAAATAAATTGAAATATACTTTTCAATCGTATAATCAATAGAAATAAGTATAAGGGGAATGTATAAAATGAAAAAAAATGGAATCAGGTTATTATTAATTATTACAATATTGTTTTTTTGTTCTATCTTTGTTAGTTGTGGTAAGACAAACAATAATAGTAAAATTGATACAGTAACTAATGTAACAACAAAAACAAACGAACTTACAACAAAAGATACTGAAGAAGACAAAGAGGATGACGACTGTGAACTGATTTTTGACAAGTCCAAATATGAGATTTGTGTAGGGGACAATTATTCTCTTAATCCAACTGTAGTTGGTAAAATTAAACAAACTGAATATACTGTTGAGGATAACACGATCATTTCAGTAAGTGATAAAGGGATAATTACTGCATTGAAAGAAGGAAACTCAAATTTATACGTTATTGTGAATGGAAATCCTAGTTCATTAATTACCTTGAACATAATAGTGAAACCAAAAACACCACATGTTGAAGTCGGCAATGTAGAAGAAAATCAAAAAATCTATAATAATCTATTACAGGATCTAGCTAACTTTTCAAGTAAAATAGATAACAGTAATTACCTGACATATATTAATAAAACTGATATAAATGGCTTAAAGGGTGGTTATACAATTAAAACTATTAATGAACCAGTATATTTAGAGGTAATGAATAATTTAAGTCCTTATCCTTCAATCATTCTAGAAGAAGATGGTAAGATATTTGAGTATACTTTTGATAATGAGACTAGTATAAAAAAAAGATATTTAAAATCAAAAGAGGATTTTATTGCTACTGATGATATAGATACGGAAACTTTACTTGATTTTTGCTTTAATCCAGAAAAGGGAAATGCTAAAAAGGTAGGAGATGCCTATACGTTTATAGCATATTATAAAGATGCACTAGATGAAGTAAGTAAAGAAATAATAGAAGAAGTTTATAAATCATTAGGTATATCAACATCAAAATTATATGATTCAATTGTTGAAATCACTATCACAGTTAAGGATGATCAAATTATTATTTCTAATACATTAAACTTTGAGTTAGATGTTAATGATACAACTATAAAGTATAATATGGTAATTTCATATGATGTTTCAATAAAGGAATTTTCAAAAATTGATTTTAGTGATCCTAAGTATACTATCTCAAAACCGACGTGCTTTGAAGAAGTAACAAAATTAACTGATTTAAGTAAACCATATAGTCTAAAAAAATTTAGTACAGATTATATCAAAGTTAGTTTAGAAAAAGGTCAATATTTTATCTCTGGTAGTTACAATGATTATTTTAATTTTTATATTGAATTTTATGATTTAGATTCAAATCCGGTAAACATGTCTTTTAACAAATCTTTATTCAATTCATCGTGGAGAACAAGCTATACATTTGTTGTACCAGAAACTAATGAATATTATATTAAATTGAAAAATGGTATCAGCTCGGATAAAATCCTTGTTTTTAATAAAATTGATTATGAGTCTACTTTTGATATTAATCAGCCTAAAGGACTTACTGAAATAAACAATGGTAGAATCGAAGGTGAATGGGATTTCGAATATTATGAATATATTGCGAGCGAGACGGGCATCATAAGAATTAAAAATACAGGAGAAAATGCAGTATACTTAATTTTTAATCAATATGGTGGAGGAAATAGTATATACTTAATACAAAAAGATGAAAATGTATATGCAAAAGTGGAAAAAGGAGCAAATAATTTTATTGTATGCAATACTATATGGGATAATGCTCCAGCTTATGATTATTCATTTAGTATTGAAAGAATTGAGAATAATAACGGTAGTGAAACTGATTATGAGAAAATGGATATTATAACTGATACATATTCTGATAAGTACTATATGACGGGCTTTGGTTTAGATGACAAAAATTTAAAACTAATTGTAAATGAAAGAGGATTATACGGTTTTGATTTTGAATTTCTTGAATCAGGTATGGGATTTAATGTTAGTGTTATAAAAGAAACAGGAGAAACTATATATAATGATGGTTCTTATGAATTTATTTTAGAACCAGGTAATTACATTGTAAGAATAACAAATAATGAACATATCTTTGGTATTGGTAAAATAAAATATATTTATTATGATATAAGTGATAAGCGTGTTGATGTTGTACTTTTTAAAAGAGATTTAGCTAACATTGGCGAACCTGGTTTTTTTAATTTAATAAATCAAAAAATCATTACATCACAAGTTATTAAATACTATTTTACATTGACGGAAGATTCAACAGTTGTTTATGATGAAAATTATTTTATATATGATAGTGAAGATAAGCTAATTTCATTATCGCCTGATTATACTGGTGATAAATATTATGGATTAATAGATTTGAAGGCAGGGAACTATTATTTTACCACGCCTAGTATGCATGGTAAGTTAGATCACCCATTAAAGGTTGCAATTGTAGAACAATATCGTGATACAAAGCAAGACTTACACAATTTAACCGAACTAAAAGTTGGTGAAACTGTAAATGTAAAAAAAGATTGGTCATATGATAAAGAATATTTTCAAATAAATATTACTGAAGAAGGAAACTATTTATTATCAAGTGGAATATATGATCTTTATGATGAAAATTTTAATTTTATTCAAACAAAATATATAAATGGTACATACCAATTTGAACTTGAAGTGGGTAAATATTACTTAATTTATATTTACAAGGTATTTGAAACAGTTCTAAATATATCATTAACTAAAGCATATTAATGGAAATGATTTAATAATTAGTATAATTAGTAATTTTGTGTATTTAGATAAGTGAGTGTTTTATAATATATAGGTGATAAAAAAAGGAGACTGTAAAAAAATAGATTTTAAAATCTATGGAGTATACGGCCTTTTTTTATCTTAGTTCATAAAGAACAATCTAAGAAAAAATCTTATTTTTAAAATTAAAAGATTTTCAGTTAAAAATTTAAAAATTTATTAAGTTATCTTCTTATAATTTTCATATATAAACTAGATAGACATTAAATTACTTTATGAAAAAATTTTCTGATTTAATTAAAAATATTGTATAATAATTTATGGTGATATAGATGAACGAAAATATAAAAGAAAAGCTAGCGTTACTTCCAGATAAGCCTGGTAGTTATCAAATGCTAAATAGTGATGGCGTAATTATTTATGTAGGAAAAGCAAAAAATTTAAAAAATCGTGTTAGATCATATTTTATTGGCGCTCATGATTTAAAAACAACCAAACTCGTTAGCAATATTGTTGATTTTACATATATTATTACCACAACTGAAGTTGAAGCGCTACTTCTTGAAATCTCGCTTATAAAGAAATATCGTCCCCGCTATAATATTGATTTAATGGATGATAAGACATATCCATATATTGAGATAACTAATGAGGATAATCCCAAATTAATCATCACAAGAAACGTTAAAAAAGATAGTAAGAACCTTTTTGGACCATATCCAAATGTCAAAGATGCAAGGGAAACTATTGATTTATTAAACCGCTTATATCCTTTAAGAAAATGTGCAAAAATTCCTAAAAAGGAATGTATTTACTGGCATATTGGTAATTGCCTTGCTCCTTGTATAAACAAGGTTGAAAAAAGTGAATATGAGTTGTATTTAAAAAAGATTAAAGGATTTTTAAACGGTCATGATAAAGAAATTATTAATGACTTAGAGTCTAAAATGCAGGAAGCTTCAGAAAAACTTGATTTTGAGAATGCTTTAATTTATCGTAATCAGTTAAATTCACTTTTTGAAATTCAAAATAATAAACAAATTATTATCAATGATTTAAAAGAGGCTGATATATTTAACTATTACACAATTAATTCCTTAATTGCTATTGAAATATTCTTATATCGTAGAGGGAAAATTATTAAGAGAAATACAATAATTAGTGAAATATATAATGATCCTTATGAAGAATTTGAAAGTTATATTGTTTCGTATTATCAGGATGTAATTCCCGCTAAAATGATAATTTTACCGGATGGTGAATATAATTTATTAAAAGATTTGGGCTTAAGTGCAGAAATTATTGTTCCAAAAAAAGGCGACAAGAAAAAACTTGTGGAAATGGCTTATGAAAATGCTAAAGAATCACTGGAAACAAGGTTAGTAATTGATCAAAATTTTCAAACACCTCTTGAGGAATTAGAAAAAATTATAGGCGTATATCCTAAAAGAATTGAAGCTTTCGATAACTCGAATACCTTTGGGGTTAACCCAGTTTCTTCGATGGTGGTTTATACTAATGGTAAAAAAGATAAAAATGAGTACAGGAAATATAATATAAAAACAGTGCAGGGCATTGATGATTATAATTCAATGAAAGAAGTAATATATAGAAGATATTATAAGGCATTGACTGAAAATACAATTTTACCAGATTTATTAGTGGTTGATGGTGGTGTAACTCAGGTTAAAGCTGCAAAAGAGATTCTTGATAGCTTAAATTTAAATATAAGAATTGTAGGTTTAATTAAAAACGATAAGCACCAAACGGAAAAATTACTTTTTAATAATCAAGAATATGACTTAAATAAACATAGTAAGCTTTATTTCTTTTTAGTGGAGCTACAAGAAGAAGTACACAGATTTGCGATAACTTTTCATAAAAGTTTACGTGGCAAAAAAGCCTTTAATTCCATTCTTGATAATATTTTATTAATTGGTGAAAAAACGAAAGAAAAGCTAATAAAAGAATATAAAACAGTAGATAATATCATGAACGCAAGCGATGATGATTTAAAGAAATTAGGCTTATCAACTAATGCAATTAAGAATTTAAAAGAAAAACTTTGTGGCAGTTTGGAATGATTCTCATAATATATATTGAGGTTAGGGGAGATTTATGGATAGCCCAAATTTTTTAACAAAAAGGGAAAAAGAAATATTTGATTTGTTAATTATTAATTATAATACAAGTGATATCGCCACAAAATTATTTATATCCGAAAAAACAGTTAGAAATCATATTTCTAATGTTATACAAAAATTAAACGTTAAAGGCAGAACGCAGGCAATATTAGAATTAATTAAATTAAATATAATCAAAATACAATAGCGGTCATAAATGATTGCTATTTTTTTCTAAATATAAATAGTAAAAACTTTATAATTATCAGTATTTTTTTTCTAGACATTAATTTTACATGATATATTTTGGAAAGATTTATTAAAAAGAGAGCAAAAAAATATTTAAATAATTATATTTTAAAAAATTATCTAAATATTAGATAAAAAAGATATGTCGTAAAATGCGTATTTTATGATAAAATACTTGCGGTGATTTTATGGTAGTATACGGATTTGTACATGAAGTAATAGAAAATGAAAGAATAATTAGTATTATTGAGAATGATCACGTGGCTTATTACTATGCCACAAAAAGCTTGTTTTCCGCTTTTCAGAAATATTTAGATGAAGATATCATTATTTATTTTAATACACTAGATGTTAAAAAAATTATTCACGGGAAATCAGCTAAAAAGATTGAATCAATAATTAAAATAATGTATCCGAAAAAACATGGTAGCGAAATATTTTATGATGTTACAATGATTAAGGCGGGAATTAAAGACTTAATTAATGAAGAGGGCAATCATTTGTTCTTGGATTTAGAGATGACGATGCCTGAGTATGGTGAGTTTGGGACGTATGTTTCCGAAGTTATTGAAGCAGGTTATGTTTTGTGTAACAAAAATGATGTAGTAATCGAAAAAAATCTCTTGTATATTAAACCAACAAGAGAAAAAGAATTATCAAGTAGAGCGGTTAAATTTTTACATATAAACAAAGAAGATGTTATGTCGGGCATTAGCTTTAAGGAGTTTTATGATAAACTTAAAAGCATTATTGATGAGTATCACCCAATGGTTGTTGTATGGGGGAGAAATGACATATTATCACTTAAAGAAGCATATATTATCAATGACTTACCTAATTTAAATACGCAAATTCGTTTTGTCGATTTATTAAAAGTACATAAGAATTATTTTTCCTTAAAAAATGATTTAGGACTATTTAATACATATGCTAAGTATACTGGCGAAAAAGAGGACCAGTCGCATGATGCGCTTGTTGATGCGACATATACGAAGGAAGTATTCAAATATTTTAAAAAATTATGTAATGGTAAGATAGATATTAAGTTTGAAGAATAGGTGAAAATGTGCTGGTTGGGGTTATTGATTCAGGGATTGGTGGCTTAAATATTATAAAAAAAGTATTAGAAGAAAATAAAAATGATCAATTTATTTATCTTTCTGATACTTTATTTTTTCCTTATGGTAAGAAAACTAAAGAGGAGTTATTTTTACGAGTTAGCTTTTTAATTGAGGAGTTATTGAGAATTGGTGTTAAGAAGATTATTTTGGCATGCAATACAATTTCTGCTCTTATTTATGAGGATTTAAAAAGGAAATATCAAGTTCCAATAGTGGATATGATTTCGATGTTCTCAAAATATTTTAAAGATAATAATATTCAAAAGATTACACTTTTAGGTAGTGAGGCATTAATTAATAGTCAGGTATATCAAAAGATATTTATAGAAAATAATATAGAGTATGAAGAAATTGCGGTTCAAGAGCTAATTAGAAGAATTGAACATAATCTAGATATAAAAGATGAATTAGAGCGCCTAAAAGAAATTATTGATAAAGATACAGAGATTATTCTTTTAGCTTGTACGCATTTAATTAAGATCACTCCCGAAATAAAAGATATTTTTAATAAAAAAGTCTTATCGCAAATCGATATAATGTAAAAAATGCTGTGTAAGAAAACCTTTAAAAAGGTCCTTTAAAAAATTGATATGTAGGTAAGTAAAAGCTTTAAAAATCATTGATATGTAGCTTTAAATAAATGAATGTGTTGGATTTTTCCCAATACATTTTTTAATATTAATGTCACTTATAACCTAATAAAGGAACATCCTTATTTTAAATATACATAATTCGATTTCTAAGCCTATTAAAATTCTTGAAGCCATATGCTTGTTTAATTATCGTTTTTTGTCTCAATTAGTACGTTCGAGTCTGCTATTACTAATAACATGTCCATTAATTCGATTAAAAGAGTTAATAATTTCTTGGCGTCAATTTTTCAAAAGCTTGTAGGCATTAATAACTTGAGGAATATTAGAATTATGGAACTTAACAATTAAAACATCAATTAGTTCAGCTGTACTATTGGTTCTAGTATAGATATATAGACACATTTAGTTAGACAAATAATTATGATATAATTAATAACAGCAAAGAAAGTGTCTATAATGGCAAGAAGCTGTCGATATGATGATGAGTTTAAAAATATGATTGTGATACTTCATCTAAAATGATTAAAGAATATCAAGAAGAACAAAAGAAAATAGTTAGTGAGATAGAAATACTTAAAAATTTAAAACAAGAAGAGTCTACAATAGAAAATTACAAATTATTAAAAGAAAAAGTAAATAAATTTTTAGAATTTAAAGAACTTAATTCTCTAATAGTTCATTCGTTAATATCTAGAATAGAAGTTGGATATAGAGATAATCCAAGGACTATTAAAATATATTACAAGTTCATCGATCATGTATTATAAAATATGCGAACTTTATTCAAACACATTCGAACACATACACATGCATAAAGTTTAAAAATAAGGAAAAATTTAAAAAATATTTTCGTGATTAATTTTCTAAATTATTTTTGTATTTTCGTAAAATAAAATTATTTTCCTAATTAATTGATATTTTATTAATTTTGTAGTATAATAATAGTGGGAAAGGATTTGATGAATATGCAAGCAAAAGAGTTAATTAATTTAATTGAAAATATTATTTCTTTACAAACTGAAACTAATAACATTGAATTTAAAAAAGCTAAAGATGGTGTCCCTGAAAATTTATATGATACTTTTTCTAGTTTTTCAAATACATCAGGAGGTATTATAATCTTTGGTGTTGATGAAAAAAACAATTATGATATTTGCGGGATTACTAATCCTGATATTTTTCAAAAAAGAATAACTGAGCAGTCATTGATGATGGAGCCTAAAATTAGACCAATAATTACTATATGTGAATATAATGGCAAAATTGTCGCATCAGCTGAAATCCCAGAATTAGATGTTTTTAATAAACCATGTTACTATTCTGGAAAAGGTAAAATGAAAGGGTCATATATTCGCGTTGGGGATGCTGATTTGCCAATGACAGATTATGAAATTTATAGTTTTGATGCTTTCAAGTACAAGACAGAAGATGAATTGCGTAGTAAAGAAAGAATTGAAAAAAATATATTTAACGAAATATCTATAAATGCTTTTTTAGATAAAATTATATCAATAAAACCTAATTTAATTAATTTAGATAAAGATACAATATTAAAAATGAATGGAATAGTTGATAAAAATGATTATCCAACAGTTTGTGGTATATTGAATTTTGGTAAATATCCACAAATATTTTCTCCTAATTTAGATATTGTTGCAGTCAGATGTTCAACTAATGATTATGGAGTTGAAGATAAAAACGGAATAAGATTCTTAGATAATAAAAGATTAAATGGAACGATAAGCGAAATGTTAAAACTAGCAATTTCTTTTGTTATTAATAATATTAAAAAAGCTACAAGAATTAATGACAGTGGCATTCGTGAAGATGTACTAGAATATCCTATTAAAGCAATAAGAGAAATAATTTTAAATGCATTAATTCATAGGGATTATAGTATTCATACAGAAAATGATCCAATTAGATTAACTATTTTTGATGATAGAATCGAAATATCAAACCCCGGAGGTTTATATGGTAGGCTTTCACTTGATGATTTAGGAAAGATACATTCTGATATTAGAAATCCATTTATTGCTTCAGTGTTAGAAACATTAGAAGTAACAGAAAATAGATATTCAGGAATTCCTACAATTTATGCAGAAATGAAAAAAGCTGGATTAATGGAACCAAAATTCGAAAGCATAAGGGGAACATTTAAAGTTACTTTATACAATTCAAAAAAAGCAAATATTGTTAATGATGACTTTGTATCTAAAATAAAAACATACTGTAAAACTCCTAGAACAAAAGAATCTTTGGCGAAATTCTTTGGGTATGACGAAAAGCATCCTGCTTATTTTATAAATTCATACGTTATTCCATTAATCGAACAAGGAATACTTGCATATACTATCCCAAATAAACCAAAAAGTAGAAATCAAAAAATATATACTGTTGAATAATTTAATAGACAATGTCTGTCTAATTATAGTATACAAAAGGAGTTTTTCTATTTGTGTATTCACAAGTTATAATCTAATATTCGTTTTTTAAGTATTATTTTATTAGTTATAAAAAAAAGCTGTGAGGCCAAACCTTTAAAAGTTTTGCTTTTCACAGCCTTTTTTATATTGTCATCGCTACAGGAATAACAATTGGTTCATGTTTCGTTTTTAAAAATATTTCATCAGATAAGACTTTCGTTACATCTTGTTTTAAGCTATTTATATTGTATTTAGGAGATTCTAAACTCTTTTTAATAGTTGATGTTGCTAGCTCCTGTAATCCTTTAATTAATTGTTCATTATTTTTTAAGAAAACAAAACCTTTAGATACGATAGAAGGTTGTGATAATAGTTTTTTATCACGTGAAATAGTAAAGATACATGCAAGTATTCCATCTTCAGCTAACATTTTTCTATCTCTAATGGTTTGAGTACCGATATTACCAATACCTGTTGAATCAACAAAAACGTTAGATGCATGTACTTTGCCAGCTATATAAGCATTATTTTCTGATAAAGCTAAGACCTGACCATTATCTAGTAAAAAGACATTTTCCTTTTTTACACCAGTATCAATCGCTAATTGTCCATGAACTTTTAACATATGGTATTCACCATGAATTGGCATAAAATATTTAGGTTTTAATAATTTTAACATAAGTTTTAACTCATCTTGACCACCATGTCCAGATGAATGAATATCATTAAATGGTGAATGTGTTATAACTTCTGCCCCGTTTTTATATAAGAGATTAATTGTTTTTTCTACGCTTTCAACGTTACCAGGAATTGGTGAAGATGAAAAAATTACTGTATCGCCAGGAATTAAGGTAATTTGTTTATGGGCACCAGAAGCAATTCTCGATAAAGCTGCTAGTGGTTCACCTTGTGAGCCAGTACACATAATTGTCAATTCTTCCTTCTTATAATTATTAAGTTCCTTATAAGAAATGAATGTTCCCTTTGGCGCTTTGATATAACCCATTTCCTCCCCAACAGCTAAGTTCTTTTCCATGCTTCTACCAACAACTGCAATTTTTCTATTTGTTTCAAGTGATGCTTCAACGATTTGTTGGATTCTGTGAACATTTGATGAGAAGGTAGCAATAATAACTCGACCTTTAATGTTTTTAAATAAATCTTTAATTGTTTGTGATACTACTCTTTCAGAAATTGTAAAATCTTCTAGTTCACTGTTAGTTGAATCGGAAAGAAGGCATAATACACCTCTTTGACCAATTCTTGCAATTTTTTGGTAGTCACATTCTTTGTTGGTTGTCGGAGTAAAGTCAAACTTAAAGTCACCAGTATGGACAATTACACCTGCGCTCGTTTTAATCATAATTCCAAATGAGTCAGGAATTGAGTGACTAGTTCTAAAAAATCCAACCTCCAAGGTTTTAAATTTAATTATTTCGTTTTCACTAAATTCATAAAAATTTGGTTTTAATTCACGATATTCTTCTAATTTGTTTTTAATAAGACCGACGCTTAAGCCATTCGCAAAGATTCGAGGGATTTTAACTTGCTTTAATAAAAAAGGAATACCACCAATATGGTCTTCGTGACCATGAGTAATAAAAAGACCACGAATCTTTTCTTCATTTTCTATTAAATATGTGTAGTCTGGAACAACATAGTCAATACCTAACATTTGTTCATCAGGAAAAAGTAAACCAGAATCAATAATGATGATTTCAGTTTGTGTTTCTACACAATATAAGTTTTTTCCGACCTCACCGAGGCCACCTAGTGCGAAAACGCCAATCTCGCCTTCTTTAAAAAGTGTTTTTTGCATAATGACGTCTTCTTTCTATATTTATTTATGTATAAATTAAATTTAAAATTAATAAAATAATTTTCCATATTATTATAACACAAGTTGTAAATTTTTACATATAAATGTGATTTAAAATCAATGAGAATGTTTTCAGTACTATTTTAAAATGAAAAATAGCAAAACAAATGTTTTTTTGATATAATCATAGTGGTGATATACAAATGGATCGAAAAATAATTTTTTTTGACATTGATGGAACACTCTTTGATCATGTGACTGGTCGAGTCTTACCATCAACGATTAAAGCCTTACAAGAACTAAAGAAAAATCCTAATATTGAAATAGCAATTGCGAGTGGTAGAGCGATCTATGATATGTACACAATTGATAATATAAAGGAGTATTTTGACACTTTTGTTACTATTAATGGCCAAATAATTATTCACAATAATGGAATAATTTATGCAAATTATTTAAAGATGGAAGACCTAAGAAAAATGAAAGATATATTCCATGATTTAAATATGATATATGGATTAGTTGGTACTACTAAATCAACTATATCGGAAACTAATGACTTTGTCAAGAGCTGTTTTGATAATGTTAGGATGACTTTACCAGAAATTAATCCAAGCTTAGATAAAGAAGAAGGTATAGCTATGGCTTGGGCCTTCGCAAGTGATGATGAGATTAAAGGATTAGAGAAACTTTTGCCTGATTTTTCTTGTGTGAGCTGGAAAATTAATGGCTGTGATATTTTTCCTAAAGAGGTTTCTAAGGCATCTTCTGTTTTATGGTATGCATATAAAAATGGTTATAAAAAAGAAGACATATATGCTTTTGGTGATGGTGAAAATGATATTGAGATGATAAGTTCTGTAGGTGTTGGTATTGCAATGGGAAATGCTACAGAAAGTACTAAAAAGAATGCAAAATATGTTACAGACTCCTCAGACAAAGATGGGATATATAATGCTTTAAAGCATTTTAAACTAATTTAAGATATGATATAATATTTACAAATTGGAAGGAGGTATACTCATGATTGCAAGCGTCATAGTTGATTTAAAAGTTCAAAGCTTAGATCGCGTTTTTGATTATTTAGTTCCTAAAGAGTTTGAAATAATCATTGAAGCTGGTTCTAGAGTATATGTTCCTTTTGGCAATATGAAACGAATGGGTTTTGTAAAAGAACTAAAGAATGAAAGCGAGTTTGAAAATTTAAAAGAAATTATTGATGTGCTTGATATATATCCTTTGATAAATCAGGAATTATTATACATTGGTGATTATCTTCATGAAAAAATGATTTATCCACGTTTTATGTATTATCAAACTATGCTTCCTAACTTTTTGAATGTTAAGCATGAGAAAAAGGTAGTAATAAATGGGTTAGTCGATTTATATATTCAAAGCTTATTTCAAAATAAAAAGGAATTAGATTATAATAAGATTAATTCTAAAGATTTACCTGCAATTAAAAAAGAAATTAAGAACGGTAATTTAAAATTAATTGAAAATTATAAAAGAAAAGAAACTATAAAAAAAATAAAATATTTAAGTAAGATTACTTATAAAGATAATTTAAGTCCGCTACAGAAAAAGGTAATGGCTTTTTTTGATAAAGAGGAAGAAGTATTAGCTAGTAATATTAATGCTTCACCTGCTGTTATTAATGCCTTAGTAAAAAAGGATTGCTTAAAAGTTGTATATAAAGAAGAATACCGTGATTATCAGTTATTAAAGCCATTGGCAGATAAAAATATTACATTAACTGACGAACAAAATAAAGTAGTTAATGAAGTATTGAAATCGAAGAATAAAAATGAGACATTTTTGCTTCATGGTGTTACTGGTTCAGGTAAAACAGAAGTATATTTAAAACTTATTGAAGAAGTAGTTAAAGATGGTAAGGATGTAATACTACTTATTCCAGAAATTACGTTAACACCGATGATGGTTCATCGCTTTAGAAGTCATTTTCATGATTTAGTTGCGATATTTCATAGTGGCTTAAGTGATAGTGTGCGCTATGATGAATGGCGAAGAGTAAAAAAAGGGGAAGCCAAAATTGCAATCGGTGCTAGGTCAGCGATTTTTTTACCATTTAATAATTTAGGGTTAATCATTATTGATGAGGAACACGAATTATCTTATAAACAAGATGATGCGCCAAAATACTATGCGAATGATGTGGCTTTAGCTCGGGCTAAGTATAACGAAATTCCTCTACTTCTTGGTAGTGCAACACCTCTTGTTGAAGATTATGCTAGAGCTAAAAAAGGTCTTTATACGTTGCTTGAACTTAAAAGTAGAATAAATAAAATGGAAATGCCAAAGATGACACTTGTTGACATGAATGAAGAATTTAAAAAAGGCATTTATGGTAATTTATCCGAAATTATGATTAATGCGGTTAATGATCGCTTGAAGAAAAAAGAGAAAGTGATTATCCTTTTGAATAGGCGTGGCTATGCAAATTTTGTTATGTGTCGTGCTTGTGGCTTTGTAGTAAAATGTCCAAATTGCGATGTTTCATTACATTACCATAAGGACAAGAATAAACTTATGTGCCATTACTGTGGTTATGAGACACCTCTTGTTAATAAGTGCCCAAGCTGTGGATCAACTTATTTAAGACAAGTGGGACTTGGTACTGAAAGAATAGTTGAAGAAATTGAAAGTAAGTTTAATGATGCCAAAATTATTCGAATGGATAATGATACAACTAGTGCTAAAGGGTCACATGAAAGATTATTAAATGAGTTTGAAAAAGATGGCGATATCTTGATTGGTACGCAGATGATTGCAAAAGGTTTGGATTATCATGATGTGACACTTGCTTGTGTTGTTGCGGCTGATTTATTACTTAAGGTACCAGATTTTAGAAGTGCTGAAAATACTTATGATCTTTTAACTCAAGTAGCCGGAAGAGCAGGACGAGGTAAACTTAAAGGTGAGGTTATTGTCCAGTCACATGATGTAACGCATTATGCGATAAAATTGGCTTGTGAAAATAATTACTCAGCTTTTTATGAACGCGAGCTTAAAACAAGATTTTTAGCAAAATATTCACCATTTTATTTTATGATGCAGATTGAAATTAAACATAAAGACTTAAAAGTCGCATTTTTAAAAGCTTTAGAAGTTAAAAAAGAGTTAGATGATAACATTAAAACAGAAAAAATTATATTAGGACCAACGATTCCTGATATTTCTAAAATTAATAATCTATATAGTGTTTTTGTTTTAATGAAGTATAAAAGTGAAGTTAATTTAAAAGAAACTTTAAATAAAATTTATGAAAAACTGACAGAGGAGAACGTCATTTTCCAAATTGATAAATTTCCAAGTCGGATTGTTTAGGAGGCTATAAAATGAGAGTTGTATTTATGGGAACACCGGAATTTGCAGTACCGGTTTTAGAAGAATTAATTAAACATTATGAGGTTGTACTTGTTGTTTCTCAACCTGATAAGGAAGTTGGGAGAAAAAAAGAATTAACATCACCACCAGTCAAAAAGTGTGCTTTAAGCCATAATATCAAAGTATTCCAACCAGTAAAAATTAGAAAAGAATATGAGGAGGTTTTGGCAGCTCAACCTGATTTAATTGTAACATGTGCATTTGGACAAATGATTCCAGATATTATACTAAATTATCCTAAGTATGGAGCAATTAATGTTCATGCCAGTCTACTTCCAAAATATCGTGGTGGAGCACCAATTCAAAAATCTATTATGGCTGGTGATGATAAAACTGGAATCTCCATTATGTATATGGTTAAGAAAATGGATGCCGGCGATATAATCTTACAGGAAAGTGTAAAAATTCTTGATACTGACAATTTAAAGAATGTCCAAGATAAACTATCAGAGTTAGGTAAAGATCTTTTAATCAAGGGAATTAACTTAATTTTAGAAAATAAAGTAGAACGTATTATTCAAGATGAAAGTCAAGTTACTTATGCATATAATATAACAAGAGAAGAAGAAAAGATTGACTGGAACAGAAGTGCAAAAGAAATTTTCAATCATATCCGGGCTTTAAATCCTCAACCACTTGCTTATACTATTTTAAACGATATTGATATTCAAATCTTAGAAGTAATTATCACTGATAAACCATCTACTAAAGAAGCTGGTACAATTGAGGAGATCACGAAGGGAAATGTCTATGTTTCCACAAAAGATAAATTAATTTTAATAAATAAAATCAAATATCCAGGTAAAAAGGAAATGGGAATTAAAGATTTTATGAATGGAATAGGTAAAAGCGTCTTTAAAATCGGGGAAATGTTCAAATAATAGACAAAAAATAATTATATATGATATAATTAAAAGATGAGGTGAATTAAGATGGGAAAAACAAAAAATCTATTTTCACGTGAAGAAATGTTTGAACTAAATGTTAAAGCCTTAAATAAGCGTGGAGTAACAATTAAAGATATTGCAGAAATTGCATTTCGTCAACAATCAAGATGGAAACCAGATATTTCAATGCGCGAATGTATTTTAAGTGTTGAAAAAATTTTATCATTACGCGATGTATTTCATATTGTTCAATTAGGAGTTGAACTTGATGTTTTAACAGAACAAAAAAGATTATCAGAACCTTTACAGACAATTCTTGACAGTGACTTAGGAATGTTTGGGGTTGATGAACTTTTTGGTTTGGAAATTGCCGGTTTGTATGGAACTATTGGTAAGACAAACTTTGGAGAAATTGACGTTAACAAGCCATTAATAATTAAAGATTTAAATGAAAGAGGCAAAGCAGACAGTAGTGAATGTCACACATTCTTAGATGACATTGTCGGAGCTATTGCAGCCTGTGCTTCAACAAGAGTTGCGCAAGTAGAAAATGAAATTGATGCTCATAGGGACCCAAGTATTACGGAGCTTAAATTAGATATTTAACGGAGTTTCAAAATGGATGAACGCGAAAAAGAACTAGAAGATTTTTTTAAGAACAAAAAAACATCTAGCGGTAATAATAAAATTTTAAACAACGATGAACCTGGAAAAAGTAAAAAGTCAGGTCTTTTACGCGTTAAAAAAGAAAAGAGAATCCAAAAGAGTTTTAAAAAATGGTTTCAAGAGTTTGTTAAAATAATAACTAATAAATTTTCTTTTGAAGTTGGTGTAGATATCTTAGATGAAACATCAGTCTTATATAGGCGTAATGTTGTAATAAAAAATATTCTATTTGTCACTAACTCGATATTCATTATTTTTACGCTTATAGGTTCTAAAGGAACAAACATTATTATTGCTTTAATATTCTTTATCATTATGTATTTCATTAATCTTGCTTTAAAACGGGTAATTAATGAAGAACCAAGAACGCTTCTTAAGCAACAGTTAGCTATGTATATTTCTTCTGTTTATATTATTATAATGACGATTGCAGTATATGTAAAATTAACTGTTTCAGTGGATTTGAATAATGAATATTATTTTAGTATTACGCAGGCTAGTTATTCGTTAATATATTTTGCCCTTGTTATACTTGCGTTATATCAAGACTCAAAATTACTTAAAATAACTTTTAAATGGATCTTGATTTTGATGACAATCATTCATATAACGGTTCTATATCCTCTATATCAGGTTGCATCAACATTAAAAGAACTATTTGATTATATCTTTGTATTACATCCGCAAATAATTAGTGATATAATACTTAGAACATTAGTATTAGTTATTATTATGATTGCCTTATACGCTACAACTTCAATATCTGAAAAAATCAATCGTAAACGAAAAGAAGAACTGCTTAAAAGAAGAAATATGGAAAAAGATTTTAAGATTGTCGTTTCTGATGTTTTTGATGTAATTAAGGTTTATAATGATAAAGGCGATAATATGCAACAGAAAGTCGCTTCATTAAGAATAGCAAGAATGTCACAAAAACTTGCACAGATACTAAATTACTCACCAAAAATTTGTAAAGAGATATATGACTATTCTATTGTTCATTATGACAAGCTTGAATACTTAAATATTTCTGAATTTGATGATGAAGAAATCTTAGATGAGAGTGATTTTAAACTTATTAGGGATAAAACCTTAATTGGTTCGGTAATAATTAAACGGCTTCAGTTAAATAAAAAGGCAGAAAATATAATAAGAACGCATTTTGAAAAAAATACGAGTGAAGAATTCATAAAAGAAATGAATTTAATTCAAAATAATAGAGAATCGCAGATTATATTACTTTCTGAAATGTATGAAATATTAAGACAGGACAGAAGTTATAAGAAACAGCTAAATCATCAAAGGACAATTGAACTTTTAAAATTAGAGTTTGTCAAATATTTTGATTATGATATATTAGAAAGGTTTATAAAATATGCCGATGAATTTGAAAGAATTTATCAAGGCTTTTACTAGGAGGAAAAACATGAGAAGATTTATGACATCAGAATCAGTAACAGAAGGACATCCAGATAAAATTTGTGATCAAATTTCAGATGCGATCCTCGACCATATAATTAAAGAAGATAAAAATGCTCGAGTTGCGGTTGAAGTGATGTGTGCAACTGGATTAGCTTTAGTAGCTGGCGAAATTACAACAAGCGTTTATGTTGATATTCAAGAAATTGTTAGAGAAACTGTAAGACAAATTGGTTATGACAGAGGTAAATTTGGCTTTGACGCTGATAATTTAGCAGTTTTAGTTGCGATTGATCCACAATCACCTGATATCGCTGTTGGTGTTGATGCAACTTTAAGTAAGGAACAAGGTGCAGGGGACCAAGGTATTATGTTTGGTTATGCAACAGATGAAACACCAGAATATATGCCACTACCTATTGTCTTAGCTCATAAACTAGCTAAAAGATTGTCTTATGTAAGAAAAAATAGAGAATTACCATTCTTACGTCCAGATGGAAAAACACAAGTGACGATAGAATATGAAGATGATACGCCTATACGCGTTGATACAGTAATTATTTCAGCTCAACATGCACCTGATATCACTAATGAAGAAATTAGAAATGCGATTATTGAGCGAGTTATCAATCAAGTAATTGATCCAAAATTAATAGATAAAAACACTAAAATTTTAATTAATCCAACCGGAAGATTCGTTATTGGTGGTCCACAAGGCGATACAGGCTTAACTGGTCGTAAGATTATTGTTGATACATATGGTGGGGCTGCTCATCATGGTGGTGGAGCTTTCAGTGGTAAAGACCCATCAAAGGTTGACAGAAGCGCTGCTTATGCATGTCGTTATGTAGCTAAAAACATGGTTGCGGCAGGTATTGCTAAAAAGTTAGAAATTCAAGTTTCATATGCGATTGGTGTCGCAAAACCAATCAGTATTTATGTTAATGATTTTGGTACATCAAAATTTACAACTGAGGAATTAGTTGATATTGTTAATAAAAACTTTGATTTACGTCCTGCATCAATTATTGAAAAATTAAACTTAAAGTCACCAATTTATCGTCAAGTTGCTGCTTATGGACACTTTGGACGTAATGATTTGAATTTACCTTGGGAAAAGCTTGATAAAGTTGAGGAGTTAAAAAAATTTCTAAAATAGAGAGTAGGTAATAACATGTTTTTAGTCAAAATTGTTTTTTTGATTGAAATAGCCATAATTATAGCCGTTATTTTAGGAATGATGGTTATTCCTGGCATTTTCATTATGCGTTATTTAGGTAAAAAAAATTATTCAATCAATAAATCAAGTGCCAAATTTGATATTGAACTTAGAAAAGCCTACAATTTAGTTCTAAAGAATGTTGAATTTGATGGATTAGACTTTTATAAAGATAAAGTAATTAAGTATTTATCACTAGAAGAAAAGAAAAATTTAATTGAATTGATAAAAAAAGCTATTGATACTTTAGAAAAAAATGAAGATAACTTTTACGTTTTTGAAGCTTATGAGCGCTTGATCGATGAAAGAAGAAAATATGATATCAAAGTTTTAGAATATAATAAGGTCCTATCCGTTTTACCTTTTATTATTTTTGCTAAACTTTTGAATTATCAAAAAAGAGAAACATATTATAAGAAGGTCGACGAATATGATCAACAAATTGATTAAAATTTTTATTAAAAATAGTGATGATATCAAAGATGCTAAGGTCCGTAATTCTTATGGCATTTTTGCTGGTATTTTTGGAATTATTACGAATATTATTATTTCCTCAATGAAAATTATAATTGGGGTAATAAGCAGTTCCTTAGCAATTATTTCTGATGGAATTGATAACTTATCAGACGCTTGTAGTTCAGTTATTACCATCATTGGTTTTAAACTATCATCTAAGCCAGCTGATGAAGAACATCCTTATGGTCATGAAAGATTAGAATATGTAACAGGATTAATTGTTTCGTTTGTAATTTTAATGGTGGGATTATCACTTTTTAAAATGTCAATTGAAAAAATAATTAAACCAACCGAAGTTAAGTTTAGTTACATAACTATCATTATTTTATTAGTCTCAATTGGTGTTAAAATCTGGCAGGGTAGTACATATTTGAAATTATCTAAAAAGATTGATTCCTTGGCACTTAAGGCTACTAGTAAAGATTCATTTAACGATGTGTTATCAACTTTAATGGTTTTATTATCAGTGTTAATTTATCGATTTACATCATATAACGTAGATGGTTATTTTGGTTTAATTGTTTCAATTTTTATTATTAAAGCAGGTATTGATTTAATTAAAGATACTATTTCTCCGCTTATTAGTGAAAAGGTCGATCCAGAATTTATAAAAAAAATTGTTGAAGAAATCAAAGGATTTGATGGTGTACTGGGTGTTCATGACCTACTATATCATTCATATGGAGCAAATAAAATTTATATGAGCTTACATGTTGAAGTTCCTGAAGATGTGAAAATAACGATTAGTCATGATATCATTGATAACATTGAAAAATATATAAAGGATACATATAATGTCGAACTAGTTATTCATATGGACCCAATTGATAATAAAGGCTCTGAAACAATAAAATTTAGAGATCTTACGGAAGAATATTTAAAAGAAGCCGACGAGAGTTTATCTTTTCATGATTTTAGAATTGTTAAAGGTGAAACCCATACAAATTTAATTTTTGATGTTTTAGTCCCTGTAGACTTTAAATATAAAAATAGCGAAATTAAAGAACTTATTGAATCAAAATTTAAATTAAACGGATACTCAGATGTAAATGTCGTTATTACATTTGATATTCAGTATATTAAAGAATAATAAAAGCGAGTTGCCTCGCTTTTTTTTATTCTTTATATAATTTTCCTTGATAAGAATCCCTCTTGATTAATTCCTTATCAATATTATTTAAAACTACAAATTTTTTAAGTGTCCATAAAGGCGCAATTAATAAATCTTTAGGAGCATCGCCTGTTAAGCGATGGATGATAATATCCTTTCTTAAATGTTCAATTTGGGTTGTCACAATATCAATGTATTCATCTAAAGTAAGAATCTTAAAAGGTTTTTTTAAGTAAACATCTCCCAAGATAGTATCCTTCATGACATGTAGCATATGAATCTTAATTCCACTAATTGGAAGATGATTCAAGTGTTCAATTGTTTCTAACATCATTTCTTTAGTCTCATTAGGTAAACCATTGATAATATGTACAACAACGTTAATATGTCTTTTAGCTAATTCGAGTACCGCATCATCAAAAGTTTTTAAGTCATGTTGCCGGTTAATATATTTTAAAGTTTCTTCATGCATTGACTGTAAACCAAGCTCAATTGTTAATTCCGTTCGTTTATTTAAATCTTCTAAATAATTTAAAATCTCATCTGATAAACAATCAGGACGTGTCGAAATAGCTAAACCAATTATTTTTTCATCAAACTTTAAGACTGGTTCATAAATTTCTTTTAATTTATTTACGCTAGCGTATGTGTTAGTATTTGCTTGAAAATAAGCAATGTATAAGCCTTCGTGCCACTTAGAAGCCATCATTTCTTTTATTTTTAAAAACTGTGTTTCAAGTGAATCAGTAATGTTTCCAGCAAAATCTCCTGAACCAAGTTTTGAACAATATATACACCCTGTTTTAGATAATTTACCATCTTTATTAGGACAGGTAAAACCACCATTTAAGGAAATTTTATAAACTTTTTTATGATATTTTTCTTGATTATACTCAGATAATTGACGATATCTTTTCATTTTTATTAACCTACCTTTTTAAAAGTTATCATAATTTTAACACATTTGTATGATAATATTCTATATTAGTTGGTTAAAATTTAATTTTTGTGTTATAATCTCTTAATGAGATACGAAATTTTGGTATTAGTATTTGTAGTATTATTAATTGTTTTTGAAAGGAGTAATAGTAGGTTTAATTTAAATTAAACTTATTAATTGTGGCGTTATGTTTCATTTGTTTGGAGATTCTTTTGTAAATCCTCAAGGTGTAATTGAATCACGAAATAAAAAAGGTTTTTTTGTTTTATTTTATATCTTAGTAATCGCAGTTATAATGTCTATTGGCACAATCTTAAGTGTTGTTTTATATAAAGGAATGGATTATAGTGATCGTTTAGAAATTTCAAATGATATTATTAGTCAAGATGTGGCTTGTACAGTCGTTGATGGAGTGTTAAGTTGTACTGAAAAAGATGGGTATGAAAAAATAACTAATTTTGGTATTGCGATTTATTTAATCGGTGATCCAAATAAGTATAGTGAAGTTAAAAGTGATGAAATATCAATTGTTGTATATCAAGATGAGGTATTTTTAACCTTGATGGGGCAAAAATACTATAGTGTTAAGATTAATGAATTACCATCAAGTTTAAGTAATATTGACTTTAAAGATAAAGAAAGTATTTTAACTAACTTATGTGATGGTATAGAAGAGATTACTCTTGCATATAAATGGACATTTGGAATTCCTGCGATAATTGGTGTAGTCATTTCTAATATCTTTGTGTATTTATTAATTGCCTTTATCAATTATATCTTTATGTTATCATTTAGACAAGTAATGCCAGGTAAACAGTTATTCAAGATTATTGTTTTTGCCATTACTCCAATTATGATTGCAATTACTCTTAATAGCTTATTAAGTTATGGAGTGGTTTTATACTTTGCATTATTCTTAGGAGCTTTTGCCTTATCAAATAGAACCTATAAAAAAATGGCTCTTATGATATCTGATGCACAAAAAAGAATGTATGCTGAAGAATTGCTTAAAAAAATGGCCGAACAAAAAGAGAAACAAGATAATCAAGATAGTAACGACGAAAAAAAGAATTAATATATCTTGAAAAAAACTAACCATTATATTAAAATATTATTAAAGACTGGGAAGTAGAAATAGTAACTACATAATACTTTATAGAGAGTTAACGTTTGGTGGAAGTTAACAAGGATAAATAGTGAATTAGTCTATGGAGTTGTTTAGGCGCAAATTTTAGCCTAAAACGCATATCAGCGTTAAAGATTTGAGCTAGAGAAATCTAGAAACTAAGGTGGTAACACGATACTATTCGTCCTTTTATATAAAAGGGCGATTTTTTTTAGGAGAGATAAATATGAGTTACGATTTTAAAAAGATTGAATCAAAATGGCAAAATTATTGGTATTCAAATAACTTATTTCACGCAGAAGATTTTTCATCAAAGCCTAAATTTTATGGCTTAGTTGAGTTTCCTTATCCATCTGGATCAGGTATGCATGTTGGTCATATTCGCGCTTTTTCATCAATGGAAGTAGTGTCAAGAAAAAGAAGAATGGAAGGGTATAATGTGTTATTTCCAATTGGTTTTGACGCATTTGGATTGCCAACTGAAAACTATGCGATGAAAAACAACATTCATCCACGTAAAGCAACAGATGATAACATTGTTCAATTTACAAAACAATTAAAAGCTTGTGGATATTCTTTTGATTTTTCAAGAGTAGTTGATACGACAGATGAAAAATACTATAAGTGGACCCAATTTATATTTTTAAAACTTTATGAAAAAGGACTTGCATATAAGAGTAAAGCTTATGTAAACTTTTGCCCAAATTGTAAGGTTATTTTAGCTAATGAAGAATCACAAGGTGGTCATTGCGACAGATGTGGATCAGAAGTAGTGCAAATGGATAAAAATGTATGGTTCTTAAAAATAACTGATTATGCCCATGATTTACTTGATGGATTAAAAGATATTGATGCACCAGACAAAATTAAGACTGAACAAGAAAACTGGATTGGCGAATCTAATGGCGCTTATGTTGATTTTACGGTTAAGGGCACTAATGATAAATTAAAAGTATTTACAACGCGTCCTGATACATTATTTGGCGTTACATTCATGGTTATTGCACCAGAACATGAAATTGTGGAAAAATATAAAGGCCAAATCATTAACATGGACGAGATTAATGAATATAAAGAAAGAGCTAAAAGAAAAACTGAGTTTGAGAGAATTGAACTTCAAAAAGAAAAAACTGGCGTTATGATTAACGGCCTTACCGCTATTAATCCTGTAAATAACAAAGAAATTCCGATTTTTATTGCGGATTATGTCATGATTACTTATGGAACAGGAGCGATTATGGCTGTACCTGGACATGATTCAAGGGATTATGATTTTGCGAAGAAATTTAATATGCCAATCATTGAAGTAATTGCTGGTGGAAACTTAGAAAAAGAAGCTTACACTGATATTTACAATGGTACATTAATAAATAGTGATTTCTTAAATGGTTTAACGGTAGAAGAAGCGAAGAAAAAAATTATTAGCTTTTTAGAGTCAAAAGGTATAGGCAAGGAAACTAAGACTTATAAGATGAAGGACTGGGCATTTAATCGCCAAAGATATTGGGGAGAACCAATTCCAATTATTTACTGCGACAAATGTGGAACTGTACCAGTTCCATATGAAGATTTACCAGTAAGACTTCCAAATGTTGAACATTTTGAACCATCAAGCACTGGTGAATCACCACTAGTAAATATTAAAGAATTTGTGGAATGTGAATGTCCAAAATGTCACTCTAAAGCACGTCGTGAAACAGATACAATGCCACAATGGGCTGGAAGTAGCTGGTACTTCTTAAGATATATTGATCCACATAATGATAAAGAATTTGCAAACTTCGATAAACTTAAATACTTTATGCCAGTTGACTGGTATAATGGCGGAATGGAACATGTTACAAGACATTTAATTTATTCACGCTTTTGGAATCAATTTTTATATGATGAAGGCTTAGTACCATTTAAAGAACCATATAAGAAAAGAACTGCTCAAGGTTTAATACTTGGTTCTGATGGGGAAAAGATGAGTAAATCTAAGGGAAATGTTGTAAACCCAATGGATGTTATTGAAACATTTGGTGCGGATTCCTTACGTGTTTATATTTTATTTATTAGTGACTATGAAATGGCGACTCCATGGAATGATAATGGTATTAAAGGCTGCCAAAGATTTTTAGAAAAAGTTGAACGTTTAAGTGAAAAAGTAGTTAAAAAAGATGAATATACTAAAAAAATTGAAGTATTAATTAATCAAACAATTAAAGCTGTATCAGAAGATATTGAATCATCTAAATTTAATACAGCCATTTCAAAAATGATGATTTTAGCTAATGAAATGTCATCTCTTGATGAAATTACTACGAAAGATTATTTTACAATGATTAAGCTAATGAATCCGTTTGCTCCACATCTAGCTGAAGAACTTTGGAATAGATTTAATAATGGTACTATTACTTTTGAAGCATGGCCAACATATGATGAGTCTAAACTAACACATAATGAAGTAACGGTTGTCGTTAACATTAATGGTAAAGTAAAAGATAAACTAGTATGTGAAATTAACTTAAGCAATGAAGAATTAGAAAAATTAGCTTTAAGCTTGCCAAAGATTAAAGAAATTATAGGAGAATCTACTCCTAAGAAGATTATTATTGTGCCAAATAAGTTAGTAAATATTGTTTTATAATTAAATTATTTAAATCTTTTAATTCTTAGGTAATTCCTAAAATTAAAAGATTTTTTTAAGAAAAAATCAATTTTTATAGTATTATTTACTGGTGATATAATGAAAATTACAAAAATACAGGATAATGAATCAATTCAATTTACGCCAGTTGATAGTCAAAAATGCTATATATGTCATGGAAATCGGATATTTTATGAAAATAATACATATATTTGTATGGATTGCAATTCTAAAGCAAATCAAGAATGCTATATGATGGAAAGAAAAATTGAATGGAATATTCCCGAATTAAAGATACCATTTACTCTATCAAGTAGACAAAAAGCCGCAAGTGATTACTTTGTTGAACTTTTTAAAAATCATCAAGATGGAAAATTACTTGCTGTGTGCGGTGCTGGAAAAACGGAAATAATGTATGGTGTTATTTATGAGGCATTACTTAACAAGAAAAAAGTATGCTTCGCCATACCTAGAAAAGAGATTGTCAAAGAGTTATATCAAAGAATTAAACCAATTTTTCCAAATACTGTGATTAAAGCTTTATATGAGTCATCATATGATGATAGTAATGCTCCTTTGTTAATTTCGACTGTTCATCAGTTACTTCACTATGAAAGTGAATTTGATTTAATTATAATTGATGAAGTTGATGCTTTCCCATTTAAAGATAATAAGTACTTAGAAAGACTTGTCAATAAGTCTTTAGTTTCTGGTGGCGTTAAAATATTAATGAGCGCTACAATGAAAAAAAGAAAGGATACTTATCTTATAAATAGACGTCATCACTTAGGTTCCCTTGATAAACCTAAGATTGTATTGTGTGACGATTTTTTAGAAAAGACCAAAGAAATTATTGCTTTGACCAAAGAAAAGAATAGAAAGTTAATAATTTATGTTCCAAGAATTAATGATGCCATCTCCTTAAGTAACATTTTAAATATTGAATGCGTTAGTTCTAAAGAAAAAAATATTAAGGAAATTATTGATGATTTTAGAAAGGGAGCTTCCATTGCTTTAGTATCGACAACTGTTCTTGAAAGAGGAGTAACATTTAAGTACTTAGATGTGTTAGTTTATAATGCAGAACACGACGTATTTAATAAAGAGACACTTATTCAAATAGCTGGAAGAGTCGGAAGAAGCAAAGATGATAAAAATGGTAATATTTATTTTTTAGCAAAAAGAAATATGGTTAAGTTTTTAAGTGTAATAGGTTATGTTAAAAAGATGAATAGAGATAATGGCTATGATCTGTAAAATTTGTAAAAATTATTTTTATTTTGAACTAAGATTTGAAGATATCTTTAATCATTCTTTAGTATGTAATGATTGCGAAAACAAATATCCGAAACGTCTAAATGTCGCGGTTATACCAATAAAAAATCATCTTATTTATTATTACTATTTTGTCTTAGAAGAACCAGAAATATTTGTTGATTATTTTAATACATATTTTTATTTAATTTATCAAATAATAATATTGAAGCCAAATTTTACAATTATTTTTTTAGATGAAGAAAATGTAATGTTAGTCAAAAAATTATTACCATTATTGAATTTTAATTCTAGCATTATTCTTTTTTCATTTTATTTTATTGAGCTAGAAAATATTTGAAAAAAAATCCCATTAAAAAATGCATATATATTTAAAAATATTTTAACATATGCTATAATGAAGCTGTGCTTGACAATACGAAAGAGGAGGATTGATTTTTTTGAAATTAGAACTACGTGGAAAAAATGGATTTCAAACTACAGAGGCGATCAGAAATTATGCTTTATCGAAGCTTTCAAAATTAGAAAAATACTTTAATGATGAACTTCAAGCAACCGTTGTATGTAAGGTATATGATGATAAAACCAAGGTAGAAATAACCATTCCAATCAGAGTTATGACACTAAGAGCTGAAGTAGAGCACAAAGATATGTACGCTGCAATCGACTTAGGGGTTGATAAACTTGAATCACAAATCAGAAGAAACAAGTACAAGGTAACAAGGAGTTTACAAGAAAAACAAGGCATTAAGAATTTCTTTAAAGATAATATCCAGTTTAAAGAAACAAATGAAGATGACATTATCCCAATAAAGAAAAAATTATTTAAACTTGAAGTTTTAAAAGTCGATGAGGCAATTACCCAAATGGATTTATTGGATCATGATTTTTATATTTATAAAAATGAAAATGGAGATGTGTGTGTTGTCTACCGTCGTGAAGATGGACAATTTGCAGTAATCGAAACAATATAAAGATTAAATGGCACTTTTAGTGCCGTTTTTTTTAATTTTCTTGAAAATGTTATATAATATATGTTAATATATTAAATGTTAAATGATAAATGAGAGGTGTTAAAATGAAATTTTTTGATCCTAATAAAAGAACCTTAAAAAGACTAGAGAAAATAGCTGATGAGGTAATGGCCTTAGAAAGTACGTATAAAGCCAAAAGCGATGATGAATTAAGGGAAAAAACCCAAGAATTAAAAGATAGATATCAAAAAGGTGAATCACTAGATAGTTTACTTGTTGAAGCATATGCAAACGTAAAAGAAGCTTCAACTCGTGTTACAAATAAAACACCATTTAAAGTCCAAATTATGGGTGCGATTGCTATTCATGAAGGTAATATTGCGGAAATGAAAACGGGTGAAGGTAAAACTTTAACAGCCGTAATGCCAGCATATTTAAATGCTTTAACTGGAAATGGTGTACATATTGTTACAGTCAATGAATACTTAGCCGGACGTGAAGCCAATGGTGAAATTAGTGATTTATTCCGTTTTTTAGGTTTAACTGTTGGTTTAAACATTCGCGAGTTAACTGCTGAAGAAAAACGCGATGCATATAACTGTGATATTCTATATTCAACTAATAATGAATTAGGTTTCGACTACTTACGTGATCACATGGTCATTTATAAAGAAAATATCGTTCAGCGTCCTTTAAATTTTGCCATCATTGATGAGGTCGACTCTATTTTAATTGATGAAGCGAGAACACCTTTGATAATTTCTGGTGGTGAAAAAGACACTGCTAAATTATATCAAATGGCTAATACTTTTGTAATTCGCTTAAAAGAAGAGGATTATGATATTGATATTAAATCAAAATCAATTGTGTTAACAGCATCTGGAATTTCTAAAGCCGAACAATATTTTAATATTGAGAACCTTTATGATATTCGTAACGTTACACTTCTTCATAATATTAATAACGCTCTAAAAGCGAACTTTACTATGGAAAAAGATGTGGACTACGTTGTTCAAGAAGGTCAAGTAATTATTGTTGATCAATTTACAGGACGACTAATGCATGGACGTCAATTCTCTGAGGGATTACACCAAGCACTAGAAGCAAAAGAAAATGTAGAAATTAAAAAAGAAACGACAACTTTAGCAACTATTACTTTTCAAAATTTCTTTAGAATGTATAAAAAGCTTGCTGGTATGACTGGTACAGCTAAAACTGAAGAGGAAGAATTTAGAAATATTTACAATATGACTGTTGTCGAAATTCCAACTAATAAACCGATTATAAGAGTTGACGATAACGATCTAATTTTTGCTACAATGAAAGCTAAATACAAAGCAATTGCGGATGAAATTGAAAAACGCAATAAATTAGGTCAGCCAATTCTAGTTGGTACAATTTCAATTGAATCATCAGAATTATTATCAAGTATTCTTAAAAAACGTGGAATTAAACACGATGTCTTAAATGCTAAGCAACACTTACGTGAAGCGGAAATTATTGCAAAAGCCGGTGAAAAAGGCTCTGTTACAATTGCGACTAATATGGCAGGTCGTGGTACCGATATTAAACTAGGTGAGGGTGTTGTAGAACTAGGTGGTTTATGCGTTATCGGTACAGAAAGACATGAATCAAGACGTATTGATAACCAATTAAGAGGAAGGTGCGGTCGTCAAGGAGACCCTGGATACACACGTTTCTTTATTTCTGCTGAAGATGATTTGAGCTTAAGATTTGGTGGCGAGAGATTTAAGAAAATGGTTCAAATGGTTACAACTGTTAAAGGTGAAAATAATGAAGTGCCACTAGATTTTAAAATGTTCTCAAATTTAATTTTAAAAGCACAGAAGCAAATTGAAGGTAATAACTTTGACCGTCGTAAAACTGTTTTACAATATGATGAAGTTTTAAGAAAACAAAGAGAAGTTATTTATAAACAAAGAACTGATGTTATGTTTGAAGATGACATTGAGGAAAGTGTTTTGACGATGATTCATTCTTCACTTGATGATAGTGTTGAAGATTCAATTGATATTGATAGTCGTGATTATCATATTTTAGAAGATAAATTATATCAAGCATTAGATGGTAAAATCTTTATTCACGGCGTAATTGATAAAGAAAAACTTGTTGGCTCAAAAGAAGTAGTTCTTGACTACTTATTTAATCTTGCCAAAGAAGAGATTCAAAAGAAAAAAGATGATGTACCAGCAGAAATTTTTAAAGAATTTTATAAATCAATTGTTTTAAGAGTTGTTGATACATATTGGGTTGAACATATAGATACGATGAGTGAATTACGTCAAGCAGTTTCACTTGCTGGATACGGTCAAATTAATCCGCTTCGTGAATATCAAGATGAAGGATATCAATTATTCCAAATGATGGTTAAAAATATTCGTAATGATGTCACTAAGTATGTTTTGCGTGCTCAAATAAGAAGTAATACTGAACGTGTTCAGGTTGCTAAGCCAACACATACATCTTCAGGTAGTGATGATGAAGCTAAAAAACGTCAACCATTAAAAGTTGGTGAAAAGATTGGCAGAAATGATCCATGTCCTTGTGGATCAGGCAAAAAGTATAAGAGTTGCCATGGGTTAGGAAAATAATGGTGATATGATGGATTTTTTAGATTTAAAAACGAGTTTAAATGAGTGCGAAGAAAAAGTTGGAGCACTTAATAAAGTTATCGATATTAAGAAATTAAAAGAAGAAATTGACTTATTAGAAGAAAAGTTAAATAATCCATCATTCTGGCAAAATTCAAGCGAAAGTAGCGGGATTATTAAAAATATTAAGATTTTAAAAGATAAAGCCGTTAAATATGATGAAATTAAAGCTTTATTTGATAATTTAAGCTTAATTTATGAATTGAAGGATGAATCATTAATTATTGAAGCAGAAGCTAATTTAGTTAAATTTAATGAGTCCTATGAGGAATTAAATACTTCATTATTACTTTCAAATTCTTATGACAGTCTAAATGCTATTGTTGAACTTCATCCAGGTGCTGGTGGGACCGAAGCTTTAGATTGGGTTAATATGCTTTTTAGGATGTACCAAAGATTTGCATCCATCAATAATTTTAAATTTACGATTCTTGACTATTTAGCAGGCGACGTCTCAGGGATTAAGCAGGTTACTTTCTTAGTTGAGGGTCCATTTGCGTATGGATTATTAAAGAGCGAAAATGGCGTACATCGATTAATTAGAATTTCACCATTTGATGCATCAAAAAGACGACATACAACTTTTGCGTCGGTTTCAGTAGCACCTGAAGTTGATGAAAACATCAATATTGAAATTGATAATAATGATTTAAAGATTGATACTTTTAGATCAAGTGGCAATGGTGGACAATCTGTTAATACAACTGATTCAGCGGTAAGAATTACCCATTTACCTACTAAAATTGTTGTAAGTTGTCAAAATGAAAGAAGTCAAATTCAAAATCGTGAACAAGCTATAAAAATACTTAAAAGTAAACTTTACCAATTAGAAGTAATTAAAAATCAAAAAGAATTACATGATGTTGTTGGTGAAAAATTAGATAATTCATTTGGAAGTCAGATTAGAACTTATACCTTCCATCCATATACTCTTGTTAAAGATCATCGAACTAATTTTGAAACAGGTAATGGAGCTAAAGTTCTAGATGGCGAGATTATGCCATTTATTAATGCGTATTTAAGATGGTTAAATAACTAGAGGTGCAGTATGACAAATAAAAACGAGATAAAACGTGTTGGACGTTTTACAAGATATTTATATATTACAATTGGAATTCTAATAATGGCTGTAGGCTATTTTTTCTTTATTAACATACAAGGACTTGTTACTGGTGGTGCAACAGGTGTAGGAATGATTATTCATAATTATATAAACTTACCATTAGCATATATTATTTTTATCGTAGATATTGTATTTTTAATACTTGCTGCGATATTTTTAGGTAAAAAAATCTTTATTCGTAACATTTATGGTTCTATCATCTTTCCACTTGCTATATATGTATATGATTTAATTTTCCCCAACATTAAACCTCTTGATAATATTTTATTATCAGCTGTTTATGGGGGAGTTTTAATTGGTGCTGGATTTGGTTTAATTGCTAGATTTGGTGGATTAAGTGGTGGTACTGATACTTTGGTAAGAATTGTAAAAAAATATACTCGCTTACCTTTCTCAATATGTATTTACATTGTGGAATTAAGTATTATTTTTATTGGAGCGGCATTATCAGGAGTAATTACTAATGCGCTATATGCATTTATTACCGTATTTATTTCTGGTAAGGTTACTGATAAATTTATCGTTTTTGGTAATTCTAAACTAGCTGTAAATATTATCAGTGAACATCCTAATGAAATTAAAGAAAAAATATATCAGGAATTAGGCCGTGGGGTTACCTTAGTTAATAGTAAGGGTGGTTATACCAACTCAGATAAGACTTTGATTATTTCAATTATTCAATCGCAGGAATATCATGATTTACATAATATTATTGCGATTGTTGATAGCGAAGCTTTTGTTTATGTGACAAGTGCAGTAGAAATCCAAGGAAAATGGAAAGAAAAAGTTATTTTAGATGAGGAATAAAAAAGCATGCCAAAAATTTTAGGTATTAAAAAAGGTCGTAATAAATATACTGTTACAGTAGAAAATAACGAGATACTTAACTTCCGGGTTTCGGAGGATTTTTTGGTTGAAAATAATATTTTAAAAGCAAAAGAAATATCTTTAGAAGAATATAGTAATTTCTTAAAGCTTGTTACGCTTGATGATTTATACCAAAAATGTTTAAAATATGTGTTAATGAAGCAAAGGACTAAACTTGAAATCACTGCATATTTAAAAAAATATGGGTTAAATAAACAAGATGAGAAATTTATAATAGATAAGCTTAATTTATTAGGACTTATTGATGATAAAAGATATGCTCATGACTATATTTATGAAAGAATTAATTTTCATTTCGAGGGATATGAGAAAATTAAGTTTGAATTGATAAATAAAGGCATTGAAGAAGAGCTGATTAATAAAGTATATGTTATGCTTGCTCATGAAGAAGAAACGATTGAAAAGATCATTAGGGGTGATGATGGTCGATTCTTTAAAGGAGCTAAACAAGCTTATCATGATTTCATTTTAAAAAAAGTAATTAACAAGGGATTTAATTATAATATAGCTAGTAACCTAATCGATAAGTATATTTCTTATGAAAATATCAGCGAGGATAAAAATTTAAATAAGGAATTAATGAAGCTTAAGAGGCAATATCAGGGAAGATATGATAGCTTTGAGCTAAATGATAAAATCATTAAATCTTTACTTAAAAAAGGTTATAGATATCAAAATATAAGGGAAGAGATGGAAAAAGGAAATGAAGATAAGTGATTTTGATCTGTATTTATATAACGAAGGAAAACATCAAGAAGCTTATAATATTTTTGGCGCTCATATTACAAAAGAAGGAACAAAATTTACACTTTATGCCCCAAACGCCAAATATGTTAGTGTCATTGGCGATTTTAATAACTGGGATGCCTTAAAAAACCCGATGGAAAAAATTGATGATTGTGGTATATTCTCAATAGTTATTAAAGAAGCTAAAGAATGGGAAAGATATCGTTATATGATTTTGACCAAAGACGAGAGAACGATTTTTAAATCAGATCCATACGCCTTTTTTTCAGATAATAGACCAGAAAACTGTTCTAAGGTTTATAACCTTGAAGGTTATGTATGGCATGATAGTGATTTTATTAAAAATAGAAACGATAGCAAAGATGAACCAGTTGCAATTTATGAGATGCATTTAGGCTCATGGATGAAAAAACCCGATGGGTCATTTAATAATTATAATGAATTACCAGATTTATTAATTCCTTATTTAAAAAAGATGGGTTTTAACTATGTCGAATTTTTACCAGTTATTGAGCATCCTTTAGATGAATCATGGGGATATCAAGGAACTGGTTATTATAGTGTTACATCAAGATATGGTACTCCAAAAGATTTTATGTATTTAATTGACCGACTTCATGAGGCCAATATTAAAGTAATTTTAGACTGGGTTCCATCGCATATTGCCAAAGATAGCTTTGGCTTATATCAGTTTGATGGGACATATTTATATGATTATAACGATGATAATATTAGAGAAAACAAAGTGTGGGGAACCATTAACTTAGATTTAGGTAAAGGTTCAGTCCAGAGCTTTTTAATCTCTAATGCTTTATTTTATATGAAATATTTTCATGTCGATGGCTTTAGAATTGATGCTGTAAGTAACATTATATATTATTTAGGTGATCAAAATTTTGGCACAAATTATGGAGGAATTGATTTTTTAAAAAAATTATCAACGACTATTAAAGAAAAAGATAATAAAGTTTTACTGTTTGCGGAAGATTCAACGATTTATCCTAATATTACTAGAAAAGCTAATGATGGGGGGATAGGGTTTGATTATAAGTGGAATATGGGTTGGATGAATGATACCTTAAAATATTTTTCTTATGATCCAATTTATCGTTCTTATCATCATGATTTGATTACCTTTGGGTTAGTCTATGCCTTTAGTGAAAGATTTATTTTACCACTATCTCATGATGAAGTTGTTCATGGTAAAAGATCATTAATTGATAAAATGCCTGGGGATTATTTTCAAAAATTTGCGAACTACAGGACATTACTTGGCTTAATGTTTACCCATCCTGGGAAAAAGCTTCTTTTTATGGGTGGCGAATTTGCTCAGTTTCATGAATGGCGTGATAAAGAAGAATTAGATTGGTTTTTACTAACTAATGAAATGCATAAAAAAGCCCAAGACTATGTTAGTGATTTGTTAAAAATTTACAAAAGCGAACCTTCACTTTTTGAACTTGATGACAGTGAATCAGGCTTTAGATGGATTGATTCTTTAAACAATAATCAATCAATTTTTAGTTATATTAGATATGGTATAAAAGAAAATGAAATGTTGATTGTTGTTTTAAATATGACACCAAATACCTATCAAGATTACTTAATCGGTGTTCCTAAAAAAGGAAAATACAAAGAAATTTTAAATTCTGATTTAGAGAAGTATGGTGGTTCAAACTTATATAATGGTTTAGTTTTAAAATCCACTGATTTAGAAATGCATAAATTTAAACAAAGCATAAAAATGACTATAGGTCCTTTATGTGTAAGTATATTAAAATATGAGGGGAAATAATATGAAAAAACCAATTGTTGCAATGGTAATGGTTGGGGGTAAGGGGAAGAGATTAAGAAGCATTACTAAACTAACTGCTAAGCCAGCCGTTAGTTTTTTAGGTAAATACCGAATGATTGATTTTACCTTAAGTAACTTAGTTAATTCAGGTATTGATACAGTTGGGATTTTAATTCAATATGAACCTTACGAAATAATGGACTATATTGGTAATGGTGCATCTTGGGATTTAGATGTTAATAATGGGGGTATAAATTTTTTAACCCCTTATATTTCTTCTGGTGATAAGATTAACTGGCAGCAAGGGACAGCTCATGCGGTACTTCAACATTTTAATTTTTTAAATGATTATGATCCTGATTACGTTTTAATCTTACCAGGAGACCACATTTATAAAATGGATTATCGCTTAATGCTCAAGGCTCATAAAGAAAATAATGCAGATTTAACAATTGCGACAAAATATATAACAGGTGATGTGTCTCGCTTTGGTGTTTTAGAAACTTTAGATGAAAAAATTATTGATTTTAAAGAAAAGCCCGAAGGTATGATTGATGGAGAAATTTCAATGGGTATCTATTTGTTTAATAAAAAAGCTTTACTGGATATTTTAAATGAATTTCCGGTTGATGAACCATTAGATTTTGGTCAAAATGTTATTCCTTTACTAGTTAAAAAAGGGCGAACATATCGCTATTTGTTTACTGGCTATTTTCAGGATGTGGGAACAGTTGAATCACTTTATCTAGCCAATATGGAATTACTAGATCATCCTGAACTTATGAACTTAAATGATTCACGTGATTTTATGATTTATTCGCGTTCCTTTAATTTACCACCTCACATGATTTTAGAGGATGGAAGTTTAAGAAATATCATTGTCAGTGATGGCACGATAATTAATGGTACAGCTAAACATTCGGTGATTGGTTACCGTGGTTATTTAGGTAAGAATGCTATGATTGAAAATGTTGTTGCCTTAGATAATGTTTACATTAGCGATGGAGCAATTATTAAAAATGCCATCATTAATAAGAATATAAAGATTCCAGCTTGTTTTGTTAAAGATGATGATAAATTAGCTTTAATTGATGATGAATATTTAGGAGGACGAGATGATGATTGATTTACTTATGATAATTGACTCCTCAAATTCTGAGAATTTTAAGCAACTAACTAAACATAGAGTTTCTGGTGCTATTCCTTTTTATGGGAAATACCGGTTAATTGACTTTGCTTTATCATGCGCGAAAAACTCTGGTATCACCAATGTTGCAATTTTTCCATATGGAAGTTATCGTTCATTATCTGACCATATTGGTAGTGGTGAAAGATGGGATTTATCGAGAAGAAAGGATGGTATCTTTATCTTACCACCTAAAAATCCTTCTCCAGTCCAAATGGAAATGTTATCATTTCAAAGGATGTATGAGCACATTGAATACTTTACGAGAAGTAGTCAAAATTATGTTTTAGTCACAAATGGCACAATTGTCTGGAATATTGATTTTACTTCCGCCTTGGACAGTCATATTAAAAGTAATGCGGATATTACAGAAATTATAGGTAGTAATGATAAAAGAATGAAAACTTTTATTATTAAAAAGGAATTACTCTTAGAATTTGTATTAAAATATGACCGTATAATGTATAAAAATTTACTAGATATCTATGATTTTTCCGATAATATTAAAAGAAATATTTATAAATATTGCAAATATTCGTTTTATATTACGAATGAATATGATTTACATCAAGCATCAATGGAACTCTTAGATTTAACTAGAGCTCGAGAAGTATTTTCCCTTGAAAGACCAATATACTCTAAAGAAACAATGTCAATGCCTACAACTTACATGACTAATGCCATTGAGAAAAATGCGATTGTCGCATCAGGCGCTAAGATTTATGGGCAAATAATTAATTCAACGATTGGTCGTAAAGTCGTGATTGGTGAAAACTCTGTTGTAAAAAAAAGCGTAATAATGAATCAAACAATCATTGGTAATAACTGTTATATTGAAAATGCTATTTTAGATAAACAAACGATTGTTTTAGATAATGCCACAATCTTAGGTGGTAAAAACTTATTTATTAGTGAAAAAGGTCAAAAGGTTTATGATGATGATACGTTAATTATTTATCAAATTGCGGTAGAATGTAATCCGTTTATCAAAACAGGAGGATTAGCAGATATTGTTGGTAGCTTAGCCTATAATCTTACCTCACTAGGTGTTAATTCTCGGGTAATTATGCCGCTTTATAGAAGTATTAAATTACATTATATTGGAGTCTTACATTTTGAAGCCGAATTAAACATAATTTTTAACAAGGAAGAAATAAGAGCTAATGTTTATAGTTATTTAGATAAAAATACCTTATTTTACTTTATTGATTCATATCGTTATTTTGATCGCAAAAACATCTACGGTTACGATGATGATGGCGAAAGGTTTGCATATTTTTCTTTAGCAGCTGTAGAATTTTTAAACTTGATCGAAGAAAAACCTAATATCATTCATATTCATGACTGGCACTCAGGCCTAATTCCTTCATTAATTAAGAATTACCAAAACTTATCACAAATAAAAACGTTACTTACTATTCATAATATTGAATATCAAGGCATTTTTAAAAGAGAAATTTTAGATAAACTTAATCTTTATTTACCGGAATACACTTCTCCTTTAATTAATTTCTTAGAAATTGGTTTAAATACCGCAACGAAAATTAATACTGTTTCTCAAACATATAAAGAAGAACTAAAGTATGAGTATTATAGTTTAAACTTATGTCCGATAATTAATAAACGCGAGCGGGACTTTTATGGTATTTTAAACGGACTTGAAAAAGATTATGATCCAAAGTTTGATCTAGTTATTAAAGAGCGCTATGATGCATCTAACGTTTTAAGTGCGAAAATGGCTAATAAAAAATATTTGCAAGAGATTTCCTCTTTAAATGTTGGATCTAATTATTTTGTCATAGGCATGGTTTCAAGAATAGTTGAACAAAAAGGTTTTGATATAATTATTTCTGCCTTTGATGAAATAATGAAAAATGAAAATATTGAGTTTGTATTACTTGGAACTGGCGAAGAAATATATATGGAAAAACTAAGAGCGCTTGAAAAAGCTTATCCAGAGCGCGTTAAAATGTTTTTAAGCTATGATGCGACCTCACCATCATATATTTATGGTGGAGCTGATCTTTTTTTAATGCCATCAAGATTTGAGCCTTGTGGCATTGGTCAAATGATCGCCTTAAAATATGGGACAATTCCATTAGTTAGACAAACTGGAGGCTTAAATGATACAATTCAGGCTTTCAATATTTCGAGCCAAAAAGGCAATGGTTTTAAGTTTTATAATTATGATTATAAAGAATTAATTCATATGACAAAGATTGCCTATGATTTATTTTTAAATCATAAGGATATTTGGTATCAATTAATTTTAAATGCAATGAAGAGTGAGTACTCCTTAGAAAAAACAGCTAGAGGATATATATATCTTTATAAATCGATGCGTTAGAAAGAGTGATTAAATGAATATATTTAAAAATCCAAAGACATTTGAAAAAGAATTTAAAACACGTTTAGATAGAACATACATGGTTAGCGTAGAAGCATCCTCACTCCGCCAAAGATTTAATATCTTAGGTACTTTGATTAAGGAGTATGCTTCACAGTATGCCAAAAAAACTCAAGAAAAATTAGCTAATAGTTATCAAAAAGAAGTTATCTATTTTTCAATGGAATTTTTACTTGGTCGACTTGTCACTAATAATTTGATTAATTTAGGGGTTTATAATGTCGCTAAAGAAGCATTTCAAAATATGGGAATTGATTTAAATGAAGTTGAAGAGTATGAATCAGACCCAGGACTTGGTAATGGTGGACTAGGGCGCCTTGCAGCCTGCTTTTTAGATTCTCTTTCATCTTTAGGATATCCTGGATATGGTAATTGTCTTCGTTATCGTTATGGGCTTTTTAGACAAAAGATAACTAACGGATACCAAGAAGAAAGACCAGATAACTGGTTATCTGATCAATACGTTTGGGAAACAAGAAAAGAAGAATTATCAGAAGAAATTCCTTTTTATGGGTATGTATCATATGAGGGAAAAATGGTATATCATCCTACTGAATTTATCAAAGCTGTTCCATATGATGTGATGGCTATTGGGGCCGGTAATGGGATTGTAACAAACCTTAGAATCTGGAATGCTGAACCTGCAAGTACATATCCTATAAATAAATCAGCTTTTGAATACGAATTTAACTTGGAAAAAATTACAGGTTTTTTGTATCCTGATGATACGACTGATGAAGGGAAAAGATTACGTCTTACTCAACAATATTTTTTCTCAAGCGCCGGAGTTAAATCAGCGTGTCGGATTATTAAAGAGAAATATCATACTTTAAAAGATTTAGATAAGCATGTGACTTTTCATATTAATGATACACATCCAACATTAGTTATTCCAGAATTAATTAGAATCTTGCTTGATGAAGAAAATATGGGCTGGGATGAAGCTTACCAAATTGCTTCTAAAACATGTGCATATACTAACCATACAATTTTATCTGAAGCTCTTGAAAAATGGCCAGTTTATTTAATTCAAAATATGTTACCAAGGGTTTATCAAATTATTGAAGAGATCAATCGTCGTTGGGTAGAAGATTTAAGATTAAATAATCCTACTTATAATGAAAGTAAACTTGCAATCATACATGATGGTGTATGTCGAATGGCTAATTTATGTGTTGTTGTATGTTTTAGTGTGAATGGTGTTGCTAAATTACATACAGAAATATTAAAGAATATTGAAATGAAGGAATTTAATGAATTATTCCCTGGCAAATTTAATAATAAAACAAACGGTATAACACATAGAAGATGGTTATATCATTCTAACAAAGAATTATCGGATATCTTAGATGCTTATGTAACACCTGACTGGGTTAAAAATCCTGATTTGATAAAAAACCTAGAAAAATATGTTAACGATGAAAAATTACATGATCTTTATTTTGCGATGAAGAAAAAAAGAAAAGAAATTTTAGCTGCTAAGATCTTAAAAGAACAAGGAATTTTGATTGATCCAAATTCTATATTTGATATTCAAGTTAAAAGATTACATGAATATAAAAGACAATTACTTAATGCATTACATATTATGGATGTTTATAATGAACTTAAAACTAACTCAGAATTTAAGAAAAATTATGTTCCGCATACATTCATTTTTGGAGCTAAAGCCGCAAGTGGTTACTATTTTGCCAAAAAAATTATAAAATTAATTTCGACAATTGGTGAAAAAGTTAATAATGATTTAGGTACAAACAAATACTTAAAGGTTGTGTTTGTTGAAAACTATAATGTTTCATATGCAGAAAAAATTATGCCAGCTGCCGATATTTCTGAGCAAATATCAACTGCATCTAAAGAAGCATCAGGTACTGGTAATATGAAATTTATGATGAATGGTGCTTTGACAATTGGAACAATGGATGGTGCAAATGTTGAAATATCTGAACTAGTTGGTCCAAATAACATTTATATTTTTGGCTTAAATGCAAATGAAGTAGCAGAGATATATAAAAATAACAGCTATTCATCATATGAAATTTATCAAAATAACTTTAGGGTTAAAAGAGTTGTTGATCAGTTAATTAATGGCTTTTTTGAATCAGTTGATAAAAATGAATTTAAAGAAATTTATGATAAATTACTATATGCGGATACATATTTAGTATTAAAGGATTTTGATAGCTACTTAAAAGCTCACGCTAAAGCTAATGAAGACTATAAAAATAAAAAGAAATGGGCTAAAATGGCGCTTATTAACATTAGCAAAAGCTATAAATTCTCTTCAGATAGGACAATCAAAGAGTATGCAAACGAGATTTGGCATATTGATGTGATTAAGTAACATATGAAAAATTACATGCCACTTAAAATTACTAAAAAACGAACTAATAAAATTAGAATAAGTATAACTCAAAAAGGCGAAGTCAGTGTGACTGCACCTTCAGGTCTTTCTAATCAAGAAATCTTAAAAATAATTGATGAAAAAAGTGAGTGGATTGAAAAAAATAGGGAAAGAGTTTTATTTAGATACATGATTTTAAATAATGAAGTCAAATATTTAGGTAAGATTTGTCCCGTTGAAGTAATAAAAGATGATTTAAATAAAGTGGAGTATCTAAATAATTCCTTTAAAATTTATACTAAAGATGATAAGAATGAATATGTTCAAAAGCTTTATAATGATTTCTTGATCTCAGAAGCTAAAAAAATTATTCCTCCAATGATTCAAAAATATTTAGATTTTTTTCACCTTACATTAAATCGCTTAGAGATTAAAAAAATGTATAATAGCAATGGTATTTGTACTGCTAGTGAAAAATATATTAGAATCAGCTATCATGTCTTACATTATGATATGAGATATATTGAGTATGTTTGTTTACATGAGGTTGCACATTTAATTGAGGCAAATCATCAAAAAGCCTTTTATAAGGTCATTGAAAGAGCAATGCCTGATTATAAAAGCGTTTTAAATAAGTATAGGGATTGAAAAAATAAAAAAAAGGTGTATAATTAGATTGTTAATAAATCTTCGGGGCAGGGTGAAATTCCCAATCGGCGGTAAACTCCGCGAGCGTAAGCACGAACTGGTGTGATTCCAGTAGCGACAGTAAAGTCTGGATAAAAGAAGAGTTATATCTTTGCCTACGAGATTATTTCTCGTATTTTTTATTTTTGTTAACTAATTTAAATAAAAAACATGAGTAAGCTTATGATTTTTAATGATAATGATTTTAAAGGAGATTAAGAAAATGAAAACAAAAAAAATGACTGCCTTAGCCATATTATCAGCTTTAGCATTTGTAACTTACTTGATGATTCAAATCCCTATTATGCCAGCTGCACCATATTTGGAATATGAACCAAAAGATGTCATCATCACCATCGCTGGTTTTATCTATGGGCCCCTTTCAGCAGCGATTATTTCCATCGTTGTTTCTTTTGTTGAAATGCTTTTAACAAGTACAACTGGAGTAATTGGTTTTATTATGAATGTTTTATCAACATGTGCTTTTTCATGTGTAGCAGCTCTAGTTTATCGCAAGAAAAAAACAGTATCAAGTGCAGTTATTGGTTTAGTTCTTGGTGGCGTAGCAATGACTATTGTGATGATTTTATGGAACTATTTATTAACACCACTTTATTTAGGAGTTGATCGAAATGATGTAATTCCAATGCTTTTACCTGTATTTGGTGTATTTAATGTAATTAAAAGCTCATTAAATATTGGGATTATTCTTTTAGTATATAAACCAATTGTTTCAACCTTAAGAAAACTTAACTTTATAGATGATGGGAAAGATAATAAAAGCAAATTAAACGTTGGTGTTTTACTGTTAGGATTAGTCATTTTAGCGACCACAATTTTAATAATTTTGGTATTAAAAGGAATAATTTAGCAATAAAATATATATTAATTTGCCAAAAAAGTGTATAATATACATGGAGTGTGATTTAATGAAAAAAATATCGATATTTCTAACTTTATTTTTGATTTTATTAATGTTTGGATGTGGTAATGTCGCTAATAACAAATTAGATTATGACGATTTTCCCAATCTAGTTTTAACAAATATTGAAGAAGTAAATTTAAAATTAGCGAACAGAAATGACGTTTTTTATCTTTATCTCATCAGTGATGATTGCGAAACCTGTGTTTCTTTAAAACCTACTATTCTTACTAGATTTGATAAAGAAGGATACCTTAAAATGGCAAATCCACATGTATATATTATAAATGTTGATAAGGTATATGATTTTAAGGAACTTTATAAATATGAAAAAAGTCCAGCTTTACTTAAAGTAGAGAATAATGTAATCAAAGAAGCTGTTTATGATGAAAATAAGATTTTAAGAATCATTAATAAACTCTAGGAGGAAAAGATGGACACAATTAAATTAGATAAAAAGTTTAATGGTCTCATTGCTCATCGTGGATTATCAGGGATTGAAACAGAAAACACTATTTTAGCATTTACCGCTGCCGCTAATCGTAGTTACTTTGGCATTGAATGTGATGTTCAGGTTACTAAGGATCAAAAGTATGTTATTTCCCATGATGATTCGCTTCAACGCCTTGCGCTTTTTGATATTTATATTCCTAGTTATACTTATGATGAACTTTTAAAATTTCCTTATCTTGATAGAAAAACAGGAAATATTAATAATAAAATTGTTGTTCCATTATTAAGCGAATATTTAGAAATCTGTCGTATTTATAACAAGCAAGCAGTTGTTGAATTAAAAGGCACTTTAAAATTAGATGATTTAAAAGAAATCTTTACAATTTGTGAAAATGAAAAAATGCCTAATAATTTAGTTTTTATTTCTTTTAATCCGGAATATTTACTTGAAATGCGTAAAATAAGTCCTAAAACCCCACTTTACTTGTTAAGTGATAATTATGATGAAAGAATTTATAACTTTTGCATAACTAACAGAATCAATTTGGATATTAATTATCAAGCTATAAATGAAGATATTATTAAAGCTTTTCATTTAGTTGGTTTAAAGATAAATGTTTATACAGTTAATTATAAAGAAGTTGCGGAAAGACTAATTAAAATGGGTGTAGATTATATTACAACCAATATTCTTGAATAAAAATTATATATTAGAGAGTAATCCTATAATGATTGCTTTTTTATAGTAAAAACAAAAATCTTCTCAAAAAATTAAACATTCTTTTAAACAAAATAAAAATTAGGTCTAGAAATGTTGGAAAAACATTTTTTTTGTGATATACTGAAAAAAGTACGATTTTTTTAAAACATAGGAGGATTACTAATGTTAGAAAGCCTATTCTACCTCTTTATACCTATGTTAGAAACGAATAAAATTATGTCATTTAAAGAATTTATTAAGCTTTATCCCGAAATGGCTTATATTTTACTTGTTTTATTAACATCGGTTGTTGTAATAGCTTTGATAATTATACTTATTAATATTTTATTCACCACTAGAAAGATTAAAAAAATCGCATACTATGATTCGGTTACAAATGAGATAAATTTTAACCGTTTCTTGCCTTTAGCAACTCGTTTAATTAAAGGTTCCGGTAATAATCAATACTCTGTAATTTGTTTAGACATTATTAATTTTAAAGTAATTAATAAATCATATGGTTACGATTTTGGTAATAAAATCTTAAAGATTATTGCATCCATTTTAAAGGATACTTTGGATAAAGATGAAATCTTTACCCGTCGTAACGCTGATGTATTTATTATATTAAAGAAAAACAATCTTGAGGATACGATTAATTTTTATGAGAACTTAAAAAATCGGATAACTTTAGAAGTATTTAAGAATTATGATTTTATTAAACTTAAACTTCATTGTGGTATTTATCTTATTTCTGATAAAAATCAAGATACCAATGTCATTATAGATAAGGCAGATTATGTCCGTAAATCCAATAAATTAAACAACGTAAAAGATTATTTAATTTATGATAATGATGTTCAAGAACAAATAAAAAAAGAAAAAGAAATTGAAGATACAATGAAGTATGCTTTAGCAAATGATGAGTTTATAATTTATATCCAACCAAAATATGATTTATTTACTAATATAATTATTGGTGGTGAAGCCTTAGTAAGATGGAATAATCCACGTTATGGCTTAACTTTACCTGGTGAATTTATTCCTTTTTTTGAAAAGAATGGCTTTGTGACTGAACTTGATTACTATGTTTTTAATAAGGTCTGCGAGCAAATTAGAATTTGGTTAGATTTAGGATATGATGTAAAACCAATTTCCACAAATTTCTCTAGGCTTCATTTGTACTTCCCTGATTTTATAAGTGATCTTGTTGAAATTGTGGATAGATATAGTATTCCACATGAATTATTAGAAATTGAAGTTACAGAAAATTTGTTTTTTGAAAATAGAAGCGAGCTTATAAGACTTATAGATGAATTAAGAAAAGAAAAGTTCTTAGTATCTATTGATGATTTTGGAGCGGGTTTTTCATCTATTAATTTTTTAAAGGATTTGACAATTGATGTTCTAAAAATAGATAAGACATTTTTGGAAAAAGAGATTTCAAATAAAACCAAAATTATAATTGAAAACGTTGTAAAGATGGCAAACGATATGGATATTAAAGTCGTTTGTGAAGGTATCGAAACAGTTGAACACGTCGACTTTCTTAAATCCATTGATTGCCCTTATGCCCAAGGTTTTTTCCTATCTAAACCCTTACCTATCAATGAATTTGAAAGAAAGATAAAAAAGTGAGCAAGAAATTGCTCACTTTTAATTTTTAATAAGTAAAATATTTTAATAAGTATTCTTCTAAAATTAGATTTTCTTCATAAATTTTTTTAGCATGCTCAAGGCCGACATATCTTATGTGCCAAGGCTCATAGCTAAATCCAGTTAAGTCCTCTTTAGATTCAGGATAGCGAATGATAAATCCATACTTATATGCATTATTTTTTAACCATTTACCAGCATTGCTTTCACCTAAATAAGAAGTTAAACCAAGTTCCTTAGTAGAAATATCAATTGTATAACCAGTCTGATGTTCAGAGTGTCCAGCTTTAGCTGTTGTTAACTCATCATTATTTTTTTCATATAAGCTTTCCTGATATTTAAAGTCACGATATCCAGAATATATAAAGAAGGTATAGTTATTTTTTTTAGCATCATTATATAAATCAATAAAATGATCTAAGACAATATCTTTAATGTGAACAACTCTTTCTGTAAGTATTACATATTCACTTGGAACGGTAATTAGTTTTGTTGGTACAAAATCTCGCGATATATAGAAGTTTTTATTGACTAGAATTAGTTCATTATCCTGATTGATTGCTTCTTTACCAAAAGTATAATTTTTTGTCATAAAGTCAGGCATATTGACCATATTAACTACTAGCTGATGGTTATAGGTAATTGGTGTTGTTTTATAAACTTCTAAATATGTTCCAATTTTTTTAATATCAAAACCTGGAATGACCGAAAATTTAATATAATCATCATAAGGTAAGTTATATTCAATTATATATGGAATATTTTCTTTATTTATACTCGCAATATCGATATAGCCTAATTCTTTCAGTTCCTTATTATAATTAGTTTTAATTTGAATACAGGAACTTAAAAAAAATACGAAGATTAAGGAAATTAGTATTTTTTTCATAAATATCACCTAAACATATTATGTACCATTCAAATTAAAAATATAATTTATTTGTAAAAAAAAATATCTTATTATATAATATATTGTGTTGAAAAAAAGGAGATTTAATATGAAAAATAATCATTATGAAGATTGGTTAAATTACCGTGATTTAGATGTTTCTTTGTTAAAAGAACTTAAAAAAATGTCTAAAGCAGAAATTGAAGATGCTTTTTACCAAGACTTATCATTTGGTACTGGCGGCTTAAGAGGTATATTAGGACCAGGAACTAATCGAATGAATATATATACTATTCGTAAAGCCAATAATGGGCTTGCAAAATATTTGTTATTAAATTATAAAGATGAAGTTTATCGTGGTGTTGTAATTGCTTATGATAACCGCTTCATGAGCAAGGAATTTGCACTAGAATCAGCGAAGGTTTTAGGTGGATATGGGATTAAAACTTATTTATTTTCAAGTTTAAGGCCAACACCAGAATTATCATTTGCCGTAAGATATTTGCATGCGATTGCAGGTATTGTCATTACAGCAAGTCATAATCCACCAAAATACAATGGTTATAAGATATATGATGAATATGGTTGCCAATATACACCAGAATATGCTGATGTAATTGCTAGATATGTTAATGAAACTGAGGATGTTTTTAACATTCCTTGTACAGAAATAGAAGCCTTAGAAAAAGAAGGATTATTTACACTTATTGATACTGAAATTGACGATGAATACTTAAAACGTGTTAAAACTGTTCAATTAAATGAAAACTTAGAAAAGAAGATTAAAGTTGTCTTTACTCCACTACATGGTACATCTGCTGAATTAGGACTTAGACTTTTATTAGAATCTGGTTATAGCGTTTATCCAGTTTTAGAACAAATGGTTCATGATCCTAAATTTAAAACTGTCAAGTTACCAAATCCTGAAGACCCAAATGCGTTTGAATTAGCTATTAAACTTGCTAAGAAAGAAAATGCTGATATAGCCATTGCGACTGACCCTGATGCAGACCGTCTAGGTATCGCTGTTAAAGTTGGCAAGGAATATAAATTTTTAACTGGTAACCAAACAGGAGCAATTTTAATTAACTACTTATTATCAGAAAAGAAGAAAAGAGGTATTTTGCCAGCTAAAGGGAAAATATTTAATACAATTGTTACTTCAGATCTAGGCGCAAAAATTGGTCGTTCATATGGCTATGATGTCTTCTCAACCCTAACTGGTTTTAAATTTATTGGTGAACAAGCGCGTTTAATTGAAAATACTGATTATGAATTTATCTTTGGTTATGAAGAATCTTATGGTTATGTAATTAAAGACTTTGTACGCGATAAAGATTCACTACAAGCAATGTTACTAGCTGTTGAAGCAGCTAACTATTATTTAGTTGCTGAAAATAAAACACTATATGATAAGTTACTTGATATTTATGCGCAATATGGGGTTTACCGTGAAACACTTAAAAATATTGATTTAACTGGTCGTATTGGTCAAGAGAGAATCTCAAGAATTATGGAATATTTTAGAAATAACACTTTAGCTGAGATTGCGAATGTTAAAGTAGCGATCAAAGAAGATTACAACTTGAGAAAAAGATTTGCAATGAATACTTCTTTGACTTCTGATTTAGTTTTACCTAGATCAAATGTTGTTAAATTTATTTTATCTAATAATTCATGGTTTGTTTTACGCCCAAGTGGAACAGAACCTAAGCTTAAGATTTATATTGGTGTAACAGATTCTTCCATTGATCTTGCAGAAGCACAAATTGATTTATTATTAAAAGAGATTATGAAAATTATTGAAGATATCAAATAAAGTAGGTGGGTCAAATGATAGTTAAAGTGGCTTTACTAGCTGGCTTAATTTTGTTTTTTATTGTTATTTCTTATCTTAACAGTCATGAAAAAGTAGAATTGAGTGACAAATGCAAAGAAAAGCTTGAAGATTTAAGTTGTCACAGTTGTGCTAATCGTGGTAGTTGTACAAGAGGCGACAAGAATGACAAGTGATTGGGGTTATTTTTTAAAAGATGAGTTTCAAAAGCCCTACTTTATTGAGCTTAAGAAATTAGTTGATGAAGAATATCAAAATCACAAATGCTATCCACCATATCACGATATATTAAATGCATTAAAATTAACAAATTATCAGGATGTTAAAATAGTAATTTTAGGTCAAGATCCATACCATAATGAAGGTGAGGCTATGGGTCTGTCTTTTTCTGTAAAGAAAGGTGTTACACCTCCACCGTCACTTAGAAACATTTTCAAGGAATTATATGATGATTTAGGAATAATCCCTGAAACTAGTGATTTAACTAAATGGGCTAAAAAAGGAGTTCTGCTTTTAAATTCTGTATTAACGGTTAGAGAAAACATGCCTGGTAGCCATAAAGATTTAGGATGGGAAACATTTACTGATCATATAATTACTCTACTTAGTCAAAGGAAAGAACCAATCGTTTTTATCCTTTGGGGTAATTATGCAAAGAGCAAGAAAAAACTAATTGATTTAAAGCGCCATTATGTTATTGAATCAGCACATCCATCACCTCTTTCAGCGTATCATGGATTTTTTGGTTCAAAGCCATTTTCACGCGCTAATGCGATTTTAGAGAAAGTTTATGGGGAAAAAGTTTCATTTGATTTAGGAGATGATGGTTTTGACAACTACTAAAAAAATGACGTTTATTGGATTGATGATTGCTTTAGGGGTTGTTTTAGCAGAATATGTGGTTATTTATATTCCACCTGCTAGCCCTTCCCCTCTTTTTAAAATGTCATTTGAACAATTACCTTTAATAATCACTGGTATTATTTTTGGTCCAATTGTTGGTGGTTTAACTGGAGTTGCGACTGATGTTATTGGTTATTTTTTAATCGGAGCGGGCAAGGGCTTTGTTTTTAACTTTGGTTTTACTTTTAATGCCTTTTTAGGTGGTTTTATTCCTGGAATGATTTGGTATTTCTACTCTAAGAAAAATATTGAAAAAAAATTAGTGTTTACAAATTATTTGTTTTTAGGACTAATGATTTTATCCCTTCCATTTATTATTTTAAATATTAATAAAATTGGTGATGTTACAGTAAACAATCTAACTAAATGGAGTGTAATTATCATTTCAGTGCTTTCAACATTTTTACTAATAATTTTTCAAAATAGGTATAAAAAAAGTGATGAACGTTATTCGTTCTCACTGTTTTTGCTAATTAGTCTAACTTACTTTTTAATAACATCCGTTTTACTTACACCTTTATGGTTATTTATTTATGATAAAGTTGCGTATAATTTACGGTTTATTATTGGCTTAGTTAGTTATTCTCTAAAGGTTTTAGTTACGACATTTATTACTTATTTGCTTTTTAAAAGAATAGGTAAAGATGATATTGGAACTATATTTCAATAATTTTTACTTCACAAGGTTTTAAATATTGGTATAAATCATTATTAGCACTTATTTCATTAATTTGGTGTGGAAATTCATAAGTTGCATAACGTAGTTGCATCTTAAACTGATTTAATCCTAATTTATCTAAAATTGGTTTTAAACTAACCTGTGTACTATTAGCGTTATAGATGTCTTGATTAGCAAGAATAATTAACGCTTTTTTATTATGATAATCTAAATAAGCATAAGCAATAATCTTATTAGAGGCGATAAGTGGTTGATAATTATTTAAATCAATAATTACTTTTAACCACTTTTCTCTTACCTTAATAACATCCGTGAAGTGATTTATTATTTCAAATCTTCTTGGATTTGTATAATGGAAGGCATACATATCAAATAAAGCAAGCTTACCATATAGATAATCATCTTTTTCTAAGCGGAACATATCATCAATTGAAGCATCAATACCAAGATTCATTGCTTGTAATTCGTAAATTTCTTGACCAGAATTAATGAATGGCACAGTATTAGGAATAAACATATTTAAGACAGTTAACATTCTTGATAAATTTATACCGCCATTACGAGAAGCAATTCGTGGTGTATCATGTGTTTCACAACACGCAAAAAGAGGAAGTGATGAAACACTGGCATTATCAATAAAATCTTTAAGCTTTCCTTCAGTAATTCTTGGTTCCATCCAAAAACCATTTCCAATGATCATGTCATAACCTAAAGCCTTAGCAATTTTATCATTGCCTGGGTTTAATTCTTCAGCGATAAAGGCAAAATTACTATCAACCTTTTTCGCTTTTTTCATAATTAAATTAAGTAAATCACTTGGCAAAGCATGACCCATATCAATTCTTGCCCCATCAATTCCAAAGTTTTTTTCAAAATATGGAATAATATCTGATAACAAGTTCCAAAGGCCCATATTTGGTTCTTTTCCTGGATATAAATTACACTTGATTGTATCAAATAAAATATATGGAGGGGTAGATTTATCTTCTAAAAAATTTACAGTATATTCTGGGTGATCTAAATACATTCTAAAAAATGTGACATCAGTCCAAGCTGGTTGGGGATCGTTGATGTTATCTGAGAAAGCTTTAGCAATTTCTAAATCAAAGTTTACTTTAATAGCCTCGATAAGCTCTTCACCCTTTAAAGACTTAATTTCATTCCATAATGCTTCATTTTGTTCTTTTGGATTTTTCTTAAACATCTTAATATGCCTTTTTACATCAGCTGACTTATATACTTCTTTCATTATATCTTTAGTTGGTGGAATACAAGCTCCAATTGTATCAACAGTAGGGACTTTATATTTATCCATTTCACTTGATTTAATCCAGTAGAACCAATCAGGATGTTCATTAATTAAAGCAGAAGCCACAGAGTTTGTACGAGGAATAATATCAATTACCACGCGCATTGATAAAATATGGCATGCTTCAACGAAAGCCTTAAATTCTGTTTCTAATGATTCTTTAGATAAATCGTCTTTTAGAAGCGGATCAATTTCAAAAAAGTCTTCAACTCCATATGGTGAACCCAAATCACCTTTTTTGCCAATAACTGAAAATTTTGAAATTGGTAACATGTAGATTGTATTAACTCCTAGTTTTTTTAAAGTAGGCAAATAAGCAATACTTTTAACGAAACTTCCTGTTTCTTTAAGACCATCAAAATTGTTTAAATCTAAAGTGAATGAGCGGTCATGATCATAAGTCGTTGTGGTTCTTGCCATCATTGAGTAGCACACAGCTTCCTTAATCCAATTTTTATTATCATTTAAAACTTTACTTAAAGGTCTTAAATAATTTAAATCACTTTGTTTGTTTTTTAAGATATAATCTTCAATGACAAAAGCATAAAAATCATAAGGATTTACTAAGATTTCGTTAGTTGGTAATTTTCTTCCTCTTTCATAATTAAAAGTGTTCCAAATATCAGGAATTACATAATTTATTTTTTCTCCCTTATGTATACTAGATTTTAGGGATTTAAGAACTTTTTCTAGTGAACTTAACATATTATCATCCTCACTTCTTTATAATAATATTATATCAAATTTTTTTATATTAATAATAATTTTACATATAATTTGTAAATGTTTACATCGCAGGTGTTTTTACTTTGATTTATATTAATATTAGTGTATAATATTATACAGGAATAATCCTGTACATATTAAGAGAGGAGCATTAGTAATTTAAAAAAATTTAAATTACTAAGTGATTTATATGATGAAAAAACCTATTGCATTAATTATTATGGATGGTTATGGCTTAACAGACAGAGTTGATGGTAACTGTGTGAATGCAGCCAAAAGACCAAACTTAGATTATTATTTTAGTAATTACCCTAATACCAAAATTGGTGCTAGCGGTGAGGATGTTGGTTTACCTGATGGACAAATGGGAAATAGTGAAGTTGGCCACTTGAATTTGGGTGCTGGACGAATAGTATATCAATCACTTACAAGAATTAACGTTGCAATAAAGGATGGATCATTTTATAATATTCCTGCATTTAAAAATGCTATTGAACATGTAAATAAAAATAATTCAAAGCTTCATATTTTTGGCTTGTTATCAGATGGTGGTGTTCACTCACACACTGAACATATTAAGGCCTTAATTGATAATGCAAAATCAAAAGGTGTTAAAGAAACATATGTTCATGCTTTCCTAGATGGACGAGATGTCGCTCCAGATTCAGCAGTAAAATTTATTGCGGAACTTGAAAGTTATATGGATGAAATTAATTATGGTAAGATTGCTACGGTTTCTGGAAGATATTACGCTATGGATCGTGATAAAAACTGGAATAGAATTATCTTAGCTTATAACAATATGATTGGTTTAAGTGCCAATATGAAAAATAGCGCAAAAGAAGGCGTAGAAGAGTCATATAAAGAAGGTATTCTAGATGAATTTGTTCAACCATTTAGAGTTACTGATGAAGGAATTATTAGTGATAATGATGCAATTATTTTTGCAAACTTTAGACCAGATAGAGCTATCCAAATTTCAACAGCATTCTCGAACTTTACTGCCTCTGGCTTAAATGGCATGGAAACTAAAGCTTTAAACAATATTTTCTATGTTTCAATGATGAAATATTCTGATAGTGTAAAAGGTGAAATTGCTTTCGGTTTACAAGATTTAAGTAATATGTTTGGTGATTATGTTTCATCACTTGGTTTATCACAACTAAGAATTGCAGAGACTGAAAAATATGCTCATGTTACATTCTTCTTTGATGGTGGAGTAGATAAAGAAATTCCTAATACAACTAGAGTTTTAATCCCATCACCAAAGGTTGCAACTTATGATTTAAAGCCTGAAATGAGTGCATATGAAGTTAAAGATGCAGCGGTTAACGAGATAAAAAAAGGCATTTATGATTTTGTTATTTTAAATTTTGCAAACTGCGACATGGTTGGTCATACAACAGTGATTCCTGCAACTATTAAAGCTGTTGAAACAGTTGACTATTGTGTTAATGAAGTAGTTAAAGCCGTAAATGAAATGGGCGGAATTGCAGTAATTACAGCTGACCATGGTAACGCTGAAAAATTACTTGATGAAAATGGACATCCATTCTCAGCTCACACTACTAATTTAGTACCATTAATTATTGTTAAAAAAGGTTTAACACTACGTGAAGATGGAAATTTAGGCGATGTTATTCCCACAATGTTTGAATTAGCATCTGTTCCTCAACCAGTAGAAATGACTGGGAAATCACTTATTGTTAAATAGGTATAAATATGGAGTTAAAAGAAAAACTAAATATTAAGGAACTATTAAAAGTTATTTTTTATGGTTTCTTATTAACCACACTTGTAGGAATCGTTGTTGGCTATATTGATTTTGGTTTATATAGTTTGATTCAATTTTCTATTTCTGGGCTTATTTTATTTTTACTAGCAAAAAAGATTGCACAGTTTCTAAGAAGTAATTATAAAGAGCCACGAACAGTTTTTTCAGTGATTATTGGGATTCTACTTGCTTGGATGATCTTTGTAGAAATTTATAGTTATGCCTTTTTCATCTTTAATGATATGGTACCACTTAAAGATATAAATATAAGCTTATTAAAATATTTAGAAGCGATGTGGCCAGTAGTTATAAGGGTTGTTAATGTTTTTAAAGATTTTAGCTTAGATAAAGTTGTTAACACACTATTTTATTTTATTGTTATATATTTAGGAGTCAAAGAAACAATCTAGGGGGAAAATATGCCGTACATTTCAGAAATTTATGCGAGAGAAGTTTTAGATTCACGTGGTAATCCAACGATTGAGGTGGAAGTATCTACTAAATCTGGAGCATTTGGTCGAGCGATGGTTCCATCAGGAGCATCAACAGGTCTTCATGAAGCACTAGAGCTTCGTGACTTAGATTTTAAAAGATTTTTAGGAAAAGGTGTATTAAAAGCTGTTGCAAATGTCAATGATATTATTGCCCCAGAATTAATAGGTTTTGATTGTCGTAATCAAATCCAGATTGATAGCAAAATGATTAGTATGGATGAAACTATAGATAAGTCTAATTTAGGTGCAAATGCTATTTTAGGAATAAGTCTTGCTTGTGCAAAAGCCGCAGCTGATTATTCATCACTTCCTTTATATCAATATTTAGGTGGCTTTAATGCCAAAACATTACCACTGCCAATGATGAATATCTTAAATGGCGGAGCACATGCTAATAATAGCTTAGATTTTCAGGAATATATGATTATTCCCGCAAATGCTAGAAACTTCCGTGAATCACTTAGAATGGGTGCTGAAATCTTTTATAGTTTAAAAAATATTTTAAACCAAAATAGTTTTTCAACGGCTGTTGGTGATGAAGGTGGATTTGCTCCAAGGCTTGAAAACAATGAAGAAGGTTTAAAATTAATAGTTGAAGCAATTCAAAAAGCTGGATATGTTCCAGGAATAGATTGCTTTATAGGTTTAGATATTGCCTCAAGTGAGTTTTATGATAAAGAAAAAGAAGTTTATTTTTTACGCAGTGAAAATAAAACTTTGTCATCGAGTGAATTAGTTGATTATTATCAAGAATTAATTAACAAATATCCAATTATTTCAATTGAGGACGGAATGGCTGAAGATGACTTTTCTGGTTGGAAACTTTTAACTAAAAGATTAGGTGATAAAATCCAATTAGTTGGTGATGACTTATTTGTCACAAATACTAAAAGACTAGAGTATGGCATAAAAGAACATTTAGCTAATGCGATTTTAATTAAAGTTAATCAGATTGGCACATTAACTGAGACTTTAGATTCGATTGAAGTTGCTAAAAGAGCCGGTTATGGTGTTATTATTTCTCATAGATCAGGAGAAACAGAAGATACCTTTATTGCTGACCTTGCAGTTGCGGTAAATGCCAAACAAATTAAAACTGGTTCATTATCAAGAAGTGATAGAATTGCGAAGTACAATCAGTTACTAAGAATTGAAGATGAATTAAGAAGTTCCGCTAAATTTAAAGGTAAAGAATCTATTACAACAGAAAAATAAAAATATTTGTTGATTTTAATGGTATTATTTTGTATAATATGTATGTTATCTTATTTTTATAGAGATTGGAGGCAATTTTATGGGCGTAGTAGAATGGTTATTATTAGTTGTATCAGTGTTTTTAATTGTCATAGTTATCATCCAACAATCAAAAGATGATATTGGGAATACTTTATCTGGTGAGAAAAGCGAATTATTCAAAAACCAAAAGCAAAGAGGCCCTGAGCTATTCTTAGCTCGTGCAACTTGGGTTCTCGCGGTTTCATTTATTGTTCTCGCAGTTTTAGCTATGAGTTTACGTTAAGAACACTTGAGTGTGTTCTTTTTTTATGAAAGGAAGTTCAAAATGAAAGACAAGATTTTAGAGATCATTAAGCAATACGAAAATGGAGTAGATGTTAACACCATGAAAAATGCTTTAAATATAAAAGATATGCAAGATTTTAAAGCCATGATTCAAAATCTATGTCTTTTAGAGGACGAGGGGAAAATTATTAACATTGAAGATAGATTTAATCTTATTGAAAGAGAAGGTTATTTTCAAGGAATATTAGAGGTTAAAAAAGGTGACTTCGGTTTTGTTTTACAAGAAACTGATGATATATTTGTTAGAAGACATAATTTTAATTCAGCGCAGGATGGCGATTTAGTCTTTGGTCGTATTTTAAAACGCGATGAAGGAGAAATTATTAAGGTTGTAAACCGTAAAAGAGATTATGTTATTGGTAAACTTATTAAAAAGAAAAATGTTTATATAATAGCTTGTAAAGATAAAAGTGATATTGAGTTTATTGTTAAAGGTGAAGTCAAAGCTAAAGAAGGTTCAATTGTTAAAGCTGATATCACTAGATATAAAGGTAACTATTTGGTTGAATGTAAAATATCAGAAGTACTAGGGCAGGGTAATAGCTTTGATGTAGTAGTTAAAGAAGAAATAATTAACGCAGCTGTTAGTAGCGAGTTTCCTATAGCTGTTAAAAATGAGCTTGAAAGTATTCCTGATGAGGTAAGTATAGATGAATTAAAGGACAGACTTGATTTAACTAATGATTTAATCTTTACAATTGATGGAGACGATGCTAAGGACTTTGATGACGCTGTTAGCTTAACAAAAGATAAATATTATACTTTAGGTGTTCATATCGCCGATGTATCATATTATGTTAAAGATAATACTGCTTTAAATACTGAAGCTTTAAATCGTGGCACATCAATTTATTTAGCTAATCAGGTAATTCCGATGTTACCATTTAAGTTATCTAATGGCATTTGTTCATTAAATCCAAATGTTATAAGACTTACTTTATCATGCATTATTAGAATTGATTTTAATGGTAACATTTTAGGATATGAAATAAAAAAATCAGCGATTAAATCTAAATATAGAATGACTTATAATAAAGTCAATGCGATTTTAAAAGATGATGAAAAGCTTGTAAATGAATATCAAGAGATTGTAAGTACAATTAATGATATGTATGAATTAGCACAGATTTTAAAAAAGAGAAGAGAAAGCAAAGGTTCAATTAATTTTGAAACCAAAGAAATTAAATTTAAACTTACTGATGGTGTTCCAACTGATATCGTTATTCTAGGTGATGGAATATCAGAAGGCATTATTGAAGAATTTATGATTTTAGCAAACGAAATGGTTGCGACTTATTTTATGACGAATAATTTACCATTTGTTTATAGAATTCATGAAAAACCTGATTATTCAAAATTAGAAGAACTAAAGAAAATTGTTAATAATTTTGAGTTAAAGTCACTAAAGAAAGTTGATGTAACAGACATAACTCTTTTCCATTTTCAAAATCTGCTTAAAGAAGCTAAAGAAAAAGGTATTGAACCATTAATCAATACTTTAGCTTTAAGAACAATGCAAAAAGCACGATATCAAACAAAAAATGTTGGACATTATGGTTTAGCATTAGTTAATTATTCACATTTTACTTCACCAATTAGAAGATATCCCGATTTAATAGGCCATAGAGTTATTCATGATTTACTTTTTAAAGAAAATGAGACAAAAAAAGAATATTATGATACAATATTAGATGAGATTTCCTTAAAGAATTCTTTATCTGAAAAAGTAGCCGTGGATTTAGAACGTAATATTAGTGATATTGCGGCTGCTTACTATATGGAAAGCAAGACTAATGATATATATAGGGGAATAATTTCTACTATCATGAGCTTTGGAATGTTCGTTGAACTAGAAAATACGATTGATGGTTTAATTAGCAATTATACTCTACCTAATTATTTTGAATATCAAGAAAATAAGAAATGTTATTATGACAATAAAAACCATATTACATACTCTTTTGGTGATATAGTATTAGTCAAGGTTCAATCAGTTATAAAGGAAGAAGGAAAAATCAATTTTACCCTGATTAAGAAGGTGAAACCGTGAAAGTAATAGCATCTAACAAGAAAGTTGCTCATGATTATTTTATTCTTGATTCTTTTGAAGCTGGTATCGTTTTAAAAGGAACAGAGATTAAATCAGTCCGCTTAGGGAAAGTTAACATTAATGATTCTTATGCAAGGATTAAAGATTATGAATGTTTCTTAGTTAATTCGCATATAGCTAAATATGCCTTTGGTAATATCTTTAATCACGATGAAACTAGAGAAAGAAAACTACTTTTAACTAAACATGAAATTATTAGGTTATTTAGTAAAATTAAAACTGATAATTTGACTTTAATACCAACAAAAGTTTATATTAAAGATGGTTTTTGTAAGGTTGAACTTGCTTTATGTAAAGGTAAAAAATTACATGATAAACGTGATGATCAAAAAGCAAAAGATCAAAAGGAACGTTTAGAGAAAACAATAAAAAATTACCGCGATTAACGGTAATATATGGGGCTGTTTTGGATTCGACAGGGTAGTTTAGGGCTTTATAAGCACGTCTATGGCGATAGTAAAACGTATCGGTTATAATAACCGGCAAAACAAATTACGCTTTCGCAGCTTAAGAAGAAGTTGCGTCCTAATTTATTAAATCCTACATTAATATTTTAGGAACAGACAGTAGGGTATATTTGGAAGGCGCAGCCATAGCTGACCAAATGAATTTAATAGGGCTAGTATTACATGAGGGTGTTTATCTCCGTGTGTAATATGAAAACAAATGATAAAATAAACGTGTAGAAGGTAAAGTGCCTTTTATTTTGGACGGGGGTTCGAATCCCCCCAGCTCCACCATATTGAATGCATAGGTTTGATACAAAGTTATCAAGCCTTTTTTCTTTGGCAGAAAGGGATAAAACTCCTATCCGCCAGTTTTAAAGAGATCAGTAATAATCGGATTTTAGGCTAATTGATTGTCTCTTTTTCTTTTTAAAAACTACTTTTGAACGATTAGTCAACAATTGAACGATTATGGCTAGTTTTGAATGATTATACAACTTTTGAACGATTTGATAGTTTTCACTCTATAAAACATGAGGACTATAATTGTCTAAAGAAAAAAATGAGTCAATTTTCATATCAAACGGAACGGTTTTAGTTGCTGTTTTTTAAATTTTAATGTATAATAAACGTATAGAATTTTATAAAAAGGAGGAATACTTTGTGAATAAAAAACAATATTCGTCTTCAATTAAGAAAACGCCATTCAAATATATTATTACAAAAAAAATAGCAAAGTTAATGCTTGATGGTTTTGATCGTAATGAAATTTATAAAAAATGTTTTGATGAGAACTATATTGAGATAGATTCTACTCAGCGACGTAAAGAAGTTACAAACGTTATTTATGAAAGACTGTTAGAACTAGATAAATACTTACTAGAATGGTTTTACAATGGAGATGTCATAACTTCTAAATTTTTATTAGTATATGCGATAGCTAAGAATGACCCATTATTTTTTGATTTTATGTTTGAAGTATATAGAGATGCATTGCTAAAAGAAAAAAATTATATTTCCATTGATGACTTTGATATTTTCTTTGAGTCAAAAAAAGAAATAAACAATGTAGTAGCTGAATGGGGACATTTTACAATAGATCAATTATCCAAAGGATATAGAAATATAATAGTTGAATCTGGATTAGGACATAGAATGAAAAAAAATATTGTTGCTGATAAAGCTATGATTCATCCCAACGTGGAAGAGCATATAAAATTAATTAAAGATACTGAATATCTACAAGCGTTGCTAGGGGAGGATAAATAATGAAAGAAAGAAGTTTAGTTGATCGTTTCATTGAGTTTGAAGATAGAATGATTTCTGTTGAATCGCTAACTAAGTATGGAACGGCAAATGACTTAAAGTTTTACATTTTCGATTACAATCCTCAAGATGAAATTACTATTAGAAGTGAAGTAAAGAAAATCAAAGGAAGAAATCCAAATATTGTTGAGTTTGATTTATATGAAATGATGTTAGAAATCATTGAAGAACAAGGCTATACACAAGATGTAATTTTAGCTGAAAAAGATTATGAAAAACAACACTTACTATCTGAGATATTCCAACCAATTTTATCTGTTGAAGAAGATGATAATGATTTTCTTAATAAGTTTAAGGAAGTAAAAGATGATGGGACTAAAATTATATTAGTAACTGGTGTTGGTAAATCATACCCAATTATTCGGAGTCACACAATATTAAATAATCTACAAAATATTTTTAGACGAAATCCGGTTGTAATGATGTACCCTGGTAGATACGAAACAAAAAAAGCAATGACTTTAAGACTATTTGACAGATTAGATGATGATAATTACTATAGAGCATTTCCATTAGTTGAAAGGAGATTAACCAAATGATTATTAAAGATTTATTTAAAAAACCTATTGATAGAAGTATTCAAGGTGTTGTAACGATTGGTAATGAAGATATCGACCAAAAGTGGATGGAATTAGATGAGTATGTATGTACTGAAGAAATTATAAAACAATTTAGGATATTTTTTAAAAAATACCGAGAATCTATTGTAAATCCAACTGAAAAAATGGCAGCTTGGATTACCGGTTTTTTTGGATCTGGTAAATCTCACTTTCTTAAAACTTTAGGTTATATTCTAGAAAATGAGACTGTTAATGGGGTTCGTTCTGTAGATTTCTTTAAAGAAAAGATTCATGATCAAATGCTTTTAGCAGATATGGAAAAAAGCGCAACAGCTAATAATAAAGTTGTTCTTTTCAATATAGATTCAAAAGCAAAATCTGACTCAAAAAATAAAACACAAGCAATTATGGATATTATGCTTAGAGCATTTAATGAATCTATTGGATATTGTGGGGATAGACCTTGGGTAGCGGATTTAGAAAGAATGCTTGATGAAGAGGATCTATTAGATCAATTTGTTGCAAAATTTGAAGAATCTTCAAAACGCGAATGGAAGACAAATCGATCTAAGGCTGCCCTCAATAAAAAACACATTGTGGATGCACTTGTTGAAGTTAGAAATGTCCCTAGGGAAGATGCTGAAAAATATGTGGAAGACCAAATTATTAATTATACAAACTCAACAGAAGAATTTGCAAAAATTGTAAATTCATATTGTAAGAAGAATAAAACTAGAGTAGTTTTCTTAATGGACGAGGTTGGCCAATTTATTGGAGATAATACGCAGTTGATGCTAAATCTTCAAACATGTGTTGAGGATTTAGGGAAATATTGCCGTGGTCAAGCTTGGGTTGTAGTTACATCTCAACAAGAACTAAAAGCTATGATTGATTCAACAAAAGATAAACAACAAGACTTTTCTAAAATTCAAGCAAGATTTGATACTCGTATACTATTATCTGGAGCAGAGGCCGGAGAAGTTATTAAAAAACGTATTCTTGATAAAAAGGAAACAGCTATTGATCCATTAAAATCCTTATATGATGGTAGTGCAAATAAAATATCTAATTTAATTATGTTTGAAGGTGCTCCAACTTGGAGTGGTTACAAAGGTGCTGATGAATTCAAAGATGTTTATCCGTTTGTACCATATCAATTTGAATTATTACAGAAAGTTTTCACTGCTATCCGCGAACATGGTATGTCTGAAGGTAAACATTTAGCTCATTCAGAACGCTCTTTACTATCGGCATTCCAAGATTCAGCTAAGAAATTTGCAGAATCAAATACAAATATTCTAGTTCCATTTGATAGTTTTTATTTAACGATTGAACAATTTATTGATTGGGATATCAAAACTGTGTTTTCATCAGCGGAAAATAAACCCACATTAAATGACTTTGACATAAGAGTTCTTCGAGTGCTATTCATGATTCTTCATGTAAAAGAAATGCCAGCAACACTTAATCGTATTGCTACTCTTTTAGTTGAGTCGATTGATGAAGATAAATTAATACTAAAGAATAAGATTGCCGAAAGTTTGAAACGCCTTGAAAAAGAAACGCTCATCCAAAAAAATGGCGATGAATATGATTTCTTAACAAATGCTGAACAAGATGTTAATAAGCAAATTAATCAAGTTGACTACAACGAAGGAGAAGTGAAGAGAACAATCCTTGAAATAGTCTATGATAAGGTATTTGAACTAACTAAATTTAGATACAAAAACCGTTATGATTTTTCTTTAAATAGATTCGTTGACGATGAGAATAAAGGTATCAACGCAGCTGATAACATTACGATTAAAGTATTAACTAATTTCACGGGAATGTCTGATACGACATCATTTGCTGCTGAATCAGCAAGAACTGGAGCTTTAGTGATAGATTTAACTCAAGGTGAGTTCATACCTGAACTTATTAGAGCTAATAGAATTTCAATCTTTAAACGAAATAACAGTGCAACTATGTCAGTTACAATGGCTGAGATTATGGCTAAAAAATCTGCTGAACTTTCTGAAAGATTAAGACGTGCTGAAGATATCATTCGTGAAGCATTACGTAGTGCAACAATCTACTATAATGGTAATGCTTTATCTATTAAAGAAAAAGATGGAAAAGATCGTCTTACAGAAGCATTGAACGAAGTTGTAGAACAAGAATATTATCAATTAGGGCTGGTAAGCTATTTCTATAATGAACAAAAAGATGTTCTTAGCGTATTTACAGACAATCAAAATGCTCTATTTGGATATGATATTTCTAAAGATGCAAATTATGCAGCTTATCTTGAAATTTTTATTAAGATTAAAAATGATAAATCACTTTACAAAAAAACAACAATTAAAGCCTTATTAGACTATTTTGGGAAGAAGCCATTTGGTTGGAGAGATTTAGATGTTTTAGGTATGGTTGCTATATTATTTAAGAATGAAATGGTCCAAATTTCTCGCCATGAAGTAGCTGTTAATATCAAAGATATTAACTTTAGAAATGACTTTGTGAAGAAAAATAACATTGACACAATGGTAGTAAGAACCCAAGAGAAAATTGATGATGCAATACTATATAAAGTTAAGCAAATTATGAATAACATCTATTCAGTCACTGTTGCAATGAAAGAAGCAGAAATGAAAAAGGATGTTTTAGACTTCTTTACAAAGAAAAAAGAATTCCTTTCAAATTTAAAAATTAAATATAGCGGAAAGCAATTTGCAGGAAGTGGGAGTATACCGACAATTTATACTGATATTGAAGCAATTTGTAAGACAATTGATACCTCAACAATTTTTAATGAAATCATAAATAGAAAAGACTCTCTCGAAAAGAATGCTGAGATTTTAGAACAACTAGAATCATTCTACAAAGAAGGTTCAAGTCAACAAAAAGTTTATAATGATGCATTAGAAATTGTCAGATGGTATGATGATAATCATTCCTTATTCAACGGTTTAGAAAGTATTGAACCAGTTATCGATGAAATGGGCTCAATTTTAAGCATGGCTGTTCCATTTGCTAAGATGACTCAATTAAGTAGTCTTGTTTTCCAAGCGAATCAAATTAAAGAACAAATTATAGAAGAAAAGTATAATAACGCCATTCGTTCTATAAATAATGACAAAGAAGAAATTAAAAAAGAATTGAATCCAGCTCTTGAGTCAAGTATTTCTGATAAGAAAAAATATAAGATCCAAGATAAGTTTGATGAGATTGAAAGAGTATATACGGCTTGGAATAACAGTATGTCTAAAAAGACACCAAACTTGGATGCATATATTTTATCAAGTCAAAATACAGTTAAGGACTTTAAAAAATACATTCAAAACATATTATCTGAAGTAGAACTACAAACTGAAACTGGTGATATAGTACCCCCAGTAATTCAAGAAGTTAAACGTAAAACAGTTAAAGTTATTAATTGTATTCCAACTGCAAAGAAAAGGATTAAATCTAAAGAAGAAATTGAATCAATTCTTGATTATATTAAAGCTGAACTAGAAAAAGCTTTTGATAATAACGATGAGATCAACTTGGAATAAGGAGGACATATGGATAAAAAAGCACTGCAATATTATGCCGTATGGGCTAAAAATAATCTTGAACAACAAATTGAGATATCATTAAAAACACTTGGTATAAACTCAGAAAAAGATATAAAAGAAGCTCGTAAAGTAGGTGATTTTACTATTATCGAAGGTGATATGAACTCCTATCCAGCAGATATAAAAGAAAAAAGAGACAATATTATTAAACTTATTAAAACAGACGGATATAAGCAAGTTGTCGAAGAATTTGCATATACCTGGTTTAATAGAATTATTGCATTAAGATTTATGGAGGTTCATGATTTCCTTCCGCACGGATTTAGAGTTCTATCTAGTCGTAATGGCGGAATTGAGCCAGAAATTATGAAAAACCTTAGCTTGATTAAGGATGAATTAGAAATAAATCTCGAATTTATTTCACCGCTATTATCACAAGGCAAAATAGATGAAGCATATTGCCATGTATTGTTCCACCAATGTAAAGCATTAAGTGGTATTTTACCAATGCTCTTTTCAGAAGATCAAGATTATCTTGAGTTGTTACTTCCAAAAGTGCTTCTTAAAGGGGAAACCGTTATAACTAAACTTCTTGAGATTAATGAAGAAGATTTTCTTAATGATGTAGAAGTAATTGGCTGGTTATATCAATTTTATATTTCTCAAAAGAAAGATGAAGTGTTTGAATCACAATCAATAATTACAAAGGATACATTACCTGCTGTTACTCAATTGTTTACTCCCGACTGGATTGTAAGGTATATGGTAGAAAACTCTGTAGGGCGAATCTGGTTGGAAAGCAATCCTAATTCACCATTAAAATCAAGTATGAAATATTACATTGAAGATGCTGACCAAGAAAATGTAGTTCAAAGAAAACTCGATGAAATAAAGTATAACAATGTTAATTTAGAAGAAATAAGAATAATTGAACCATGTTGTGGGAGCGGACATATATTAGTCTATATTTTCGATCTTCTATATAGAATGTATGATGAAAAAGGTTATATCAACCGAGAAATACCAACAATTATACTAAAAAACAATTTGGTTGGATTAGATGTAGACAAACGTGCAGCTCAACTTGCTTCCTTCTCACTTGTAATGAAAGCTAGAACTTTAAACTCTCGTTTTTTCAACACTAGTTATTATGTAAGGCCAAAAATATTTGAAATTTGGGATTCAAGAACACTACTATCCATAAATTATGAAGCACAATTGAGAGAACTAAACTTATTATCAAATGAAGAAATTAAGAATATTAAATGGCTAGTTGAAACCTTTAGATACGCTAAAACAATTGGATCTTTATTAAAAATTGAAAAGAAAAACTTTGATGAGATAGAAAGTATAATTGAAAAAGTTAAGAAACAAGGAGTTGCTACTATCTTCAATATGCAACTGTTAAATGAGGGTATTGATTGTTTAGAACATTTATTAGCTCAAGCGAAAGTAATGTCTGCAAAGTATGATGCAATGATAACTAATCCTCCATATATTGGTTCATCTAATATGGAGAGCACTACCAAGGATTATTTATATGGAAATTATCCTAATAGCAAGGCTGATATGTTCGCAATGTTCATGGAAACATCATTTGTAAAGAAACATGGATTTAGAGCAATAATAAACATGCAAGGATGGATGTTCCTTTCAAGTTACAAAAATCTAAGAAAAGATTATATAGATACAAAAACATTTGTTTCTATGATTCATCTTGGAACTCATGCCTTTGACACAATTGGGGGGGATGTGGTAAATACTACTGCATTCATCACTAGAGAATTTAGATGTAAGGATAGTTATGGGAAATATATTAGTTTGACTGGAAAGGATAATAAAGAAATATCATTTTTGAATAATGATTACCCACTTTATATTTTTAAACAATCAGACTTTAATGATTTTCCAGGTTATCAAATTGCATATTGGGCAAATAACGAAGTTAGACAGTGTTTTAGGCTAGAAAAAATTGAAGAGTATTATTTTTCAGACGGTAGAAATATCACTGGAAATAATAATAAATATTTACGTTATCATTGGGAAGTAGATAGAACTAAGATAGGAAAAAATAAAAAATGGCTTAACTACGTTAAGGGTGGCGGATATCGAAAATGGTTTGGGAATATTATTGATGTAGTCGATTGGTCTGTTGAAGCAAGAACTTTTTATCGTAAAAATTCATCTTCAAGAATTATAGAGGAATATTTATGGTATAAATCAGGGATTACTTGGAATTTAATAGCAAGCGGAAATGGATGCTTTAGATTAATGATAGGAGATAATACATTTGACATGGGCGGTCCAAGCGTATTTCCAAAGAATGATCAAGTAGATTTAATATATACATTAGCATTTTTAAACTCCAAAGTAGTATCATTACTCAATAGTGTAGTAAACCAAACGATTAATTATCAGGTAGAACACATTTTATCTACACCGATTATTTTTTCAAGTAAAATACAAGAAAATGTTAATTTATTAGCACAGGAGTGCATAAAAATTGTTAAAGAGGACTGGGATTCATTTGAAATTTCAAATGATTTTATAAGACATCCGCTTATAAAACATAATACTTTGTTATCTGAAACATATGAACTTTGGAGAAGATTAACAATAGATAGATTTGAAAAAGTAAAATCAAATGAAGAAAAGATTAATAGTTTATTTATAGATCTTTTCAATTTAAACAAAGAGTTAGATAGTAATGTTGATACAGAAAAAATTAGCATCACTTTAGCAGATGCGCAACGAGATGTTAAATCATTAATTTCATACTTGATTGGAATTGAAATGGGTAGATATTCCCTAGATATTGATGGAATAACGTATGCAGGTGGAGCATGGAATACTATGAATTACATTACTTTTTTACCAAATGAAGAAGGTATTGTTCCTATATACAGTCAAATTGGTATGTCTGATGGCCTTACAGCAAAAATAATCCAAATAATTAAGATTATTTATTGCGATTATTATTATAAACAAAACATAGATTTCATAGCAGATACACTAGGTAAAAAGAACAATGAATCATCTGAAGAGACATTAAATAGATATTTAAATAATGAATTCTATGCTGATCATTTAAAAATGTATCAAAAACGTCCAATTTACTGGATGTTTTCAAGTGGAAAGAAAAATGCATTTAAATGTTTAATTTATATGCATCGATATTCTGAAGATACTTTAGCAATAATCAACTCAAAGTATTTTTTAAATGAATCAGCAAGATTAAATATTGAAGTTAATGATACACGACTCCAATTAGAAACAGCTGATGGTAAAGATAAATTACGTTTAGAAAAACAATATAGAGAGTTGCTTGAAAAACAAAAAGAAATGATTGAATATGGCCAAGTATTGGATCATATGGCTAATCAATACATTCATTTAGATTTAGATGATGGTGTCAAAGTAAATTATGCAAAATTCCAAGAGATTGAAATCGTAAACGATAATGGAACTAAAGTGAAAAAAGACTTATTAGTACCAATCAAGTAGAAAAGGGGGTCATATTATGGCAAGTATAGATTATCTAGGTGCTAAAACGGAAATTGAATCTATTTTTGCAAAAGCAGAAGAAAGAAAGATAATTTTCTGGTATGACGCTACAGGTATATTTAAAGAAGATGTAGAATACGACACATTTACAAATTGTAAAGTATTAATTTGTAATAAGAATGAGTTTGAAATTAAGAAAACTGTAGAACATGATGATCTTCAGTCAAATTATCTAATTTATTTTCCAACGGAAAGACCTTCTGATATTGAAAATTGGCTTTTGGATATTCTAATGTATAGTGAAGAGTACTATGCAGATACTGTTGCTTTAACTATGCGTCGTTTAGGAATATCAAATACAGATTTAAGAAAAGTTATTGAAAATTATGTTAAGTTTTTTGACAATGAAGCAAGAACCAGAAAATTAAACTCATACATTCAAGTTAACAATAATACGACAAATGATGAGCTTCGTACTGCAATGATGGCAGTGTTAACTAAATCTGAAGTAAATACTATTGAATCAATCTTAACCGAATTATCATTTGAGGATAGTGAACATCATAAGTTTAAAGAATTAGTTAAGTATGGATTTGAGAATTATTTTTGGAATTCTGTGTGTGACAACTATAATTATGAAGGTGATTTAAAGATTGAATCATTGATTAAGAAGTTTATGTTTACACATTTTATTGAACAGACTATAGGTCAAAATAAAGATGCGTCTAATCCATTTGAAAATCTTCCATCATTCTACAAACAGTTTTTGATAACTAATAAAGGTGTAAATGATGCTAAGTTTTTTATTGAGAGAATTAAAAAAGATGATCGTTATGAAGAACTACAAAGCAGTTTATCGCGTGATTTAAAAATTGAAGGATTAATATCATCAAGAGAGATATCAGCCATACAATTTGCAGATACTTTTGAGTCTTTAGATATTGATATTATTGAAAAGATTGCTACAAGTTTAACAAGCGGTAGTCTTGATTATGATACTTTTGAAAGAATTATCATGAATAGAATTAACTCCATGTGGTATGGGAAATATACGAATGAGTATGGCGTTTTATTATCAACGGTTAGATTCCTAAGACTAATTGATAAACAAATTGAGAAAGGTCTTTCTGCCAGTGAATATATAGACAAATACGTAACTGAATATTATAAGATTGATAGTGAATATCGTAGGGTCATATCATTTTTCCGCAGAATAGAAAATGTTTCAGAAGCTTTTGAAAATTTGATTAAGCTCATTGATAGTTCTTATCAAGTTAAATACTTAGATGTTTTAGGTAGTGAATATAGTCAATCATTATCCAAATTAGATAAATGGAATTTTTTAGGTTCTAACATGTCTTATGATTTTTATATGAATATTCAAAAGACATCGACAAAGAAAATGTTTGTCATTATTTCTGATGCCTTAAGATATGAAATTGGTACAGAAGTATGTGACAGAATTAAAACTAATAGAGTATTAAAAGGTGGCGTTGAGCTTGACTATCAAATAAGTACCCTACCATCGATTACTTCATTTGGAATGGCAAGTTTATTACCGCATAAAAAAATAAGCTATGAGAATAAACAAGTTTTAGTAGATGGCATGTTATCTAATAGTATTGTAGCTCGAGATGCAATTTTAAAAGCTAAAAATTCAAATTATGCAGCAATATCTTACAACGATATAAACGGTATGACACAAAAAGAACTAAGAAAGTATGTTTCTGATAAAACGTTGGTATATATTTATCACGATGTTATGGATAATGCAGGTGAACATAATGAGACCAAAGTTTTTGATGTAACAGAAACATGTATTACAGAAATCGTAAATCTAGTTAAAAAGTTATACAATAATCTTCAAATCACTAACTTCTACATTACTGCTGATCACGGCTTCTTATATAGAAGAAATGAAATTAACGAGTCAAGTAAGTACAGTAATATTGTCAGTCTTAAAGCAGGAGATACTGCAAAAAGATATTTATTAACAGAGGACGACTCTATTAGGATTCATTATACAAATGAAATCGAACTAGCAAATGTTTCAGATGGAAAGTATAAAGTAATAATACCTTGGGGATATGACCTTTTTAAGACGCAAGGTAGTCGAATTCAATATATACATGGTGGAACTTCACTTCAAGAAACAATTATTCCAATTATTCATGTAAGTGAACTTCGCTCTCGAGTGGCTGTACAAGTTGCAAGACCAGTTAAAGTGATGCTAAAGAGTATTACTCGTAAAATCACTAATAGAAGTTTTACATTAGAGTTTGAGCAGATGGAAAAAGTTGAAGAGAACAAATTAGCTATTTCATGCGAGACATATATCATTGATGATATTGGAGAAAAAGTTTCTAATGAATATAAGTTTGTTGCTAACGCTTCGAGTGATGATCCTGAATCTAGAATTACAAAAATTAGATTCACATTAAAAAACATCCAATTTGACCGCAATAAGCCTTATTTCTTAGTGTTGAAAAATGCCGAAAGTGATGATGAGTATATTGAAAAAGAGCAGTTTACGATTGATATTATTCAATTCAAAATGTTCTAAGGAGGAACTATATGGATACTTTAGATAAAAAAGTTTTTGAATTATTTTCAGGAAGAGTAGTTCCGAAAGGTGCTACAAAGAAAATTAAGAATAGTGCGAATGTGCCAACTTATGTTTTAGAATACTTGCTTGGTACTTATTGTACCTCCGATGATAAAAATGAAATCGAACAAGGCATTAACACCGTAAAAAACATATTATCAGAACACTATGTAAGACCTGATGAGGCTGAGAAGATAAAAGCTAAAATCAAAGAAAATGGTAGTCATACTGTCATTGATAAAGTAAGTGTCAAATTGAATGAAAAGAATGACCAGTTTGAAGCAGATTTCCTTTTTCTAGGTATTCATAGCATTCAAGTTCATCCTAAATATGTTAGAGAATTTGAAAAACTACTTGCTGGTGGAATTTGGTGTATTGTTGATCTTTCATATTTATTTAGTGAAGATGATAGAAAACAAAGCCCATTCATCATTAATGATATTACACCAATTCAAATGCCTAATTTAGATAAGAATGAGATTATTGAAGCAAGACATAAATTTTCTAAAGATGAATGGATTGATTTTATTCTTCGTTCTTGTGGTATGGAACCAACTCAATTTGAGTATAGAGTTAAATGGCATTTATTAGCTAGATTAGTTCCATTAGTTGAAAACAACGTTAATATCTGTGAGTTAGGTCCAAGAGGAACTGGTAAATCTCATATTTATAAAGAACTTTCTCCTAACTCAATATTAGTTTCGGGTGGTCAAACAACTGTTGCTAACCTATTCTATAATATGAGTAGAAGACAGGTTGGACTAGTTGGCATTTGGGACGTAGTTGCATTTGATGAAGTAGCTGGTATTTCTTTCAAAGATAAAGATGGTGTTCAAATTATGAAGGATTATATGGCATCTGGATCATTTGCAAGAGGTAAAGATGCAATTCAAGCAAATGCATCTATGGTCTTTGTTGGAAACATCAACCAGAGTGTTGATTCGTTATTAAAAACATCGCATTTATTTGAACCATTCCCAGAAGCTATGATTGATAGTGCATTTTTTGATCGTATGCATTCTTACATTCCTGGATGGGAAATTCCTAAGATGAGACCTGAATACTTCACCGATAATTACGGATTTATTTCTGACTACATTGCAGAGTTTATGAGAGAAATGAGAAAAATTCCTCAAACTGACGCTTTTGATAAGTATTTCAAGTTAGGACGATGTTTGAATCAAAGAGATACAATTGCAGTAAGAAAAATGGTGTCAGGATTGACTAAGATTATTTATCCTGATGGCAAGTACTCAGAAGAAGACATTGAAGAGATATTAAAATATGCTATTGAAGGCAGACGTAGAGTTAAAGAACAGTTAAAGAAAATTGGTGGAATGGAATTTTATGATGTTCAAATGTCTTATATTAAACTTGCAGATATGGAAGAAAAATTTGTCCCAGTACTAGAACAAGGTGGTGGGCAATTAATTTCCGAAGGTGTTGGAAAACCAGGGCATATCTACACGATTGCTAAAGGAAGTAATGACATGAAAGGCTTGTTCAAATTAGAAACTACAATCACTGATGGTAATGGTAAGTTTGAAGTTCTAGGAATGTCTACCTCAAAAGATGCAAAAGAGTCACTTAAGACAGCTCAGAATTATTTTAGATCAAATGCCAAACATATAAGTCAAACTATAATGATTGATTCTAAAAATTATTCCATTCATATACAAGATTGTCAAGGTGTAGGATTAGATAGCAATATTTCTCTTGCAGCATTAGTTGGTTATTGTAGTTGTGCATTAAATAGACCTATTCAATCTCAACTCGTAGTATTAGGTTCTATGAGTATAGGTGGTACATTAAATAAAGTTGAGGAACTAGCATCAGTTTTACAAGTTGCATTTGATGCTGGAGCTAAGAAAATCTTGATACCGATGAGCAGTGCATTTGATATTGCAACTGTACCGGCTGATTTGTTTGCTAAATTTCAATTGAGTTTTTATAGTAGTCCTGAAGATGCAGTAATAAAAGCTTTAGGAATTGAATAATAAAAAAAGGAGGATTATATGAATATAAATAAATTATGGTTAGTTATTGTTGTATTGTTTTCTATATTCTTACTGTCTAGTTGTAGCAAAGATTTAGACAGATTAGATTCTAATACTTATATTAATGAAGAAACATCGCGAATTGATAACGAATATGTGTTTAAAGTAATTGGTATTACAGAATCTCCCAAATATATAAAAGATGATGTTGAGTATGATTCCAAATTTGAGAATGGTATATTCATTACTGTGAAAATTATTGTAACAAGATTAACGCTTGAAAAGTCTGAAGAGAATACTATTAGCCCTGAATGGTTTAAACTTAAGAAAGGTGTTGGATTTACAGTATGGAATAGTTCTTTAGGAGAAACATTTAAAGCTAATGCTCATATTAATGCAGTAGAATCAAGTTTTGAACCATTTATTCCTGAAAAAGGATCATCTGTAGAAATTAGTGTTGTATTTGATATTGGTGAAAAGTATTTAAATACAGATAGAGTATTGACTTTAGAAATAGATCGTCCTTGGAGTATTGCAGGTGCTTTGGAAGTAGTACTGATTGATAGACCAAATAAAGATTAGTTATATATATTAGATTACCCTATAGATTTCTTTTGTTATAAAAGATTTCTATGGGTATTTTAATTTAATAATTACATTAATAAGGAGGTGATGTGCATTGAGGGTTAGTAGCCTGTGTACTAACAAACTATAGGAGGTGAATTTTATGTTAAGTATACAACAATACAAGAAGCTTCAGGGGAATAAGGAACTAGGGCTATCCAAAGTAAAAGTATCAGAAATACTGGCTCTTTAATATAAGACGATTTGTAACTGGTGAGACAAAGATCAAGCATTCTTTAATGTATTTCAAAAGAATCATGAGTATGTACTAGATACCTATAGGCAATACATAATTGAGATTTTGAAAGTCAGTCCTCAAATTAATAATACCATTTTATATAAAAAGATAAAGGATGACTTTTCTGAATTTGATGTATAAAGTTCAACGTTTTTAAAGTATTTTGAAGATTTAAGAGAACAAACAGGTTTAACGAAACCTAATAGAAAGTTTCAAATTAAGGAAGTAACTGAACCAGGTTATGAAGCTCAAGTGGACTTTGGTCAGTATTTGATAAAAACATAGTATAAGAAGAATGTAAGAGTTTATTTCTTTTGTATGACGTTATTTTTTTCAAAAATGAAGTTTGCTTATTTTTCAGTTAATCCATTTGATATTAAGAAAACGATTGATGCGCATATTGCTGCTTTTAAGTATTTTGGTGTAAGACCTCAGATGATTGTCTATGACAAGGATAAAACAATGGTGGTATCAGAAAACTTAGGTGAAGTAATATTCGTCAAAAAGTTTGAAGATTTTATTAAAGAAACAGGTTTAACATATATCTATGTAAAGGTTATGATCCATCAACCAAAGGAAAGATTGAAAAGACGTTTGACTACATCAAGCATCAGTTTTTAGATAGTAGAATCTATTATGGTATTAATAGACTTACTAAAGAATTCATCACTTATCTGGACCTAGGTCAAGTTTTTAGACACAAAATGTTAGACCTTTTATTGAAAGCTTATAAGATAATTTTTATATGTTTGATTAGTGGTTCTATAATTTAACGAACCATGAATCCTTTTATTATGATACTAGCTTTCAATAGACTCAAATAACAAAATTTTAGCTTCATTAAAGCTAAAATACTTTTTATGATTGACCAATTCTTTCTTTAATATAGAATTAATGGATTCCATGCTGGCATTATCATATGGATATCCTTTCCTACTATAAGAATGAATAATGCCTAGTTCTTTTAGTTTTAATTCATATTTATTTGAAGTATACCCACTTCCTCTATCAGAATAAAATACGATTCCGTGTTGAATTTTTCGATTATTTGAGGCTTTTTTTAAAGCCATAATCAATAAATCATCACTCATGTTTTTCCCATATTCCCATCCAATAATCTTTAAATCATATAGATCCATTACTGTAGTTAAGCATGTCCAACTACATTCTTTAGTATAAATGTATGTGATATCTTTAGCCAATTTTGTTCCTCAAACTATAGCTTTAAAGTTTTGTTCTAATAGATTCAGATATTCTTTATAGGCTTCATTTTTAGAACATCCATATGCTCTCCATTTCTTTACGACAATACTTCTTATGCCGAGCACTTTCATCCGCTTCGTAACGTGTTTTTTGATCACAATATAGCCATTTTTCCTAAGTAAATAGGTAATCTTTGAAAAACCATATCT
>JAEYPN010000025.1 GCA_023410715.1 Bacillota bacterium
CTGGTGCCGACTAAAGGAATTGAACCCTCAACCTACTGATTACAAGTCAGTTGCTCTACCAATTGAGCTAAGTCGGCATGGTGGGGAATAACGGGCTCGAACCGCTGACCCTCTGCTTGTAAGGCAGATGCTCTCCCAACTGAGCTAATTCCCCATTAAAAAGGCATAAATCTATGGAAAGTTTATTTTAAACTATAATGGTTTCTATATAAATCATATAGTTTAGTATTATTATATATTATTGTTTTTATTATGTCAATTATTCTTTTTTCTAAATTTTTATTAACCCTGGTTTTAGTAAAAACAACTAAGCTTAACTTTACTAGTATTTATAGCGCTCTTTTTATATTAAATAAATCTTTGTATAAAAATAATGATTTATGGATTAGTCTAGTTATTATTATACTCTGAAACTAGTAGAAATGTATTACCTAAAAAAGTAACTTAACAGCTTTGTTCAGCTTTAATGTCTATTTTATTGACTAAATAAATTTTAAATCCACAATTTATAATATAGTTCATAAAAATACACTTACCACCACATAAATATCCATCTTTTTTAATAACTCTTTCGCATTTATTAACCAAAAACTCATAATTATCGCAACAATCCAGCCCACATATAGTTATTATAATATTATTCTATATTTTTTATCTATTTTATTTTATATGATAATAAAAAGTCTTTTTCTTCTTTGGATAATCTGTTACTTTCTCTACACTTCTGAATTGCTTTATTAATGATTTTTTTATTAAGAGAATTACTTGTTATAAATGCTAGTGTTTCGTCTTTATAAAGGATAATACATTCACTTAATAACCATCCAGCCATCATAATAACATAGTATTCATTTTCATCCTTAAAATCTATTATTGAATCTAAAATAGTCTGTAAAGATTCTTTTTCTTTTACAAACTGAAACAGAATAAATAAGCTTAATCTTCTAACCATTACTCTATCATCTTTACGAAATTTTCTTGATAAATTTAAGTATACTTCCTTTTTTTCATAAATTAATGGAAAATGTAATAAATCACAGTGGGCCCAGCAATTCATAAAATTAAGATATTTATTTAAATATATTAAAAACGTATCCAGCGAATTTAGCTTAGAAATAATTGAACCATAAATGGCAATTGTTTCATAATAATCAGTAATTTCTAAGTCTAAATATGAAAGGTAATTGCCCTTCATAATTTCATTAACCACATTTACTATGTCTTTTGTAAGCATAGCTAAAACAGGTGACTCAGTCTGCAAAATATTTTTTGCCCACTCTTTTTTTTCTTCCCTACCAAAAGTCTTTAAATACTCTAAAAATAAGCTTCGATCTTCTTTTTCCCATTCATTTTTGTTAAGTATCATCATTATTTCTTCCTTATATTTATTATCGTATTAATTTATTTATTGTCTCTCAATAATTATTGCTCTTCTTTTTATAATAATCTAACTGTTAGGAAATATTTCTTTCATAATTATTTAATAATAACTTTAATTTAGACATATTTAAAGCATAAAACTTATAGTCATATCTTGATTTAATTATTTATTTAGAATTTCTTACTGTTTAACCTAAATTTATGATTAAATTATAGCATATTTTTTTATTTAATTAAGAAGATTGTATAGATTTTATCATTTTTTACTTTAAATTATTATATTAGTTCTTTTCTTTTTTTACAAGAATTTAAAAATATAAAAAGCCCCTTAATAAGAGGCTTAATTATATTTAACTATCTAAATAATTTCTAATAACCATAAATAACATTTGCATAATTTATCCATACATTAGAATTTTTATATGTATATAAACTAGCTTTTGGAACATAAATTGAAAATGAAGTGCTTTTATAAAGCCCATTTTGATTTAATAATGGAGGCGTTGAATCACCAATTGTTAGTTTAAAGTTTATGCAATTATAGAATGCATCTTCATCTATTTGTGAAATACCATTTAAAACAATTTCGCTAAGCATTGTACAATTATAGAAAGTTCCATAACTAATAATACCGCCGTTTACCGTTATCTTTTTTAAATTGCCTGGAAGATAGCGTGTGGCAATTAAAGCTCCTGATTTCTGTTGAATCTGAACACCGCCATTAAAATAGCTTGAGCTAAATAATATGCCTAAAACTTGGCCTGTTGTTTTATTTTTTCCTATAAAAGGTAATGTCAATTCAGTCAGATTTTCGCAACTACTAAAGATACCTTCTTTAATTGATGTTACTGAAGAAGGAATTGTTATTGAAAGTAAATTTGAACAATTCATAAAAGCATATTCATCAATTGTTGTTAAAGTCAATGGCATATAGATGTCAATTAGATTTTTACTACCTTTAAAGCCATATTTGCTAATAGTTGTAACGCCATCTGGAATTACATAGTAGGTATTCTCTTTGGCTACTGGATAATAAACTAATATAGTTCCTGTTTTATCATATAGTACTCCGTCTATACTACTAAAATTATTATTATTTTCAGATACAACAATTTCTTTTATACTCTGGTAATCTCTTAATGCATAGTCTTCAATTGTTGCTACAGAAGCAGGAATTTCAATTTTTGTAATTTTATTATTAAATGCAAAATTGCCAATAATAGTTACAGTAGAAGGAATAACTATTTCAATAAGATTACCTGTATATTGAATAAGTTTATTATTTTGAATTGCAAACCCACTAGTATTAATAATAGTTTTAGAGTAGATTAATGACGAATATGAAATAAATCCAACTGCAGCTTTATAAGTACTTAATTGCGTTGAAGGAACATAAAAATAACGACCTGAAGAATTGTTTACAAAAACATTTAAACCTAGTGCCGGTGGAGTTGTTGAATTAAAAATCACGCTAGCAAGATTAGTACAATAACTAAATGCTTGCTCTTTAATTTCAGTTACACCTGAAGGAATGTTAATTGATGCTAAACTACTACAATTAGTAAAAGCATATTTATTAATAATTGTAACACTTAGAGGAAAAACAATTTCACCTAAATTAATACAATCCGCAAAAGCATAATCGCTTATTTCTTTAACGCCTGATGGAATATTAATTGTTTTTAAATTATTGCATCCACTAAAGGCATAAGTTTTAATATTTGTAATATTACTTAGATTTATTTCTTCAATCATTTTACAATTAGAAAAAGCTCCATAATTAATGATTCCACCTGTAACTATTACCTTTTTTAGTCCACTTGGTATGTAATATGTAACACTACCTGATGCATCATATTGTTGTGTAATCTTAGTTGACAAGGAATTAGATGATGTACCAAAAATATAACCAAATAATGCATCTGAACCTGTTGAGTCGACTTCTCTTCCAACAAATGGTAGCGTTATTTGATTTAGGCTTTCACAACCACTAAAGGCGTGAGTATCAATAGTTTTTACTGTTGATGGAACGCTAATAATTTCCAAGCTCGAACATCCTGAAAAAGCGTAACTTCCAATTTTTTCAAGCTGACTTTCTTCTTCAAAGATTACACTAATTAATGTATTACAATCTTTAAAAGCATAATCTTTAATTAATGTTACTGAAGCAGGTATGATCACACTATTAATATTATTATCAAAAGCATATTCACCAATTACACTTACATTATCAGGAATTCTAATATCCTTGTTAGTTCCTTGATATTGAATTAGAACATTATCTTTAATAGCAAATCCATTTTCATTAATTATTTCTTCAGGATACATATTAGTTAAATTTTTCCAAACATTAGCTTCTAAATAAACCTCAAAGCTTGATGAAGGTACAAAAAAATTAACATCTAAATCAGTCCTAAAAGAATCATTTGCTATTGTTGGTGGTGTTTGTGATTTTACAAAAATACTTTTTAAATTAATGCATGCTGAGAAGGCTCTAGAATCAATGTTTGTTACACTCTCAGGAATAACAATTGATTCGATGCTCATGCAGTTATAGAATGCTTGATATCCAATTGTACTTAGGTTGCTTCCATTAGCAAAAATTACGTTTTTTAAATTATTACAGTTGGAAAATGCATCTCTACCAATTGCTGTTACGCTGCTTGGAATTACAATTTCTGTTAAATTAATACATTTATAGAAAGCTAAATCACCAATTAAAACAAGACTACTATTTTCTAAAAAATTAATACTTTTAAGCTCAGTACAATCATAAAAAGCATAATTTTCAATTTCTATAACCGAAGATGGAATTATTACTGTTTTAATTTCTTTCTTAAAAGCGTATGCACCAATTTTTATAACATTATTAGGAATAATAACATCTGTCAAATCCCCAAAATACGAGATAAGTGTTCCATTTTCAATTGCAAAGTTATTCTCATCAATAATATCTTGCGCATAAATAATATTTGCATATCTAATCCATCCAGCTGAAACTTTATATTGCATTAAACTTTCACTAGGAACATAAATATACATTCCTTTTGTTTCAAATAAAAATGCATCAGACATTGTTGGTGGGGTAGTTTTATTTATATAGACATTAATAAGGTTGTGACAATTAGAAAACGCAGAGCTACCAATTTTACTAGTAGATTCTGGTATTATAACTTTTTCTAACCCTGTACAGTTATAGAAAGCATAATTGCCAATACTTATAATATTATCAAATTTGATATTTTTTATCATATCACAATTGTAGAATGCCCCGTATTTAAGCTCTTTTCCTGTTATTTCAACTTCCTCAAGTCCTTTTGGAACGTAATATGTAACACCTGAATTAAAGGTGTAATATTGTAAAGTACTTTGACTATTACTGTAAGAATTTGTACCAAACAAATAACCAAATAACGCATTAGTTCCCTCAGCATCAACTGACTCACCAACAAAAGGCAATTCAAGTTTTCTTAAATTACTACAACCTTCAAGAATATTACTACCTATTTTTTTCACATTTTGTGGTATTGTTAATGAGGATAATTTACTACAGTATGCAAAAGCATAACTACCTATATATTCAATTTCAATATCTATAGGAAATTTAACTATGGATAAATTAGTACAACCATAAAATGCATTTTTCATAATGAATCTTAATTCTTTTGGTATTGTTACTGAGGTAAGTTCATTGCAATTTTTAAAGGCTGAATAATATATTCCAATTGTGTCCTCTTCTAATACAGCTTCACTAATTTCTTTATCAACTGTTCCAAAAAGCCATTTACCTAAATATTTTAGATTACCATTATAGATTTCATATATAATTTTCGAACAATTATTAAAGGCGTCATCAGCGATGTCTATAACGCTATCTGGTAAATTAATTACTTCTAAATTCTTACAATTATAAAATGCAAGTTTACCAATAGTTGTTAAAATACTATCTTCTTCAATTATAACTATAGCTAGGCTTGTTGCACCATAGAAAGTATTATTCTTTATTTCTCTAATACCATTAGAAATATTAATTGATGTTAAACCACTACAACCATAAAAGGCGCTCTCTTTAATGTCTATTAAACTTTTTGGAAGGTTAACATTAACTAGGCTTGAACAATTTTGAAAAGCTGATTCACCAATACTAGTAAGTTCACTATTTTCTTCAAATTCTACTGACATAAGCTTACTACAGTTGGCAAACGCAAATTTACCAATGGTTAAAACGGTCTCAGGAATTATTATTGATAATAAATTGTTTGCATTATAGAAGGCATAATCGTTAATAATAGTAATTTCTTCTGGAATTGAAATTGTTGTTAAATTATTGCAGTTATAAAAGGCCCCATAGCCTATTGATGCACCATTTATTGTAACAGTTTTTAAACTAGTAGGAATATAGTATATTACTTTACCACCATTTGTATAATATTGTTCCGTAGCTGTGCTTCCCGTATAATTTGTTATGCCAAAAATATAACCAAATAAAGATTTTTCATTAGTAGCATTTATACTTTCACCGATAAAAGGAAGAGTTATTTTTTCTAGACTTGAACATCCAACAAATGCACCTTTTTCAATTTTTTTAACGCCATTAAAAACATAAATTGATTTGATGTTGTTACAGTCATAAAAGGCATTCGTTACAATATTTTCACTAATTATTCTGACCATACTTAATGATTTAGGCACATATGTAGCATTTTCTGTGTATGTTGATGCTCCAAAAATGTGACCTAAATAATTATAAGATCCACTTCTAGTTGCACCTATAAAAGTAAGAGTTATTTCTGTTAAGCCTTTACAACCATAAAACGCACCCTTACCAATATAAGTAATACTTTCAGGAATTGTAATACTTGTTATATTAATACATTGTGAAAAAGCATTATTATAAATACCAATGGTGTTTTCTTTAAATTTTACTTCATTTAATGTAGTATCAACCGTATCAATTAACCAATTGCCTAAATATTTTAAATTCTCATTATATATTTCATATTTTAATGAATTACAACCATAAAAAGCGTCTGTACCTATAGAAGTTACGCTTTGTGGTACATTTAGATTAGTTAATTTTGAACAATTATAAAATGCTTTATCTGCAATACTAATAATGTTTTGTGGAAGATTAATAGTTATTAAATTATCACAATTAGAAAATGCACCATAATTAATTGTTCCACCAGTAATTGTAACTGTGGTTAAACTTTCAGGAATATAGTATGTTAAAGTATTACTATCTTTATAATATTGATTAGTGGCTACACTTCCCGCATATGAACTATACCCAAAGATATAACCAAATAATGCCTTTTCCTCTTTACCATCTTTACTAGTTCCTATAAAAGGTAATGTGATCTCTTTTAATTTTCCACAATCTCTAAAGGCTTCAAGGCCAATGCTTGTAACGGTAGAAGGAATTACTACTGATGTTAAATTTGTTATTCCTAAAAAAGCTGATTCAGGAATATATGTTCCACCAGTGATGATTACTCTAGTTACGCTAGTTACCGTAATAGCATTAAACAATTCCCTGACTTTTTTATCTAAAAATGGTAATGTAATGCTTTCTATATTGCTACATGAATAGAAAATGTTGTAACCAATCTTGGTAATACTATTTGGTAATACAATTTCTTTAATATTTTTACAATAGGCAAAAGCATAATCGTCAATTTCATTTACTCCATATAGAACGATATTTTCAACGTTAGTACAATTAAAGAATGATCCGTAATTAATTTTTCCGCCTGTGATCCTTACTGTTTTTAAATATGATGGCAAATAATACGTTGCATAATAATTTTGTGAATATGCTGGATCATAATAATAAAATTGTTTAGCGGCATAACTATTTTCATAACTATTTGTTCCAAAAATATAACCAAATAATGAGCTATTTTTAGATGAACTGCCACCACTTCCTACAAAAGGAAGAGTGATTTCTATTAATCCGCTACAGCCTCCAAAAACTGAATCACCTATGCTTATAACACTATTTGGAACAGTAAATATTGTTAAGCTTCTACAATTCATAAATGCATAAGCATCAATTTTTTTTAAACCTTCATTTAATATAATTGAATTCAACATTTCGCAGCCATAAAATGCATAAGCACCTATTTCTTTTAAACTGCTAGGCATGCTTATTAATGCTAAATTTATACACTCAAAAAATGCTGATTCACCAATATTTACTAAAGTATTAGGAAGAATTATAGAGTTAAGGTTAGTATTATTCTTAAAAGCAAAACTACCTATTTCTAAAACCCCTAAAGGCATTTCATAAGAACCTGTTTTTCCTAATGGATAGCAAAGTAAAATTGTTTTAGATTTATCAAATAATACACCATCAATATCGGTATATTTTTGATTTTTAATATCAACGTTTAAGTACTTTAAATTAGTAGTACCTTTAAATGTAAAATCATTAATTTCTTCAACTGATTCAGGAATATTAATAGTTTCTAAACTTAAACAGTTAGAAAAGCATCCATATTTAAAATCTCCGCCTGTCACAGTCACTGTCTTTAAACTATTAGGTAAATAATAAACATTATAATTATCATATGTATAATTTTGTTTAGCAGAATAACTACCTTCATAATATTTATTACCAAAAACATAACCAAATAATGAGTGTTCATTTGTTGCATCTATACTTTCGCCAACAAATGGCATAGTAATTTCTGTTAAGTTTTTACAACCGTTAAATGTCCCAAATTCAATAATTTCTATTGAATTAGGAATATAAATACTTGTTAGATTTACGCAGTTGCTGAAGGCGTATTTACCAATGAATTTGATTGTTGAAGGCAAATTAATGCTACTAAAACTACAATCTGAAAATCCATATTCTAAAATACCAACAACTGGTTTTCCACAATAAAACTCTGGAATAATAATGTTTTGTTCTTGTTGTGTTCCCTTTGATACATAATATCCATCGTCATAAAGTTCATAATGAAGACCAAAAGTTGCTTCATCACTACTTAACCAACTGGCATAAAATACTTTATTTCCTGAACTGTTTTTTGGAATTGAAAAATATAGTTCTCCTTCAAAATCAGGATTATCATACCAACCAACAAAAGTGTTTTCAAGTTTAATTGGATCTTTCAACACCACTTCATCCTCAACAGTATAAAAGTTAGGATTTTCTGGATTATTTATTCCTCCATTAAGATGATAAGTAATAGAATATTTTTTTATATCCCAGCGAGCTTCTAAAATAACATCATGTGCTGGCATCTTAAACGTATACTCTTTATCTGTTGAAATACAGATATCACCATTAAACCAACCAATAAAGCTGTATTCATCTTTTAAAATAGGATTATCTGTCGTCACCGCCTTAACAGTAACTAGAGAATCATAGTCATACATTCCTTCAGTTTGTTGATCAAAAATACTTATTATTCCAGCTTGATTATTATTTTTTGTAATTGAAACCATATTAATATTTGGTTTATATATTGCTTTAAGTGTCGCATTTTCATTTACATTCCAAAGTAATAAACTGACGCCATAATTATCAGTATATTGAACATCATTTAAATACCATCCTAAAAATACATATCCTTGCTTATTAGGAACTGGTAATTCAAATGAACTATTATATAAAATGGATTTTTCTAAATAACTTATATTTCCTCCATCAGGATCTAGAGTAATATTGTATTTATCTGGCATAGGATATATTTTTACTTTTAATCCGTCTTGAGCCATAAATCTCAATGGGTCATCAATTGTTTTATAAGTGTTATCATCTAAATATGCCCATTTATAACTTGAATATCCTACACTTGGTTTATAATCAAAATCAGGAACACTTAAAGATTTATTTGTTAAATAGTGATGAGTAATTAAAAATTTACCATTTTGATCATAATAAGATACTAAAAAAGTACTTTTTCTTTCAATCACTAATTTAATACTTTTTGACTCTTCTGGCAAGAAAACATAGTATACTTTTCTTTGACCTAAATTAATACTTAAGACTGTGTCCGATATCTGGTTTTTTCCTTCTTTATCTTCACAAAGATCCCATCTTTTTGATGATTTTATATAATCTGATAATTTTATAGAATTAGTATTATAAGGAACTCTTAAATACAATTCTTCTGTAAAGGTAGAAATGTCTGTCTTTTTTACCATTCCGTTAGAAATAGATAAATGGGAAAGACTATATGTTTTATTTTCTTCAGCAAAATAGTCCTTTTTATCTACATAGAAAGGTTGATCATCGCCACTTCCTATAGCTCCATCCTTTTTATAAATAGTTGTAGTTCCAAGCAAGGTGAAAGTAAGAACACCATTTTTAATTGTCCCACTCATAAGTTCTTCTTCTTCACCAAGAAGTTCAGAATAAAGGGTTATTTTTTCTTTTTTGACCTCGTATCTACCCTCAACTCCATTGTTGTCAATCCATCTGTTCTTATTTTGTAGTTCAAACCACGATTCTTCTATTTTTGTTAGGCCTTCATATTCATAATATTTTCCCTTAATACCTCCGCCTTTTTTACAAGCAGAAAAAGAAAGTATTAGTCCAAAAACAATAAAAAAATAAAAGATTTTTTTCATGCTTTTCATAATTTAAATCTCCTTTTTATAGAATTCGAAAACAGTAACCATTGTTGATTATATCATAATAATAAAAACATATAAAGTAAATATTTGAATTTAAACTTTTGAATTTAAAAAACAATAAAAAAATTACCAATTATCGTTAAAAAAATGACATTCTATTTATTGTTTCTTCATTAATTTAATGTTTTTTAATAATTTATCAAGTAAAAAAGCAGTAAAAATATTTACATTTTTTAGATGCTTTTCTATTTATTTTATTTAAATTTTAATTATTATAATTAATTAAATAATTAACCAAGTATAAATTTTTTAAAAAAATCTTGTTTCTAAAAAGTTTGTAAATAGCAGAGCTGGGGGCTCAGAAAAAAATTGCTAATAGAGCACCTTGTAAGATTACATCACCACCAGTTGCATCAACTGCTAAAGGTATTGCACAGTTGCTTTAAAAATATAGGATACTATAACAAATAGTCTTTCTTCCCTATTTAAGTCACTTTTAATCACTAAAATAAGTACATTTAAATTGCTAAAATAAAACTTGTTAAAACAAAAATAAGACACTCAAACCATGGTCATAACTCTACTTTGATATTTATCTTTTGACCAACTAAAACAAAAAAACTCTTGAAGTAGTCATACTTTAAAAAATCTTTTTAATAGTCTTTTACAAAGGCTTGATTTTTTCTTTTATTACAAAATAATTATTAGTAAATCTTTATTAATTTTATATAAATTGATACCAATAAAATATTAATTTCACTGATTAATATAATGTATTATATTTTTTATTTCTACTGGCTTATTAATTCGTTTATTTTGAATGCAATTAAATTCAAATATATCTAAAGTCCTATCATCAACAGGGGCTTGATTAAAAACTTTTTTGGCTCCTATCATGTTGCCAACCGCTACTCTTCTCATAATTCCGCGAATATCTGTTTTAGTTCCTTTTGAACAAAGAGGATTCTCACAAAATTGACATTTTAAGGCTAAATTCATAATCGATCTTTTTGGTTCTTCAATTGATTGATTTAGCGTTTCAAATGTTACCGGTTTTTGAATGATATTCACATAATTTTTTTGATCTTTTTGATAGACAAAAGTTGAAAGATGCATTTGTTTTAAAATTGCATTAGCCGCCGATATTCCCGAGGTTGTAACAGTTGGTGTTCCTGTTCCCATAACAGTTGACTCTCCGCAACAAACAAGATTATTCCACTTTGTTTTAATATGAAGTCTTTTAAACATATGTTGACCTAACATTTGTTTAGGCCCCGCCACTGCTCCGCCATTTTTAAGCGTGTATCGTTCAATGGTTTTTGGAGTTGCGACTTCTGCAAATCGAATTGAATCTTTAAATCCCGGAAATCTTTTTTCTAAAACATTGATTAATCGTGTTTTTTCTGATTCTTTCTTTTGCCTATATTCTTTAGTTGATAAGTTATCCCATTTTTCAAATGATGGGCCAATTGCCACAACTATGTGTTCATCATCCTCACATAAGGTCCTATCATCCATGCTTAAAATATAAGCTGTGACTTCACTTTCATCTAAACTTTTAGGATTTCCGACCAACATTTCAATTGCGGCAGTATCACAAGGAATGACACTTCTGTCCACGGCTGTATAAAGTACCATACTAGGATATGTCGGAACTTGTATTTTTGCCCAGTTTCTTCTTTTTTCAGTTGTATAGGCTTTATCTAATAATTTATTATATAAATTCCATACAGTTCCTGAGTATACGATATAATTTGCTTCTAAAGTTTTTCCATCATTAAGCAAAACACCAGATGGTCGATTGTTCTTAAAAATGATGGACTTAACCTCTCTTTCTAGATACATATCTCCCTGATGTTCTTCAATCACTTTTTCTAATTTGCCGGGAAGGAACATGGTTGATCCAGCGGGATAATAACTTCCTCCAATATGGTTATCAACAAACATTACTGAAGCTAATATAGCTGGAGCTTCCTCTACGGTTGCATAACAATAAGTTGATGTCAACTTATCAAAAAAATTAAAAATCTCAGGATCTTTAAAATACTTCTTTAATAAGCTCTTTGCACTTTTGTTGATGTAACTTAAAAAACGGATGTATGAGATTGGGTGTTTTAACATGCTTTTTAAGCCAACTATAGGGTCGGTTTCATCTGCAGAATTGTAGCTTGGTCTTTCAACCATAACATGTTGATACATAATACCCATGTCATGATAAAATCTTTTTATTCCTTTTTCTTCATGTGGAAAGGCTTCAGTCAATTCTTTAATAAAATCTTCTATGTTCGGCCAAAATTTAATTCTTTTTCCCTCATAGTTGACTGAATAAAGTAGATCATGTTTTATTATATCAATCGGTTCTTCTAAAGAGTTCATTACAAAACGGTGTGCATTAAATCCTTTTTCACCAAACCCATAAAGCATTGCTGATCCTTGATCAAAAACGCGATTATTGCGTTTAAAGATTCCACAAGATCCCCCAGGATTATAACTCTTATCAATCACTGCGACCTTTAAATCTTTTTTTGCTAAAAGCGCTGCGGCTGTTAAACCAGATAATCCTCCACCAATAATAATTGCATCATAAATCATTTTTGCTTATCCCTTTCTTGTTATAAATAAATGTGTTAATTCATTATATATTATTCTGTTTATCTTATAAATAGCATCAATGATTAAATAAAAATAAAAAAGACTGTGTTTAAATTATTTAAAATTTACAGAAATCTTTTTATTGAAAAAACACATCTTTAATAAAAATAGCCACAATTAAATTTATAACACCCCATAAAATTAATTGTGTAAGTTGTTAAAGTAATAGTAAAAGATTTCTACTACAACTCTATCCTTTTATTTAATAAAGTTAAATTTTAATATAAAAAGGAGCGCTTTTTACTATATATTCTTAATTTTAACCCTTAAAACATAAAAAAAGGTCTAATACAAATTGTTGGATTGTATTAAACCTATTCATTTAATATGTGTTAGTATACCTATTCTGTTACATTTACGAACAATGTTATATAAGTTAACTCACCTAACTTATAACTAGAAATCAAGTCTATTTAAATAAAAAATACCATCGCATTCTAGAAATATAACATTTTATAGGTTTAATTCATCTTAGCTATATGACAAAAAACCTAAAGTACAAAAAATAGTACCAGCTAAAAAAATCACAACAATTTATTTACGCCATAAAGAAAAAAGTTCATATCAATATGCCTAAAGTTTTGATTAGCTTTATCAATAATTTTCATACCATTTTTTATTGCTACATTTTGAGAAGCAGTATGGGTATCTCTAATTATTGAATATACACTTGATGCATTAAGAACAGAAAAAGCATATTCTTTACAGGCAATTGCTGCTTCAGTTGCATATCCTTTATGCCAATATGACTTCTGAAATAAGTATCCAATTTCTAAAACTTGATTATTTTTCCAATTTTGCAAAGTTAAGCCGCATTGTCCAATCATGATATTAGTTTCTTTTAATACAACAGCCCAAAGTCCAAAACCATAATCTTCATATCTTTTTAGGTGTCTATTAAGCCATTTTTGAACCTCTTCTTCACTAAATGCACTTTCGTAAGTAGCCTTCATTACTTCCTCATCACACATTATTTTGCATAATGCATCTAAATCAAACTGGTTCATTTCCCTGATTATAAGTCGTTCTGTTTCTATTATAACCCTTCCATTTTTTGGATTGTTCAACATCATCTTTAATCTCCTTAAACTTTATATATTCAATATCTCAATATATTTTAATTTTAATCCTTTATTATACTTTTTTCAAATTAAAAATATAAATAATTATATTCTCATTAGTTATAAATTACTGGTTTTTACAATATCAACTAATATCACAAAGTTGTACTTGTTGTATCAGTTTACACTTTTCTATCATTTCGTTATAAAACAATATAAGTTCATTATAACAAACCTATTAATTTAATATGGGGTGCATCACCTATTTTGATACAAATCAGCATCCCTAAATTCTTGATAATCTATGACTTTAAAACAAGTTCTTCCAGGATATTAAATCTCGGATTCAAAAAATATACTTTGTCATAGTTTACTCCATCTCTCATATATTTGTGAAGTGCATATGCAAATAGTTGAGCTCTTTCGTTAGAGTTCAGTTTATAATCCTTTTTTGTTTTGAAGTCAATAAGACAATTATTTATAAGTAGATCTGAATCACCTTTTACGGCTAATTCACCTTTATACATTATATGCCCTTCCGGATGGAAATCTATCTCATTAATGATTGGGAAAATCTTATTTATAAGCTCAAGTGCGATGTCAGCTAAGTAACTGGCTTTTTTTATTATATTATTTTTGTGCTTAAGAATTTCAGGAGTATACAAATACCCAGAACGAAAAAATATATCAGGTTCATACATAGCAAAGGCCAAGTCTTCATCACTTAAATTAAAATACTTCTTTTTGTTTACATCATCAAAAAAATGTAAATCCTCCATACTTCTACCAAGTTTTCTAGCCAACTTGATTTTAGTAATATACTCTGTTACACCTCCACATATTGTAGGGTGTTCTTCATTTGAGACATCTACATAGTCTCCAACTTCAAATGCTCGAGCATAAACTAGACTGTTTTCGGTATAGAAATCTTTCACTCCAGTCTCCTTAAGTTCAGGTCTTGATAAATATTTTGTAATTGCAAATTTTCCAAAAAAAGGGGTTTTTGATAAAGATTTAAGCAGTTTCTCATAATCTAGAGCAAATTTAGATACATCCATATTTATCCTCCATGTAATAATAAAATATTTATATATACTAATCTTTTAATCTCAATGATCGATAATTGATTCACTTACTTTAGTTCACTCAATACCATATTTCTTGGCAAGTTTCCATACAGCTTCAATAACTAATTTAGTGTCAATTCCGCTTTATATAATACGTGAGTAAAATGATTTGATAATCTCGAAATTAATCACCATTGCCACATTAACCTCTTGAGTCGTAATATAAGTTGTTATACGCTTAATCATGTTTACAAAAACATCATCAGCCATCACCAATTTTAATTTATCATTATCCACTAAAAGAAACGTTATTTTTCCTCCATATAAATCTTGTATCTAAATTTTATGCTGCCACAAATAGTTTAATTTTAATATTTTTGATATAGTCGTCTTGAATATTTGATAGCAAATCTTAACAGTTTCCCCAGTGGGAATATACACTGTGGTCATTTGTTAATAGGAATGTATATAGTTTCAAAAATGTTGTAATGACCAAGCAAATTTCTGTATGTCTTCCTTTATTCTTCCAAATTTGCATAATTAAGTAAAGTAACAAACCATCCCCAATTCTATATAATTCTAAATTAAGTTGGTGCTAACCTATATTAAACAATTGTTTATAATATTATAGCATCTATTTGTCCATTAATTAATAGTTTGAAAGAAAATATTTAAGTAAATCGTGTGAAATGAAGAGTGATCGTGTAGAATTGTTTGTTACATAGTGAAAGCGCACCAATAACTTTCTTTCTAAACAACTGCAAAGAATATTGTACTTTGTATAATATAGAGGATTTTTTCGCTTTTTCGATAAAAAAAAGGTCTGATATTGTATCAAACCTATGCATTTAATATGGCGGAGTCGGAGGGATTTGAACCCTCGCACCGGTTACCCGGTCTATGCCCTTAGCAGGGGCACCTCTTCGGCCTCTTGAGTACAACTCCAAAATTCAGTTGGCCTTATAATTTTATATTATTTTGGGCCAACTGTCAACCTTTTTTTATTGAACTATTGAATCTTCTTTCTTTGGTTCATCAATTTTGTTAATATTTAGACCTTTTTTATCAAGAATTGTATCATCAGCTACAGTCTTAGTAGTAGCTTTCCCTGTTGAAAGTAACCTGTACTTACGATATCCATTAAATCCATCATATCCAATGTATGCACCAGATACGATACACAAGAATAAGATTAACCATGATAACCAGTTGATATCAAAATCTTTAAAGATATATAGCATAGAACCAATGGTAAATATTACAATGTGAAAAACAAATTTTCTTACATCAGTTTTTTCTTTAAAAAAGCTCGTTGAAGTAAAGAATACAATTCCTCTTAAATAACATACAGTAGCAAGTAATAAACGATATGCTGATCCCATTGATCCATCTTCTGATGTTACGGCAAAGTAAATCATAAGACCACCAATCACTGCATCAATAATAATTTCAAATAAATTAATTGTTCTTAAAACCTCTTTATCTAAAGTTTTAAGTAGTGGTACAACGCGAATTATTGAAAATAAAGCAATAACAATACCTGTTAAAAGTAAAATTCCTCCAGATACAAACTTCATTGTAATACCAAATGCAAGTAATATAGCTGCAGCTATAATTTTTAAAACCCATGAATATGTATATATTTTTTTTGCCATGTTCTACCTCCGATAAATATTATACCACTTTTAAATTTTTTCTAGTAGTTTTCTGGTTTAATCAACGAAAGTTGAAGTCTAGAACGCGCAACATCAACCTCTAAAACATAAACTTTGACAATATCGCCTACGCTCACAACTTCTAGTGGGTGATTTATCCGTGTTTTTGACATTTTAGAAATATGAACAAGTCCTGATTCTTTAATACCACAATCAATGAATGCACCAAAATCCAAGACATTTCTAACTGTACCTTCTATTTCCATTCCTGGTTTTAAATCTTCAAGTTTTAAAATATCACTTCTTAGTAATGGTTGTTTAAACTCATCGCGTGGGTCTCTTGTAGGTCTTGCAATTGCCTCTAAAATATCTGATACAGTAATTTCTGAAAGATTTAATTTATTAGATAATTCTTTTATATTTACTTTACTTGTTATATTAATGGCATTTTCTGTACCAATTTCTTTAATATCAAGATCAATCTCTTTTAAAATAGTCTTAGCAATATCATAGCTTTCAGGATGAATTGGTGTTTTATCAAGCGGATTTTTTGATTCTAAAATACGCATGAAACCAATTGATTGCTCAAATGCTTTATCGCCAAGTTTAGGCACTTTCTTAAGTTCAGTTCTAGATTTAAATTCACCATTTTCATCTCTATATTTAACAATGTTATTAGCAATAGCTTTATTTAAGCCAGATACATATTGAAGTAAAGCTTTTGAAGCTGTATTAACATTTACACCAACTTTATTAACGGCTCTTTCAACGACAAAATCTAATGAATCTGATAGTTTATTTTCATCAACATCATGCTGATATTGACCGACTCCAATTGATTTTGGATCAATCTTTACAAGCTCAGATAATGGATCTTGGAGTCTACGCCCAATAGATGCCGCTGAGCGCTCTTCAACTACTAAGTCAGGGAATTCCTCCTTAGCTAGTTCAGAAGCAGAGTAAACTGAAGCTCCGGCCTCAGAGACAATAATGAAATATACTTTCTTTTTAGTTTCTTTTATAATATCAGCAATAAACTTTTCGGTTTCTCTACTTGCTGTACCATTACCTATCGCAATTATTTCAATGTTATATTCATCAATTAATGATATAACAATTTTTTTAGCTTCTAGTATTCTTCTTTCTGGAACTTCTTCCCCAATAAATTTTTGATGAGGATACATTTTTTCTATTTTTAAAACTTTACCAGTTTTATCAAGTACAGCTAATTTACATCCAGTTCTAAATGATGGGTCAATACCTAAAACCATTTTTCCTTTCATTGGGGCTTGAAGTAATAATTTATCGAGGTTTTCTGAGAAAACAGTTATCGCATTATCTTCGGCTTTTTCTTTTAATTCTGCTCTTACTTCTCTTACGACACTTGGACCAATAAGTCTTTTATAAGCATCGGATATAGCCTCTTTAACAAGAGTAATACAAAATGATTTTTGATTTTTAATAATTCTACTTGCAAGATAGTTTTCAATTTTATCAACATCGATATCAATTGTAACATTAATTATCTTTTCCTTTTCAGCTCTATTTATTGCTAAAACACGATAAAGCTTAATAAAGCGAATTGCTTCTTGATAATCATAATATCCTTGATATACATTTTTTTCATCAACTGCGTCTTTTTTAACCTTTGTTACAACAATGCCATTTTTAAAAATAAAGTCTCTTATCCATTTCCTGTATTCTGGATTATCCGAGATTATTTCGGCAATAATATATTTAGCACCTGTAATTGCCTCATCAACTGTTAAAACTTTATCATTTATGTAGGCTTTTGCTAATTCTTCAATAGAACCAGTAATTGGGAATGCTAGCATTCTTTTAGCAAGTGGTTCAAGACCATTAGCAATCGCTTCTGTGGCTTTGGTTTTTTTCTTTTCTTTAAATGGACGATAAATGTCTTCAATTTCAATTAACTTCATAGCATTATCAATCTGGTTTTTTAGTTCTTCAGTTAATAATTCTTTCTCTTGTAAAAGCCTTTTGACATCATCTTTCCTTTTCTGTAGATTTTCACCATATTCAAATTCTTTTTGAATGTTTCTAATTTGGTCTTCATCAAGACTTCCTGTAACTTCTTTACGATAACGAGCAATAAAAGGAACTGTATTGTTATCACCAAGCAAATCCAAAACAGTAGTTACTTGTTCTTGAGTAATATTCATACTACTAGCTATTTCTTGAATTAGTTTTTCGTTAATGTATTCCATATAAATACCCCCTTATTAAGAAAAAAACCCAAATAATCGGGTTAATTCATTTATTCATTAAATTTTGTGTATCCGCCTTTAGCAATATCGTTTAAGCTTCCGGTAATTTTTGTTAATTCTTTATATCTACCAACAATTGAACCGTCTTTCACACAAAATAGCGCAGGAACAGCATTAGATAATTTATCTGTTGTTGTATCGAGTAGTGTGGCTAATTCTTTAAGTTTATCAGCATTATAATTTGTATCTTCTTCATCATCAATAGTTGAATAATCGATGAAGTAAACTTTTATTCCTTGAGCATTTTCTTTCGCAAACTCTAAAACTTTATCTTTAATTGATTCTGAATTTGAATTTGAAGTATATAAATAAACTACATACTTTTCTTCAGATTGAGTTTTTATTTTAGATACATCGGTAATATAGTTGTTTGAGAAATCTTTATAGTCTAATTCGTTTTTAAATGCTTGTGTTAGAAAAACAATACCAACAAACAATAATACGAATGCAAGGATGCCAACAACAAATGTAATGACTGTTTTCTTTTCACTTTTTCTTCTTCCTGCTTTTGCATAGCCTGCCATAATAATCACCTACCATATATACTTACGCATTTACTATTTTATAAGATTTCTTACGTTTTTGCAAGCATTATTTTTTAATACTATAATAAAACGAATTACTTACTCCTATTATTTCCTCATCTATCCCTTCAATACAGGTAATTTCTATCATTATGTCATTATATATAAATTTTAATGAGTTAGATGAAATCATTCCAATTCCTGATACAAGAACAATTGGATCGGCACTAAAATATGTTTTATCAACCGCAAGCTCATCATCAATTATTGTTTCACTGACAGTATACGAATATTCACCTTTGTAAACCAAAGTTAAATAATTAGTCATTTTTATTTCATTTTTTAGTTTTACACCTTCAGGACTATATTCTGGATAAAGGAAGGTTTTGTTTTTATTCATGACCTGTTCGCCAAGTTCTAAGCTCGCTTTTTCCATAATGTTTGTAATATCAAAAACATCATCTTTTATTTTTTGATTAGTCTTAAATTCACCAAATGTTACAGTAATATGTGGATTTAAAGCTTCATCCATTACCACAACTTCAGTTGGTAAAAGTGTATTTTTATTTAGCTTTATTGTTTGTGTTTTTAAATTTCTATTCATTTTATATGAAACATCAGATGTAATTTTATAACCATCATCAGTTTTAATAATTGTTGCTTCATCATCGTTTGCCACATCATTTATAAGTGATTTTAAGATATAAGCATTTGATGAATTAGTAGGCCAATCACTTTGAAATTTAAAATATTTTTTACTGCTTGGCATAATAATAAATACACCTTCTTTATTTTTTAAAATGATCTGTAAATTATTATTACTTAAATTAGTCATTTTAACTAAATAAAGATCATCTTTTTTATAAAGAACGTTCATTTTATATTTTACGGATTGTTCTTTTTCCTTTATTGTCATTACTGCTTCATACTCGTAATCATCAATTCTTTCGAGCATTGTCTGAAAATATTTTAAAGGATCTCTTTTTTTTGCCTGACATCCAAACAAAAATAACGTCAGTAAACAAATTAATACTTTTTTTATAATATGCACCCCATTTATTTCTACATAATTATATGAAAAAGATTAACGATTAATGTATAAATTTATCCTATTAAGTTAAAAATACTATTGAAATTTAAAAGGAGGCTTTTATGAATACAATTCAAAAAATTGCTTTGGTTTTTACAATCATAGGCGGTTTAAATTGGGGGTTAGTTGGTATATTTAACTTTGACTTAGTTAAATTTATCTTTGGCGATATGACTTTTGTGACACGTGCTATATTTACTATAGTAGGAATTTGTGCCATAATTAATATTGCAATATTCTCAGTTGATTTAGATAGAGATCATGTATAAAAAAAAGGGCCTACTGAGGCCTTTTTGCAATTATGACAATTGATAAAGCTTGTGTAGCTGTATGCGTGATGGAAATACTAATGTCTTCTTCCCCGTCAACATAAGGTGCACCATTATCACTTATTAAAATTGATATCTCACGATATCTTTTTTTTTGGTTATCAGCTTTAAATAAAGCTTCCTTAGCCGCAAATCTTCCCGCTAAAAATTCAATCTTTCGTTTTTCCAATTTAAAACTGTTAAATATTTGTAATTCTTTTTCTGATAATATTTTATTAATAAATCTTAAGTTGTTAATTTGTTTTTCAATATCTTTTAATTCTACTAGATCAATTCCAACTTTATTTGGATTCATATTTTTCTGCAATCTCCTTTATCATTCTAAACCGATGGTTTAACGCAGACTTAGATATCGGCTTACTAAAGTGATCACCACTTACCTCACTTAATTCACTTAAGGTTTTATCTGGATATTCTTTTCTTAAAAAAATTGCTTCTTTTAAAGTATCTTTCAGTTCACCAAACATTTTATTTTCCACAATGCTTATATACTCTAACTGTTTATTCGATGCTTCAATAGCTTTCTTTTCATTAGCTATTTCACAGTTAATTATCCGGTTAATTGAATTATTAAAATCACGATTAATTCGTTCATCCTCAAAATCAATTAATTTTTTTACTGCGCCTACAAGCCTTAGAAAGTCGGAAATCTTTTCAGCTTCTTTAACATAACAAATGTACCCACGTTTATTCTTAGTGGTCTTAGCTTTTAAATTATACTCATTTAATAAGTTTTTTAATTTCTCGGCTTTGTTAATATCAAAAGTTTGAATTTCTAAATGATATGAGGATTTTTCAGGGTTATTTATAGAACCATTAGAAAGAAATGCTCCTTTAATATATGATCTTTTACAACAATCCTCATATAAAGAATCTTTATTATCAAATAAATGAATGTCATTAATTATTTCATGATCATTATCATCAATTGAAATAATATATACATCCTCTTTATTGAGCCTTAACTGCTTCTTCGCAAGGACCGTTACGTTTACTTTATATAAATCATTAACTATCGCATATATCTTTTTTGCAACCTCTAAGTTTTTGCTTTGAAAATTTATTTTTATTCCTTCTTTGCTGATTGTTACATCACTTGCTGTTTGAAAGGCACCAGCTAACATGGCTTTTTCGCAACATTCCTTGCTTTTAACACTTGCTAATTCTGATTTAAGTTCCATAGAAAAAGACATGTCAACCACTCCTATTATTTCTTTTCTGTTAGTATTTCATGATAAAATTTTGTTTTTTTAAAGAATCTTACGTAAACAAAGAAAATTATACCTACTATTATTAAGCCTACTGATATTACTTGAGCTTGACGGAATTCTTGACCAAACATTTTAATATAAAGTGAATCCTGACGCATTGATTCAATAAAGAAGCGACCGATAGAATACCAGATTAAATAAACCGATAATAATTCACCTGATCTTGTTAACCTTGTTCTTCTTAAAATAAAGATAATTATTAAACCAATGATGTTCCAACAAGATTCATAAAAGAAGGTTGGGTGATAGTATCCAAGAATTGTTTCACCTATTGAATCAAGATAGCCTTCACCACCTGTTGAGATAGCCATGTTCTTTACAACGAAGTTTGGAACAAGGTGACCTTTTAACCAAGCATTTTGTTCTACTGCTGTTAAAGCGCCTTTTCCAACTACCGGGCCATATGCTTCGACATTAAAGAAGTTGCCCCATCGTCCAAAAATTTGTCCAATTAAAAAACCTGGTGCAATTAAATCAACAACTTTGTAAATATCAATTTTTCTAATCTTACAATAAATTATTGCACAAATGATTGCGGTTAGAAAAGCGCCATGTATAGCCAGTCCACCTTCCCAAATGTAAAAAATTTTAAGTAAGTTATCTTTATATGAACTCCATTCAAAAATCACATAATATAATCTTGCACCAATGATTGATAGAGGAACAATATATAAAATTCCATCATATAAATCATCTAATTTGATTCCTACCCTTTTACATTCTCTCACGCCCATGATGATTGCAAAAACAATACCCATCATAATCATTATGGCATATTTAGCAATTTTAAAATCGCCAATTTCTATAAAATTAGGACTATAAAACCAATCAACAAATGATAAAAACATAATTATTCCTCGCTTTCGTTCTTCTTAATTTGGTTGTTTAGGGCATCACAGAATGTTTGTGCTGCATTAACCCCTAACAAACGAGACTTAAATTCCATTGCTGCTGCTTCAACTAAGGTTGCTGTGTTTCTGGCTTCAGTAATTGGAAGTTTTCTGCAAGCAACATCTGTATCAAATAATTTTGTTAAATCAGTACTGATACCTAAGCGATCATAATCACCATCTTCATCCCATTTTTCAAGCTTAACAATTAAAGAAATTCTCTTGCTTTCCCTAAATGCTTTAACCCCAAATAGATTGACGACATTCACAATACCAATACCGCGAATCTCTAAGTATCTTTTTAGTAAATCTGGTGCTTGACCCATAACATAACCAATTTCTCTTTGATAATAATCAACGCGGTCATCGGCAATTAATTGATATCCTCTTCTAATTAATTCAAGTGCAACTTCACTTTTACCAATGCCTGATTCACCAGTTATAACAACACCAACGCCCAACACATCAAGAAGAACACCATGCATCGTTCTTCTTTCTGCCATTTTTTCTTCTAAATATTTATATAAGTTACTAAATAACGCGTTTGTACTGTTCTCACTTTTTAAGACAGGAACATCATAAATGTTCCCATATTTAATAAACACCTCAGGTATTTCACATTTCTTAGAAAATATGACTGCTGGTGGTAATTTTTCAAAAATCATTCGTACTCGAATATCTTGATCATTTTCATTTAACCAATGAAAAAATGCAGTTTCTTTTGAACCCATAATTTGAATTCTGATAAACTCATAAAAATCGAACATCCCAGCTAACTCAAGACCTGGTCTTGTTAGCATTGGTTTAGATACAGTTCGATTTAATCCTTCACTACCGGAAACAACTTGTAATTTAAAATCTCTTACAATGTCTTTTATTGTTACTTTCATTATTTTAACCTCTTGTAAATCATTTTTAGTAGAATGCCAAGTACTACACCAAACATATTAATAACGATGTCCACAACATCAAACACACCGAGCCTGGTGACTCCTTGAATAAGTTCTATTAATATAATACCACAAAAAGAGTAAAACAAAGTGATAAAAACATTATTTTTATAGCCTATAAAGCCTAAAGGAATAAAGGCTATAACATTCCCAAAAACATTAATAAACACTGTTTTGTTTTTTAAAATTATTTTAAGCCAATCAAATAAATAAGAAAAATCAAAAGAAAAAATCATTCCATCAGGCCTATGTCTTGCAAAAAGTAAAATTATTAAAGAAACAAAATACTGTATTTTCCAGGTTGTTTTTGTTGGCTTTTTATTTATAAAGAGTAAGACAATAAAAAATAGGGAATTAAAAATTAAAATATACCCTATTGTTTTTACATATGCTTGCATTAAACCACCATAAATAGTTTATGCCAAATTTAATTTTATAAAACCTTTTTTAAAAATTGACCTGTATAACTCTTTTCGCAAGCTGCTACTTCTTCTGGTGTTCCTGTAACAACTACCTGTCCACCATCATCTCCACCTTCAGGTCCAAGGTCAATTATATAGTCAGCGTTTTTAATTACATCTAGATTATGTTCAATGATGACAACACTAGCTCCCGCATCAACAATCTTATGAATGACATATAGAAGTTTTTTTACATCATCAGTATGAAGTCCTGTTGTTGGTTCATCTAAGATATATAGCGCTTTAGGTGAAATCCTCTTATAAAGTTCACTTGCAAGTTTAACTCTTTGGGCTTCACCACCTGACAAAGTAGGTGCTGGTTGTCCAAGTTTAATATAGCCTAAGCCAACTTCGACAAGTGTATTAAGCTTACTATAAATCTTCGGAATATTTTCAAAAAATTTACATGCATCCTCAATTGTCATATCTAAAACATCTGAGATATTTTTACCTTTATACCTAACTTCCAAGGTTTCCTTATTATATCTTTTACCTTGGCAGCTTTCACAGGTGATATATACATCTGGTAAGAAGTTCATTTCAATTCTAATAACACCATCGCCCATACATGATTCACATCTTCCACCTTTGACGTTAAATGAGAAACGACCTTTATCGTATCCTCTCATTTTTGCTTCTTGTGTTAAAGTAAATAAATCACGAATATCATCAAAGACACCAGTATATGTACCTGGATTACTCCTTGGTGTTCTACCAATAGGAGATTGGTCAACGACTATCAATTTATCGATATCACCAATATTTTTTATTTCATCAAAATCACCTGGTTGATCTTTTTTACGGTATAATCTCTTTCCTATTTCTTTGGCTAATATTTCATTTACTAAGGTTGATTTACCAGAACCTGATACTCCAGTTACTAAGGTTAATAAACCAAAAGGAATTTTTACATTAATATTCTTTAGATTATTTTCTCTTGCTCCAATAATTTCTATGAAACCATGTTCAGGTTTTCTTCTTTTTTCTGGTAAATCAATTTTAAGTCTTCCTGATAAATATTTACCAGTTATAGAATTTTCATCCCTTAAAATTTCTTCATAAGTGCCACTAAAGATAACCTCTCCACCATGGCTTCCAGCCTCTGGACCAATATCGACAATATAATCTGATTCTCTCATGATTTCATCATCATGCTCAACGACAATTAGCGTATTACCTAAGTCGCGCATTTCTTTAAGCGTATTAATTAATCTTGCGTTATCACGCTGATGTAAACCAATTGATGGCTCATCTAACACATACAAAATACCTGTTAATTTACTACCAATTTGCGTCGCCAGTCTAATACGCTGTGATTCACCACCAGATAAATTACCAGCCATTCTATCAAGGGTTAAATAATCTAAACCGACATTCTTTAAAAAGTCAAGTCTATTAATTATTTCTTTGAAAATTGGTTGGGCAATTTGCTTCTGCTTTGAAGTTAGCGACATATTTTTAAAATTTTCTAATGAATGTTTTACAGAGTGATGTGATAATTCATTAATATTCATAGAGTCAACTTGAACGCTTAAAGCGGCCTCGTTTAGTCTTTTACCATGACATTTTTCACATGGTAAGTCAATCATATAGCTCTCTATCCATTCTCTAATAAACTTTGAATTAGTTTCCATATAACGTCTTTCAAAGTTATTAATTATGCCTTCAAATTTTTTTGTTTGTCTATGATATGACTCGCTGCTTTTTGATTGATATTCAACAACAAGTGGCACATCAGATCCATATAAAATAATATTTTGCTGCTCCTCTGTTAAATCCATAAACGGAATATCACGCGGAATATTATGTTCTGTTAAGCAAGCATCTAAAATCTGAAATGAGCTAGTTTCTTCTTTTGACCAGCATGATAATGCCCCTTCATCAATTGATAAAGATGGATCTTTAATTAAAAGCGACACATCAATTTTTCTTTTGAAACCTAAACCTGAACATTCAGGACAGGCACCAAATGGTGAGTTAAAAGAAAATAATCTTGGTTCAAGCTTGCCGACCTGGAATCCACATTCAGGACAGGCATACTTCTCTGAAAACAAAAATTCTTTATCATTAATTAAAGCAATAACTAAACCATCACTTAGTTTAGATGCAATCTCTAAAGATTCTGATAAACGAGCTGATACATCATTTTTTATTATTATACGGTCAACTACGACTGCTATATCATGCTTCTTATTTTTATCGAGTTCAATATTATCTTCTAAATCATATATTTCACTATCAACTCTTACTTTACTATAACCATCTTTGATTAAACGTTCGAAAACTTTTTCATGTGTTCCCTTCTTACCTCTAACTATTGGCGATAAAATTTGCACTCTCGCATCAGGAAAGCTTAAAACACGGTCTGCCATCTCTTCAATGGTCTGTGAGTTAATTGGGATATGATGATTAGGGCAGTAAGGAACCCCAATTCTTGCATATAAAAGTCGAAAATAATCATAGATTTCCGTAATTGTTCCAACAGTTGATCTTGGATTTTTATTAGTGGTTTTTTGATCAATAGATATGGCTGGACTAAGTCCTTCAATACTTTCCACATCCGGTTTATCGAAATCACCTAAAAATTGTCTTACATAAGATGAGAGGCTATTAATATAGCGACCCTGTCCTTCTTTATATATTGTATCAAAAGCAAGTGATGTTTTTCCTGAACCAGAAACACCAGTCATAATGACTAGTTTGTTTTTTGGGATTTTTACATCAATGTTTTTTAAATTATGGGTTTTGACACCCTTGGCAATTAAATAATCGCCCATAATAATCACCTGCTATCTATATTCTTTTGTTAGTTCTATAAATTCTTCTTCAGTTAGGGTCTTAACACCCAAAGATATTGCTTTGTCGTACTTACTTCCGGCTTCTTTGCCATATATTAAATAATCAGTATTTTTAGAAACTGATGAGGAAACTTTAGCGCCTAATTTTTCTAAAAAGGCACTTGCTTCTTGCCTGCTAAAATTATCTAATGTACCAGTTAAAACAACTGTTTTATCGGTAAAGATATTTTCCTCTAATTGATTGCTTTTTATGTATGTCATATTTAAACCAAAAGCTTTTAAGCTTTCGATTAGTTTTAAATTTTGATGATTCGCAAAATATTCACTTAAGCTTAAAGCAATTTTATCGCCTACATCATTTAAAACAACTAAATCAAAGTAATTAGCACTAATTATATTATCCATTGTTTTAAAATGTGATGCAATTATTTTAGCAGCTTTTTTACCAACGTGTCTAATGCCTAAAGCAAAAAGTAAGCGATCCAAATTATTTTTTTTCGATTCTTCAATCGCATTTAAAAGCTTTAAGACGCTTTTTTCACCTAACCTGTCTTTAACTATTAATTCTTGTGTATGTTCCTTTAAATCAAAAATATCAGTGATATTCATTAATAATTTTTCGCTATATAACTGTTCAACTAGTTTTTCACCTAATCCAGTAATATCATAAGCATCACGTGATGCAAAATGTATTAAACTTTCGATAATCTTTGCGTCACAATTATCATTTAAGCAATAATAGTCAGCTTCACCATTTTTTCTTACAAGCTTACTACTACACTTTGGGCAATGTTCAATCATTTTAAATTTTTCAAGTTTATGATGCTTAGCATCAATAATTACACTCGCAACTTCAGGAATAATTTCTCCTGCTTTTCTAATTAAAACATCATCACCAATTCTTATATCTTTAATTAAACAATAATCTTCATTATGAAGGGTGGCTCTCGATATTAGTGATCCTGATACCATTACTGGTTCAAGTTCTGCAACCGGGGTAATGACGCCTGTTCTTCCTACTTGAAAGGTGATATCTTTAACTTTTGATTTTACTTCTAAGGCTGGATATTTATAAGCTACAGCCCATTTAGGGTATTTAACCGTATCACCTAAAATATCATGATTACTAAATTCATTAACTTTAATAACGATACCATCAATGTCATATGTTAAAGTATTTTTAACTTCTGCCATATCGTTAATATATTCGATTACTTCATCAATTGTATTTACATGTCTATAGTATGGATTAACCTTAAATCCTAATTCTTTTAAAAATAATAAAGCTTCTTCTTGGGTTTTAAGATTATAAAGACGTGGATTAATAACATAATATAAGAAACAATCTAAATTACGGGATGCAACAATTTTCGAATCAAGTTGTCTTACTGTTCCAGCTGCGGCATTACGGGCGTTTTTAAAAATAGGTTCGCCAGCTAATGCTTTTTCCTCATTAATTTTATTTAATGAAGCGATGCTCATAAAGATTTCACCACGTACTTCAATATCAATTGGTTTATTAATCTTTAAAGGAACAGATTTGATGGTTTTAACATTATTTGTAATATTTTCCCCAACAAAAGCATCACCACGGGTTGAAGCCTCTTTTAAATACCCTTTTTCATAAATTAACGAAAGTGATAAACCATCAATTTTTAATTCACAGTTATATGTTACATTTTTTGCTTCCTTAATAGTTCTTTCATGATATTCTTTTAATTCATCAAACGAAAAAACATCGGCTAAAGATTTCATAGGAATTTCATGAACAACTTTTTCAAACTTATCAAGTATTTTACCACCAATTTTATTAGTTGGTGAGTCAGCTTTTTTTAATTCTGGATATTTATTTTCTAAGGTAATTAACTCATTCATTAACATATCATATTCATAGTCAGAAACAGTCGGATTATCCAAAACATAATATTCATAGCCATATTTATTTAACAGTTCAACAAGATCGTTAATTCTTTTTTCCACATTCATTATTTTTCCCCCTTATTCAACTTTTTTTAAAGTTGGATGGTTCTTAATTAATTTTTTCACACCATAAGGTATTTTAAACGCAATTGTCGCAATTATGTCATCAACTGATACGACAACACCAAGTCCAAATGATTCATGCATAACCTTATCCCCAGCTTTTAAATCAGCCTTTGGTTTTTCTTTTACAATTTTTATAACATCTTCATTAACCTTAGCTTTTGGTTTAGGAAAACTTGGTTCTGGTAAAATAAGTGTGTTCGATGATAGAACGTTTTTATCAATTTCTTTAAAAAATGGTGAAATTATTTGATACTGACTTCTACCATAAACAAATCTAGATCGAGCATTACTAATATATAGTTCTTTTTCAGCTCTTGTCATCGCAACATAACATAGTCTTCTTTCTTCTTCTAATTCATGCGTACTCATCATGCTTGAATTATTAGGGAAAATCCCCGATTCAAAAACTACTAAATAAACAATTTTATATTCAAGTCCTTTGGCCGAATGAATAGTTTGCAAAGTAACATAATCATTATTTTCTTCATCTTCATCAAATTCACTCTTTAAAGAAATATCAATCAAAATTTTTGATAATCTTGTATAGGTACTCTCATCTTCTTCGTCACTGTCTCTGTCAACAAGCATATTTTTAAATTCTTTAATATTTTCAACTCTTGAACCATGATCTTCATCATCTAAGGCTTTAACATATTCTAAGTACCCGGTATCACTTATTATCGCATCATAATAATCTTCAAGTGAATATAAGTCAATTTTTTCTTTTAAAGATAAAATCATATTTTTAAAACTTAATAAATTAGACTTAGCCTTACCTAATTCAATATTATCAATCGCATCCATTAAGCTTGTGTCTGTCATATCACGATACTCAAATAATTTATCAATCGAGGTTTTACCTAAACCTCTTTTTGGTTCGTTACAAACTCTTTTAAAAGAGAACTCATCATTAGGGTTAATCATAAGTCTTAAGTAAGCTACAACATCTTTAATTTCTTTTCGTTTATAGAATGAAATACTACCAAAGACCTTATAAGGAATTTGATTTTTAATTAACTCATCTTCAAAAAGACGACTTAATGAGTTGTTCCTATATAAAATGGCAAAATCACGTAAACTTGAGCCTTCCCTAATTTTCCTTTTAATAGAATTAACAACATACCAGGCTTCTTCTAAATCTGTTTCTGCCTCATAATGTTCAATTAATTTTCCATCGCCATTTTCGCTCCAAAGATTTTTCTTGATTCTTTCACCATTCCTATTTATAACTGAGTTAGCACATTTTAAAATGTTATTAGTTGATCTGTAATTTTGGTCAATGACTATTTTTTTATACTCTTTAAAATCAGTCATAAACTTTTTAATATTTAAAATGTTAGCCCCTCTAAAGGCGTAAATACTTTGATCCTCGTCCCCAACAATAAATAAATTATGATGTCTTAATGCAAGAAGACGGCATATATCATACTGAATATTGTTAGTATCTTGAAACTCATCAACTAAAATATAACGGAAATGATTCTGATATTTATTTAAAATCATTTCATTTTCGTTAAATAATTTATAAGTTAAAAGAAGTAAATCATCAAAATCAATTAAGTTATTGCGTTTTAATTCTGCTCCATACTGGGTAAAAACATTTACGAGCATATCATAAATTGGATTATCAAATTCTTCAAAGTTTCTTACCTTTGATTTAATGCTACTTATCATTTTTAGAAAGGATTTAGGCAGATATTTCTTAATATCATAATCTTCCTTTACCATGATTTCTTTAATAATTTTTTCACTATCTTGGTCATCAATGATCTGAAAATCTTTTGAATAGCCAATAGCTTCACTTTCAAAGCGTAAAATACGCGCACACATCGCATGAAATGTTAAACACCACATTCCACCAATATCATTTTTAATCGTATTTTCAATTCTTGTACGCATTTCTAACGCTGCTTTATTTGTAAATGTAATCGCTAAGATGTTATAAGCAGGAATATTTAATTCCTTAATCATATATATAACACGATTAGTTAAAACGCGGGTTTTCCCTGAACCCGCTCCTGCAATAACCATGACTGGACCATCAATGGTTTTTACCGCTTCTAACTGATTTTGATTTAAATTTTGTAAGTAATCCATCTTTAGTCCTCCACTAATTTTCTTCTTGTATTATAGCATATTTCAAGGTGTTTTTCCAACAAAAAACCACTAAACAGTGGTTTTAGTTTATTCTGCTTTAAAAGATGATTTTAATGAAACAATTCTATTAAATATTGGTGTCTCGTCAGTTGAATCATAATCAGCTGAGAAGTAGCCATCACGAACAAATTGATACTTAGCTCCAGGTTTTACATCAATATTTTTTTCTAGATAACCATTAAGTTTTGTATAAGAATTATCATTTAATCTTTCTTTAAAATCTAAATCTTCACTCTTTAAAGGATCTAATAATGATTCATAAATATTAAATATTGCTTTTTTCGCTGTCTTAGCTTCAACATAATGGATTGTTCCATTTGGTTTTCTTTCATTAAAACCGCTGTTTGATCTTGTATTTTCATCATATGTAGCATAAATAACAGAAATATTTCCATCTTCGTCATATTTTACATCATTAGCTTTAATAAAGTAGGCACCCATGAGTCTTACTTCTACACCAATAGCTAATCTCTTCCAATGTTTATTAGGCTTTTCTAAAACAAAATCTTCACGTTCAATGTAAAGCTCATTACTAAAATAAATCGTTCTTGTGCCTAAATCTAAATTTTCTTGATTATTTTCAAAAGTTAATTCTTCGATTTTATTCTCTGGATAATTTGTAATTATAACCTTAACAGGATCTAAAACTGCCATTCTTCTTTCAGCTTTTAGTTTTAAATCCTCTCTTAAGAAATGGTTTAGCATTTCTAAAGAAGTCGTTGAGTTTATTCTCGATAAACCAGTTGATAAAATAAAGTTTTTAATCGATTCACGTGTAAAGCCTCTTCTTCTTAAACCAACTAAAGTAGGCATCCGTGGATCATCATAGCCTTTAACAAGTTTGTTTTGTACTAAATCCTTTAAATATCTTTTACTCATTACTGTATTTTCAATATTTAAGCGACCAAATTCAATTTGTCTTGGTTTATTCTTTGTTTCACAGTTTTCAACAACCCAGTCATAAAGTGGACGATGGTTATCATATTCAATTGAGCATAATGAATGGGTAATACCTTCGTAAGCATCTTGAAGAGGATGTGCAAAATCATACATTGGATAAATACACCATTTATTACCGGTATTATGATGAGTAATATGAATTATTCTGTATAAAACTGGATCGCGCATATTAATATTAGGACTTGCCATATCAATTTTCGCTCTTAATACCTTTTCACCATCTTGGTATTTGCCATCACGCATTTCTTCAAATAAGCGTATGTTTTCTTCAACTGAACGATTTCTAAATGGTGATTCTTTTCCTGGTTCAGTTAAAGTACCACGGTATTCTTTAATTTCTTCTTGTGATAAATCACAAACATAAGCTAAGCCTTTTTTTATTAATAAAAGAGCTTTTTCATAAGCATCATCAAAATAATCAGAACCAAAAACAACTTTGGCTGGTGTATAACCTAACCATTCAATATCTTCTTTTATTGCTTCAACAAATTCTGTATCTTCTTTAACGGGATTTGTATCATCAAAACGTAAATTTGTTTTACCACCAAAGTTTTTCGCTAATTCAAAATTAGTAATAATCGCTCTGGCATGTCCTAAGTGTAAATAAGCATTTGGCTCTGGTGGAAACCTCGTAATGATTTCTTTATGCTTACCACTTTTTAGATCTTCTTCCATAATTGTTTTAATAAAATTAGATTCCATTTCCATCATTAACACCTCATTTTATGTTAGTATTATATAACTAACCTATTAAATTCGCAACATAATTCTTTATTTCTAAATTATTTAGTTTTACATAATTAACCAAATATTCCATAAAATTTTTTTGACTGTTTAAATCTTTATATTCAAATATCCTAATGAATTCACTATAAGAATTCTCTTCTTTACCAAGCAAACTTTTTTTTAAGTCAACATCTAAAATACCGTTAATAAAATTTAAATCAGTAAATAGACTATTTATTTCTTCCTTATAATCGTTTTTAACCTTGATAACAAGTTCGTTTGAACTAATTCTTGGTTCTTCAAATTCAACAAGTTCATTAAAAAAGTATTGATTAATCTTTTCACTTTCAACATTTAAATACATTCCGTCAGAAGAAAAGCATGTAAACGGAGGTAAACCTAACGCTGATAAGGTACTTGCAAAAGAATCAAAATCATCAAGATTGGTATACTGAACATTTAACTCTTTTTCATCTTCACCAATCGTTAATTTATCTAAGCGATATCGCCAATTATTACTTATCGATGCCGTCTTTTTGTAAGTTAACTTAACAATAGAATACGCCACATCAATCTTTAAGACATAGTTAATAATAATTTTATCGCTATAAATGTCTAACCAAACTGGCGCAAGCAATACTTCAATCATTCTTTTAACATCATTATCAAGTGCATCTTCACTTTTATAAGGAAAATTAATTCTAAAATTGTTAATTCTCTCCAAATTATAAAGAAACATTCGATTAAGCTGTTCTTGGGTAAAAATAACATTTTCTAAAAGTAGTATCTCCATTTTTTTATTATTTCTTTGCCTTAATAAATCATCTTCCGTAATAATTATCTTATTATCACTATAAGAATTTTTAACCGCATTAGGAAATGAATTGTTATTAATCATAAAATCATAGGCAATCTTATTAAAAGCGATGCTCGTTTCTAATAGTTCTTCTTTAAAAGAAACAGATATTAAATTATAATCAAGGGCCATCTTTACAAATTCAGAAATAAAATCCTTGAATCTATCATCGCTATTAATAAACTGGCTAATATACCCATCACTAATACTTTTAGAAATTTCTTCTGCTTTTAATTTAACCGTTAAATCTTCATTATCAAATTCCGCAATCGGAATATTAGAAAAGAAATCATTAATCAAATAAGAAATTGGATTTTTACTTGAATTAAGAACAGCCTTTAAAACAAACTTTGGAATTATGATATTTTTAAAATGCATTGATTTATATAGAAAAGTATATCCCTCTATAGTTGAAATGACTCGATATTCTATCTTGACTATTGTCTGATATTTAATAAATCCATCATATTCTAAGGCCGCATTAATTGTTAACTTATTTTTATCAAAGTTAAACCATACATCGCTTATTCCATAGAAATAGTTTTTACTATCTACTGTGACCAAATATGTTTTATTATTTCTTATAATTCCGTTTCTCTCTTTATAATCGCTTAACAAATAATTCGTTAAATTATTAATCTCACTTTCAGTAAACAAAAAAATTAAATCATCGTTATCTCCTGATTTATAATTATCAAAACCATTCAAAATTTCATCATATAAATCTTTAATTGCTTCATCAGGCGTATTATTTTCAAATTGTTTCCCTTTAAAATCATAAATACCAATTAAGATACTAACGAACAAAAAAACTATTATAATCATGATTAATATAATACCTGAAAGTATCGTTTTGGTCTTTTTGTTCCTCATAATATCATCCTTTAATATGTTAATCGTGAATCGCCATTTAAAGTCATATCGCTTGTTTCTTTAAATTTTTTATATTTAAAGTATCCAGCAACGCCAATCATCGCTGCATTATCAGTACAGTATTTAATGCTTGGGAAGTAAACAGGAATATCGGTAACTAAAGCTAACATTTTTTCTCTTAAGCCCTTGTTCGCAGCAACACCACCAGCTACAATTACTTGTTTAACTTTATATTCATGAGCTGCTCTTAAAGTCTTTTTAACTAAAACATCAGTAACTGCTTCTTGAAAAGATGCAGCACAATCATTAGGATCAATTTTTTGGTTTATTTGTTCTAGATTATGAACCTTATTTATTACCGCTGATTTTAAGCCCGAAAAGCTAAAGTTATAATCATCCGTGTCCATTAACGCTCTTGGAAAATGATAAGTATCATGTCCTACATGCGCCATTTTATCAACAGCTGGTCCACCTGGATATTCTAAGTCTAAAACTCTGGCAACCTTATCATATGCTTCACCAACTGCGTCATCTAAGGTCTCGCCTAATTTTTGAAATTCAAAATGATCCTTCATATAAACAAGTTCAGTATGTCCACCTGAAACAACTAAAGCTAAAAGTGGAAATTCCATATCATGTTCAATATTATTAGCATAAATATGACCAGTAATATGTTGAACACCAATGATTGGAATATTATAATTTAATGCAAGAACTTTAGCAGCATTAATACCAACAAGAAGTGATCCAATAAGTCCAGGCCCACTCGTTACCGCTACTAAATCAATATCTTCTGGTTTTAAGTTTGCTTTAGCGAAAGCTTCATCAAAAACCAAAGAAACACCTTTGACGTGTTCACGAGATGCAATCTCAGGAACAACTCCACCAAAAGCTTTATGAATATCTATTTGACTTAAAACAACATTTGATAAAACTTCTTTACCATCTTTTACAATCGCAACAGATGTTTCATCACAACTTGATTCAACAGATAATACTAACATTTTATACTCCTCCTTAAAAATTCCTTACTAGTAAAAACGCATCTTCGCCATCGCTATAATAGTTTTTTCTAATGGCGCAAATTGAAAATCCTTCTTTACTATAAAGATTTTGGGCTATTTTATTTGATACCCTAACTTCTAAAGTTATAATGTTTACTTTTTTTTGTTTTAAAAAATCAATGCCATAGTTAAGTAATTTTTCACCAAGCCCTTTTCTTCTATAATCTTCAATAATATAAAAATTAATAATTTGGGCTCTAAAATCATCAATCCATAAGCCTAATTGACCAATAATCTTATCATCATCTACTAAAAGCAAATACTTAATTAACGAATCTTCTTTTAACTGTTCAATTGTAAAGTCCTTACCAAGAGATGATAAAAAAATCCGTTCTTCATTTTCAATCATTTCATCTACATCTGATAATTTAAATTCCCTAATTTCCATACTTATTTCTCTCAGCTTCAGTTACCTGTAAATAATTTGGAACTAATTCATGAATATTCTCTACCTTTGTTAAAAGCAAATCAGGTATTCTTAGAGGATTTGGTTTGCCTGAAGTAGATATTTCATATTCTTCCTTCAAATTCTTCTTAAATTCTTCAATATTCTCTAAGCAATCAGGAATAATTTTTTCTAATTCTTTATTATTTTTGTAATATGCCATAAAGGCATTGCCTCTTCTTGCATCAATTAAAGATAAAACATACTTACTATCTTTAGCAGTTGCAAGTAAATCAAGGGAACTAAAAGTATAAACATTAATGTTATTTAAATAACCAATCATTTTAGCTACAACAACACCAATTCTGATTCCAGTATATGAACCAGGACCAATACCAACTAAAACATTTTCAATATCCTTTAGTTTTAAATTCGCTTTTTTTAACATATTTTCAATGCTAGGCATTAAATTAGCTGAATGATCATTATGACCAATTGAATATACTTCATCGATAATTTTTTCATCAATTAATGCTAAATAATAATAATTAGTAGCTGTATCGATTACTAATGTTTTTAATAATTTCTTCATATTTACCTGAACCTTCTATCGTTAATAGTCTTTTATTTTCACCTGTAATTGCAAAATTAATTTCGAGTATTTCTTTTGGCAGCATCTTTTCAATATATTTATACCATTCAATAATTGCTACCCCATCGCCATATAAATAATCATCTAGTTCATAATCAAAACCGATATTCTCTAAACGGTATACATCCATATGATATAATGGTAATTCATTATTATAAATTTTTAATATATTAAACGTCGGTGAGTTAACTGTTCCCTTAACACCTAAATATTTAGCAACACTTTTAGTAAATGTTGTTTTTCCAGCTCCTAAATTTCCCCCAAGACAAATTATTGCGCCTCTAAATAACAATGGCGTGATGACTTTTGCAAATTCATCTAGTTCATTAATATTATCTATTTCAATTGATAATTTCATTTTCTACCTCACAAACAATAATTTTCATAGTTTTTTTATCATAAGTACTATAAAATTATATCATATTTTAGCTTTCATTGCATAAAAAAAGCAAATATGTATTTGCCTTAATATTATATTTAATTTTTATCACTTAAATATTCTAAAATTCCTATATAAATTGTGTGAGCAATCAAATCTTGATAACTAGAGCTAGTTAACAACTCTCTTTCGCGCTGATTAGATAAAAAACCAACTTCAACTAAAACCCCAGTTTTAATAACATTATCTAAAATAAATTTATCGGTTAAAGACTTAGCATTTCTATCAGTTTTAGTATTTTGTTTTAAACTTGTTTGAATATACTCCGCAAGCAGCTTACTTCCTTCATTTTTAGGGTTATAGAATGTCTGAGCACCCGACCAGATTGTACTTCCAATAGCGTTAGCATGTAAAGAAATATATAAATCCGCATCTGAATCATTAATCATTTTCGCTCTTTTCCTAATATCTTCTTTTTTATAATTAGTAGTACTACTTGATAGATCAATATCTGTTTCGCGTGTTAAATAAACAATAAACCCAGCATTTTCTAAATAAACTTGTAAATATTTACTAATCTTTAAATTAATGTCTTTTTCTAAGACACCATCATAGACAGCGCCTCCATCTCTTCCACCATGACCTGGATCAATGTATATAATAAAACTTTTATTTTTTTTCGCATTTATTTTAATTACACCAAATATGCAAATAATAAGTAACGATAGACTAATTATATATTTTTTCATAAAAACACCATTATTATTATATGATTTTTTTGTCTATTTATGATATAATCTTATTAAGTAAAATAGTTCTAATATAAAACATTACTTGGAAGGAGAAATAGTAAAAATTACTAAATTTTACTATAAAAGCCATATGTTTTTAATTTTACATAACCCTTTAGCTAAAAATAATAAAGCTAAAAAAAACACAAAAAAAATATTAAACTATTTACGCAAAAACAAAGTTCCTTTTATTATCAAAAGTTCACTTAAAGTAAGTAATTTAAATAATTATTTAGAGATGCGCCCCATGATTTCCAAACTTTTAATCATTGGCGGCGATGGTTCAATTAATTATTTAGTAAATCATGTTGATTTTTCAAAAATAACTCAGGAAGTATACCTTATTAAAAGTGGTTCAGGTAACGACTTCTTAAGGACACTAAAACCAATAAGAAAAGCGAATGTTAATATCTTTCAAGCTAACACTAATAATGGGAAATTTAAATTTGCGAATGGTTGCGGTCTAGGACTTGATGCTTTAGTATGCCAAAAAACTAATACAAGCAAAATAAAGAATAAGTTTTCTTACCTCTTGAACGCAATAAAAAGTATAATTGAATATAAACCATGTCGTTTAACCTTAAATATTGATAATCAAATATATAATTTTAAGAAATGTTACTTTATATCTGCGCAAAACGGAAAATATTTTGGGGGAGGAATGAAAATTACCCCAAAAGCAGATCTAGCCGATAACAAGATTGATGTTATTGTGGTTCACGATGTTCCTAAATTTTTTGTCTTGCTTGTCTTCGCTTCTATTTATTTTGGAGCCCATACAGCACTTAAAAAATTTGTATTCTATAAGAAAGCAACACGTCTTAATGCAAAGATGGAAAATAAAATGTACTTACAAACTGATGGTGATGTCCATGAGGGGATTGATACAATTGCCATTAGCCATAATCAAAACATTATCTTTAATGCATTTACAAAAGATCAAATTAAAAAAATCCAGGAAAAATAATCCTGGAATTTTTTTTATTTTATTTTATCGGTTATTTAGAAAATGGTAGTTGCAAACTAAAAAGAATGACACCATCAAAGTATCATTCCTTAATAAATTTTATTTTTTACTTTTTTAATTTCTTTGTTAATTCTTCGTATCCTGGTTTTTCAAGTAAGGCAAACATATTTTTCTTATATGCTTCAACTCCTGGTTGATTAAATGGATTAACTCCTAAAACATAGCCACTTAAAGCGCAAGATAATTCGAAGAAATAAATTAAATAGCCAATATTAAATTCATCAATTTTATCAATATCTAAAATAATGTTTGGTACTCCTCCAGAAACATGAGCTAATGTTGTTCCTAAGAAGGCTTGTTTATTTACATAATCAATAGTTTTACCAGCTAAATAATTTAAACCGTCTAAATCATGTTTTTCTTCTTTAATCTCTACATCTAAAATTGGTTCTTTAACATTAATTACAGTTTCAAATAAAGTTCTTTCCCCTTCTTGAATGTATTGACCAATTGAGTGTAAATCAGTTGAGAATGAAGCTTTAGAAACAAAGATACCTTTATTGTCTTTTCCTTCACTTTCTGCAAATAGTTGTTTCCACCAGTCGCTAAATGATGTAAGACATGGTTCATAGTTTACTAATAACTCAACTTTATAACCTTTACGATATAAAACGTTTCTTACAGCAGCATATTTATAAGCTAAATTATCTTCTTCTTTTAGTAAATCATTATAGGCATTTAATGCACCATTCATTAAGCTATCAATATCAATACCAGCTGCGGCAATTGGAAGTAAACCAACAGCACTTAACACACTATATCTTCCACCAATATTGTCAGGAACAACAAACATCTCATAGCATTCATTAGTAGCTAAATCATGTAAAGCACCTTTTAATTTATCAGTTGTTGCAAAGATACGTTTATGAGCTTCTTCTACGCCATATTTTTCTTCTAATTGACTCTTTAATTCTCTAAAAGCTATTGCTGGTTCAGTTGTAGTTCCTGATTTAGAAATTACATTAACCATATAGTTTTTATCTTTTAAATAATCCAAAAGTTGTTTTAAATATGTGCTTGAAATATGATTTCCTGCAAATAAAATCTCGACACCTTTTTTACCAAAATAAGGCGTTAAAGCATTAATTACTGCTTTAGAGCCAAGATATGAGCCACCAATACCAATTACCACAAGAATATCAGCATTTTGTTGAATATAATCCGCTGCGGTTTTGATTCTTTCGTATTCATACTTATCAAAGTTAAGCGGATGATCAACCCAGCCTAAAAAGTCATTTCCGGCTCCGGTCTTATCTCTTAATTTTTTGTTAGCATTTTTTACTTCTTGTACCATGTCATTTAGTTCTTTGTTATCAATAAATGACTCCAAATAATTCAAGTTAATTTTCATATTTTTAGCTCCTTTATATATTTTGTCATTAAAAAAACGATAAATCTATCGTTTTTTTGAATAGCTTTTAATCCAATTAGGTAACGCATCTTCAAAAGGCTTAAAACCTTTAGTTAGTATGATATCTATTCGTTTTTTCGGATTTTTCCTTGTTATTCTTTTGTAACTTAGATTTAATTTTTGGTCATCTGAAACCCCAATAATTAATAAATCCACTAGTTCTCCAACTTTGATAAAATCTTCAACATTCTTGACGAATCCATCACTTATCTCAGAGATATGAATTAATCCGTCATATTTGTCGTCAATTTTAACGAATGCGCCATACGGTTTTATGCCTGTGATTCGACCTCTCACAATACTTCCCGTTTTCATGCTGGCCACCTTTTCTATAAACTATGAATTTATTATAACATAATTATAAAAAAATGGTACCATCTAATTTTTAATTATAACTATGGGCAACTGAAGCTGCGGCCGCTGAAGCAATTGCACCGACAATGTCATCAATGAACGTTGAACAGTGGTCCTCGCTTTCTTTTCCTAACTTGTCAAGTTTACCAATAATTCCTGGTTTAACTTTATCGACATATCCAAAATTAGTAAGGCCAATCGAACCATAAATATTACATATTGATAAAACTAAGATTTCATCAATTCCATAAAGCGGATTGTCTTCATTAATTAGCGTCTCTAGAGGTTCACTTAAAAGATGTTTTTCTGCTAAAATATCTAATTCAATACCAGTTAATATTGCGTTTTGTACTTCTCTTTTTAACAAGACTTTTTCTACATGTTCTAAGCATTTTTCAATTTTTAGACCAGGATTATATTTTTCTTGTAAAAAAAGCACAATCTCTGCTATATCTTGGATTTTAACTCCCCTACTCTCTAGTAGTTTAACACATATATCACGCATTTTTCTCCCTTTAGATGTGTTCTACACCTATTACTCCTGGAACTTCTTCAACTAAGATCGCTTCAATACCATCTTTAATTGTATCATCCATTGCATTACAGTCAACGCAAGCTCCAAGAAGTTCAACATAAACTATACCATCTTCATATTTAACAAACTTTACATCGCCACCATCGCGTTGTAAATATGGTCTTATTTTTGTTAAAATTGTTACTATTTCTGTTTCAATATCATTATACATATTATCACTCTATTCCTCTGAAATAACCTTATTAGGGCTACATTTAACATTCTTTAAAATATAGTAAGGACAGTTATAAACACAAGATTCGGTAATATAATCTGGAATTTTTCTTTTGGAATTACTTCCATTACCGCTAAAACCACGAAGTCTTAAAACTCCACTTGAGTAATCACCAACTATATAAGGGTAACGATCAAAAATTTCCACATATCTTTTTACAAAATCATCTAATACAAAGGCTTCTTTATAATTTAATAGTAATTCAAATTCTCCAAAATCTGTATATATCATATTAACTTACCTAATAAATCGGGACCATTAATGCTTAATTTATTAACTTTCCTTTCTTTAAAATAACTTCCTTATTAATTTTAACACAAATCAATAAAATTACCTAATATTATGATAAATTTTTAATTAAGAATTTCTCCAAAAGAACCATAAATAAAATTAGGAACTTCGCCATATATTACTTCCATTACAAGAGGAACTTTGGTTACAATTGTTATTTTTTCCTCTTTTAAAGGCAATATAATTTGGAAATCAATGTTAATTAATAAATTAACAGTAATAATACTACTGTTAATTCCATATTCTTTGACTTCAGTGTTAATATCACAAGTATATGAACCAACCGGAATTATTTTGTAATTTATATATGGTCCAAAATTAACATCCATATACTTAATTAAAATTTTACTGATTGGAATTTTCATATCGGTAATTTGTGCATTACTGGCTATATTATTAACATAACCGTATAAATTATCAGTTATATCAACTAAAATCTGATTAGTTAAGTAAGTATTAATAGAAATTCTTGAAACTCGTGAGTTTTCACTTTCTAGCAAGATTAAGTCCTCACTTTTGAGCTCAGGAACCACAAATTTTTTAATCGCTTCATTGACAAAAAGTTCGGCTTCTAGCTTCGCTTTTTCTTTAGCATGGACAACAATCGTTTCGCTATATACCCGATCAAATTTAATAATTAAAAAAAAGATTAAAATGAGAATTAAAATACTTTTTAAAACTTTTCTTTTAAATAAGTATTTTAAGAGCTTCACGCACTACCATTCCTTCAATAATTCCTAAATCTTTGGCACATATACTGACCTTTTCTAATTTAGCATCTAGTAATTCTTCTATTGTTTTAACCCCAACTGCCCTACCGTTTATAACTCCACGTTTAACTAAATGTGGCGCATTAAACATATCAACATCCAGTGCACCACACATAAAATAACCAATATCATTTCCAACAATTAAAAGTGTCGTCTTTGGTAAGCATACTTCAATCTCATAAAAATCACTTTCATCAATTTTAAAGTTTTCATACCGAAATTTCATTTTTTATCCACCTCTTTTTTAATTCTTATCAGTAAAATATATGAATATAAATAGGCAATTATCACATAATATTACTGGTGAAAATTATGCTAGTAAAAGAAATAATGAAAAATAATTTAATAAAGATTAAAACAATTAATACGGTTAGTGAAGCCTGCCGTAAAATGAAAAGAAAAAATATCGGGTTTTTATTATGTTATAACTCAAAAAGAAAGTTCACAGGAATTATTACAGATAGAGATATCGTCCTTTATATTGCAAAAGGGTTTGATTTAGACACCAAACTTTATAAAATTATCAATAAAAAGGTAGTTTATGTCTTTGAAGATGATGATATTGGTTTAGCTGTTACTAGATTCTGTAAATATCAAATAACAAGACTTCCAGTTTTAGATAGATATAAACAGGTTGTCGGAGTTTTATCAATATCTGACTTAGCTTTATGTGACGCAACAAATGATTATATAGGTCATATCATGAGAGAAATAAAGACACATCGTCCACCTCTACATTCTAGAGAAGAACTTTTTTTAGATATTGATGACTACATTTTATGACAAAATAAAACTTACTCATGTATGAGTATATTTTCTAATCAAAGTTTCATGTTTATACATTAAAAGTATAAATATGATCTTTTTTTTATAAATTTAATCATTAAAAGAAAATTTTTATTTTTTTAATTTTTATAAAAATTATTTATTTTCACTTGTTTTCGACATTCGACATAATTTTATTTGACTTATGTCAAATTTTTGAAAATAAAAAAAGAGTTGATTTCAACTCTTTCTTAAACCTCTAAATCATGTCCGATAACAATCTCTTCAACTTCATAAAGATCAATACCGAGCGATTCGCAAATTTCCACAAAAACACTGGATACATTAAAGAACTCAAAATTTCTATCATTGAAACTAGATTTAATTACATCGTTAATATATATGTAATAGTTAGGATTAATTTCTTTTTTATTTTCAATAATATCAGAAATATCATCTGCTAACTTATTAAGATCATTCTTGTATTTAATTTTTTTCTCATCAAGATCAGCAATAAGTGATTCTAAATCAATTAAATAGTTAATCAATTTTTCATATTCTAAAAATTCATGAATATCATTTTTAAAAGTTAACTCCAAGTAATCTTTTACAAAGCCAAATTCGCTATGTAAGTAGCCAATTCCAAATTCTAAAATACTTTCCTGATCTTCATCAAGTTTTTCAAGTTTTGCTAAATAATCTAACGCCTTAATAATTGGTTTAAATTTTTCAAATAATACCGTATCATGTTCGTCAAGTTCATGAAGAAAACTTTCATTCTCTTTTTTCCAGGCTATATAATCTTTTGTAAATATACTCATTAAGCCTTATTTACTGATCCAAATAATTGCATTTTTTCGCGTACACATTCTTTAATAGCTTTTACACCAGGAGCTAAAAGCTTACGAGGATCAAATCCTTTACCTACTAAGTCTTTACCTTCTTCAATATATTTTCTTGTAGCTCTTTGGAAAAATAATTGACATTCAGTATTTACATTAATTTTGGCAACGCCTAAAGAAATAGCTTTTTTAACCATTTCATCAGGAATACCTGTACCACCATGTAATACTAGAGGTAAATTACCAGTTTTTTCTCTAATTTTAGCTAAAGCTCCAAAATCTAATCCCTGCCAATTTGCAGGATATATACCATGAATATTACCAATACCAGCGGCTAACATTGTAACCCCTAAATTAGCAATTCTTGCACATTCATCTGCGTCAGCTATTTCACCTTTACCTATAACTCCGTCTTCTTCGCCACCAATAGCTCCGACTTCGGCTTCAAGTGATAATCCTAATCTTCCACAAATACTAACTAATTCTGTTGTTTTTTCAACGTTTTCATCAATTGAATAATGGCTTCCATCAAACATTATTGATGAAAAACCAGCTTCTATTGCTTTCTTTGCACCTTCATATGTTCCGTGGTCAATGTGTAAAGCAACAGGAACAGTAATATTTAAACCATCAATCATTGCATTTACCATCGCTGAAACAGTTTTAAACCCAGTCATATACTCTGCTGCACCTTCAGATACACCTAAAATTACTGGTGAACGAAGTTCTTCTGCGGTTAATAAGATTGCTTTTGTCCATTCTAAGTTGTTTATATTAAATTGTCCAACAGCATATCCTTCTTTTAATGCTTTTTCAAGCATGTCTTTTGCTGAAACTAAACTCATCATTATTCCTCCTTAGATAAGAATTAAATTTCCGTAAATATTATATACAAAAAACGATAAAAAGTAAAGTAAATACCAAAAAGAAAAAAGGATTATATTGTCCTTTTTACTTTGTTAAAGGAATAAGTAAACGCAACAATTATTTTTATTTTGTAACTTTTACTTTTTCCTTCTTTTTGTTTATTATATTTATGAGCTTAGTTTTCTAGGAGATTAAGAAAATGAAAAAGAAAGCAAAGTTAAAATTTGAAGATAGAATTAAAATACAAGTGTTTTTAGAAAGCAAAACAAAGATTAAAAATATCGCAAAAGAATTAAAAGTTTCTAAACAAACAATTTATCGGGAAATAGAAAGGAATGCAGTTTACAAATCAGCCAAAAGCATTTTTAGTCGTAAATGTATAAACGATCCAAGAAAATGTAAGTACATCCTAGAAAATCATAAATGTGCGGATAATTGTACACACTTCATACAAAGACAATGTGAAATGGTTGTAAGATTTCCTTTTGTTTGTAATAAATGTGATAAAAAGTCAAATTGTGTTTTACCACATCGATATTATTATGCCAATGATGCACAAAAAAAATGTCGTAAATCTTTAGTTGAGCCAAGAAAAGGGATTAAAATATCTCAAGAAGATTTTCAACAAATTAATGAGATTATATCACCACTGATCAAAGAAAAAAGACAATCATTAAATCATATTCTTACATCACATGATGAGATTAAGGTATCAGAACGCACATTACGTAACTGGATAAATAAAGGTTATACAGATGCAAGGAATATTGACTTACCAAGAAAAGTATCATTTAAGCCAAAAAAAGAGTATATTTATCGTATAACCAAGCCCGTAAACGTCATTTTTGGACGCACTTACAGTGACTATGTTAGTTATACAAAAAAGAATCTTAATCTATTAGTTGTTCAACTTGATACAGTTGAAGGTAAAAAATCCGATAACAAACGAATTCTTACAATTCATTTTCCAGCCATAAAGTTTCAATTTGGAATACTGCTTAATTCTAATTCTCCTGATGAAGTCAATCAAAAATTATTGGCTTTAAGAAGCAGAATTGGTAATAGTTACTTTAAAAAAATATTTCCAATTATCTTAAGTGATAATGGTATAGAGTTTAATCGCTTATATGAACTTGAGGCAAATGAAAATGGAGAACTTTTATCAAAAGTGTTTTATTGTAATCCCTATTGTTCAAGCCAAAAGGGCTCTTGTGAAAGAAACCATGAATTACTTAGATATATTGAGCCGAAATATCATTCAATGGATCATTTGACACAGGATAAAGTAAATGATATCTTTTCAAACATTAATTCTTTATATAGAAAATCTCTCCAAGGAGTCTGTGCTTATACCTTGGCACAAACCGTACTTGGAGAGAAGTTTCTTAGTGAGATTGGTATATATTACGTATCCCCAGATAATGTTAATCTAAGCCAATCTCTTACAAGAAAAAAGTAAAGTTAAATACAATAATAGATAAATTAAAAACTAAGCTCAATAACCTTTAAATATTTCTATATCAGTTGCGATTATCTTTTCCAAAAGTATAATTTCAACTTTTTCATCGTACTTTACTTTAAAAGAATTACTTCTTTTCCCTTTAATTATACCCCCTAATAAGTAAAAGTAAAAGAGTTAAATCACTCCTACAAGCTAATTTTAACTCTTTTATTCTGTTTATTATTTTTTCTTACTCAATTATTGGTTATTTGTCACTTTTACTTCTTCATCTAACATGTCCTTTTTACTTACCTGAAATAACTAACTCTTTAATTTTCAAGCTTGGTGATGATACGCTATCAATACCTGATTTTAAATCTGAGCCAACTTCAGTAACATCTTTTAATAAATTAAAGATGTTTCCACCAACAGTTGATAAAGCAATTGGGTCTGTTTCTTTACCATCAACAACTCTAAATCCACAAAGTTGAAGTGAAAAATCACCTGTAATTGCGTTTGCTCCAGCATGTGTACCAGCAAGATCAGTTATAACTATACCATCTTTAATATCTTTAACCATCTCTTCATAAGGTCTTACGCCTGGTACAATATATAAATTTGTCATTGAAGGAGTGTTGCCAAATCCATTACCAGTTGATTCTACCCCATCAATCCTTGCAGTACGCAAATCATAAATAAATCCCTTTAATTCGCCATTTTTCACAAGTTCTTTATATTTAGTAGCTACACCTTCATCATCAAAAGATGTGCTTCTTACACTGTTTTTCTTAAATGGATCATCAACAATTGTAATTAGATCAGAAGCGATCTTTTCACCAATTTTACCTTTTAAAAGTGACGTTCCTTTTTGAACTGAGTCAGCTGAAAAGCCTGTTATAAATGGACTAAGAAGTGATGCCATCGCAGTATTTTTTATTATTACCTCGTATGTTCCTGATAGGACTGGTGCTGCACCTAAGCTTCTTGCCGCATATAAAGATATTTCTTTAGCTAATTCTTTAACGGTTAGTTCATTAAAATCGTTTGATACTATATAATCAAATGATGTTCTTTGATCCTTATCTGATTTGGCAATTGCCTGACCACCTAAAAACGCATAATTAGCCTCAGCTTCAAGCTTTAAGCCTTTTGAGTTTAGTAGCATTGATTTTACAAAACCTTCTTCATAAAAACTTTCTGCTAAAACAATATGCTCATAGCTTCTTATTTCTTTATCTAAATCAAGAGCTTTTTCAATTTTTTCTTTAGCTTCTACCTTAGCTAATTCTTGATTATATAAATCAACCTTTTGATATTCTTTATCGCCTGAATAAATAAATACTTCATCCTTACTATCAATTCCATTGGCGTTCTCAATAATTTTTTCAACAATAAAATCAAATTGATTTTCATTAATTAATTCGACTCTTACGAGCCCCATTTTTCCATTATAAATGCCTTTTACATTTAATAATTTTGTATTTGAAATGCTATATTTATCCAAATCCCCATTTAATGTTTGAACTTCCATTGAATTGTTTTCTTTATAAGATATTTGAATATCTTCAATACCAGCTTTTTTAGCTTTAGCAAATAATAAATCAAAATTCATTATTTTGTCCCCTTTCTACCACCAACAGTAACGTTTTTTACTCTGATTGTTGGTTGACCAACGTTTGTGTTTACGGAACCACTTGCTGATCCACATACTCCTTGAGCAAGCCTTAAGTTATTACCAACCATGTCAATATTTAGTAAAACTTCTGCGCCGTTTCCAACAAGGGACGCACCGCGTACTGGTTCAGCAATTTTACCATCACGAATAATGTATCCTTCATTTACCGCAAAGTTAAAATCTCCACTTCCTGGGTCAACAGATCCACCGCCAAGACTTTTTGCATATAAACCATATTCTGTTGCGGCGATTATTTCATCAAATGTCGATTTTCCTGGGCAGATATATGTATTTGACATTCTTGATGTTGGGGCAAATTTATATGATTCTCTTCTAGATGAACCAGTAGATGCTAAATTCATTCTTCTTGAATTAAGTTCATCAATCATATAAGATTTTAGAATACCATTTTCAATTAATAAACGATTCTGTTGTTTATTTCCCTCATCATCAATGTTTTCTGAACCCCATTCATTTTCCATTGTACCATCATCAACAGCAGATACGATATCTGAGGCAATCTTTTTGCCAAGTTTTCCACAAAATACTGAAGCATTTTTGGCAACTGATGTAGCTTCAAGTGAGTGACCGCATGCTTCATGGAAAATAACTCCACCAAAACCATTATCAATTACCACTGTCATCTTGCCGCTTGGGCATTCGTCGGCATGTAGCATGGTAACCGCTGTTATTGCAGCATTTCTTGCTTTTTCTTTGACATCAATTGTGTCAAAAAATTCAAAGCCCATATGAGCTCCTGGCCCTTCTCCGCCTGTTTGCATAACTTTACCATCTGAGGCTATAGCCATAATATACATTCTTGTATAAACACGTTCATCCTCAATGTTTTTACCGCTATTATTTGCAATTTGAACATGTTGAGTTGTGTCTGAATAAACAATACGAACTTGAACAATTTCGGGGCTATAGTTCTTTGCTTCATCATATGCTAGTCTCATTATGTCAATTTTCTTTTCAAGTTCAACTGTTTGTGGATAAATTTTGATCTTGTTTTGCTCTCCACCCTTAACAACATCATTTAATTTAACACTCTTTATTTTTTTTGAATCATCAAATGATTGTGACAAATCGCTTGCTAATTTCAAAAGTGATTCTTCAGATAAATCATTAGTGTAGCCATAAACACTTTTTAGTTCTTTGGCAATTCTTATCCCTACACCATAAACTTTATCCGTAAATACTGTCTCAACACTTCCACCTACTAATTGAATCGAATTTTTTACGGTATCTTCAGCAAAAACTTCCGCAAAATCTCCACCAGTTAGTAAAGAAGTATCAAGTATTTTTTGTAATAATTCTTTTTCTAATATCATTTGTAGCCTCCTTAAAAATTATCATTATTATAACACACATCATTTAAAAAATAAACCACTTTTTTAAAAAAAATACCTTAATTTTACATTAAGGTATTTTAGATATTTTTTGTTCTATTCGTATAAATCCTCGTAGTCATCCATTATGTCGTTGTATTTATCCTCTTCAAAATCATCGTCTTCTTCATAAATAGGTAAACCAACTTCCTCATCAATAATATCTATATCGTCTTCATCATCAATTTCATCATCAATGTCGTCGTCAACGTCATCAATATCATCGATTTCATCATCGTCTCTTTCTTCGTCTTCAACTTCGTCATATTCATCATTGAAGTAATCATCTTCATCTTCATATGTTTCAAATTCTTCATCATCTGCATCAAGAATATCTTTATGCTCGCCATAAAATTCTTTGTCAAGATTATCTATTTTTTGTCTACTCTTTAAATCCCATAAATCTTCGCCACAATAAATAAATTTAGCGGAAATAACTAATTCAGTATAGAATTGCGCTTCAACATCTTCAAGTACATCATCAGATAAATTTTTTATTTCTGCAATTTCTTTAAACATTGCTTGGAAGGTTTGCGGATTTTTCTTTTTACTTAGATTATACTCAGCAAGCTCAATTAGAGACATTTGTGAAACTTCTTTTTCCATTATTGTTCCTCCACTTAAGGTTCTAACCATTAATAAAAACGTGCATCTTTTGGCTTATAATATTATATATTAATATTCAGATAAAAACAAGTCTTATTTTTCTAAATTTTAATTTCCGTAAATTTTTAAAATGATAATAACAACAATTAAACCTGGAATTCTTAAAAACCCAAGAATTGCAATGTTTAAAAAATTAACCGGAATATTAAAACTAATATACTGTCCAACATAATTAATAGCATAAATAAATATCGTACCAATTAATAATGATTTTATAATTGATTTGATCTTTTTCACAATTATCACCTATAAAATTATATGCTAATTTTATAGGTATATATCATCAGAATCATAATTTTCTTGTAAGATATTAACAGCAATATTATTCAAATGATCACCAATTCGCTCCACATTTGATAAGATATCTACATAATATCCATCTTCTATTTCTTGACATTCCTTATTATTAAGTCTTTGAATGTGTCTTTTTCTATAACGACGACATAAATCATCTATTATTGCTTCTCTATTATTAATACTTAAGGCTAACGCCTTATCTTGCTTTTCAAAAGCCTCAAGTGCTTCATTAAATGAAACTTTAATTGTATCATAAAGATTTTTTAAATCATTTTGAGCATCTTCAAATAAGAAAATTTTGTTACTATATCTTTCTTCAAAAAATTCAAGAATGTTATTTAAATGATCACCAATTCGTTCAAAGTCTCTTATTGTGTCAATTTCTTTTGCAAGTGACTGCGAGATTGTCCCAGAAATTTCTTGTTCAGAAATCTTTACTAAATAATCATGTATCTTTTTATCTAAATTATCAATTGTTTCTTCAAAACTTATTCCTGTTTCTAAGTTCTTATTATCCTCAGTAAACGAATAATTATACATATAATCAAACATCGTAAAACAAGTCTTTCCCATTGTTAGAATAGCTTTTTTTGCATTTTCTATGGCCATTACTGGCATATCCCTAATTAAATCTTCTTCTAAAACAATTTGTGAAGCTGTATCTTCAGCTTTACCCGGAATAATTATTGTCACAAATTTAACTAATTTATTTATAAACCAATACATAATTGATACATTCACAAGATTAAAAGAAATATGTGCAATTGCAATAACTAATTTAGAGTTAATATCCCCAAACCAATTAACACCAACATAAGCAATTAATTTTGAATAAGGGTATAAAAATATCATAAATATAACTGCACCTATAAATTTAAAAATGGTGTTCAAAAATGCTGCCCTTTTGGAGTCGGTATTTCCGCCAATTGAGGAAAGTAAAGCAGTAACGGTTGTCCCAACGTTATCGCCTAAAACAATGGCCATAGCACCGATTATAGGAAGATTACCAGTTGAATAAACTTGCTGTAAAATACCAATTGTGGCACTAGATGATTGAACAATCGCTGTCATGATAATTCCAGATATAAATCCTAAGATTGGGACTTCACTTACTTTTTGAAGAATATTTTTAAATACATCTAGATTAGTAAGTTTAACTAATTCATCACCCATTACATCTAAACCATAAAATATTAATCCAAACCCTAGAATCGCTCCGGCAATTGATTTTGTTTTTTTCTTTCCCCCAAAGAACATTAATATACTACCAACACCTACAAACACTAGTGCATATTTATTGATGTTTAAGCCAATTAGAATAGAGGTTACAGTTGTACCAATACTAGCTCCAAACATTACTCCAACAGCTTGTGGTAATGTCATAAGCCCGGCTCTAATTAATCCAACAGCAATAGCGGTTGTCCCACTTGATGATTGAATAATGCTTGTCACAAGCACACCTAAAATAATCCCTTTTATTGGAGTGTTTGTGGCTTTTTCCAGAATTCTTTTCATTTTAGATCCAGCAATATTCTTTAAGCTATCTCCCATAAGGACAATACCAAATAAGAAAATTCCTAATCCACCTAGTACGTAAATTATAAGTCTTTGAATATCCAAAATCATCACTCCTAAAATTTATTCATACTTTATTATGATAACACAAATTTTTAGGATTTAAACCTTGAAAAATTAAGAAAGGGTTTGTATTCCTACAAACCCTTGTTTATTTTATATTCTTTTACTAAAAGATCAGCATCTTCTAGTAATTTATTAACATTATCCCAAGTCTCTAAGCTAACTCCACAAGCCATGGCATGTCCGCCACCATTATATTTATTGGCTAACTCATTGATTGCAGGGCCACGAGAACGTAAACGACCTCTCACAAAGTTTCCATCATATTCAGCGAATAAGGCCCAAACTGGAGAATCTTCAATCACCGATAATTCATTGACTAGTGATGTAGCTTCTTCAAGCGAAACATTATACTTTGCTAAAATTTCAGGAGTAATCTTAATATAAGCAACGCCATTTGGTGTTTTTTCATAACTAAATAACACATAACCTTTTAGTTTTAACATTTCTTCTGTTTTAACATCAAGTTTTTCAAGGATAGGCGCAAAATCTAGCCCCATATCAACCATTGAAGCTATGCTTCTAAATGTATCACCTGAAACACTTCTATATTTAAATCTACCAGAATCTGTAACAATTCCTGTATATAAAGCTGCTAAGCCGTTTGGGCTAATTTTTAGTTTTTTCTTAAACATATTATAAAAAGAAAAAATAATTTGGCTTGCAGCACATGCTGTTGTATCAACATAATTAATCATCCCATAATCTTCAACAGGTAAATGATGGTCAATCTTAATCAGGTATTTACCTAGTTTAAATCTTTGATCAGCTATTCTATCACTTGTGGCTGTATCAACCGCAATTATTAATGCATCACTAAATTTTTCGTCACTTACTTCATCTACTCTTCCTAAAAATTTTACATATTCTGCTTCTTCGCCAACCACATAAATTTCTTTTTGAGGAAATGAAGTCTTAAGAATATCTTTTAATCCAAAAGCTGCCCCAGTACAGTCTCCGTCAGGACGCATATGCATTGTAATAATTATTCTTTCAAATTCTTTAATCTTTTTTAATATTTCTTTTTGTATCATTTATATTCACCAGCTCTTTCATCTAAATCATTTAATATTTTTTCTACTATATCTAAATCTTTTGCTTGACAGCCACAGGCAAAATCATGCCCGCCACCACCATATTTTTTTGCGATATCTACTACAACTATATTATTAGAACGAATCTCTACTAAAATATTATCATCAGTTGGATTTTCAGTGAAGTTAACCCAAATTCTGACCCCTTCAATACCAGCCATTTGATTAACCATACCACGACTGACAGTAAAGGTTGAAACATTATATTCTAAAGATAATTCTTTTTTATTAATCATATAAGCCACACTATTCTTCGTTAGTTTAAAATTAAGAATAAAATAAGCTTTAAGTCTTTTTAAATTAAGTGGTTCTATATACATTTTGTTATATAAACTTTGTATATCAATATCTTGTTCCAGTAAGAAAGATGCCATTTTAAAAGTATTGCTATTTATACCAGAATAGAAAAATCTGCCACTATCTGATACAATTCCTGCATAAAGTGCAATTGCACTTTCTTTATTTAGTTTTAATTCACTCTTTAACGCAAATTCTGCAATAATTTCTGCACAAGAAGAATAAAAAAGTCTTAGTGTCTTACTGTTTTCAATTGTTGTTTCATTTTTATGATGATCTATTATAATTATCTCTTTAGCATATTTATAAAATTCCTCATCTATCATATTAGTAACTGAGACATCTAATATAAAAAGTAAAGCATCTGCATAATCTTCCTTAGTTAAAACATCTGGTTTTCTAAAGAAATTCAGATTATTTTCATCACCAACCATATATATTTCTTTTTCTGGATAATTAAGCTTTAATATTTCATATAAACCATTTTGTGAACCATATGCGTCTAAATCAGGATTTTTATGCCGCATAATGATTATTTTATTGTATTCTTCAATTTTCTTTATTATTTCATTGTATTCCATAAAATCACCAATATAATTTTAACATAAATGCAAAAATATAACAACTAATACGAATATTAGAAAAAACGCACTGAAAATTTCAATGCGTTTTGTTTTTAAATATTTTAATAATATTGGTTAAAATAATTTAATTATTTCTCAATTTTTAAAGTAATATTATCAATGCAGAATCTATTTTGTGTGCTTGCAGCTGCTTTCATTTCCATAGTCCATACTACTTTATAATCGCCTGCAGTATCAAGAATAACGTTTTGATTAACTACTTGACCAAGTGTTGAATTTTTAGCTGCTTCAAGAAAATCCACTGATTTAACTAAAGTTTCGCCTTCAAATACTTCAACCTTTAAGACTGTTGCATTTGTAATAGGGTCTTTTTTTGAAGCAAACCATACAAACCAATCAAACGATATTTCTTTTAAATTCTTGGCATTTAAAGTAATCGTTGATTTAACGTTTGTTTTACATCTTAATAACATAGCATATGAATCTGTGTAACTACTAGGAGCACTGATATTTCCGCCTAAATATGTTAAAATTATGCCACTTTCATTATATTCTACTGCAGCTGTTTCTGCATAAGAAGTTGAGTTTTTAGGAAAGGCAATAGTAATTGTTTCTAAGTCTGGTTGTTCAACTGTAGGTTTCACAATGTCTTTTACTTCAATTACAACGATTACGATATCAGAATAGTTGATATTGTACATTGCAAGTTTGATTGTACCAATTGTTGAACCAGCAGGGCATTCTGTAGCAAATGTCTCAGAAACTGTAGAAGATTTAAATTTTAGGTCAATACCTTCAGAAACAGCACCTAAGTATAAATAACCAAATGTATCTGCAGAAACTACAACATTAGATAAAGTTATAATGTGACCAGCAGATGCAGGATATGCAGCAACCGCAGCTTCAATTGTTGTAATAGTTTCATCTTCAACTACGGCGTTAGTTCCGTTATCGTTTGCAACTACAAACGAAGGATTAAGTTGTAATAAGTCATTGCCATTTGCAGTATATTTTGCAAGTGTACCTAAAACTTCAACTTTATTTCCAACTACTGCAGTATTGTTTTTGTTGAAAACAAAGATTGTTGTTCCATCATTATCTTGAATGAAGAATCCATCCGCATTTTTAACTGATACAACGCCTTCAACAGCAACTAATGCACCTAATTCTAATGCACGTGCAGCAGAAACGGTAATTTTTTCGCCAAATACTGAAACTTCAAATTCAACTGTTTCACTTACTTCACCTTTTACGATTGTTGCAACAACAGTAACTGTTACAGCTTCTGCAGGTAATACTAATTTACCTTCAGCAATTGAACCTTTTGAACCATCTTTTAAAGCCCAAGTAATTGTTGAACCTTTTTCTCCTGCAGCTAATAAATCGATTTGATCTTCAAATCTTCCGTTAGCAGGTAAAGATAAAGCTTCTTTATCAGCTTTAACTGCTTCAGCATCTGGATTAACTACTTCTGGAGTCATGTGTGCAACATAGTATGCGTTAGCAATTTGTTTAACGCCTTTATATTCACTAATTTGAGCGATTAAAACTACTTTATCATTAAGTTTTAAATTTAATGATGATGCTTGACCGTTTGTAGCACCTTTAGCAATTAAAATTCCGTATAATGTACAAGTTTTTGCTGCGTCATTTAAATCAGCAGCGACATAGTTACCATATTTAATTGAGTTATCAATTTTACTTTGATCTGCATTTTGGTAGTAATCACTTAATGTTACATAAAATGCATAATATGTATCACCTGCAGGAAGATTTTCAACATCTGAAACATTCTTAACTGCAAAGTGTTCAACATACCATCCACCCATAATTTCTGGTGTGCCTTTATAATCTCCACGATAACCAATTACAGTTATCATATCACCAATATTAATGCCTTTTGTTGCTAATACATTTTGTTCTTTTACATTATCAACTAGACCTAAACCATAAAGAATAATTGTTACTTCAGGGTTAAGTGGATCTTGTAAAATAAGATTTCCATATTTTTTAGCACTTTCTTCTGTGCCTGAATATGCTTTTACAATACCTGTAACTTGGAAATATTCTTTATCGTTTGTTGGTAATGCATTCATTTCAGCTATAGTTTTAACTTCAAATACTTTTGTAGGAGTTACTTTAACAGTAATTTCTTTTGTATCTTCTAATTCACCTAATTTTAATGTTGCAACTAATACAACATCAACGTTATCTGCACCAAGTGCAACTTTTGGAGCGCTATAAACACCTTCACTAATTGCGCCTAATGAGCCTTCTTTTAAAGCCCATGTAACTGTAACACCATTTGCTACTGTTGCAGGTAATGCAAGAGTTTTTTCGCTTTCTAATTCGCTAACTAATGTTAAAGCAGCTTTTTCATTTGCTAATTTTTCAGCATCTGTTAATTCCACTTCTTTTACATCTTCAGCTGTTCCATAGAATGTAAATAATTTACCATTCGAACTATGAATAGTATAGAATGTTAATTCTAATGTAACTGTCTTACCATCTAATGCCTTTATAACGTCATATGATGCAACTAATGAGTTGTAGTAAACACGACCAATTTTTTCGCTACCATCAAATAAATCATAGTTTGTATTTGAACCTTCAACAACTGATCTAATTGTTGCAGTTACAACGTAAGGAATACCATGATCTGCTTTATTTCCTTGAATAGCTTTAATTCCTTCTGTAGTAATAGGTTGTGCTTTTGGTAATACGATTGAGCTATCACCAACAACAACAGTATTTATTATGTCAGAAACTTGGTATAAAGTATTATAGTTTGCATATGCTCCTGTTATAGTTACTTCTTTACCAACTTGGATTGATGCATCTAAATCAGCATTTACATAAATGCCTAGATAGTTTTGACCATCATATATGAAGTAACCATTTTTAAATAATGAAGATACTGTACCTGTGATAATAACAACATCTTTTAATTTAGCACTAGCATATAATTGAGCAATTGTATCATATTTAGTACCTAATACTTTTTCTTTAACAGTAATTGTAATATCCTTTGTAACACTCTTAGTTCCGCAAGTCGCAACAACTGTTAATGTTAATCTCACATCACCAGTTCCTTCTGGTTGTTTTACTGTAACTGTATAAAACTTATCTGTAGCTGTTTGACTTATGCTAGCAACTTCTGTATTACTAGAAGTCCATGCAAATGTAACGCCTGCTTTTGTATTTTCAGCAACTACTTGGAAGTCTCCTGTAATGCTATCGCTATTAACGATTCCTGCTATAGCGGCATTAGCTGCTTTTTCAGCTGCTGCTAATTCTTCATCAACTGTTATTGGAGCAGTTGTTGGAGCAGTTGTTGGAGCAACTGTTGGGGCAGTAGTTTTACTAGCTGTTGTTTTACTAGCTGTTGTTTTACTAGCTGTTGTTTGACTAGTTGTTGGGGCTTTAGTCGTAACCTTTGCAGTTGTTTTATTACAACCTACTAATGTTAACCCAGCAACTAATAATAAAAACATTAATAAGTACTTAGTTTTTTTCATAGTCCCTCCTATAAATTTATTTTATAATTTCTAAGTCTTCCGTTAAAGTAAGCATTATTTGATACTTACCATTGTACATTTCAAGCGGTCCAGTTACGTTTATAATTGAACCAACTTTTAAATTAGAGATATCAACAGTTTTATATAATGATACATCAATTCTAATAGTCATCGTATTATTGTTTGAATCTTTACAGTTAATAGTAACTGCGTTATTATAATCATTAATATATGTTACTGTCAAATTGTTAATTTTTATTAGGCTATAAATGTCTTTTTCTGAAAGTTCAGAAAGTGTCTTTTCTTTTGCTGTAACGGTATTGTTTTCGCTGTTAACAGTTAAATTTTTCAATATGAAATTACTTAATTGTTTATCTTCATAATGGTATGTTGGAACAAGCCCTTGAATTGTAACATTGTTTCCTATTTCTAATTGACTAGTTAATACATAACCTATATATAGATACATTCCATATCCATCTTGTTCAATATAAGGATGCTCTCCAACTTTTCTTGTTATTGTACCAGTAATAATAACTTTAACTCCTACACATTCATCAAAATGTTCAGTTAAATCTTTAATTGAGATTTCAACGCCATCGCGACTATAATCGTAGTTAGGGTCTTTTTCACCGTATACTCTTCTTTTTGCCGAAGAAACAGCATAATCAACAGTATTAATTATATCAGTATATGATGTTCCTTTAGCAACTTTTGCTTGTGAGTATCCAACTTCTACTAAACGAAGATTAACTAAAACACCATCAGCCCATACCCATGCAAGATAACGACCGTTACCGTCTTTTCTTTCTCCTTCAGCTTGTAATACTATTTCTTTAGCATTATCAAGAAGATCCTTAGTATATTTAGCTGCTTCTTTACCCCAAGGATCAAATCTAAATGTTGATTCAGGTGTATCAATTCCTAAATATCTTACTGTAAATGTTTGACCATCAACTTGTCTAAAGATTGTTGTATCACCATCAACATGTTGTGCAACAGTTACAATACCAATGCCATCAGTAATAAAGTTACTTTCTTTAGTGTATGGAACTGTTAGTTTTAATTCTAGTGATGCTTTTATTTCAGGCAACTCTAAAGGAGCAGTGTAAATATTTACAACTGATCCTTTTTCTACTTTGCTACCTGCTTGAAGCTTCGAAGAATATTTAACAAACTTACCATAATCTGAACCATCTTGATTATAGGGTTGATTATTATCAATTAAATATTTAATTTCTAATCCTAATTCACTAAATATCTCATTAATTTCTTCGCGATTTTTACCTGTTAAATCAGGTAATTCAACCATGTTTGATTCAGTTGAAAGTGTTGTACTTTGACTAACCGTTGTTGGTATAGTAGTCTTGCTAGTAGTTGTATTACTAGTAGTAGTCTGACTAGCCGTTGTTGGAATCTTTGTTGTTTGGCTAGCTTTAGTTGTTTTGCCACAACCTACTAGCAATATCAGTAGTGCTATCAAAAAGAGATATATAGCACTTTTTCTTTTCATAATTTTACCTCCTTATTTATTAAGGTAACTAATTCCAAGTTAACTCACTTAATAAATAATCAATTGCTTGTCTTGGTGTTTTTGTACCGTTAAATAAATATTCAATTGCTGATCCAGCGGTTTCACGTGCTAATGATGAACTTGCAGTTTTAGCTCCTTGTGCAAATGCAGGGTCGTATTCATAGTAAGGAACTTGTACTTCAGCAACATTGGCAACCATTGATTTATATAAGTTGTCTTTTTCAGCTGGAGTTAAAGTTTCACCTGCCCAGTATTTAAGAGCAATATTCATGAAAGCACTATAAGCATCTGAAGTATATCCTGATTTTCTAACTGGTAAATATCCTGTATCCATAGCCCATTCAGCTGTATTTTCAGGTAATGTTAAGTATTTAATGAAATACCAGCATGCTAATCTTTCAGCTTCTGATGCTGATGTGAATATACCAATATTTGGTCCTTGTTGAACTGCTGATAAATATGCTTCTGCTTCGTTATTAACGTCTGTTGATTTTAATACAGCATTATCTGCTTGTGGAATTGGAGCGATACCTACTTCAAATACGTCAAATACATATTTTGCATAGTTAGTATCACTTTTTGATGGAATATTGTAATTTACACCTGCTGTTGAACCAACAGTCATACAAATATTACCAATCTTAAAATCGTTTGAACCATATGATTGGTCAAATAATAATGGTAAACCAAATAATCTTGTTTGGAAATTTTCTTTTAAGAAAGTTAACATTTTTAATGTGTTATCATTGTCAACTAAAATTTCACCTTTTGAGTTTGTGTAACCACCACGGAATTGACGAGTGGCATTAATGAATAAGTTACTTGATGAGTCAAAGCTCATACCCATTTCACATGTAAAGTTTTCAGCATCACTCTTTCCACCATTTACATCTGATGGAGTAACAACTTTTTCAAGTATTTCAATTAATTCAGAGTAGCTTAGAGCTTTATCATGAGGAATTTCTACACCATGATAATCTGTAACTGTTTTGTTATATGCCATAAACTCTGTTGATTTTGAATAAGGCATTGAATACATGAATCCACCCTTATACTGATTGTTTTCAGCAACATAACCATCAACGAAATCTTCAATATCAACACCATATACTGGGTTATTAATATATTCGTCAAGAGCTACGACAGCTTCACCATTTAAGTAACCTGCAAAATGGTCTGGATATCCAAGAGCCATAGAAGGTGTGTCATCAATAGCAATAGCCATTGAAATTTTTTCTCTTAATGTATCATAATCTGATTGAGAAACACTTTGGATATGGATATTTGGATATAATGTTTCAAATTCACCGATATATCTGTCTAATAAAGCAGATTTATCTTTCCCATAAATGTGCCAGAAGGTTATATTTACCTCATCTTCAAATGGGAATTCCTCTGGCATTGTTGTACCAACTTCATGACTAATAGTTTCTTTTGAAGTAGTAATAGTCTTTGTTGTTGTTGGCTTACTAGTTGACTTACTAGTAGATATGCTTGTTGACTTACTAGTTGTTGATTTACTAGTTGTTTGGCTAGCAGTTGTTTGGCTAGCAGTTGTCTTGCTAGCTGTTGTTTTTTTAGTTGTAGAAGCTGTTGTTTTTCCACAGCCAACAAGAGTAATTCCTGCAAATAACATAATAATTAAAGCTAAAAACTTTTTCATATTTTCCTCCTCATTATATAATTAATTTTAGCCTTTTATACCACTACGCGAAACCCCGCGCATAATATATTTTTTTAGTAATAAGAACACAAAGATTAGTGGCATAGTAACAATTGTCGCTGCTGCCATTTGTAATGGATAAATTGTAATACCTGCTTCGTTAGTAAATGAACCATCACGAAGACCGTTCGTTACAAGTCGATAATTTGTTTTGTTTGTTACTAAACTTGGCCATACATAAGCATTCCATGTTCCCATCGCATTTAAAATCGTAATTGTTGTGATTGTTGAAATACTAATTGGAATCATTACTTTGATTAAGTATTTAAAATCGCTTGTTCCATCCACTTTGGCTGCATAATACAGTTCGTTAGGTATTTGTTTAAATGTTTGTCTTAAATAATAAACATAGAAAACACTGGTCATAAATGGAATGGACATTGCCGCGACGGCCTGGGTGTATGTTTGATTAGTAGTTGAATACCAACCAAATTTAGCTACCGTGATAAAGTTCGTGATAACAAATAATTCTCCAGGAATCATCATTGTAGTTAATAATAATAAGAATAATGTATCGCGGCCTTTAAAATTAAGTCTAGCAAAGGCAAATGATGCTAAAATTGTTGTAATAACTGTTCCTGTTGTTCCAATTGCCGAAACTAAAACAGTGTTTAGCATATATCTACCAAATGAATTCTTCTCCCAAGCAATTCTAAAGTTTTCTAAGTGCCAATCTTTTGGTGACAACCATAAAATTGGTGTTACTGACTCAAATTGCCCTTCTGACTTAATTGCTGTTAAAAGCATGAAGTAAAATGGAAATAAGATTGCGACTGCTATAATAACTAAGAATGTGTAAACAACAATATTTTTAGCAACTTTAATTCTTTGATATTTTTTTTCGTTTCCGTAAATTTCTGACATTGTCTACACCTCCTAATAATGAACTTTCTTTTTACTGATTACACCTTGTAAACCAGTAAATATTAGGATTATGAAAAACAATAATACGGCTGTAGCTGCTGCACGGCTTAATGCTCCAGGTGATGCATAATCTATGTTTCCGTAGACTAGTGATACTAGTGTTTCAATTGGTTCTTCAATAATACCTTTACCTAATTTTGGTCCTAATAATCCAACTACTGATGTATATGTTTTAAAGGCGCCAATAAATGATGTGATAGAAATATATAAAATAAGTGGTGAAAGTAAAGGAACAGTAATTTTTGTAAATACACGCCATTTTGGTGTAGCATCAATTTTTGCTGCATCATAGTATTGTTTATCAATCCCTTGAAGTCCACTTAAGAATACAACAATCTTGAATGCTAAGCTACCCCAGATTGTATAAATTAATAAGGCAGCCATTGTTGCAAATTTCTTTGCACCAATACCAATCCAGTTGATTGGTTTACCTCCAAGCAACCCAATTATATAGTTAATTAGTCCTTGTGCTCCGCCAGCTCTTGTTGAGTATTGGAACATGATCGCAAAAGCCATACCTACAGCAATTGAAGATGTTACATATGGCAAGAAGTAAATTGTTTGGAATAAACTTCTAACTTTAGTGATTGAGTTTAATGCAACAGAGATAAGTAATGCAATAATAATTGAGATTGGAACTGAAACAATAGCAATTATGAAGACGTTTCCTAACGCATCGACAAATCTACCAGTACCAATTTCAGTAAATATATTAGCTTTTTGAGTTACTTCAACAATTCCTACTTCCTTAGTTGTAATACTAGGATCATTTACACGTGCTGAATCAATGTTGCGGTCAACATTGGCAATACTTGTTATTTTTAATTCCATCCGGTTATTTGCACTTGATGCAAGATATGTAACATCATATGCTTTAACTGTTAATTTAATTTTAATTGTTACTTGACTTGTTGGATCAAATTGTGGAGAAATTAAATATCCACCGTTATCTTTAAATCCTCGTGATAAGTCATCATAAATTGTTACAAAATCGCCATTCCAACCATCAGGATAACCTTCTTCATCTAAACTTCCCGCTTTAAATAAAGTTTTAATAATGCTATTACCTTGAGCATCAAGTAACTCAATTTCCGAAATAGCTACTTCACCTAAAGTTAAATCTTTTTTACTAAATGCGATTTTAATCTTAGTGATGTCTTTACCAGAAACAACTGTTTCAATTTCTCTATCGGCTGAATAATCAACGCCAACAGCTAATCCATTCATACCTGTAGCTGTTTTTTCTGAGCCAGAAATAACATTTCCGCTAGCATTTAAGGCTTTATAGTTTAATTCCATCCGGTTATTTGCATTATTAGCGTCATAATTATCTGTTGTTTTGACATAGTATTTTACAATTACCGTAATTTTATCTGTCGCTTCAAATTTTGGCGTTGTAATACTTGAACCATTATCTTTAAATCCACGCCATAAATTATCGTATGTTGTAATATTATTTATTGTCCAACCTTCAGGGAAGGACTTATCTTGTAAATCTTTTGCTAAGAATGAAGTGTCATATAATAATGTTCCAGTAGCTGATCCATCATAAACTTTAACATTTGCAAATCCTAGTTCGCCAAGTGTTCCAAGTTTTTTATTAAACTGAATTACTGCATTTGTAATATCCTTGTTAGCACTTGTAATTGTAATTTGACTTGTCTTTTCATTACTTACTTGTGATGAAATTTCATAAATTGAACTTTTTGATGTTGAAGCAGTTAATGTCGCTTCATTTGAGTCCATACCAATTGCTCTTAATTCCATCCGGTTATTTGCATCGTTAATATCATAAGATGGATCATTTACGCTGATGTACATCTTCACCTGAATTGTAACTTTATTAGTTGCTTCAAAAGTAGGTGTTGAAATATATGCGTTTTCTGATCTAAAACCGCGCCATTTAGTAGAATAAGTTGCGACGTTATTAGCTGTCCAACCAGCAGGATAAGTTCTATCAGTTTCACTTTCTGCTTTAAATGAGTCATCAAACAAAACTTTTCCGCTACCATCAATTACCTTAACTTCAGAAAAGGCAACTTCTCCTAGCGTTCCGCTTTTTTTAGAAAATAAAAGTTTAACCTTAGTAATGTCACTGTTAGCACTTTCAATAGTTGATTCAAAAATAAAAACTTTATCTTCATCTACATTGTATTTTTTGGCTGGTTTCTTCCCACCAATTGTTAGTGCATAAACATAATTATCAAAAGTAAATCCATCGTTTGTTCCAAGCATTGGATTATAGTTTTTTAAAAAAGAGATATAAAACGAATTAAAGAGAGGAAAGAATGTGAAAATACCCATTAATATTAAAGCTGGAGCTAAATAAAGCCACGCTTTAAGATTATTTTTTTTCTCTAGCATATTCTACACCAATTCTCCACTTTCGTCGAAGATAAATAATTTGTTCTCTTTAATATTTAATTTTACTGTATCGCCAGCTATAATACGATGTTGTGCATCAACTATTACTTTAAATGTCTTACCATTTTCAGTAATCTTTCTGATAATAAGGGTTGTATCGCGGCCAATTGTCTCAACTAAATCTACATTAACTGTTAATTGAGCATCGCCTTCTTTTACATAAATAAAACCTTCTGGTCTGATACCAACAAATACTTTTTGGTCTTGAGCTTTAACATTCTTTATAAAAAATTCGCCAATGTAAAGTTTGCCATTTTTAATTTCGCCATCAAATACGTTGATTTGTGGACTTCCTAAGAATTTAGCAACGAATAAATTTTTTGGATTGTCATAAACATATTGAGGTTCCCCTACTTGTTGGATCACTCCATCTTTCATTACAACGATTTCATCAGATATACTCATTGCTTCTTCTTGGTCATGAGTAACGAAGATCGTAGTAATTCCTGTTTCTCTTTGAATTCTCTTGATTTCTTCTCTTGTTTGAAGTCTTAAACGGGCATCTAAGTTTGATAGAGGTTCGTCTAATAGTAAAACTCCTGGTTTTTTAACTAAGGCTCTTGCAATCGCAACACGTTGTTGCTGACCACCTGATAATTGAACTGGTTTACGTTCAAGTAAATTTTCAAGGCCTACTAGTTTTGCCATTTCAAAACATCTTTCATTAGCTTCTTCTTTGCTAACTTTTAGATTTTCTAGTGGGAAACAAATATTTTGTCTGATTGTCATATGAGGATACAATGCATAGTTTTGGAAAACTAATCCAATTCCTCTTTTCTCAGGTGGTATATTTGATACTTCATCTTCCCCAAAATAGATTTCTCCTGATGTTGCCTTATGAAGGCCGGCAATCATATAAAGAGTTGTTGATTTACCACATCCAGATGGACCAAGTAGACCAACAAGTTTCCCTGATGGTATTACTAAATTCATGTTACCCACTGCTGTGGTTTCTGTTTTGTCTTTCGCTGTAAAAACTTTCGTTAGTCCAACTAATTTAATTTCCATAAAAATCTCCTTAACACCTTTTTAAATTGTTTTTATTTTTTTACCTAAACTAAAAGTCCCTCATTATTTACCAATGAAGGACAAAATTTTATCTATTACAGGCTGAATAACACCTTTGTCGTATAATATATAGCCTACTGCAGCTAATAAGGCCAATACAACGATAACCTTAAATCCTTTTTTTATAAACGTAAATAGTCCAATTAGGATAAATATTGAAGCTACTAATAAAATTCCAGCTTGCATTAAAACATCAAGATTTGCGAAATAAATAAGCATTTTGCCAATAATATCAGCAAAAAAGTTTGTAACTTTTTCCATCATATAGCCACCTCGTCTTATATCGTTATTAATTATAACATAGTTAAAGTAAAAAATAAAGCGAAATTTTGACAAAATTCTCTCAATTCATTTGCCTTCTACCCTCTATTGCTTTAAATAATGTCACTTCATCTGCATACTCAAGTTGGGATCCTGCTGGGACACCATAAGCAATCCTTGACACAATCAAGTCAGTCTTTTGCAATAATTTTCGAATATAAAGTGCCGTTGTTTCTCCTTCAACAGAAGCATTTGTGGCAATTATTAATTCTTTAATGTTTTCATCAGTTAGTCTTACCAGCAAGCTCGCTAAATTAATATCTTCAGGCCCCACTCCATTTAAAGGGGAAATAGCCCCATTTAGGATATGATATAACCCGTTATATCTTTCCGTTTTTTCAATCGCAATGACATCTTTTATCTCTTCAACAACCATTATTGTTGAATTATCGCGATCTTGGCTTTCGCATATTTCACACTTATTACCTTCAGCAATAAATCCACATTCTCTACAGTGCTTCAAATTATTTTTAGCTTCTATGATGGCATTTGCAAATTCTCTTGCTTCATCATTTTCGATTTTATTAATTGTATAGAGCGCAAATCTTTCTGCGGATTTCCTACCTACGCCTGGATACCTCATAAAACCAGCAATCAATTTTTCCAGACTTGATGGATATTTCATTTAGAATAATCCACCCATTGATCCTAAACCAGAAGCGCTAGTAAATTGTCCCATTGTTTCTTCTGTTTCTTTATCAACTTTTTTAAAAGCATCATTTAATGCTGCGACAAGTGAGTCTTGAAGAATCTCTAAGTCTTCTTTGTCAGTGATTTCCATATTAATTTTAATGTTAGATACTTCTTTTGTTCCTTTAACACTAACATCAACTACTCCGGCCGCAGAACCATAAAAAGTTGCATTATTAATTTCTTGTTGAGCCTTAAGCATATCTTCTTGCATTTTTTTAAGTTTTTTTAACATTCCTGGATTTACCATTTTCTATTTCTCCTATTCATCGAATACAACTAGATCGCCAAATAATTCTTGGGCTGCTGTTGTAATTTCTTCTTTATCTTCTGTTTTTTCTTCTTGACTAACGTCACGAAGTTCTGAACTTACAATTGGTGTAAGTTTAATGTTTTTCAAACCTTTTTTATAGTCACTAATGAATTCCTTTGATTTTTCTTCCCAGATATTTTCTGGTAAAGCCATAAATTCTAAGTTTTCACTAAAGACAATCTCTAAAATCTTTTTAATCGTTTTTTTGTTTTCAGGCTTCATGACAAGGTTACATACTGCCGCTTCGTCGAAAACAATTAAAATATCCTTACCATTACTTGCTACAACTTTTCCTTCTTCTAAGATTGAAGCATAATTTAAGTATGTCGCTGGAACATTTCTTTTAATCTTATTCCATGAATTATTTAGTCCTTCCCTATGTTGACGGTTAGGATTGTTTAAAACATTTTCAACAAAATGAATATTATAAGTGTTTGATACATCTGAAGGAATTACCTTAATTTCGTAATTCATTTCTACATTGTTATTTTCTTCTTCAAAAACTATTTCTTCATTTTTATCAAAATTTTCTTCAATCTTTACTTCTTTAATTTCTTCCTTAATATTTAAAGCTGGCTTTTCTTCAATTCTTTCCACAACCTTTTTAGTTTCTAAAGGTTTATTTAATATTTTTCTTTCACTTTCTTTTAAGATATTTTCGCTATATTTAGCAATATCCGCCATTTTAATAAAAGATAATTCTAAATATAGTTTAGGATTGGGTGAAAATTTTGTATCCTGTTGTGCTTTTGTCAAAACATCAATATACTTAAATATTTGATCGTTAGTAAATTCTTTTGACATTTTATAGAATCTTGTATCATTTGAAAGACGTGTATCTTTAAGCAATTTCTCAGTGTTTTTATAGATTAATAAATCCCTAAAAAAACAAATTAAATTTTGAATAATACGTGGAACTTCTTTGCCAATCTCTATTAATTCGTCAAGCAAGCTTATGGCTTTGCTTATATCGCTTTCAGTAATTGCACTAACTAAATCAAAAAGCTTTCCAGCAGAAACTGTCCCACTTACGGCATTAACTGATTCAATTGTAATTGTACCCGTGCTATAAGAGATAACCTGATCAAACAAACTTAAAGCATCACGCATACCACCTTCTGCTAAAGCCGCAATTTCTATTACTGCTTCATCAGTGATATCAATGCTTTCTTTATTTGCAATTTCTCTAATTTGCTTACTGATATCTTCGTCATTAATACCTCTAAAATCAAATCTTTGGCAGCGTGATTGAATTGTTGAAGGTACTTTCTGCGGTTCAGTAGTACACAAGATAAAAATAACATGTTTTGGAGGTTCTTCAAGTGTCTTAAGCAAAGCATTAAATGCTCCTGTTGAAAGCATATGGACTTCATCAATTATGTATACTTTATATCTCCCAACACTTGGTAAATACTTTACTCTGTCTCTTATTTCTCTAATTTCATCAACACCATTATTACTAGCTGCGTCAATTTCAATTACGTCACTTATTTCACCCTTGGTAATTCCAACACAATTGGGACATTCATTACATGGGTTAGCTACTGGAGCTTTTTCACAGTTCACAGCTTTAGCCATAATTTTAGCAATAGAGGTTTTACCTGTTCCCCTTGGGCCTGTAAATAAATAGGCATGCGAAATACGTCCACTGATTAATGCATTTTTTAAAGTGGTAGTAATGTGCTCTTGGCCTTTGACATCATTAAAAGATTGAGGTCTATATGTTCGATATAAAGCACGATAACCCATATTTACTCATCCCCTCTAATTATTACTTTTTGCCCAAATGTAATTTTTTTCCCATCTTTAATATTATCAATGTTTTCTGCTTTAAATGTTGGAATGTTTAACTTTTTAAGTAAAAAGCTTGTATGGGAATATTCTTCTAAATTTTTAACAACAATTCCTTTAACTTTATGTTTATGTAAATATAAAACATCAGAAATATATAGATCATTTAAAATGACAACTTTATCTTTAACGTTTTTTATCTTTGGTTTGTAGCCAATCATATTTTTAATAACTTGATTAGTAACATCATAAATATCGTTAGCTCTATTGCGCATGTATTCATTTTCTAAGTTGTTGAATTCGTTCACAACCTGGTTTCTTTTTTCAATATAGCTTTCTAAAGCGTCTTTTCCTTCATTGATTTTTCTATAAGTATCTAAAAGAATATACTTATCATTTGCCATTAAAGTATAGACGTCCATTAGCTCTTTAACAAGGTTGTTATTAGTATATAATTTATTATATACTATATTTTTAAAATCTTCAATTGTTTTTTCAATTGCTTTGTTAAGTTTTTCTTTTTCTAAGAATTTATTGTCTCTTGTTTTTTCTTCAACTTTAAAAGAAACATTTAATGTCTGGCCATAAATGTTTAAGTTAAATAAATTTTTCCCTCCAATTACTTGGCCTTTTTCCTCTTTTTCCTTAACTAATTCTTTTGTTCTTGAAACAAGGATTTCAACCGCTTTTCTTTCGTAGTCATTTTTTGTTTTGTTGTAACGATGTAGAATTTTGTCATAGTTATTTATGTCATCTTCACCATATAAAAAGATATTATAACCTATATCTAATGTCTCTTGAAACTTATCATTGATTCTTAATCTTCTAAAATCTTCAACGCTTAAACTACCAAATCCTTTTAAAGAATTAGCAATTTTAGCCAAATAAAAATCTTTTCCTTCTGATTCGCTAACTTTAGTTTTATTAAATACTAAAGCAACTTTTTCAACAGCCCAAAGCAAGGTTACAAACAAAGCAGGTAAAAATACTACAGTTAAAACATCACTTGAATCAATTCTTTCCTTAGATATACAACCATAGATGGTAAATAACACAACTAGTGCTGTAATCATAATGTAAAGTTTTAAATAATTTGTACTTTTATTTTTATTTTTGCCCATTTTTATCGCCTCTTTTAAATTATACACTATTTTGTAAGATTTGTGGTAAAATATTTTCGGTGATATTATGCAAAACGATACAATCTGTGGAATTATTACAGCACTAGGTGCTAGCGCCATTAATGTCATAAGAATTAGCGGCGATGATTCTATCAAAATTGCAAACAAAATTTTTAAAGGAAAAGATTTAAATAAAGTAAAGTCACATACCGTGACTTATGGATATATTAAAGAAAACGATGAAATAATTGATGAGGTGCTAGTTTCCGTATTTTTAGCCCCAAGAACATATACTAAAGAAAACGTCGTGGAGATTTCATCACATGGTGGAGCTTTTATTGTTCAAAAAATAATAAACCTTCTTTTAGCAAAAGGAGTAAGACTTGCAGATCCTGGGGAATTTACTAAGCGTGCCTTCTTAAATGGTAGAATTGACCTAACAAAAGCTGAAGCGGTAATGGATTTAATTAATGCAAAATCTAATAGAGCTTTGCATCTAGCCAACCAAGGTTTGACAGGATCAACATATTCTTTAATTAGCTCATATAGGCAAAAAATATTATCTCTCATGGGAAAAATCGAAGTTAATATTGATTATCCCGAGTATGATAGTGAAGAAGAAATTGAAAACAATTCATTAAAACCTAATATAATTTCTTTAATTATGGAATTAAATAAAATTATTGAAAATGCCAACAGTATGAGAGTATATAGAGAAGGTATCACAACTGCGATTGTGGGAAAACCAAATGTTGGTAAATCAAGCTTGCTTAATGCTTTAATAAATGAAGATAAAGCAATTGTAACAGATGTTTCTGGAACAACAAGAGATATCGTTGAAGGATCTTTAAATGTTAATGGCATTACTTTAAATTTAATAGATACAGCGGGAATTAGAAACACACTTGATGTCGTAGAAAAAATAGGAATTGAGAAAACTAAAAAGGTTATTGAAAAAGCTGAACTTGTTTTACTAGTGTTAGATAATTCACAAAAACTAGATGACATTGATTTAGAGCTTTTAGAATTGACAAAAGATAAAAAAAGATTGATTTTAGCTAATAAATCAGATTTAAATAATCAAATCAACTTAGAAAATATCATTAATATCTCAACAATAAATAAATTAGGATTTGATGTGTTAGAAAGTCAAATCAAAGAAATGTTTATAAAAAAAGAAATTGAAAGTAATGATGAAATCTTTGTTTCTAACACAAGACATATTAATCTTTTATCTAGGGCTAAAGGAAATCTAGAGGATGCCCTTAAAGCCATCGATAACCAAATGGCAATAGATTTTGTCGAAATAGATTTAACAAATGCCTGGAAATCACTCGGAGAAATAACTGGTGAAGTATCCAACGACTTATTATTAGATGAATTATTCTCAAAGTTTTGTTTAGGCAAATAGTTTCACGTGAAACAAGTATATTTCTTAAAGTACAAAAACCAATCTTTAAAAAATTGGTTTTTATTTTTTTTCTTTATCTTTATTATATAAGTCTAAAAAACTATACTCTTTGTCATCGTCATACCACCCAAGTATCGATGATATATTAACGTTTTCTGCAGATTTAAAGATACATTTATCAATATCATCATATGTCTTTTTAAGTTCGCGGATTAACCCTTTAATTTCCCTTCTTTTTGAAGGAAGCTGACCACTTGCAATCTTACAACCACAGTTCATCGCATGTAAATCATGATAATTCATAAAGTGAATGATATCTTCTTCTTCTATGTAATACATTGGTCTAATCAACTCTAGTCCTTCAAAATTCGTTGATTTTACTTTTGGCAACATAGTTTTAAAGCACCCGGCATATAAAATGTTGAGCATAGTTGTTTCAATAACGTCATTAAAATGATGACCTAATGCCATTTTATTGCAGCCGTTTTCTTTGGCTAAATTATATAAGAAACCACGACGCATTTTTGCGCATGAGTAGCATGGATATTCAAAGCTGTTTTTTTCAATTATTTCAAAGATTCGTGAGTTATCAATTTTTACATCAATTCCAAGATCTTCACAGTTCTTTTCAAGAAGTTTTAGATTTTCCTCATTAAATCCCGGATTCATCGCAATAAATACAAGATCAAACTCGAATAAATTGTGGCGCTTTAATTCCTGAAAGCATTTAGCCATAATTAAGCTATCCTTCCCACCACTTATACAAACTGCTATTTTGTCATGCGGTTCAATCATCTTATAATCATTAATTGCTTTAATAAATTTCCCTAAAATTGGCCCTTTAAACTTTTTACTTAAACTTTTTGATACATTCTTCATTAATTCTTCATTCACTATTATCACCGTCAAGATTATAGAAGAAAAGTTAACAAAAGTAAAGAAAAAAACATTCCAAAATAATTTCAAATAATTACAAATAATTATATTGCAATTGAAATAATTTGGATTTATAATATAGGTATAGATTAAATGGAGGTAAAAAATGTCTAATTTTGTCTGGGCATCAAAAAAAACAAACGATGAAATAGCAACATTAAGCGGTAATAACATTACGCTCAATAAGTCAGCTAGTAGTTATTTTGAACTTGCTTATAGTGTTTTACTAGGCCTTTCAGAGCAAGACAAATTAATTGCCATTAGACCGCTAACTAAAGAAGAAGCCGTTTTGGGGCATGTACCTGAAGAACAAAAACATAACATTACTGTTAAATCAAGTTATTCAAGAATATGCAACAAGAATTTTATGGAAGAAGTGGCTTCTCTAATTGGGGTATCATTCCAAGATAATAAAACATATAAGTATCATGCTTATTGGAGTCCTAAAGAAGGTGCCTTAATTATTGATTTATCAAAAATGGAGGAATAGATACCATGGATATTTGGACAATTATGATTTTGATTTGGTTTGCTGTAATTATCATTTCAGTTGTTATTGAAGCAAACACGTTCGATCTTACAAGCATTTGGCTCGCTGCTGGTGCCTTAGTTTCCTTGTTTTTATCTATCTTCAAAATTTACATTGTGATACAAATAAGTGTATTTATTGTAATTTCAGGAGCATTATTAATTTTAGTCCGTCCTTTATGCACCAAGTATTTTAAAAAGGATGGCGTTAAAACAAACTCAGATTCATTAATCGGTGGTATTGCCACAGTAACAAAAGAAATTCCTGTTGGCGAACGAGGAGAGGTTAAAATTGACGGTAAAATTTGGACCGCTATTTCCGAAGAAAGTAATACAATATTAGTTAATGAAAAAGTTGTAGTTTTAGGAATCACTGGTGTAAAACTTATCGTGAGGAGAAACGCGTAAATGAAAGCAGGATTATTTTCAAGATCATTATCTACAATTGTAGATATGATTCTAATTATTTTAGTATTATTTGGTTTATTTATGATTGGCGGTCGTCCAATTATTAGAAATTCAATTGACAATTTTGATACATATTATTCAAAATACAATTCTGATAATGATATTTATAACAACAACGTATCAGCGGCATATGACTTGTATACAGAAACTAATGAAAGTGATTATCAAGGAACAATTTCTGAAGCAATCATTAGTGATTATCGTAACATTGTTTCAAGTAACACAACTTTAAGAGTAAATGATCTTGAACTTTGGCTTGATAAAAAACTTAATGATATTCAAATTTCTGAACATACTACTTTATTATCAAGAATTCTAAATGTTTATACTTCTTTAGAGAAAGACGAAACTAAAAAAGCAGAATTAAAAACAAATTTTACTGCTTATAGTAAATATTTTGAAGATTCAATTATTAAAAGCGAAGAAAAAGATGCTTTAGTAACTGTATATCAAGAATGGGAAGCTTTCTTTTTAGAAAGAATTAATGGAAATCTAGCAAAATTTACAGAAGATGATTATAATACTGTCGTTGCTGAATTTGAATACGAAATTAATCGCAACAGTGAAGCTTACGCTACACCAATGTTAAAATATTTTGTTTCATGTATGTTCTTCTTCTTATATGGTTTCATATTCTTAGCTATTATTTATACTTTGGTTTTAAAAGGCAAGACCCTAGGAAGAATGATTTTCAAGATCAAATTAGCAGGAAGGATCAATATTTTAACGCTTTTAATTCATGACATTGTGTTAAAATATCTACCATTTGTTGTTTTATTTATGTATACACAAATTGGTGCAATATATGCTTTAATTGTTATGTTCTTACTTGACTTTGTGTTTATTACATTTACAAAAGATAAGATGGCTTTAAGGGATGCTATCACTGGCATAAGTGTAGAAAATAAAAATTATATTTATTAAAAAAATAAAATAAAGAAAGAGGGTTTAAGATGTTATTTTTAGAATCATCTGCTTTTGGATGGATAGTATTAGTTATTGTGTTATTATTAACACTTATTTATTTGGGAACGAGAGTTGTAGTTGTATCGCAAGCTCAAAAATATGTAGTTGAAAGACTTGGTAAATGGTACGCTACATGGGATGCAGGTCTACACTTTTTAATTCCATTCTTCTGTCGAATCAAAAAAAAGATTTCGATTAAAGAACAAGTTTTAGATTTTCAACCACAACCAGTTATCACCAAAGATAACGTTACAATGCAAATTGATACCGTCCTATTTTTCCAAATAACTGACTCAAAATTATTTACATATGGTGCTGAAAATCCAATTCTCTTAATTGAACATTTAACAGCCACAACACTTCGTAACTTAGTTGGTGAATTAGAATTAGACCAAACATTAACATCACGTGATATCATTAATGAAAAAATGCGCATTATTCTTGATGAAGCAACTGACCCATGGGGAATTAAAGTTAACCGTGTTGAAGTTAAAAACATTATTCCACCAAAAGAGATTAGAGAAGCAATGGAAAAACAAATGCGTGCTGAACGTGAAAGACGTCAATCAATTTTACTAGCTGAAGGTAAGAAACAAGCTGAAATTTTAACAGCTGAAGGCGAAAAGCAATCAGCAATATTACGGGCTGAAGCTAAAAAAGAAGCCGCAATTCGTGAAGCTGAAGGTATTGCTGAAAGTATTCTTAAGGTTCAAGAAGCTACATCTCAAGGTATTAAATTAATTAATGAAGCTCATGCATCTGAGGCATATCTTCGTTTAGAGTCTTACAAGACTTTAGAAAAAATGGCAAATGGTCAAGCAACAAAACTTATCATCCCTTCAGACTTACAAAGTATTACGACTCTTGCAAGTACTTTCCAGGAAGTTGTTAAGAAATAATTTTAAAAAGAGCCCTGCTCTTTTTTTTATTTGTATTATGCGTTTTAATTGCCATTTTTTGGAATTTATTGTTTAATATATATTAGTAAAGGAAAAATAAGAAAGCGGGAAATACAAATGAAATTAGGGGAATTTTTAATAAACAAACGGAAAGAATTTAATCTTTCTTTACGTGAAGCAGCTTTAAAGCTTAATATTTCACATTCATATTTAGCAAAACTTGAAAATGGCTATGATGATCGCTCAGGGATGCAAAATAATCCAAGGCCTGAAACCTTGCTGTTAATTTCTAATGGATATAACGCAAGTTATGTGGAACTCTTGCGCTTATCTGGTTATTTAGATTCTTTAAAGATTGATGAACAATCAAACTTAGAATATAAAGAAGTTATTGCTTTAGCAAAAAAAAGTAATGTTTCTGCTGAGACCTTAACTAACTTCATTAACTTTATTGTTTCTGAAAGAAATAATATTAAATAAGAGTATTAAAAAAAGCATGATTTTAACTAATGTTATTTCATGCTTTATTTATTTATTTATATTAGGGTAAAACAGGTTAATCTAGCGATTTTATTATTTTCTAATATAGAATTCTTCTAGTACGCCATTATCAGTATCTAAAACCTTATATGATACAACTTTAATATAATCATCATAAACAGTTACAAGTGGAATAACATTTACTTCATCTATAAAACTAAAATTAGTTTCAATACCGCTATTTTTCTTTCCACCATAAAATTTTGATGTCGTTGTATTACTTACAAGATATGTTACACCAGTTTCACTTCTATAATCATAAAAATCAAGTGAAGCAAAATCAACTAGGTTTCCATCTTTAACTACACTTCTAGAATAAGCGTGATCATGGCCACTTATGACTAAATCAACATTATATTTTTCAAATAGTGGCACTAAAGCTTCTCTTACTTTTAAGCTGTTATATGATTTAGAATATGGTCCTCTGTGAAGCATTACAATTAAAAATTCTTTTGAACTATTTTTAAAATCATTTTCAATCCACTCTAAAGTTCTATTTACTCTTACCTCATCATTTTCAGCTGAACAAGTACCCTCACCACCACAGAACACATCAGAGTTAATTACTGTAAAATGAACATTACTATAATTAAATGAGTATGTCTTTTCTAAATCAACCTCTTTATTTTCAAAAGATTCAATAGTTGGTCCGTTTTGAGGAAAACTAAAATGTGCTTTAAAGACATTTGTTTCAGGATCACTTGTAAGATGCTCGTGATTTCCCGGTGTTGACATAAAAGGAACATTAAGAATAAAATCACTTGAGTAAGTAAAGAACCAATTATATTGATCTTTAATCAAACCATCATTAATGAGATCTCCTGGAGCCATTACTAAGTCTAAAGTATCTGTATTCTTTAAAGCGTTCTTAACACTATTGGCATGAATCTTGTATCCATATTCCCAGTTTTCTTGAGCATCTGGCAAGATCATAAAAGTAAAATAATCTTTATTAATTGGACCAAAATTAAATATTTGGTTTTTTGTTAAGACGTTGCCACTTTCATCAACTAAACGATATTCATAAGCTGAATTTACTAAATTTTTAAGAACAGTTTCGCCAAAATAGTATTCTCTTTTTTTTATCATAAAAACTGACTCTTTGGTTTCTGAAGACGTATATTCTTCCACGCCAACTAAACGATATTCAATATGAGCTTTAACATCTTTTTTAGTTTCAAAATGAATAGCCAATTCATTATCATTAGCTGTTAAGCTTAAAGAGATGTTATATGGATTTGTATACTCTAATTCTTTTGTTGTAAGCAAAGTTGTTTTTGATGTTAAGATAGTCTTGGTTGTATTAATACTGGTAGTACTAATAACCGATGATTTGGTAGATGTTTTTAAAGATAAAGTCTTTGTATTATCTTTTATGGTTGTGCTTTTATTGGTCGCTATTTTTTTAGAACAGCCACTTAAAAATATACACAAGAAAAAAATTATTACCTTTTTCTTCATTGACTAAAATTCACAATTCTTTGGTGTTCTAGGGAAAGGAATAACATCTCTGATATTTTCAACACCAGTTAAATACATCAACATTCTTTCAAATCCCATTCCAAATCCTGCATGCTTACATCCACCATATGTTCTTAAGTTTAGGTACCATTCCATACCTTCTTTTGGAACACCTAATTCTTTCATTCTTGCATCAAGAATATCCATTCTTTCTTCACGTTGTGAACCGCCGCATAACTCACCACTACCAGGAACGAGTAAGTCAACAGCCGCAACAGTTTTTTGATCATCATTTAATCTCATATAGAAAGCTTTAATTTCTTTTGGCCAGTTAGTAACGAAAACAGGAGCTTTAAAATATACCTCTGTTAAATATTTTTCATGTTCCGTAGCTAAGTCCTCACCATATTCTGGACTGTTTTCAAATTTAATGTTTGCACTTTTTAATAAAGTAATAGCATCATGATGAGTAATTTTCTTAAAATGGCTATTTAAAACACTTTCCAGCTTTTTGATTAAGCCCTTTTCAACAAAGCTGTCAAAGAACTTCATCTCTTCTTTTGCGGTGTCTAAAACATATTTGACTATATATTTAACCATGTCTTCCATTAATTCCATGTCATCATCTAAGTCTGCAAAAGCTATTTCTGGTTCAATCATCCAGAATTCTGAAGCATGGCGTTGTGTGTTTGAATTTTCCGCTCTAAAGATTGGACCAAAAGTATAAACATCTCTAAAAGCCATCGCAAAAGCTTCGGCTTCCAATTGACCGGTAACTGTTAAACTAGTTTTTTTACCAAAAAAGTCTTTTTTAAAATCAACTTTTCCTTCATCATCTTTTGGTACGTTGTCAAAATCTAATGTAGTAATAGAAAACATTTGTCCAGCACCTTCACCATCATTAGCAGTAACAAGTGGTGTATGAACATATGTAAAGTTTCTTTCTTGGAAAAACTTATGAATTGCATAAGCTGCTAAACTACGCACTTTAAATACCGCATAAAATAAGTTTGTGCGTGGACGAAGATATGAAACCTCTCTTAAAAATTCAAGTGAATGACGTTTGTTTTGAATTGGAAATTCTTCAGTTGCATCACTAATTAGAACAATTTCTTTTGCCTTAATTTCATATGGTTGTTTATTGTTTGGAGTTAATTCTAAAGTACCCTTAACGATAATACTACTACCTACATGGATCTTACATACATCTTTAAAATTTTCTAAATTCTTTTCTTCATAAACAACTTGAATTCCTTCAAATGTTGAACCATCATTTAGATTAATAAAACCATATTCTTTTTGGTCACGGTTTTGTTTAACCCATCCTTGTAACAAAACCTCCATACCATCAACTATTTCTTTTTTTAGTTCATATAACGATAATCTTTTACGCATATTTATCCTCCTATAATAATATTATATTATTTTTTTTACATTCTTCAATCATTTCATCTGGCCAATACGATGCTTGAACCTCACCAATGTGCTTCTTTTCAAGTAAATACATTGATAGTCTACTTTGACCAATTCCCCCACCAATTGTAAATGGTAAGGTTTCGCTTATAATCATTTGATGATAAGAGAATTTTAATCTTTCAAGCTTTCCTTTTTTTGTTAGTTGATGTATTAAACTTTCTTTATCAACTCTAATACCCATTGAAGATATTTCAAAAGCACTATCCAGCGCTTCATTAAAAAGCAAGATATCACCATTTAAATGCCAGTCATCATAGTCAGGACTTCTGCCATCATGTGGTTGATTATTTTTTAACTCATCACCAATACCAATTAAAAATACAGCTTTATATTTCCTCGAGATTTCATTTTCTCTTTCTTTGCTTGAGATATTTGGGTATAACTCTAATAATTCATCTGTTGTAATAAAGAAAATGTCTTCAGGTAGTTTATTTTCTAAAACCGGATATATTTTGTTAATCTCTTTTTCTGTTTCCTTGACACATTGATAAATTAATTTAACCGTTTCTTTTAAATAATCAAGGTTGCGATTCTCTTTATTAATGATTTTTTCCCAATCCCACTGATCGACATAAATAGAATGTATAGGATCTAATTCTTCATCTTTTCTAATTGCGTTCATATCAGTATAGATTCCTTCACCTAGCTTAAAATCATAATCATATAAAGCCATTCTTTTCCATTTAGCAAGTGAATGAACAATTTGAATTTCTTCATCTTTATATTTGAATGATACAGGTTTTTCAACCCCATTTAAATCATCATTAATTCCTGTTTTTTCTTTAACAAACATTGGGGCGGAAATTCTTGAAAGATTTAAGTTGTTAATTAATTTTTCCTCAAAAATGGTTTTAATTATTTTAATTGCTTTTTCCGTCTCTTTAATATTTAATTTACTTTGGTACATTAAGCCCACCTCCTTATAATAAAAAATTCGCCCTTATAAAAGGACGAATATAATCCGCGGTACCACCTTAATTCAATGCACTCAAAAGTCTTTAACGTAACAATACGGGTAGTTCTACTTAGTTTCTTCTACCACTCATGGTGTTCTTCATATTAAACATCATCTCTAGCTTGCACCATCCTAGATTCGCTTAATTTAAGTTTAATATTACTTTTCCAATCTTCGATTTAAATATATTATATCATATCACTTTTATTATTCAAGCAAAAGTTAATTTTATACAATTGATTAAACTATTACCTTTTTAAATCAACCCTTTTTGATTTTATTTTAAGTAATTTTACGTTATAATGTTGATGGTGATAAAATGCAGAAACTTAAAGTTAGTAAAAAGTATGAAGGAATAAAGTTTTCTAAGTTTGTTGATAGTTATTTTTTAGGTAAAATAAATAGAAAAGATTTATTCCCAATGATTAGGAAAAAACTTATTAGGCTAAATAATGTCCACATTAAAGATATAAACGTTGTGTTAAAAGAAAACGATGAGTTAACATTCTACCTTGATGATTCTTATTTTACTGTTAGCTATAAAGCAACCTTAGATATTATCTATGAAGATTTAAATCTTTTAATTGTTAACAAAAAAGCGGGGGTTTTATCACATGGCATAAATAATAATCACCATTCAGTTTTAGATGAAGCCCTTACTTATCTAATAAACAAAAAGGAATATGATCCTAAAACTAATGATTTTAAACCAGCTTTATGTAATAGACTTGATGAATTTACAAGTGGACTTTTAATTATCGCTAAAAACAATGGTTCAGCAAAAGAAACAAATCGCTTAATTGAAAATAATGAAATCATTAAACATTATCAGGCCATTGTGCTTGGAACATTTAAAGTAAAAGCTAACACCTTAACTGATAATTATTATTTTAATGAAAAATTATTAAAAGCGGAAATTAATCCAAGTGATAAGGAAACAAAAAAGGTTGTTACTAAATATCAAGTATTAAAGGAAAAGGATAATCTAACTCTTTTAGATATTGAGTTAATAACAGGAAGAACACATCAGATTAGAGCTCATCTATCTTATTATAGTCATCCCCTTTTAGGTGATAACAAATATGGTAATAAAAAAATTAATGATATGTATAAAAAAAACCATCAAATTTTAACTGCTTATAAATTAATTTTTAATGTTAAAAACCCTGAATCTCTTCTTTATTATTTAAATGGAAAAACGGTAGAAATTAATCCTAATATTATATTATAAAAGCGCTAGATTTTAGCGCTTTTCTTTATTCAAATAATGGACTTAATGGTTTGTCATCAATGATACTCTTAATACCTTCACCTAAAAGTCCAGCAACTGATAGTTGAATAAGTTTTGGAAATTTATGATCATCAGGTAGCATAATTGAATTAGTAGCCACTACCTCTTTTAAAACAGAGTTTTGTAATTTCTGAGAGGCTGGTCCTGAGAAGATTGGATGAGTACAACAAGCACGAACACTTAATGCGCCAGCTTCCATTAGTGCAGTAGCTGCAGCACAGATTGTCCCACCTGTATCAATCATGTCATCGATTATAACACAGTTTTTACCTCTAACATCACCGATGATATTCATTACTTCGGCAACGTTAGGTCTTGGACGACGTTTATCAATAATGGCAATTGGGGCATTTAGTGAATCTCCAAGTGCTCTAGCTCTAGTTGTTCCACCATGATCTGGTGATACAACAACTATGTCTTTTAAATCTTTTTCCTTTAGATAATGAGCAATGATTGGTAGCGCCCTAAAGTTATCAATTGGAATATTGAAAAACCCTTGTATTTGCGCGGCATGTAAATCCATGCAAATGACTCTAGTAACACCAGCTACTTGTAATAAATCAGCAACTAATTTTGCTGAAATTGGTTGGCGAGATTTAGCTTTTCTATCTTGTCTAGAATAGCCATAGTAAGGAATTATTACATTAATTTCTCTTGCTGAAGCTCTTTTTAAAGCATCTGTCATAATTAATAACTCCATAATATGTTCATTAACAGGCGTTGATGTCGACTGAATCACAAACACCTTATGACCTCTTACTGTTTCACTGATGTTCATATTTAATTCACCATCAGCGAATTTTGTTACCTCACATTCACTTAACGGGATTCCAACATAATCAGAAATCTCTTTTGCTAAAATAGGGTTAGCGCTTAATGAAAAAAGTTTAATTTTTTCACCATGAAATACTGCCATTTTATACTTCCTCCAATTATCTTTCTATAAATATTATACACATTCTTTTAGAAATAAGGTCTATTAACTTTCATATTTTTTACACAATTCGACATTTTCTTAAGAAATGCTTAGTATTCTTTCTAATATTAAGTTCGTTCTTCGTAATAATGAATACGGACCCACCACTACCACTCATCATTATTTTTTCCTTTGGATACTTTTTATGAAGATCGTTTATCAAATTATTAACTTCCGTGTACTCTCTTTTTGTAACATTTTCAAGCGTATTAAACATTTCTGCAACAAATAATTTATCATCATTTAGTACATTCAAGCATTTTTCTATTGGCTTTAAATCATATTCTTCCTTTTTAATTGATTCAAAGATTAATTTGGTTGAAACGTTAATTTCTGGATTAAATAAATAAATGTTATAATCCTTTAAGTTTAAAGAAACAGGTGCAATTATATCACCAATTCCCTTTATGTAACATGGCTCGTGTTGAAAAAAGAATGGAATGTCTGCTCCAAACTTTTTTCCAATAAACGACATTTCTTCTTTCGTTAAACCAAGCATCCATAAAATGTTTAACATTTCAATAGTTTTGGCAGCATCTGACGAACCACCGGCTAGTCCCGATCCTAAAGGAATATTCTTGATAACATCAATTCTAATTCCTTGCTTAATCAAACACTTCTCTTTTAAATATCTCGCTACTTTATAAATAAGATTATCTTCTAACTTTATATTTGCTTTATGAATAATAATTTCAATTTTATCTTCTTCTATTAAAGTAAATGTCATTTCATCAAAAAGATCAATTTCCACATTGATCATTTCAAGTTCATGATAATTATCTTCACGTTTATTTTTTACATTTAAAAATAAGTTAATTTTTGCGTATGCTTTTTCCATATTAATTCACCATTATTATTATACAACATTTTCTATAATAATAAACGCATTTTACCATATGTTTCAAGTCCACCAACACCTTTTTCTAGATTTGATGAATACCTTAAAATAAGTTTAAAATCTACAATTTCATTAAAAGGAGTTAAACTTGTAATAATAGCGATAATTGCTGGATCAAAGGTATGAACATTTACTCTTTGAGGACTAGTCGCAAAATCCGCTCCGCTTGCAATTAACGCTTCAAAATGTGACTGACAAGCCCCAGCAATGATTACTAAATCCTTACTTTTATATTTTTCTCTTACTTTAACAATGCTATCCACAAAGTGTTTGGAATTTAAATAATTATCTAAGTTTTTAACACCTTTTTTATTATAAGCATCATGCCCTGTAATCACTAAAATGTCTGGTCTATATTTTTCAATTAAATCTAAGATATTATCGCCAATATCTTTTTCATCCAAATAAACACCTTTTGCATAAATTGAAAATCTTTTATACAAATCTAAACATTTATTTAACAGGTTCTCATCCCCATCAATATGTAAAATCTTTCCACTTAAGTATTTAATATTAGGTTTTTTTATCTTTGCTTCATATCTTCTGTTGCCTGTTTCTTCTAAATCTAATCTTTCTTTTGTTGCAAGCTCTAAATCATTTAGTGGACTATCACAAATAATTCTATAGGCCAAACCTTTAAGATAACACATATTCCCTTCAATTCTCGTAATTTTTAAAACGATATCATGATTATGTGATTTTCTTGTTACCAAGTCACCAACATTCATTTATCTCACCCTTCTTTATCATATGAAAATCAAAAAAAATAGTTATTGTTTTATAACAAATTAGCACTCTAATGTTGACTCTGCTAATTATTTGTGTTATAATATTTTTGCGTTTAAAAGGGATTAAACAATTTTAAATACATATTATATAAGAAGGTGATTATTATGCAAGAAATGCCAGATTATGAAAAAGACGAGAACATTCTAGAAAAGTTTGGACGTGTTCTAAATAAGGATGTTGAATCAGGTAAAATTGACCCAGTTATTGGTCGTGATGAAGAAATTTTACGAGTAATACAAATTTTATCAAGAAAAACAAAAAATAACCCCGTTCTAATCGGTGAACCAGGTGTCGGCAAAACCGCAATTGTTGAAGGCTTAGCTAGACGAATTGTCTCTAAAGATGTTCCTGAAGCATTAATTGATAAAATTGTTTATGAGCTAGATTTATCAAGTTTGATTGCTGGAGCTAAATATCGTGGTGAATTTGAAGAGCGTTTAAAAGCCGTTTTAAATAAAATTAAAAACAGCAATGGAAAGATTATTCTTTTTATTGATGAGATTCATATGGTTGTTGGCGCTGGTCGTGTTGATGGGGCAATGGATGCCGGTAACATGCTTAAACCAATGTTAGCCCGTGGTGATCTTCATTGTATTGGCGCAACAACTTTAAATGAGTATCGTAATTATATTGAAAAAGATTCCGCTCTAGAAAGAAGATTTCAAAAAATCTTAGTTGTTGAACCAACGGTTGAAGATTCAATTAGCATTTTAAGAGGTTTAAAAGAGCGCTTTGAAATGCATCATGGCGTTAAAATTTCTGATAATGCCATTGTTAGTGCTGTAAACTTATCAAATCGTTATATTACTAATCGTTTCTTACCTGATAAGGCTATTGACTTAATTGATGAAGCTTGCGCAACCATCAGAACAGAAATCGATTCTATGCCAGCTGAGCTTGACCAAATCACAAGAAAAATTATGATGTTAGAAATGGAGCGTCAATCATTAAAAAACGAAAAAGATGAATTATCAAAAAATCGTTTATTAAAAGTTGAAGAAGAACTTGCTTCATTAAAAAACGAAGAACTAAAATTTAAAGAAGAGTGGAATAAAGAAAAAGCTGGAATAAAAAGACTTAAAGAAATTAAAACAACTTTAGATCAAAAAAAGATTGAATTAAGTAGTTATTTAAATAGTTATAATTACCAGAAAGCTGCAGAAATTCAATATTCTACAATTCCAAGCTTAGAAAAAGAATTACATGAATTAGAAGACTCTTCTAAAAACAAGCTAGTAAGCGAAGTAGTTGATGAAGAAGAAATTGCAAAGATCATTTCTAAATGGACTTTAATTCCTTTAGAAAAGCTCGTTGAAGGTGAAAAAGAAAAGCTTTTAAATCTTGATAAAAAGCTGGGAGAACGCGTAATTGGCCAAAATCAAGCAATTGAAAAAGTATATAATGCAATCTTAAGATCGCGTGCGGGAATTAAAGATCCTAAGAGGCCTATTGGATCATTTATTTTCTTAGGTCCTACAGGTGTTGGTAAAACCGAAGTAGCTAAAGCTTTAGCAGAAGCCCTCTTTGATTCTGAAGAACATATTATTAGAATTGATATGTCTGAATATATGGAATCTCATTCAGTAGCAAGATTAATAGGTGCACCTCCAGGATATGTTGGATATGAAGAAGGCGGCCAATTAACCGAAGCTGTTAGACAAAAACCTTATAGTATTATTCTATTTGATGAAATTGAAAAAGCGCATCGTGAAGTATTTAATTTGTTACTTCAAATCTTAGACGATGGTCGTGTAACTGATTCTCATGGACGTGTTGTAGATTTTAAAAATACTATTATTATTATGACTTCAAATATTGGATCGGAATATCTTCTTGAAGGTCGAGATAAGAATGTCGTTTTAAATGAAATGAAGAAATACTTTAAACCGGAATTTTTAAATCGTCTTGATGAAATAATTGTCTTTAACACGCTTGATCAAAAAGTAATTTATCAAATTATTGAGAAGATTATTAAGGATTTAGAGATCCGTTTAAGTGACATAGCATTAAAGATTGAAATTTCTGAAAAAGCGAAAGACACAATTATTAATAATGCCTTTGATATTAAATTTGGTGCTCGTCCAATAAAAAGATACATTCAAAGTTCAGTTGAAACTACACTTGCAAAAATGATTATTCAGGATCAAATTAAGGAACATTCAATACTTTTTATTGATTCAATGAATAACACTTTAGTCTTTTCCATAAAATAAAACTAACAAAAGCATCTTATTTATAGGATGCTTTTTTAAAAATGTCTTGACAGAAAAAGTAATTTAATATAAAATTACTCTATCTATCATAGTACTATTTATCTATCTTGTACTATAAAGAAAGGATGCAAATGAAAATCTGTTTAATACTTGATAGCACAACATACCGTGCCAGATACCTTAACAATGCTAATATAAAAATAGTTAGCTTACATGTCATGACTCCAAAAGGATCTTTTAGAGAAAACGAAATACCAATTGATGAAGTTAAAGAAAATATTAAAAACAATGTAAAAATGACCACGTCTCAAGCATCTCCTGGTGATTTTATTGAAACTTATAAAGAAATAGAAGCTTTAGGCTTTACTGATGCTTTAGTCGTTCCACTTTCAAGTGCTATTAGTGGCACTTATCAATCCGCTAATATTGCAAAAAATTCTTTTGAAGGCAAACTTAATATTCATGTTTTTAAAACAAAAATTTGTTCCTTTGCGATTGAAAATATTACCCCACGAATTTTAGAAATAATTGAAGAAGAAAATGATATTAATAAAGTAATTGATAAAGTAGGCTTTTTACTTGATAATTCCGAAGTTGGTTTTACCTTAGGTAGTTTAATACACTTACTTAGAGGTGGAAGATTAAGCATTGTCTCAGCACTTCTTGGAACAGTTTTAAGAATAAAGCCAATTATTGAGATGATTGATGGAAAATTAGTAAACACTAAAAAACCAAGAACTTATTCAGCAGTAATTGAATATTTTAACCAGAAGATTAGTTATTACGCACAAAATTATGAGAAAGTGTATTTAAACATTATTGAACTTGATAAACGTGAGTATGCTTTAAAAATTAATGAATTTGCTTCTAACTATCCAAATGTTCGAACAATCATTACAAATGAGTTATCTCCTGTGTTCTTTGTTCATCTTGGTTTAGATGGCTTTGGTATTTCTATTACTGGCGAAAACAAAATATAAAAAAATAATGGTTATTTTCCATTATTTTTTTTATGCCCATATTCTCTTTCGTAACGATCTAAAAGTTCCGCAAATCTTTGGAAATGAATAACTTCTCTTTGTCTTAAGAACTCTAATGGTCCAATTACGTCATCATCAGTTGCAAGTTGAATTAAACTTTCATAGGTCGCTCTTGCTTTTTGCTCAGCTGCTAAATCTTCATAAAGATTAGCAATAAAGTCTCCTGTTACAGCAATTGTTGAGGCACTAAATGGTACACCTTGAGCATCTTGAGGGAAAACTCCTAAACCATATGTCGCAAAATATCCATCCATACCTTCCGCTTTGATTTGTTCAACCGTCGCATCCTTAGTTAGTTGATAAACCATTGTTTGAATCATTTCCATATGTGCTAACTCTTCAGTTCCAATATCCGTTAAAAGAGCTTTTCCTTCGTCATCTGGCATTGAATACCTTTGTGATAAATACCTTAAAGCTGCCCCTAATTCACCATTAGGTCCACCAAATTGTGTTAAAATAGAAACTGCCATTTTTACATTTGGTTTTTTAATATTAATTGGAAATTCTAACATTTTTTTATAAGCCCACATTATTTATCATTCTCCCATGGCCATGGCCCCTCAATCCAACCATATGGAAAACGATTATTTTGTAAACTATTCATTGTGATTGGACCATACATATTTTCATATGCATTAACTTCCCTGCTTAATAAAGTATTAAGCTTATTCATTGTTTCGATCGCTTTGATATCATTAGGATGATTATCTAAATATAATCCTGTATCAATCGTCCAAAACGTATACTTTTGAACTTCAAGTGCGCGTCTTTGTCTTTCATTTGTAACATTTATATTTACTTCTTTTTTATAAGGAATATATAAATTTTCAAATATTGATCCACGCCTTAAACCAAGAAGTTCATCTTTTACTGGAATAAATTCCTGATTTTGTATAAATCCGCTTTGCATTTTCTCCACCTTCCTTTTTATAAATATGATTAAAACAAAAAAAAGAATAGGCTTCACCCTATTCTTTAAATACTTTATTATAAATATAATTAATGTTTGATGCGTAATACTCTAAAGTAAAACAAGTATCAATTTCTTCTTTATTAAGAATTGTTTTAATTTCTTCATGATTTGTAACCTGTTTTTTAAAACTTATTTTGTTATTATAAGTTGATAAAGCAAGTGGTTGAATCAAATCATAAGCTTTTTCTCTTGATAAACCTTTATTAATCAAAGCATTTAAAACTCTTCCTGAAAAGATTGCTTCATTAGTTAAATAAATATTATCAAGCATTACTTTATCTCTGACAATTAAGGTTTTAAGAACTTTATTATAACGAACCAAGATATAATCAATAAGTGTTGTTGCATCAGGAACAATAATTCTTTCTACTGATGAATGAGAAATATCTCTTTCATGCCAAAGCAAGATATCTTCCATAGCAGGAATCGTATATCCTCTTATTACTCTAGCTAGTCCAGAAACATTTTCAGAAGAAATGGGATTTTGTTTATGTGGCATCGCTGATGAGCCTTTTTGATTAATATCGAAAAATTCTGATACTTCGTTTACTTCAGTTCTTTGTAAACTTCTAATCTCTAAAGCAATTTTTTCAATCAACGTTGCAATTAATGCTATTTCATTAATGTAGCTTGCATAAATCTCTCTTGGCATAACTTGAGTTGAAATATTAGCCTCCTTCAAATGAAGAATCTTGCAGGTTTCACTTTGAATTATAGGCGGAACATTGCTCATATTGCCAACCGCTCCACTAATTTTTCCAACCTCAATATTTTTCATTGCAAGCTTTAACATTTCTTTTCTTCTTTTTAATTCATCATACCACATAGCAAATTTTAAACCGAATGTTGTGATCTCCGCATGAATTCCATGAGTTCTTCCAATACAGTAAGTATTCTTATATAAATAAGCTTTTTCTTTTAACGTACTTAATAATTCATCAAGATCAGAAAGAATTACTTTATTTGCTTGTTTAATTAATATTGCATTCGCAGTATCTACAACATCAGTTGAAGTTAAGCCGTAATGAACCCATTTTTTTGATTCATAGGGAATTGTCTCAGAGATGGCTCTTGTAAAGGCAATGACGTCGTGTTTTGTGCTTTTTTCAATTTCTTTAATTCTTTTAATATTAACTTTGGCACTATTTTTTACCTCTAAATATTCTTCTTCTTTAATAGTACCTTCTTTAACCCAGCTTTTTAAAACCGCTAATTCTACTTTAAGCATAGCTAGAAATTTAGCTTTTTCATCCCAAATTCTCTTCATTTTTTCATTTTTGTAACGTTCAATCATTTTTCTACCTCAGCTTTAAAACACTCAAGCGTGTTTTTCATTAACATCGCTATTGTCATTGGACCAACTCCACCAGGAACTGGTGTGATATATTTTACTTTATCATAAACATCATCAAAGTCAACATCACCCACAATTTTTCCATCGACTCTGTTAATGCCAACATCAATAATAATAGAACCGTCTTTAACCATTTCTTTTTTAATAAATTTTGGTTTTCCAATTGCTACAACAATCAAATCAGCGTCTTTAGTATGTTTAATTAAATCTTTAGTTTTGCTATGACAGATTGTAACTGTCGCATTACTATTTTCAAGCAGCCTTGCCATTGGTTTACCAACGATATTGCTCCTACCAATTATGGTACAATCAAGACCAGTTACATCAATTCCTATTTCTTTCATCATTTCCATAATACCGAGTGGCGTACATGGGACAAGGCCTTTCTCGTTTACTGATAGTTTACCAACATTAAGGATATTAAATCCATCGACATCTTTAAGAACGGAAATCCGATTAATTACTTTCTTTTCATTAATATGCTTTGGAAGTGGAAGTTGGACTAAAATTCCGCTAATTGATTCGTCAACGTTTAATTTATCAATTAAGCTTAAAATATCCTCTTCTTTAGCACTATCAAATCTATAAACTGAAGAATCAAAGCCCATCTCTTTACAAGCTTTTTCTTTCGATCTTACATAAACCTTGCTTGCTTGATCATCCCCAACAATTATAACGGCCAAATGTGGCTTTTTGCCATATTTAATATACATTTCATTTGTTTCATTTTTTATCGTATTTTTAACTTTTTCTGCAATACTTTTTCCATCAATTATCTTATTCATTATATCCCCTTAAATCTTCCTATCAATTGCAATTGCAATACGTTCTATTTTTTTAATTAATTCTAAATATTTATCTATTCTTAAACTCTGTTTTCCATCAGATAAGGCATTTACTGGATCTTCATGTACTTCAATCATCAAGCCATCCGCCCCTGCAGCGATAGCTGCCTTAGCTAATGATTCTACATATTCAAAGTTTCCTGCTGCATGTGATGGATCAACAATAATTGGTAAGTGTGATAATTTTTTAACAACAGGAATACTACTGATGTCTAGAGTATAGCGTGTGCTATTTTCAAAGGTTTTAATACCTCTTTCACACAATATTACTTTTTTATTTCCCTGTGATAGTATATGTTCAGCTGCAAGCAACCATTCTTCGATTGTTGAACCAAATCCTCTTTTGAGTAGAATTGGTTTATCAATTTTTCCTAAGGCGTCAAGCAAATCAAAGTTTTGCATATTACGTGCACCGACTTGAATTATATCGACGCTTTCAATGAAAAGAGGCAATTGATTTTTATCTAATATTTCTGACACAATAGGAAATTGATATTTCTCTTTTTTCTCTTTTAAAATACTTAAACCTTTATCTTTTAGACCATCAAAACTATATGGAGATGTCCTAGGTTTATAAGCTCCAGCTCTAAAAATGTTAGTCTTTGAATTTTTTAAAGCTTTCATTAGTCCATCAATTTGTTCTTCACTTTCCACTGAACAAGATCCCGCAATAAAAACAAGTTTTTCTCCACCAATTTTTACACCATTTACATCAATAATGGTATTTTCACTTTGGTATTCACGACTTGCTTTAATAAATGGCACCTTATTATCAATAATATTTTGAACAAAATCATAAGCATATAGTGAAGAAAAATCATAAAGGCTTCCTTTAGGTGTTATTAAAACATAATTATTATCAACATTATTAATTACAATGCTTATTCTTTCACTTTCTAGCTTTTCTTTTAAAATGTTAACTTCATTAGCACTTGTGTTACTTTTGCATATAATAATCATTTTAATACCTCCTTAATATAATCAATTGCTTGTATATAACCGTTTATTCCCTGGCCTATGATTTGTTTTTTTACAAGGGGAGTAAATATTAAATTGTTTCTAAATTCTTCTCTTATTTCAACGTTGCTCATATGTACTTCAACTATTACACCTTTATACATTTTAAGTGCATCATAAATAGCATAAGAATAATGCGAGAAAGCACCCATATTAATAATTAATGCATCAACATGCAAATGTTTTTGAATGTAAGTAACTATTTTACCCTCATAATTTGATACAAAGCATTTGACATTAATCTTATCATTTTTGGCGTGCTTTTCTATTTTCTTTATTAACTCTTTATAAGTAGTTTTTCCATATACATCTGGTTCTCTACTCCCTAACATGTTTATATTAGGCCCGTTTATTACACAAATATTCATTGATTTTTACCTCGATATTTTCTTCATCTAAAACTTTAATGTCCGCATAAAAATTATAGAGTCTATTTCTTGTTTGATATAATTTATCAAAACTACTCATGTTTCTAATTAGGGGACGATTTTTTTGAGGACGATTCTTTAATTTTTCAAGCGTGACATCCAAATAGATAACCAGTCCATTTTGTGCTAATTTACGCATGATTTCTTTATTTAAAACCATTCCCCCACCAGTTGAAATTATTTTATTATTTAATAAATATATTTCGTCGGCTACCTCATTTTCAAGTAATCTAAAATGCTTTTCCCCTTTTGAACTAAAGATTTCACTTATTGCCATCTTTTCTTTTTTTTCAATAACATCATCTGTGTCAATAAACTCTTTATTTAAGGCTTTTCCTAAGGATTTTCCCTTAAAAGATTTGCCTGAATTTGGCATGCCAATTAAGACAATGTTCATTCTTTTTTTTAAAAAACTTAAATAAAAATCATTTATCTCCTCAACACTAAATTTTCTATTTAAATAAATCTCTTCAGCCTTATATGCTTGATAAACTAGCATGTATAAGCCGTTAATTGCTTTTATTTTAAGATTCTTAGCTCTTATAAGAAGGTTTGTCCATAAGGGATTGTAAATCAAATCGATACAAGTTTCTAAACTCTTAAATCTTTTGATATCTATTAATAATTTGTCGTTATTATTTGGATACATTGAAGAAGGAGTGGCATTAATAATTATATCAATTTCCAAATTATAAACCTCATTAAAATAAAGCTCATCATCTTGTTTTTTAGTTCGACAAGCCACATAAATGTTTTTAGCATTTAAATCTTTCAGGGCTTGATAGATGGTATTCTTCGCTCCTCCATTACCTATAATTAAAATATTTTTTTCTTTTACATTAACATTAAAATATTTTAACGTCGCATTAAAGCCATCATAATCGGTATTATATCCTTTTAAATAGCCCTTTTCATTAATAATTAAATTACATGAACCTGTATTTAAAACTTTCTCATCTTTATAGTCTAGGTATTTAATTACTTCAGTTTTATAAGGAATTGTTACATTCACAAAGTTAAATTTTTTCTCACTAAAAAAAGCTTTTAAATCTTCAACTTCAAAAAGATTATATTCCTCATTATTAATTTTTTCATGAATTTCTTTTGAAGCGCTATGCTTTAAAGTTTTTCCTAGTAAGCCATTCATATTTATAGTGAAAAATCAAGTAGGACATAGTAACAGATACTATTGATTACTTCAATCACTCTATTACAGATAAAACTGTCATGACGTCCTGAGATTTCCTTTACCTCCATTTTTTTTGTATAAAGATTTAATGATTCCTGCGGTTTTCTAATGGTAGGGGTTGGCTTAATTACAACCTTAAAAGTAATTTCCATTCCATTTGAAATCCCCCCATTAATTCCTCCGTTATGATTTGTTTTCGTTACTACTTTACCATCACTTAAAGCAAAAGCGTCATTCACTTCACTCCCATAGTGTTTAGAGAAATCAAAACCATCGCCAAACTCTACCCCTTTCACAGCTGGAACAGAAAATAATAAATGGGATAAGATGCTTTCAAAGCTATTAAAAAATGGTTCACCAAGCCCTGCTTTAGGATTAATAATCATTGTTTCAATGACACCGCCAAGAGAATCACCATCTTTAAAAGCATTTTCTACTAGACTTAACATTTTTTCTTTTACTTCATCATTAATAACCGGAAAATCTGAGCTAGTTAATTTATAATAATCTGCTTTAGTAAGTTTTTCATCCTCAAGATCTTTTACCTTATAAATGTGTGAACAAACAAGTGGATTGTCTAAAAACTGTTTGCAAATAGCTCCAAGCACAACAAATAAAACTGTCATTCTTCCAGATGACATTCCACCGCCTTTAATATTCAACTGATCATATTTAATAAATTGGGTATAATCCGCGTGCGATGGACGAAGATATCCATTAAAATTATACTCTGATGCATTAACATTTTTATTTTTTATAATGACTGTTATTGGGTCACCTGTTGTTATAAAGTTTTCATCTAATCCCTTATTAATATCATATTCATCATCTTCAACACGAGATGTATTAAAAGAAAATTTTGGCCGTCTTTTACTTAATGCTTGATCAATAATACTAAAATCAATTTTTTTGTTTTTTGGTAAACCTGTAATGGTTAAACCTATAAACTGATCATGAGACTTACCAAAAAAGGCCACTTTGATTTTATTACCAAAAATATTCATAATCTCATCTCCAAAATTTTTTTATTTCATCTAAATTATATTCAATTATTTCATATTTACCAATATCTTTAACAATAATTAAATTAAATTTATTACTCATTTCTTTTTTGTCTTGTTTAATCATTGGGACTAGTTTATCAAAAGATATATTTAATTCTTTATTTAAATCAAATTTATCAAGAAGCTTTATTAAATCTTTATTATAAAAGCTCATAAGTTTCATTCCATAAGCGACTGCTTCTCCATGAAGAAGGCTTAAATCTGCCATTTCTAAGGCATGGCCAATCGTATGTCCAAAGTTCAAAGCTCGTCTTTCTTTTAAGTCAAACTCATCCTTTTCAATAAAATATCTTTTAATTAAAACAGCTTCAAAAATATATTCTTCAATATTTTTTTTAACATCTTCATCTTTAAGCAACTTATAGAATAAGTCCTTATCATAAATCATCGCCACTTTAATAATTTCCGCCATCCCATTATTAAAATTTCTTTGATCCAAAGTTTCTAAGGTTTTTGTATCAATTAAAACCTGTCTAGGTGGGTAAATTGAACCAATTAGATTTTTCTTTTCATCAAAGTTTACCCCGGTTTTACCACCAATAGATGCATCAACCTGTGCTAAAAGGGTCGTAGGAATATTTGTATATTTTAAACCTCTTTTATAAATGCTTGCAACAAAACCAGCAATATCATTTATTACGCCCCCGCCTAAGGCAATTATTTCATAGCCTTTATCCACATTATTATTTTCTAAAAAGCTAATGATATCTAAAACCGTATTAATGGTTTTGCTTTTCTCACCAAAAGCTATTTCATAGGTCAAGATGTTTATTTTTTCTTTAATCTTATCTAGATATTTTTTAGGAAGATAATCATCTGTTATTACAACATACTTTTTTTCTTTATCTAAATATTTATCAATTTCATCAAGTAAACTGCTACCGATGAAAATATCATAACTATGATTATTTGCTTCAACGTTAATACGTTTCATCTAATACCTCCACTATTCCACCAATAGATTTAAAATCATCAAAAAACTTAGGATATGACTTAATGATTCCATCTGCGTGTAAAATTTTTATCTCGCCACTAGATCTAAATGACGCAATGGATGCCATCATGATAATTCTATGGTCATTATAGCTATTAACTACTCCACCTTTAAATATTTTAATTGGTTTTATTTTTAATATGCCATTTTCATATTTTAAATTACCACCGATGTTATTTAATCCTTCTATTACGCTTTTAATTCTATTTGATTCTTTAAAAGCTAATCTATCAATATTTATTATTTGACTTTCTTTATCTTTAAAACATAAGAGTAAAGAGAGTGGTGGAACTAAGTCTGGATTATTACTTAAATCATAAATATTACCCTTACTTTTTACAAGTTTAGTAAAATTTTTATCTGGTTGATAAGATTTTTTAAATAAGCCATCAATATAAACATCTCCCCCAATAGCCCCTGCAACAAAAAAGTTTGCGGCATGAGAGTAATCACCTTCAACTAGCATATTACATGGCTTATAAAAGCTTCCTTTTTTAATTAAGAAGCCGTTTTTACATTTATGGACCTTAACCCCAAAATCACTCATTATTTTTATTGTTAGTTCAACATATCCAGTTGATGGAATATTTTTAGTTGAGCATATTTTTACATCCTTATTTAACAATGGCGCAAAAAGTAAAAGCCCCGATATTGTCTGCGATGAAACTTCTTCATTTAATAAATAAAAGTCTCTTTCAAGGAAGCCTTTAACTATAAATTTATCATCTTGAACTTTAATATCGACTAAATCTTCATAAGATCCAATTTTTCTTTTTAGCAGATCATGTTTTGCGCTTATTTCAATTTCTTTTTTATCTTTTAACATAAACGGAAGTAAAAATCTAAGTGTAGATCCTGAACTTTTTACATCAAATTTTGTCTCGTTATTTAAAGGCATTCCTTTGCCATAAATCGTTATTTCTTCTTCTTCTATAGCTAAATCAACACCTAAACTTTCTAAGATGCTTATTGTCGCTAAAACATCCTCTGATAAAGACGTGTTAGATAAAACAGTAATACCAGTAGCCATGCTGGCACAAATAAGCGCCCGGTGAAGAACGCTTTTAGATGATGGAATTTTTATTTCGCCTTTGGCTTTACTAGGTTTTACTATTAGATCCATTTTCTCACCAACGCTTCATTATTAGGCGTTTATATTATACCATAATTTAATTATGTAATAAATTATAATAGGTGATTTTTGTGTATTTTTCAAAATACGAGGCTTGTGGAAATAATTTTATTTTAATCGATAATCCGCATTATAAAAAATATCTAAACAAAAGGTTTATTGAAAGGTTTTGTGATTCAAACCATGGCGCATCTGCGGATGGATTAATTTATTATGATATCAAGCGTAATAAAATGCATATTTATAACAAAGATGGCAGTGAAGCGTCAATGTGTGTTAATGGATTTAGAGCTCTTGCGCTTCACATCTATTTAAATTTTGATAAAAACCGCAAGCTAAAAATAAATGTTGGCAACACAAGGTATCAATCTTATATATGTGATGATGGCATTATTACAAACTTTAAAAAACCTCGTGATTCTTTTACTAAACACGAGATATTTTTTAAAGATAATTCATATATTTTATATGAAATGAACTATTTAACTAAAAATCTTGTTTTAATTGATGTGGAACCAAATTTAGACCTAACTTTATTTATTAGAAATTTTTTCCCTAACCATAATATTAATTTTGTTAAAGTTTTAAATCGTCAGGAAATAAAAGTTAAAACTCATGAAAATGGCGTTGGCTTTACTGAATCATGCGGAAGCGGTTCGTTAAATAGTTACTATATTTTAAACAGTTTAAATTTAATTGAAGATCGAATTTCTGTTTTATATTTAAAAGATAAAGCGGTTATTTATAAGAAGAACAATGATTACTTATATATTAAAGGGCCTGCTTTATTAGTATATAAAGGAATTTATGGAGGGAATTATGAAAAAGGGACTTTATACGGCGTTAGTAACACCTTTAAATGAGGATAAAACAATTAATTACTCTTGTCTTAAAAAGTTAATTGATTTTCAAATTGAGAGTGGAGTAGCTGGAATTGTGATTTTAGGATCAACAGGCGAATCACAGATGTTATCATTTGATGATAAATTAACTTTGATTGAAAAAGTCACAAGCTATGTTAAGAAAAGAACATTAGTAATTGTAGGAATTACTGCATCAGATATTAATGATGTAATTTTTTTAGGGCTGTTCGCTAAAAAACGTGGAGCTGATGCACTACTAATTAGCAATCCACCTTATGTTAAAGGTAATAAAAATGGCATATTTAAATATTTTACTTATTTAGCTAAATGTATTAATCATCCAATAATAATTTATAACGTGCCATCAAGGACAGCGTATAACATCGATTCAGATGTCATTATTGAGTTATCAAAAAACAGTAATATCATTGGTGTAAAACAAGCTTCCCCTGATTTACTTGAAATGGAGAAAATCATTAATAAAACGTCTGATTTCTTAGTCTTCACGGGTAATGATGAAAATATTCTTGAGTCAATTTTCTTAGGCGGAGATGGCGTAATTTCAGTTTTATCAAATATAGTTCCAAAAGAATTATCTAAAGTTGTTTCTTTAGCTCTTTCAAGAAACCAAACAGCTTTTCCTCTATTTAGCAAGTATCAACATTTAATTTCACTTCTATTTATTGAAGCAAACCCAATTCCTGTAAAGTTTGCTTTAAGAGAAATGGGATATAACGTTGGTGGATATTTACTTCCTCTTGATGAATTAGAGCCTGAAAACAAGAATCTTCTTACATTAGCTTTAAAGGAATTAAATCTGTGTTAGATAAATTTTTAAATGCCAAAAAGATAAGCCCTGTCTTCGCTTTAATAAAAACGAAAAAAAGGTTAAATCTAAAAAATAAAGAAATAAAAGTTTTCGGTAATAAGCATCTATACATCCTTTATGGTGATTGGAAAGAAATTAATATAATCTTTAATTTATATGAAAATATAATTATTGATAAACAAATAATTAACTTTTCCCATAATCAATTATTTCCACTTTTAAACTATTTAGAAACAAGTGCAAGAATAGAACCTGGCGCAATTATTAGAAGTGGTGTAACAATTAAAGATAAAGCCATTGTTTTAATGGGCGCTGTTATTAATATTGGTGCTGTCATTGGTGAAGAATCAATGATTGATATGAATGCCGTTATTGGTTCAGGAGCCATCATCGGTAAAAAGGTCCATGTTGGAGCTGCAAGTGTTGTGGCAGGAATTTTAGAACCTTACTCAGATAAACCTGTCATTATTGAAGATAATGTTATGATTGGGGCAGGTGCTGTTATACTAGAAGGAGTTCATATTAAGAAAAACGCAGTAATTGGCGCTGGATCAATTGTCTTACATGATGTTGAAGAGAATGCTGTTTACGCAGGAAATCCTGCTAAGTTTATTAAATATCGTGATCTAAAGACTGATGATAAAACTATCATCTTAGATCTTTTAAGAAAATAAAAAAACGCAGATTATAAAAATCCTGCGTTTTATTTTATTTATTTATTTAAAAGCGAAACTAATTTTTCTGCTGCTTTTTTAGGCCCTTCTTTTTCCATTTTTTCAATTCCTAAAGACGTGTATATTTCCCCAACCAATACTTTACTTTGATATAATTGATCAAAGTATTTTTTTAAAAGTTTTGTTGTTTCTTCTTTAAACTGTACTGGTCCAAATGGATTAGAAAAAAATGTTTCACTTAATCCTTGTTCCTCTGTTGTGGCTTTGGCAAATCTTTTTCCAGCGATAAAAGTTTTTAAAGCTTCTTCCTTATTTTCAAAAATTATTATTTCTTGGTTTTTCTTTGGTAAGATATAATTATTTGCATATAAGACCATATCAACTTTATGGCCATAAATTATTTCATTATAGTTTGTGACAGGAATAATAACTCTTGCATTTACTTTATCAGGATTAATATAAATAGTTCTATCAATTTCTTGATAAGCATACGATACATCCAAATCATCAAGTCTTACAAAAGCGCCAGTTTCTGTGCCTTTTCCAACAACTTGATTATTCTTTATTTCAAAAGAACCCATATCATCAAAAATTATTTTAATATTTTTAACAAGAGGATTATTTAATTCTCTTAAAGCTTCAATCGTTTCTGATTTACCAGCGCCACTATCACCAATTAAAACAATATTTTTTGTACTTCCATTTGTGAGTGTTATAGAGATAAACGCTCCATGAATTGGTAATTTACCCGATAAAATCATCTTGGTATTATGAAGAGTTAAAGCCATTTTTTTCATATATCCAAAATAGTCAAAGTTTATATTTTTATTAGTATAACCAATTATCAAGTCATTTTCTTCATCTTGATAAAAGCCCTCTTTAAAATCCAAGCATCCATCATTTCCACCAAACACTAAAATTAAATCCGGCTTTCTTTTTTCAACTTCATTTACTTTAGCTAATTCTAACAAATTAGCTAAAGCAATTCCTTGATGCATGAACTCCCTATGAAAATAAATGTAGGCTAACGATTCGCCAATAAATGCTGGATAACAAAAATAATGAGTTTTGGTAATATTAAGTCTATCAATGGGATTTTCGTTTAATTTGGTAAAAGTTCCTTCTCTTTTATTACTATATGACTTAATAATAAAAGGAGGTCTAATAACAATTGAATTAATAAACGGAATATTATTTAAGCTTTTGTATTTTGTTGGTAGATCGTTTTTAGAATAATATAAAGTCATCCCTGCATTAATACCAGCTGGAAGCTGACGGTAAATATTAAATTTTTCTTCTTTAATATTTTCAATTATTGTTCTATATGTTTTCAAAATAAGATTATTAAACTTATCAGTTTCTGATAAAAAGTTAATGTTTTGAATTCCATCTCGATCGCTACTACCAATAATGAAACCATATCTTGATAACTTACGCCAAAAGTTATATAACCCTTCCACAAAATCAATCAAATAGTTCTTGTTTTGGATAATGTTATAGTATTTAAATGAAATTTTTTCAACATCCTTAATTTCAACCGCAAGTAAAATTTGAAATAATTCAATAAGTATATTATCAATTTCCGCATAGCTTTTATCATAATATAAAATTATAGGGCTAAGGCTCTTTCTTAGGTTATCCAAATATTTATCTAGTACTTGTTTAAATAATTTACTACTTAAAACTTCAGTTTCTGTTACACAGTATTTTTTGCTGAAGTTCATGATGATGTTTTTATTCGATAAAAAATAATCTTTAATCATAAGCCTTATATAGTAGATAACTTTACTACTATCCCTTTCCTTAGTTTTAATCTTGGTGTTTCTTTAATATTTGTACTAGTTCGTCAATTTGAAGTAGGCTAACTGATGAAATAGCGATTCTTATAATCTTTCCTAGTTTGATTACATAAACGTTATCTTTTTTTAACTCATCTAAAATATCTTCTTTTTCGCTCTCAAAAGCTATAAAGAATCCGCCCCCATAAGGTATTGTTTTTAATCCGTATTTTTTCGCGCTTAAATTAAACATCTTAACACGGGCTTTTAACATTTCATTAGCTTTATTTAATTCTCTAAAATACTCTTCCTGGTTTTTTTTATCATTAAATATTTTTTCAATTACACTTATACCAGGACGAGATACACATGACCATCTTGAACGTGCTGAGTGAATCATAACACGATTAAAATCATCGATATCTACTTTATTCTTAGAAAGGCCAATTACAGCCCCTATCCGATATCCATATAAAGAGAAACTTTTAGAACCAGAAGCCGCAACTAGGAATAAAACATTTTCTAAATTATCTAAAATATAGTTGAATTTCTCTAAAACAAGTTTTCTATCAGTATAATCAAAATAAGCTATATCTAAAAGTAAAACTACAGGAACCTTTTTACTTGCTTCATTTAACACTTTTACGATTCCTTTAACATCTTCTAATGTTAAACTATATCCTGTTGGATTATTACATGGATCGTTTAATAAATAAAATAGTTTATTTTGTTTACTAATTAGTTCTTTTACTTTACTTTTAAAACTTGGAAGATTAAATTTATAATCTATAGTAAACTCTTTAAATGTTTCAACATTAATTTCTACATCTAAAGCCATATTCGTATAAGCATCCCAGAAATATTCAGAAATTAAAATACTTTCATTTTTGTTAACATAATTAAAGATGGCATTACTTAAAGCTCCACTTGCACCAGGTGTTGGTATCACGTCAACAAAATAGTTTTTTAAACTATCAGAATCATTAAACACCCATTTTAATACGGCATCCTTAAAATTCTTTTCCCCGCCTGTTGGTGCATAAAAGTAATTTTCTTCATCTTTTAAATCTTTAAGCAATTTTTCTACAACGGAATACTTATATAAATTTAAATCTTCATTCAAAATCATGCCAACTGTCCCATCTATGACTTTATTGTTGATTTTTTTCGCTTCTCTTGCTTTTTTAGAAATGGACAAGATATTTTCCTTCATATCTTTTTCAAGTGCATGTCGTGCCAAAAATTGCATAGCAACCCTCCTTACTTAAAAATATTTTTTCATAACAATTGTTTGAGTGCGGTCAGGTCCAACAGAGAACATGCCAATTTCTACACCAACAAGTTCTTCAATCTTTCTTAAGTAATTTTTTGCGTTTTTTGGTAAGTCATTAAAGTCTTTAACCTTAGTAATATCTTCCTCAAACCCATCAAGTTCAATATATACTGGTTCGCATCTTTCATAATCTTCATAACTTGAAGGAATATAGTCGATAAATTCCCCATCAAGCTTATATGCGACGCAAATCTTTAATGTTTTAATGTTTTTTAACACATCTAAAAGTGTTATAGCTAAAGAAGTTAGACCACTAACTCTTTTGGTGTGACGTAAAATGACAGTATCAATCCAACCAATTCTTCTTGGACGTCCAGTTGTAACCCCGTATTCATGAGCAGTTTCACGAATATAATGTGCTGTATCATCTTCAAATTCTGTTGGAAATACACCGCTACCTACTCTAGTAGTATATGCTTTGACAACACCAATTATCTCATCGATATGTTTAGGAGAAACACCTGCATAAAGTGGAACTGATGCGGCTGTTGGTGATGATGATGTAACAAATGGATATGTCCCATTCTCAATACACAACATAACACCTTGAGCACCTTCAAACAATATCTTACTTTGTTCATTATACTCATTTTCAAGTATTATGGAAGTGTCACAAACATAATTCTTAAATTCTTCGCTGTATTTTATATATTCATTATAAATTTCTTCAACATCAAATGTTGGTTTATTTAAAGCAACTAATAATTTATTAGTAAATAATAGATTTTCTTCTAATCTTTTATGAAATAATTCTGGATTTACAAAATCGCCCATTCTTATACCTATTCTTTGGGCTTTATCAGTATAAGCAGGACCAATACCTTTTTTTGTCGTACCAACATTATTATCGGCTTTTAATTCTTCAATAGCACCATCAAGTGCGATATGATATGGCATTATTACATGCGCTCTGTTTGAAATAAATAAATTAAATTTATTAACGTTTTTAGCTTTTAAAGTTTCAATCTCTTCATGTAAAGCTTTGGGATTAATGACCATGCCATTGGCCATAATGTTTTTTGTCTTTTCATTAAAAATTCCCGAAGGGATTAGATGTAACGCATATTTATTTCCATTAAAAACAATGGAATGTCCGGCGTTATTCCCGCCTTGATAACGAACAACGTCATCTGCACTTTGTGCTAGAAAATCAGTAATCTTTCCTTTTCCTTCATCGCCCCATTGGGTTCCAACTACAACAATACTACTCATTTTTATCCTCCATTTCAAAACACTCAAGATTATATCATATAGTAAAAAAAATAGTCGTTTTTTTTCGACTATTTCTTAATTTTTTTTATTATGTTTCTCGCAATAATTACTCCGTTTGCGCCAGCTTGAGCTAAACCTCTTGTAAGACCTGCTCCATCACCACCAAAATATAAATTTTCAATTGGTGATTCAAATTTATTACTTACGCAAGGACGAGCTGAATAAAATTTAGCTTCAATACCATAAATTAAGGTATGTTCTGAGGCAATACCTGGTGTAATATAATTTAATACTTCAATCATTTCAATAATTGATTTCATCGTATTATATGGCAGTACTAAACCTAAATCTCCAGGAACTGCTTCTTTAAGCGTTGGTATTACAAAACCTTCTTTTAATCTTTTTGTCGTTGTCCGTCTTCCTTGAATCAAATCACCATAACGCTGAACAATGATTGAACCATTACTTAACATATTAGCTAATCGTGATACGCTATGAGCAAACTCGTTTGGTTGATTAAAAGGCTCAGAAAACTCATGAGAAACAAGTAAGGCAAAATTTGTGTTCTTTGTTCCAAGATTCTTATCCTCATAAGCATGACCGTTAGCTAGAATTGTTCCACTATGATTTTCAATAACAACGTGCCCGCTAGGATTTGAACAGAAAGTTCTAACTGTTGTCCCACAACTTGCTCTATAAATAAATTTACCTTCATAAAGGTTTTTATTAATTTCTTCCATTATCTCATTGTTAGTTTCTACTCTAACCCCAATATCAACGTAATTGTTTTTCATTGGAATATTAAATTTATGACATAATTCTTCAATCCAAGTTGATCCGTCACGTCCAGGAGTAACAACAACAAAGTCACTATATATTTCTTCATCAACAATCTTAACACCTTTTAGTTTGTTATTTTCGACAATAATATCTAAAACCTCAGTGCGATAAAGCATATCAATTTTTTCTTTTAATTCTTCAAAAATACTTTTTAAGATGTTTAAATTGTTTTCTGTTCCTAAATGTCTTACCTTAGCTCTTAAAAGCTTTAAACCATGAGCTAAGCCGTTTCTTTCAATCTCTTTGATTTTATCAGTATTAGGATTAGTAATTTCTTGTGTCGCCCCATGTTTAAGATTTATCTTATCAACATAATCAATTAAAGATTCTAATTCCTCATCAGATATATATTCATTTAACCATCCACCATATTCTGAAGTAATATTAAATTTTCCGTCAGAATAAGCGCCAGCGCCACCAAAGCCGTTCGTTATAGAACAAGCAGGAAAACAACTTACTTTCCCATTTTTTTGGGTTGGGCATTTTTCAGTTTTACCTTCTAAAATTGGACAATGTCTTTTGTAAATATCATTACCTTTATCTATCAGTAAAACTTTTAAATCTTTATTCTTTTCTAAAAGTTCGTAACACGTAAATATTCCAGCAGGGCCAGCCCCTACAACAATGCAATCATATTTTTTCATTTTTTAACCTCTTCACTTAAAAAAAACATCAGTTGATGTTTTCTTTTATTCCGTTCTTACTGGTAAAATTAATTCGATAAGACCTGGATCTATTTCTCCTTCAATAATGAATGGACGAATTTCTCCAGTAAATTTAACACTAACATTTTCTGATGCAAAAGTTTTTAAAGCATCTAAGAAATATTTTGAGCTGAAAGCTATTTTAATTGCAGCTCCTGTAACATTTTCAAGTGGGAAGATTTCTTCAACAATTTTACCTATTTCAGGATAGTTAGAAGAAATTTCAACAGTTGAATTTGTTTTAAGCGTTAATTTAACAATACTATTATTTCCTTCTTTTGTTGAAAGTAAAGCTGCACGTTCAACACGAGATATTAAATCGTCTTTCTTAAATTTTAAAACAATAGGGAAATCAACAGGAATTAAACGAGATGTTTCTGGATAATTCCCCTCAAGTAAACGAGATTGAAATAATACATTTGAAAATTTAAATAAAATCTTATTATTGTCAAGGTGTAACTCAACTTGACTATTTTCGTTTTCAATGACCTTTAATAATTCATCAAGACTGCGTCCAGGAATAATTATATTTAAATTATTAAAATCACTTGTAATATCTACTTTCTTTTGACTTAATCTAAAAGAGTCAGTTGATATTGCATATAATTTATCTTCTCTAACTTTTAAGTTAACACCCGTTAGGATTGGTCTATTCTCTACTGTTGATGTAGCAAAGGTTGTTTGTTTAATGATTGATTTTAAAATCTTCGCATCAAGCAAAATTGGATTTTCTTTTAATTGGAAAGGTATATGAGGGTAATCAGCTATATCCATTGTATTTAATGTAATATCAGAACGATTAGCAAATATCCTTAACATGTTGTCTTCTACCATACTTAAACTGATAGTCTCTGCATCAAGTTTTCTAATGATATCAATAAAGAATTTACCTGGTATTAAACTTGTTCCAGTTTTTTCAATTTGTAATGATTGATCTTTTATTTCAAGTTTAATGGAAATGTCCGAATTACTTGTGATAATAACAATTGAATCTTCTTTTGCTTCTATATTAATACCTTGTAGTGCAGGGTTTGGTGTTTTTGATGATACAGCTTTTTGAGCAACAGTCAAATTATTTAAAAACACTTCTTTGTTAATTGAAAAAATCATAAGAACCTCCAATAAAATTAATTATTTATTTATTCTTTTTTAAGTAAAAGAATTATGCTTGAGTGGAAATGTGGATAATCCTTTATTCCTATAATATTATATCATATATTATACTAAAAGTACAGTAAAATATGAAAATTTAGCGATTATTTCTTCTTTATTTTTCCACATTTGATTAACAAATTTTCGACATCTAATTTTCGATTTTTGTCCATCTGCATATCGGTTTCAATTCTTTCAATACTATATAAAACTGTTGTATGATCTCGACCGCCAAAGATATTACCAATGGCTTTATAAGTTAAATCAAACATATCTTTTAAAATGTACATCGCTATCTGACGAGGATAGACATAATTTTTAGATCTTGACTTACCTAAAAGGTCGGTAGTTGTTATATTAAAGTAATTGCTGACAATACTTAAGATATTAGTGACGTTACTTTCATCAACATATGTATGTGGAACTTTTACTTTAATTAAATTTTCTAAAGCAATCATTGTATTTTCGACGGTAAATTCCACGTTAAATGCAGTACAATAGAATAGTACTCTTTTTAACGCCCCTTCAAGCTCTCTAACGTTGTTTTCAAAAAGTCCTGCGATACAATCAATTATCTCCTCAGGAACAACTGAAGGATCTGATATTTCTGTCGCTAGTTTTTGTTTTAAAATTTGTTTTCTAAGTGTTAGATTTGGCCGATCAATATCCACAACTAACCCCCATTCAAAACGGGATGTTAAACGAGACATTATTTCATGAAGTTCCGATGCCTTACGGTCGCTTGTAATAATAATTTGTTTTTGTGTACTATATAATTTTTCAAAAACCTTAAAAAACTCTAATTGTGATTTTTCTTTTCCTGATAAGAATTGGATATCGTCAACAAGAAAAATATCAACATCTTCAAACTTTTTAGTAAATTCGTTATATAAATTCTGATGAATTGATTTCCCATATTCTTCGACAAACTGATCTGTTTTAATGTAAAGAATCTTCTTGTGCATATTAACATCAAGAACATAGTTACCAATACATTGCATTAAATGCGTTTTTCCTAAACCAACGTCCCCAAAAATGTATAACGGGTTAATTACCCCAGTTGGTTGCTTGGCCACATTCATCGCAGATAAATAGGCCAGACGGTTACTATCGCCAACAACGAAATTATCAAAGGTATAGGAATTATTTAAATCATTGCGATATTTATTGGATAAATCCTCGGGTTTAGTTATTTGATACTCATTAGTGTTTTTAGTTTCTAATTCACTTTTTTCCTGTGTAATTAATTTAAACATATGTAATTCATTAAAAGATTCCTTGATCATTGAATTTAATCTGTTTAAATATAAGGTTTCAATTCTTTTTTTAACTAATTCATTTGGTACGATTAAGTATATATAATTATTGACAACCTTAAATACGTGATTAATATCCTGAAAGTATTCAGAATATACATCTGCATCGTAATAATTCTTCAATTGATCTTTTACTTTCAACCATACATCTTCATACATTTGCATAAAAAATACCTCTAAAAATTTAATATTTCGGCTCCTATAAAAACTATATCATATTAAGTTTGAAAACAACCAACAAGTTTTCCACAAAAAATGTGGATAACTTTGTAAGTCTTTAAATCGTTTTGGGGAAACATGGGAAAAAAAACGTCGATAATTAGGGGTTTATAAGAGTTTTCCACATAAAAACTGAATAACTTTTCCACTTAAATAATTAACATTTTAAATGGTGAAACATCAAAAAGAAAATAAGTAATTGCATAATGTACCAGCATTTGATATAATAGGTTTGATGAAATGAGTTCAAAATTATACGTTTTTAAGTAAAGGGAGCGAAATAATGATGTCATCGAGAAAATATGTCAAATTGTCAACCGATGAAAAAGTTATAAGGAATTATAATTATAGTAAAACTCGGGGAAGACAAGGAGTAAAAAAAGATAATCTAATCATCACTAACAAGCGCGTTATAATTGAAAAAAACGAACCAACAGGGATGAATAGAATTGAAATCCCAATTGAATTCATTGATAGCGTCGAAACAACATACAGAAAACTACATCGTTCTAACATAATTGCTTTTATCTTTATTATTGCTGGATTGATATTAGCTTATGCTGCGTATAAAGATTATGTATGGATACCAAATATTGAAAACTATACCTCTGTAATTTACATAATTTCAGGTTTTATAGCTTTAATTGGTGTTGCATTACTTTTTAGAGCTCCATATGCTAGTATTTCATTACTGTTTCAAACGTATACAGGAGTTCCATCAGCAATAGGAGTATTATCTGCAAACTCTGGAACGTGGACAAGTAAAAATGGTAATAAAGTTCAACAAAGAAAAAATGCTAGAAGACTTGATATTACTGTTAATCGTAATGCATTTGTTATGGTTAATGAAATAGGTGCAATAATCATGAATGTCAAGAAAAAATACTATCAAAATTAAAAAAAATAAAAAATCATTGACACTTAAAAAATTTTCTTTTATAATAATATGGCGTGGTTTTAGAAATGGGAGGTGCTCATAATGAGTAAAACATATCAACCTAGTAAAATAAAAAGAGTGAGAACTCACGGATTTATGGCCAGAATGGAAACCGTTGGTGGAAGAAAAGTTTTATCTGCTAGACGTAGTAGAGGCCGTAAAAAACTAACAGTTAGCGACAACTAATTTAATATTAAAAAACACATTTATACCTGTAAACACTTGAAAAATTCCTGTTTTGAGTGTTTTTTTTGTAAAAGAGGTGTTGTCTTGCAAAAAGAATATCGTATAAGGAAAAATCAAGAAATTTCCCAGATAATTTCTTTAAAAAAGAGCTGTGGTAATAATTTTTTCGTAATATACCAAAAAGAAAACCATGATAATATTCACTATCGTTATGTCATTAGTGTTCCTAAAAAATACGGAAATGCTGTAGAAAGGAACAAAATTAGAAGAAGACTAAAAGCGATAATGAATAATGAAAAAATTATTAATACATTAGATTTAGTTATTATAGTAAAGCCTAAAGCTAGTGAGCTTGAATTTTTAGGAATTAAAAACAACATAAGAGAAATGTTAAAAAAAATGAAAGTAGTTGAGGAAAAAAAATGAAAAACAAAAGAAAATACCTATTAATTATAATGGTTGTTTTTGCTTTAATCGTTTTAACCGGCTGTACAAAAAACACAACAGATGTATATCAGCAACCTATTTTAACCGAAGGATCAAACATTGGTTTATGGGAATGGATAATTAAAATGCTTGCAGAATTCACTGCGTTTGTAAGTAGAATATTATTTAACTCATATGCCTTAGGATTAGTAGTAATGACTCTTGTTGTAAGAACATTAGGATGGCCTATTTATGCTAAAAGTAATGATATGTCAACAAAGATGTCTTTAGCTCAACCAGACTTAGAGCGTATTCAACAAAAATATGCTGGTTTGAATGACGAGAATTCAAAAAGAAAAATGCAAATGGAACAAATGCAAATTTATAAAAAATATAAAATAAATATTCTTGGTTGTTTCTTGCCTTTCTTACAAATGCCAATCTTTATTGCTATGTATAATATGGTTAGAAGAATGCCGATTACTCCTAAATATCAAAATATGTTACGTTTTGATTTCTTATGGACTGGTTTTAATGAAAAAGACTGGATTTTAGCAATTCTTGTTGGTATAACAATGTTTGTTTCTCAAGAATACTCAATGAGAAAACCAAAAGAATTACAAAACGTAAAATATCAAAGTGCTCAACAACAACAATCAGCAAAAACAATGAAGATTTTTTCATATGTTATGATTCTAATGATGGTTTCTGTTTCTTTATCAAGTGCTGGTATAGCCTTCTATTGGATTATTGGTAACTTATATCAAATTTTCCAAACATTTATTACAAGAAGAACGCAAACTAAAAGAGCAGAAAAACTCAGAAAAAAATACTACTAAAAGAGGAATATTTTATGAAAAAAATCGAATTTGATACTAAAAATTTAGATGATGCATTAAAGCATGCTTGTGAGGAACTTAAAGCACCTAAAGATAAAATCCAACTAGATATTTTAGAAGAAAAGAAAAGCCTTTTTGGTTTAAATAAACAATATACTGTTAGAGCATATATCAAATATGATGCAGCTCTTGAGGGTTTAAATTATCTTAAAAAAATCTCTGCAGATATGAATGTTGAAGCTCTTGTTGAAATGAAAAAGAATGGCGAAAATGAGATTCAATACATTATTAATTCTAATGAAAATCCTCTATTAATTGGTAAAAATGGTAAAACATTAGAAAGTTTACAATTTTTAACTAGGAACATTGTTAATTTACACCAAGAAGAAGATGAAAAATTTATAGTCTTGGTTGATATTGGCGGTTATAAGGAACAAAGAAAAAAACAACTAGAAATTTTAGCCACTAAAACAGCTAAAGAAGTTGCGAAAACTAGAATTGCTTCATCACTTCAACCAATGAATTCTTATGAGAGAAGAATAATTCATACAAAACTTGCTGAATGGCGCGATGTTGTGACTGAATCTGCTGGTGAAGAACCAAATCGTTATTTAGTAATTAAACCAAGAGCAAAATGAAAATGATAGTTGGACTGGGAAATCCAGGCAAAGAATACGAAGGCACCCGGCACAACATCGGGTTTATGATATTAGATGATTTTGCTAAAGATAATAACTTAAATTTTAAGTTATCAACCAAGTTAAATGGCTTGATCGCTAAATCAGGTGATTATTTTCTTTTAAAACCAACAACATTTATGAATAATTCGGGGCTTGCTGTAAAAAAGGTGTGCGATTATTATCAAATACCAATAAGCAATGTCTTAATTGTTTCTGATGATTTGGACTTACCTTTTGGTAAAATACGGCTTAGAGAACATGGCTCATCGGGCGGGCACAATGGTTTAAAATCTATTATTGCAAATATCGGCACTGATCAATTCAAAAGAATGAGAGTTGGCATAGGCGAAGCAAAAAAAGATACCATTGATTATGTTTTAGGTGAATTATCAAAAGAAGAAAAAAATATTTTTATTGAAACAAAGGTTAAAGCTTGCCAGATAATTGAAGATTTTACAAAAGATGTATCATATAATATTATCATGACAAAATATAATTAGATATCCCATGGCGAGTGAAAACTCGCCTAAAGGCGTTGATGAAATGAAAAGAATAATAAAATATTTAGAAACACAAGAGAATTTTAAAAATTTAGAAAAGTTAATAAGCACAAGTAGAAATCTGCAGATATATGATCTATATTTAGAACTTTATCCGCTTCTTATTGCGTACATTTATCAAAAAACTAAAAAATCGATAGTGGTTGTAGCAACAAACATTTTTAATGCCCAAAAGATTTTTGATGAGCTTAATTATATTTTAGAAAATGTTTGTTTCTATCCTAAAGATGAGTTTGTTTCAACAGAATTATTAGCTGAGTCTAAAGAATTTAAGATTGAAAGAATTAATACTTTAGAAAGTATTTTTAGTGGTGAGCCACAAATAATCGTAACTAATTTAATGGGTGTTTTATCATATACAATGCCGAAAGAAAAAATTCAAAATAACATTTTACATTTTGAAAAAAATAAAGAATATGATATACAAAACATTATTCAAAAATTAGTTATGTTAGGTTATAAAAGAACCTATACAGTTGAAAGTCAAGGCGAGTTTAGTGTAAGAGGAGGCATACTAGATATTTATTCATTAACTAGTAAGCAACCATATAGACTAGACTTTTTTGGCGATGAATTAGAAGAAATAAAAGAGTTTGATATTGATACACAAAAATCAACAGGAAAGGCCGATAAAATTGATGTTTATCCTGTTTATGAATTTATCTATACTGAAGAAGAAAAAGAAAAATTATTAAGCTATATCGAAGATAAGAAAAAGAGTTTTAATTTCACCAAGGATGACCTAGCAAAAATTGAAAAAGATCATTCTTCAATTGTTAATTATGAAAACTTAGATCGGCTATTTAAATATATTAAAGTTATTAATGATTCTTCCTCGTCAATCATTGATTATATCGATGATAAAATAGTTATATATGCCGACTATTACAATATAAATGACAGCACACTTTTAATAAACAAGGAAATATCAGAATATTATGAATCATGTGGAAATTATAGTAAGATGAATTTTTCATACTTAAATGAGTTAAGTAATATTTTTGTTAAGAATCAGAATATTTTCTTAAATAAAAGGAAAGATGATATTGATTTTAAATGTGATGAACTATATCTTCCTAATCGTGATATATTTAATTATGATGATAATTTAGAGCTTTTTAAAAAAGATTTAAAAGCAAGTGATGGGAAAAAAACAACGGTATTAAGTATTAGAACCGCAACAGTTAAAAATAGTTTTATTAGCATGTTAGAGGATGAAAATATTAAATATAAAATCATAAGTGAAGATGACGATATCATTCCTAATATAATCAATATACTAAGTAAAGGTTATTTACCTAACGCAAATCTTATAAAAGAGAATTTAATAATAATTAATGAACGAGCCATATTTAAAAAAGTTGATGTTCGTCCAGCAAGATATAAAGGTGTATTTAAAGAAGCAAAAAGAATTAAAACCATTAATGAGCTTCAAAAAGGTGACTATATTGTTCATTATGATTATGGTATTGGGCAATTTGTAGAAATTGTTACATTAGCCGTTGGAAAAGAGAAAAACGATTATATTTACATTAAATATGCAGGTGATGGTGCTTTATATTTGCCGGTTGATAAAATCAATTTAATCGCCAAATATGCAGGAAGTGAAGCTTTTGTTCCTAAACTTAATAAAATGGATAAAGCTGAGTGGGCAAAAACTAAACAAAAAGTTCGTGAAAAAGCTGCTAATATTGCGGAAAAATTAATTGAATTATATGCTAAAAGAGAAGCGAGCAAAGGTTTTGCGTTTCTAAAAGATAACGAGCTTCAAAAAGAATTTGAAGATGATTTTATTTATGAAGCAACATCAGATCAAATAAGAGCGGTCGAAGATGTTAAAAAAGATATGGAAAAAGAGAGCCCTATGGACCGGCTTATTTGTGGTGATGTTGGTTTTGGTAAAACAGAAGTGGCATTAAGAGCGGCGTTTAAAGCAGTTTTATCAGGTAAACAGGTCGCATATCTTGCCCCAACTACTGTTCTTTCAAGACAACATTATTATACATTTAAAGAAAGAATGGAAAAGTTTGGTGTAGTTGTTAAGCTTTTAAATCGTTTTGTTACACCTAAGGAAGTTAATAATACGATTAAACAAGTAAAAGAAGGAAAAGCTGATATATTAATTGGGACACATAGGATTTTAAGCAACGATATAAAATTTAAAGATTTAGGGCTTTTAATAATTGATGAGGAACAAAGATTTGGAGTAACTCATAAAGAAAAAATTAAAGAAATAAAGATTAATGTTGACGTTTTAACCTTGACAGCAACACCAATTCCAAGAACCCTTCAGATGGCAATTATGGGTGTAAAAAACATGAGTTTACTTGATACTCCGCCAAAGGATAGATATCCAGTTCAAACATATGTTTTAGAAAGAAATGATTACGCGGTTAAAGAAGCGATTGAAAGAGAATTATCAAGAGAAGGGCAAGTCTTTTATTTATACAACAAAGTACAAGATATTGACCAAATTGTTGATAAACTAAATAGACTTGTTCCTTATGCTAAAATTGCATTTGCTCATGGTCAAATGTCTAGGATTGATTTAGAGAATATCATTAGTGAATTCATTGATGGAAAGTTTGATGTACTTGTTTCAACGACAATTATTGAGACAGGAATTGATATTCCAAATGCTAATACATTAATAATACATAATGCTGAGAATTTGGGCCTTTCCCAACTTTATCAAATAAGAGGTAGAGTTGGTAGAAGCAACAAGATTGCTTATGCATATTTCATGTATGATAACAACAAAAAATTAACTGACGAAGCGTATAAGAGATTAAAAGTAATTAAAGATTTTACTGAGCTTGGTAGTGGTTTTAAGATTGCTCTTAGAGATTTATCAATAAGAGGTGCTGGCGATGTTTTAGGTAGTGAACAATCAGGATTTATTGATAGTGTCGGTCTTGATCTTTATATGAAGATTCTTGAAGAAGAAATAAAGAAGAAGAAAGGCGAAGATGTTTTAGAAGAAGAAACTAAACCAATCTTAAAAATTAATAAGTTTATTGACAAGGATTATATTGAAAATGATTATGTCAAATTAGAAATGCATAAGAAGATTAACAACTTGAAATCTTTACCAGAAGCAGAAGCATTAAAGCTTGAATTTATAGATCGCTTTGGTCAAGTTTCTCCTGAACTCAATGAATATATTGATAGTAAGATTTTTGAATACTATTTAAATAAAGTTGGAATCGAAAAAGTCTTAGTAACAAAAACTAATGTTATTATGATATTTAGCGAATTAGCTTCACTAAAACTTGCAGGTGAAAAAATATTTAAGGTCGCTTTAGATATAAACCGAAACATTAGATTTATGTACAAAGAGAAAAAAATTCAGGTAATAATTGATACGATTAATCTTGAGGAACCATATCAGATTGTCGCAATCAAATTTTTTGAAAAAATTGCATAAAAAAATAAAAAAAGCACACATTACTATTGTCAAATAGAAAGAGGTGTTTTTTTTGAAAAAAAGCGGAATTGTTCGTCGTGTTGATGATCTTGGAAGAATAGTAATACCAAAAGAAATGCGAAAAACATTAAGAATTAATGAAGGGGATTCACTAGAAATTTATGTTAACAGCGATAATGACGTTGTCTTATCAAGACATTCACATATTGATGAAATAAATAGGCTGGTAAAACAAATATGTGACGCTGTTTATCAGACGACTAAAAACCAAATAATAATTACTGATAAAGAAAAAATAATTGGTTTTAGTAAAGGAAATTATAAAGTAACCAGCGTAGAATTATCGGGTGAGTTCATCGATGCACTATACAAGTTTACAGATGAAAAAATTCATGGTTTAAAGAGATTAGAAATAAATAATGATTTAATTTTAGAGGAAACCAAAGATATTTTTGTTAAAACATTAGACTTATATGGGGATCGATTAGGACTGATTATTATGGTAGTTCAGAATTTAGATGAGCAGGGTAGCAAATTATTAATCAACACGATAGAAGAATTAATATTAAGTAACTTTTAAGGAGAATTATTCTCCTTTTTTTCTTGAAATTTCTATATAAATATATTATAATATTATATATATAAACATAAAAATTGCGGAAGAGGTGCTTTTATGAAAGAAGTAAAAATTAACACGGAATTTATAACGCTAGGACAATTAATAAAGTTTGTTGGAGTAATCAGTCAAGGCGGAGAGGTTAAATACTTTCTAAGCACCAATAAAATTTTAGTTAATGGAGAAGAAGATAATAGAAGAGGGCGCAAACTATATAATAACGATGTAGTTGAAGTTGTAAATAAAACTAAGTATGTAATAAGACATGAGAATTAGTGAGATTAATTTAAAGAATTTCCGTAATTACCAGAGTGCCAAAGTTGAGTTAGACCCTCTTATCAATATCTTTGTAGGAAAAAATGGCGCAGGTAAGACAAGTATTTTAGAGGCTATATATGTTTTATGCTTTTCAAAATCATATAAAGCCCACGATCAAAGACTTATTAATTTCAACTCAGAATTCGCAAAAATTTCTTGTATAGCGAATTTAGATACTGAAAGAATAGAATTATCACTGGTCATTGCTAAAAACGGGAAAAAGGCCATAAAAAACGGCTTTGAAGTGAAAAGGTTAAGTGAGTTTATTGGTAATTATAACGTTGTGTTATTTGCGCCAGAAGATTTAGAACTCATTAAAGGTTCTCCAATAGAAAGAAGAAACTTTATTGACTCAGAAATGGGACAGGTATCAAAGAAGTATTTGTACAATTTAAGCATGTATAAAAAACACTTAAAATACCGCAATGATCTTTTAAAACAGATGAATGAAGAAAACAAGTTTGATAAAGACCTATTAGATATTGCGACTACTAATTTAATGGCGTTTGGGAAAAGCGTCAAGGAAGGTCGTTTAAAATTTATTGAAATTATGAATACCTTTCTTTTAAATCGTTATGAAAAAATATCAGGTAAGAGCGAAAAAATAGAACTTGAATATGTAACTGATGAAAAAAATGAATCTTTAGAAGCATACCAAAATAGTTATCAATACGATTTAAAGACAAAATCAACAAATATTGGTGTTCACCGAGACGATATTTTGATTAAAAAAAATGGGCTATTAGCAAAGGACTATACTTCTCAAGGTGAAGCAAGAACAATTTGCTTAGTAATTAAATTAGCATTAGTTGATTTTATTAGAGCATATAAAAAAGAAAATCCAATTCTTCTATTAGATGATGTCTTTAGTGAATTAGATTTAACAAGACAAAATGAGTTACTTAAAAGTATAAACAAAGAAACTCAAACAATTATTACAACAACAAGTATTAAAGAAATAGACCAAACAAATTTCAAAAGAGTAAAAGTTTTTGAGGTTTGTAATCAGGAGGTAAAAGAATATGAATACAAATCAATACAATGCCAGTAATATTCAAATTTTAGAAGGGCTAGAAGCCGTTAAAAAAAGACCTGGTATGTACATTGGTACAACTGGCCCAAAAGGACTACACCATTTAGTATGGGAAATTGTTGATAACTCAGTTGATGAAGCGTTAGCTGGTTATGCAGATACAATTAATATCACGCTTCTTCCTGACAATATTGTTCAAGTAGAAGATAATGGTCGAGGAATTCCTGTTGATATCCATCCAAAAACACAAAGACCAACAGTTGAAACAATTTTTACTGTCTTACATGCTGGTGGTAAATTTGATCATTCATCATATAAGGTATCAGGCGGTTTACATGGCGTAGGTGCTTCAGTAGTTAACGCTTTATCTGAATGGCTTGAAGTAGAAGTACATCGCGATGGAAATATTTACTTTGAAAAATTCGACCACGGTTTTGTTAAAGAAGATTTAAGAATTATTGGTCGTGCAGAAAAAGAAGGTACTGTTGTAAGATTCTTACCAGATAAGGAAATTTTTACAGAATCGCAAGAATTTGATTATGAAACATTAAGAATTAGAGTCCAACAATTAGCTTTCTTAAACAAAGGCATTACTTTTATAATTACTGATGAAAGAGACTCAGAAAATATTGAATCAAAAAAATACATGTATGAGGGCGGAGTAAAAGAGTATGTTGATTTTTTAAGTAGCGGAAAAGAACCAATTCATCAAGATGTTATTTATTTTGAAGCAACTCAAGAAGGCATTCAAGTTGAAATAGGTATGCAATATAATAGCGGGTATGCACAAAACATATATCCTTTTACTAATAATATTAACAATCCTGAAGGTGGGACACACGAAGAAGGATTTAAAACAACTTTAACAAGAATATTAAATAAATATGGTACAAGTAGTGGAATATTTAAAAAGGATGAATCATTACTTGGTGATGATACACGTGAAGGATTAATTGCGATTGTCTCAATTAAACATCCTGACCCTCAATTTGAAGGACAAACTAAGGCAAAACTTGGATCAACAGATGCTAGACGTGTAGTATCTAACGTTTTAAGTGATGGTCTTGAAAGATATTTATTAGAAAACCCTATTAATGCGAAGATAATCATTGAAAAAGCAATGCTTGCATCTCGTGCAAGAATTGCTGCTAAAAAAGCAAGAGAAGCAACAAGAAGAAAATCTCCACTTGATAGTTTAGGGTTTGCATCAAAATTGGCTGATTGCAGAACTAAAGATGCAAAAAGAGCCGAGATTTATATTGTCGAGGGAGATTCAGCCGGTGGTTCAGCAAAACAAGGCCGTGAATCAGAATTCCAAGCAATTCTACCTTTAAGAGGAAAAGTGTTAAACGTTGAAAAAGCAAGACTTGATAGAGCTTTAGGTAACAAGGAAATTTTATCAATGATTCAAGCCTTTGGCACAAGCTTTGGCGATGAATTTGATGTTGAAAAAGCCCGCTACCATAAAATTGTTATTATGACCGATGCCGACGTCGACGGAGCGCACATTAGAACACTTCTTCTAACTTTCTTATATAGATATTTACGACCATTAATTGAGAATGGTTTTGTATATATAGCTCAACCACCACTATATAAAATTTCTTATGGTAAAACCATTGATTATGCTTATAGTGATGAAGAGCTTGCAGAAAAAACAAAGACAATTAAAAATTATGCCCTACAAAGATATAAAGGTCTAGGTGAAATGAATCCTGAACAGCTATGGGAAACAACAATGGATCCAGCTACTAGAACTTTATTACAAGTAAATTTAGATGACGCAATTGAAGCAGATCGAATTTTCAGTATGTTAATGGGTGATGATGTTGAACCAAGAAGAGACTTCATCCAAGAGAATGCCCGTTACGTTGAAAATATCGATTTCTAGGAGGTAAAACATGAGCGATACATATTATGAAGATGTTCAAGTAGAACATGGTCAAGGAAAAGTAAAAGAAATAAAAATAACTCATGAAATGAAAAACTCCTTTTTATCATATGCCATGAGTGTTATTGTAGCAAGAGCCTTACCTGATGCAAGAGATGGATTAAAACCAGTTCATCGTCGTATTTTATACGGTATGGATCAATTAGGTGTTTATCCAGACAAATCGTTTAAAAAGTCAGCGAGAATCGTCGGAGACGTTATGGGTAAGTATCACCCTCATGGTGACTCAGCAATTTATGACTCGATGGTTAGAATGGCTCAGGATTTTTCATACAGATATCCGCTTGTAAATGGCCATGGTAACTTTGGCTCTGTTGATGGTGATGGAGCAGCTGCTATGCGTTATACTGAAGCAAAGATGGCAAAGATCACTGTCGAAATGTTAAAAGACATTGATAAAAATACGGTAGATTTTATTGATAACTATGATGCATCAGAAAAAGAACCAAGTGTTCTTCCTTCAAGAATTCCAAACTTACTAGTAAATGGTGCATCAGGTATCGCTGTTGGTATGGCAACTGCTATTCCACCTCACAATTTAACAGAAGTAATTGATGGTTATGTGGCTTTAATCGATGAACCAGAAATTTCAGTTTCTGGACTAATGAAATATGTTAAGGGTCCAGACTTTCCAACAGGCGGAACAATTTTAGGCGCACAAGGAATTAAAGATGCTTTTGAAACTGGCCGGGGAAATGTCAAAATTCGTGCTAAATCTGAAGTTGTGACATTAGCTAATGGCAAACATCAAATAATAGTTAAAGAAATTCCTTATCAGGTCAATAAAACGGTTCTTATTGAAAGAATTGCAGAACTTGCTAAAGATAAGAAAGTTGAAGGAATTAACGATTTACGTGATGAGTCTAACCGTAATGGTATGCGACTAATTATTGAATTAAAGAAGGATGTTAATCCTGAAGTTGTCTTAAATAATTTGTATAAGAATTCGCAATTACAAACATCATTTTCCGTTAATATGCTAGCGTTAGTTGATGGAACACCAAAGGTTTTAAACTTAAAAGAATGCTTAGAGGTTTATTATAAACATCAATTAGAAGTCTTAATTAGAAGAACTAAATTTGACTTAGAAAAGGCTAAAGCTCGCCGTCACATTCTAGAAGGATTTATTATCTGTTTAGATAATATTGACGAAGTTATTAGAATAATAAAAGAATCTTATGATGATACAGAAGCACGTTTAATTGAACGTTTTGGTTTGTCTGATATTCAGGTAAAAGCAATTTTAGCAATGCCGCTTAGAAGATTATCAGGTTTAGAAACTGAAAAGATTCATCAAGAATTAAATGAATTACTTGTAGCAATCGCTAACTATGAAGAAATCCTTGCTTCTAAAGATAAACAAAAGGAAATCCTTAAAAAAGAAATTTTAGAAGTTAAAGAAAAATATGGAGATGGACGTAGAACAGAAATTGATGTTTATGGTGACTTAGATATTGATGATGAAGATCTAATTCCTGAAGAAGATGTAATTATTGCCCTTACAAGCAGCGGTTATGTTAAGAGGATGAATATTGATGTATATAGATCTCAAAACCGCGGAGGTAGAGGAAAAACCGGTATGAAGGTTAATGAAGATGATGTTATTGATACAATAGTATCCACATCAACTCATGACTTCTTACTATTCTTTACAAGCTTTGGTCGCGTATATAAGATTAAAGGATATAAGATTCCAAACTATGGTAGAAACTCAAAAGGTTTACCAATTGTTAACTTATTAAATTTAAATGAAGGTGAATCAGTCGCAGCTGTTGTAAACATTCACGATTTTGAAGAAGGCTACTTATTCTTTACGACAAGCAAAGGTATTGTTAAGAGAACAAAAGTCAGCGATTTCCAAAATATTAGAAACAATGGTATTAGAGCGGTATCCTTACGTGATGATGATACATTAATGTCAGTATTATTAACTGATGGCAACAAGGACATTATTATTGGAGCATCAAATGGTAAAGCCATAAGATTTAATGAACAGGACGCTCGTGATATGGGTAGAACTGCATCAGGTGTTAGAGGTATTTTGCTTGAAGATGAAGATAAGGTTATTGGCGTAACTTGTGTATCAGAGGACAAAAAAGAAATCTTAGTCATCACAGAAAACGGTTATGGTAAACGTACCGATATTGATGAGTATCGTTGCCAATCACGTGGCGGAAAAGGCGTTAAGACTTTAAATGTTACAACTAAAAATGGTAGTTTAGCTAAGTTGTTATCTGTAGTAGGTGATGAAGACTTACTTGTTGTTACAAACAAAGGTATGATCATCAGAGTTCCAATTGAACAAATTGCTCAAACAAAGCGTTCAACTCAAGGTGTCATTATCATGCATTTAACTGAGGATCAAAAGGTTACAACCATTGCTGTTGTACCAAAGATGGAAGAATCAGAATTTGATGAAGATGCTTCAGATGATGAAATTTTAAGAACAAAAGAAGTTGGAACATTAAATAAAGAAAATTTTGATTCTATGAATGATAATGAAGAAGAAGATATTATAGATCAAGATGATGAAGACAATGATGATAGTGATGAAGAAGCATCAGAAGTTGATTTGTTTGAATAAAAAACAATTGAAATAATTAAAAAGTGATATAATAAATATATATATAAAAACGTTGAAGAGAATAAGTAATAAAGAAAATCTTTTTAGAGAGTTAACGGCTGGTGAAAGTTAATAGATTACTTTATGAATTCTATCTCTAAGTGAAAGAAAACTTTCCGGCAGGAACCGTTATTTCTAAAGAGTGGAGAATAAAGTTATTCTCAACTAGGGTGGCAACACGGGTTATTAATACTCGTCCCTTATTTAGGGACGGGTATTTTTTTATATAAAAATGAAGGAGTGAAAAATTATGTTAGATTTAAAATACATTCGTGAAAATACGGATAAAGTAGTTGAATTATTATCAAGAAGAAATGGTGATTTTACTTATATTTATGAACTTGTAGAAGATGATAAAAAAAGAAGAGATTTGATTCAAAAAGTTGAAGTTTTAAAAGCTAAAAAAAATGAAGCATCTAAATTAATTGGCCAATACATGCGTGAGAAAAAAGATGCAACAGAAATAAAAAATGAAGTTAATGCATATACAAACGAAATCAAGGAAATGGATGATGAAGTAGCGCGTCTTGATGAAAAGATTAAGTATACCTTACTTTGTACTCCTAACCTTCCAAATGAAGATATTAAAATTGGTAAAGATGATACAGAAAATAGAGAAATTAGAAAATTTAAAGAACCAACAAAATTTGATTTTCAACCAAAACCTCATTATGAATTAGGTGAAACGCTTGATATCTTAGACTTTGAAAGAGCGGGAAAAATCTCAGGTAGCCGTTTTGTTGTGTATAAAGGCTTAGGCGCTAGACTTGAAAGATGTTTAATTCAATTTATGATGGATTTACATGCATCAAGAGGATATAGAGAAGTAATGCCACCATATTTAATTAATGAAGCGTCAATGTACGCAACAGGCCAATTCCCTAAGTTTAAGGAAGATGCATTTAAAGTATATGATGATCGTAATTTATACTTAAATCCAACAGCTGAAGTTCCAACAATTAACTTACATCGTGACGAAATGCTTGATGTCGATAAATTGCCAATTAAATACTGTTCATATACGACAGCTTTCCGCCAAGAAGCAGGATCTGCCGGAAGAGATACTAAAGGTATTCTTCGTCAACATCAATTTAATAAAGTTGAGCTAATTAAATTTACTAAACCAGAAGATTCATACGATGAATTAGAAAAAATGATACTTGATTCAGAGGAAGTATTAAAGCTTCTTGATATCCCTTATCATGTCGTTGAATTATGTACTGGTGATTTAGGTTTCGGTATGAGAAAAACTTATGATATCGAAGTTTGGTTACCAGGCGAAAATAAATATAGAGAAATTGGTTCAATTTCTAATGCTGAAGAGTATCAAGCTAGAAGAGCAAACATTAAATTTAGAAGAACTAAAGATGCTAAACCAGAATTTGTTCATACATTAAATGGATCAGGATTAGCTGTTGGTAGAACTGTAATTGCCATTATGGAAAATTATCAACAAAAAGATGGTTCAATCATCGTTCCAGAAGTATTAAGAAAATACATGGGCGTAGATATTATTAAATAATTTAATATAAGTAAATAAAAAGATGAAAATTGAAGTAAACTTCAAAATTCATCTTTTTTAAAACTTAAGTTTATTAATTAATTCAGTTAGTTCTTCCTCTTTAAATTTCCCATAATTATTAGGAAAGGAAATTTTTAATTCATCATTTAAATACCGAGGGATTAAATGAATGTGGAAATGCATTACTGATTGAAGAGGTTCTTTATTATTATTGATGATATTAATACCAATAGGATTTAAAATCTCATTTAATTTCTTACTAATTTTAGTAGCAACACTAAATAAATGACCAGCAAGATTTTCATCTAAAGATAAAATGTTTTCTACGTGTTCTTTAGGTAATACTAGGGTATGACCAAAAGTACTTTGTGATACATCTAAAAAAGCAATTGCTTTATCGTCCTCATATAATTTGTAACAAGGAATTTCTCCATTTATAATTCTACAAAAAATACAACTCATATTATCATCCTTTCAATAAACTTTATATACTTAAATTATATCACTTTTAGTTAAAGACTAGTCAATAAAAAAATTCCTTTGTTCAAGGAATTTTTTAAACAGAAATATTACTTTCGCCTGAGTAAGGATAGTAGTAGTTAATTTCTTCATCAAATGTGATGTAAAGTAGATAAATAGTTAATAATACATATCTTGTTTTAGTAACAGTATCAGATAAAATGATATGATCTTTACCAGCTGCTTCAATTACACCTTTGAAAACCATATTTCCACTTTGAGATCCAGTTTCAAAATTCATGTAAACTGTTGCTACTTTACCCTTATTAAGTCTTAAAATGTTTTCTACATATGATTGTTCAGTAAAAATATTTGGTTGCTGCTGAGGAATTGAAGGAAATGGAATGTTTTGTGGGAAACTAGGTTGTAAAGGAGAAGGATAGTTCACCTGATATGGTGTTTGAAATGGTGTTTGGAAATTTGATTGATAAGGCATTTGAAAAGGACTTTGTGAATAAGGATTTGTTGGTGGTATATAAAATCCTCCACCTGGATATTGAAAACTCATTTGTTAACCTCCATTATAACAATTTTCTGATGGTAATGGGCCATAGAAACAATGTGATTTATATCTGCCACTGTTCCACTGACCATACCACTGTGCTTGACAATCATTATCGCCTGGATTATAAAACCATAAAGCTGTTGTTGCAGGAACATATCTTTCGCCAGCTAATGACCTTTTAGCCAAGTCAATGTCAATTTGTCTTGGAGCTTGATAAAAGTAAGATTTAAGTGTTGATTCAAAACCTCCAGGATGTTGATTTACCATCTGGGAAACGGTTCTAATATCTACGAAATCTAAACAACTAGCTAAAACTCTATTAACACCTACGTTTCCTACCATAAGCATTCCAAGTTTTCCGTCACTCTCAGCTTCAGCGCGCATTAAACGAGCGAGTAGTTTTATTTCTGCTTCAGTATGTTTTATAACAGCCATATTGCTCACCTACTAAATTATATGAAATTGAATCTTAAATATTCTATAAAAAGTAAAAATATGATATAATTAAAATAAAACTATTGATATGGATTTGTGGTGATAGAGTGAAGAAGTGTGCATTAATTTATAATCCTAACAGTGGGAAACAAAATTTTAGGTGTTATTTAGCTCAAGTTATAAAAAAACTAGGCAATAGTGGGTTTTCAACTGAAGTATTTGTTACTACACATTCACGTGATGAAGTTGGTGAGATTGCTAAAAGAGAATCGGAAAAAGTTGATTTAATTATCGCTGTTGGTGGCGACGGAACTCTTAATGAAGTCGTTAATGGAATTATGAAAGGTAATAAAGATGTAAATCTTGGTTATATACCTGCTGGGACAACATGTGATGTTGGCCATACATACTATATTTCTAAGAATGTTTATAGAGCTTTAAAAATAATAACTGATGGATATTATAGAAAAATTGATTTGGTTAATGCCAATGGAATATATTTTATGTATGTTCTTACAACAGGTGCCTATGTCAATATTAGTTATGAAACAAGTTCTAAATTAAAAAGAATGTTTGGACCTTTTGCTTATGTTTTAAAAGGAATTAAAAGTTTCTTTACTGTTCCTAAAACATATTTAAAAGTAGAAACTGAAGATAGGGTAATCGAAGGAAGATTTTCGTTGGCTTTATTTATTAATTCCCGTCGTGTTGCTGGTTTAAAAATGATAAAGAAACCAAAACTAGATGATGGAATGATTGATATTGTATTATATAGATATGTGCCATTTTTAAATAATTTAATATATCTCGTCTCATTTATTATAACCGAAGCTTCAATTAAAAAAATTGTAAGATTCAAAACAAAAAAATTGAAAATAACGGCTGGTGATGAAGTGGTTTGGAACATGGATGGAGAAAAAGGTAAATATGGAAATCAAGAAATTGAAGTCTTTGAAAAACAAATTAATTTCATTATGCCAAAAAAAGCAATAAAGAAGTATTTTAATGATTAAAGAAACAATTGTGGTTGAAGGCCATCATGATGAATTAAGAATTAAAAAAATATATCCTGATACATTTGTAATAATTACGAATGGATCACAAATTAGCAATGAGACGATTGAATTAATAAAAAGGGCAAGCAATAAAACAGGAGTTATTCTATTTTTAGATCCAGATTATCCGGGAAGAAAAATAGAAAAAACAATTACAGAACATATAACTAATTATAAGGTTGCTTATATTAGAAGAGAAAAAGCTTTTTCTCATAATAGGAAAAAAATTGGGGTTGAACACGCTACCGATAACGATATAATAGAAGCCCTTAAAAATGTTGTAACATTTAAAGATAAAAAAGAAAATCAATTAAATTTAATTGATTTATTAGAGTTAGGTTTATCAGGCAGTTGTTCACTTAAAAATAGAGATAAGGTAGCTAAAGCATTACAGATTCCTTTGTTTAATACCAAAACACTTTTAAAAGTAATTAATGCCATGGGACTAAACAAAGGTGATTTAGAAAAAATTCTAGCGGAGTAATTTATGAGAGAAATAGGAACTGTTGATAAAACAAGAAAGACAATTAAAGATTATGATTTTAAAATCAAAAAGAAATTTGGACAAAACTTTCTTATAGATAAAAATATCTTAGGAAATATAATTAGACAAATTGGTGAAAATAAAGATGCATCGATAATTGAGGTAGGCCCTGGTTTTGGCGGTTTAACTGAATTAGCTTTAAACAAATTCAAACATGTTTTATCTTATGAAATTGATAAAGAAATGATTCCAATTTTATCTGAAAATTTTAAGGATTATAAGAACTTTACCTTAGTAAATGAGGATATATTAAAGGTTGATTTGAATACTGATATAAATAAGTATTTTAATGAAAATGATGAAATTATATTTATGTCAAATCTACCATACTATATTACTACACCGATATTAATGAAAGTCTTGCTTGAAACAAAAAGAGTCAAAAGAATGGTTTGTCTTATGCAGCTTGAAGTTGCAGAACGTATTTGTTCAGCTAAAAATTCTAAAGACTATAATGCCTTAAGTATTGCAATTCAATATAATGGGAAAGCCCGTATTGCGTTTAAGGTTCCAAACAAAGTATTTATACCTGCACCAGATGTAACGAGTGCCTTAGTGGTAATTGATATTTTTAACGAAAAGAGATTGAATTTAGAACAAGAAAAAATATTTTATGATATAATAAGAACAGCTTTTGCCCAAAGAAGAAAAACTCTGATGAACAATTTAGTTAATGGTGGGTATGAAAAAAATAAAATCTTAGATGCTTTTAAGAAAATTGGCATAAATGAAATGGCAAGACCGGAAAATTTATCATGTGATGAATTTATTGACTTAAGTCTAGAATTGGGAGCGGTAAAATGAAAATATTTAAAGAGAAAGTTTTATTTATTACCATCTTCTTACCAATAATTTTTATATTCTTAGCAGTAGAAATTCTTTGTACAAAAGAATATCTATTGATCTCAAAGGGGAAATATATTGAACATGAAAGTATTACCTTTGATTATGATTATGTCGCAGATCGCATGATGGGTTACTTAAATTATCGATATAAAGAAATGGACTTGATTTATGACGATGAGTTAATTGAGGTAAAAGAATTAGAAGAAAGACATATGAAGGATGTTTTAAATCTATTTACAGCATTAAGAATTGTTAGTGCAATTGGTATAATATTAACACTAATAAATGTTATCTGCCTTAAAAAGAACAATCCTAAACTTTTATATAAAGCAGTGAAGAATGTCTGGATTTGGCCATCTTGCTTAATATTATTTGTGGGGACATTTGCGATAATAGATTTTAACTTGCTTTTTACAATTTTCCATCGTATCTTCTTTAGTAATAATGATTGGTTATTTCCAATGGAATCAATGATAATCCAAGTTGTACCAGAAAACTTCTGGTTAGTTAGCGCCTTATTAATTTTACTATTTTTAGCACTAGCATCACTTATATCATTCTTCCTTGGCAGACATAAATTAAAAAAAGAATACAATTAATGTATTCTATATGCTCTCATAGTTCAAAGGTAGAATACAGCAATGGTAATGCTGCGATCCGAGTTCGATTCTCAGTGGGAGCACCATATTTATTTATCAATAAGTTTTATGGCTTATTGGAAATCTTTCAATGATTTCAAGCTTTTTTATCTATATTAATAAATCTATATTAATAAATCAATTAGATCCACATACAAAACAATTGTATGTGTTTTTTTTATGAAAATATAAAGACAATTACATAAATCCTAATAAATTTTGAAAAATAGGCTTTTATAGTATTAGTAAGAAATTTAAAAAAAGTAAAAATGTTTGATAAAAGGGTACAAAAAGTTAGCATTAGGTTTTAAATTTTACAAGAATTATTTAAGTATAGATAAGAAAAGTATAGTGAACTCTAAGCGTTGCATACATTGTTTAAAGACTATATAATTTATTTTGATAAAAAATGATGGCAAGAAAATAAATTTTTAAGAAATTTTATATATTATTATTTATATTATTATGACGCACTACTATCAATAAAAATATTAAAAATTTGATTGTGAGAAGACTATCAATTATGATAATTAACTCATAATCAATTTTTATTAACAATTACATTACGTAACTAACAGTATGATTTTTTTTATTTTTAAATGCAACTTACCTGTAGGGGTTCTTATGTAATTAAGATGACTATTAAAAATAAGTGTCTATTTGTACCTAATATCTTAAAAAAAATTAACCTAGTTAAATTACCTGTTGACAAATATTAATTTTGATGCTAGAATATGATAAAACGTTTAATCATTATTGCATAAATAGAAAAATATGTCAAAAAAGAAACGTATTTGGGATTATTTGTAAATTTTACTGGTGTTTATTTGCCATGTGTTTGACTGAATATATTATTTTTTTATATCATGATTTATTAATGAAATTAAAATAATTTTTTTATAGCGATTAGCGTAAATGTATTACTTAATGAGGTATTTGATTAACATATTTATTTAAGTTTCCGCTGATAAGATGTAGAATAGCTGTTTTTAATTATATTTATATGAAAACGGTTTCGACAAGAATTGTAAATTAAAGTTGAAATGTGTAATAAATTTTAGTGGCTAGTAAAGTAAATATATAAGAAAAGATAAATAAAAAACATTATTCTTTAAAATTATATTTATTTTAATTGAAAATGATATTTTCAATTTTTATATAAAAGGCAACAAAAAAATTTATATATATATTAAATGAAAGGAAAAAAAGAAAAATGAAAAAAGTATTAAAACGTTTGCTTTTTGTCTTTGTATGTGTTTTATCAATAAGTGTATTTCTAAATGTTAAAACACAAGTTAATGCTGACGAAAAGGATTTAACTCTTTCTACTAATGATATTATTAATGGCGTAAAAGCTAGCGCTGTTGATGGTGTTGCTAGTAACATGGTTAAAAAAGATTTTGTTAAGTATTTCGTATCTTTGGGAAATATTGATGCGGAAAAAAACACTATTGAAATTATTAACTTTAATAGTGGAAGCGATAGATTATCGCACACAATTAGATCGGCTTGTATGGTTTCTAACAGTTTGATTAGGTTAGGCAATATTGCTGACGATAAAGATGCATCTATTATTTACCAATTTAATGCATTAGAAGATATGAAAATATCTGTATCTAATAATGCTGGCACAATTACTAATGATGGTTTTGCATTTACAGTTTACAAAAAAGGCGTAGATGGAACTATTACAACATTAAAAGAACAAACAACAATTGCTAAATCATTTGATGCTATGGCACTAGCTGGTGAGTATGATTTACAATATGGTGAAACTTTATTATGGGTAATTAGTAATACTGTAGCTTGGAATCGTGATATGAAGATTGATGGATGCCCTTCATTCTCATTTGTTCCTGCTAAATATGAAAATGTGAACGTTTTGACTTTGGGTGAAGCTATTCAAGGAGTTATTGATGCTGCTGATGCTGAAAGTGAAACAAAGACTGCAGATAATGCAGTTAAAACTGGTTTATTTAATTACTATGCTTTTGCTGGTGGAGTTGTAGCTGATACTTTAGAAAATAAAGGTTCTGTTACAAAAGTAAGTTTATCTACAGCTACTGCTGGAAGATTAACTGAAGTTAATAGAACTATGAAGGTAATTCCTGATAACCAAATAAGCATTGGAAATAAGGGAACTTTTGAAAACTACGGTTTTGTTATCTCATTTGATATTAAGAAAGATTTAACATTAAAGATTGACAATGCTGCCGGTTCTACAAATAATGATGGCTTAAAAGTTAATTTATATAAAAAATCTGCTGACGGAACAATTGTTGCATTAAATGATGAAGTCAATGTCTCAACAAATAAAGTTGTTGAAGCAAGTGCTTTTCTTGCTAATGTAGAATTGGTTAGTGGTGATACTGTTTATTGGGTTTTATCAAACTCTCAAGATTGGGAAAGATATTTATCAAAAAATGCATTTCCAACATTCTCATTTGTAGAAAAAACAGAATTTGATGAAACATTAGAAATGCTTGTTAAAATGAATGCTCCAGCATTAATTAAAGGTGTTGTGACTGCCAATCAGGGTGATGCTGATGGTTTAGCTAAAGCTGCTGTAGCCACAAGATTATTTGATTATAAAGTCTTTTTAGGAAATTTTGATGAAACTAAATTAGCTGCAAAATATGCATTAACTGTTGGAACAGACAGATTATCATATGCTGACCCTGTAATAAAAGCATTATTTACAGAAACTAATGCTCAATTAAATATAAAAGATGGAACTCCAGGATTAGAAATTATTTTTGGATTTACATTTAAAGATTCTGGTAATTTAGTTGTTACAAATCCTGCTGGTACTGCGTCAAATGATGGTTTAAAAGTTAAAGTTGTTAAAGTTGATGCAAGTGGAAATTTAACTATTGTAAAAGAATTAACAGATGTTTCAGCTAGCAAAGTTGTTGCTGAAAATCAATTAGGTGGTACTTTTGAAGTTGCTGCAGGTGATACACTTTATTGGGTATTATCTAACTCTCAACCATATGATAGAACACTTCAAACAAATGCTTTACCAACATTTGAATTTACTAATTTTACTTATGTTGCTCCTGCAAATGAACAAGCTGATGCATTAAAAGCAGAAAAAGCAAAATATGTTGAAGCTGATTATAGTGCAGATGCTTATATGGAAATTGTTCAATTATTTGATGATGCAATAGCTGCTTGTGAAGAAAGTACTGATATTGTTGAACGCTCTACTATAAAGAATGCTTGCTTAGAAAAAGTGTCTCAATACTTAAAAGCAAGTGAAGTTACTGCATATGTTGATGAAGTTTCTGAAGCAATAAACGATGTAATAGAAGCTTTCGATAAAAATATGTTTAAAGATGCTACTTATAATAGCTTGTCTGATATAGTAGCAGATTTTAAAGCTAAAGCTAGTCTATTATATAAAAAAAGCGATATTACTTTAGCTATGAATGAAACTATAACAGCCATTAGAGCAGTTGAACCTGATAATATTAGTGCAGATGAAACTTTAGAATTAAATGGTTCAGATACAAGTGAAATATTTGCTCGTTACTATAACGCAATTAAGAATTTGGAAAAGAATTATTTTGATACACCATTAATTAAAGGTCAATTATTTAGTTCTGAATATGATTCACAAGCAACTTCTAAATATTTAACTAAATTAGTTCCGTTATCTACTGTTTCTGGTTTTGGTATCATAGGTGGTAAAGATATTCACTCTTCAATTGCTACTTGGACATGGGCACATGATTTTAATAATAGTGTTCAATTACTAAATAGTGGTTATATTGTTTCAGATAAACAAGCTAATTCAAATTTCTTGCTAAAATTAACTGCTAAAGGAAATGTACATATTTCAATTACAAGTGATGAATGGGCAAGAAGTACAGCAGAACATGCTTTAGCAATAGCTGCTTATGCATTTGTATCAGTTGATAGTGATTCTACCGATGCATATGGATATAAAGTATGGCAAAATTCTACAAATTGGCCTACTGCATTAGATGCTAACTGGTGGAATATTGATGTTGATTTACAAGAAGGGCAATGTCTATATTTATTAGTTCAAGGAGCTGCTGGTGGACAACCTATTACTTGCCTACCAAAAATTACTGCAAGCGCTGCTTCTTACGATGCTTCAAAAGTATTTGATATTGAAAACTTTATTGAATTACAAAAAGGCTTAGCTTCTAAACCAGAACAATTACAAGCTGAATTAGATGCTTTAAATGCTGATGAATATGAAGCAGATGATTATCTATCAATTTGTGCTTGGTATGAAAATGCTATGGGAAAAGATGGTATCTTTTCTTGCCAAACAAGTAAAGATTTAGAAACTTACTTAGCTAAATTATATGCTGATATTAATAACATTATAAAGAAGAGCGAAAAAGAAGCTTATGTTTCTAATTTAGCTTCAAAATTAACTGAAGGATTAGATCAAGCATCTTATGAAGAAGAAACATGGAATAGCATTTTAGCGTTACAAACTAAATTAAAAGAAGATTTAAATGCTGTTAATCATAAAGATGAAATGGATACAATTTATACTCAAGCAGCAAATGGAGTTTCTTTAATTAAACCTGATAAGAAGGAAAGTGGTTCAATTATTCTTCTTGCAAGTTTAATAACATTAGGTGTAGCAGTTATAGCTGTTGGAACTGTGTTTATTTTAAGAAGAAAAAAGAAACATTAATTCTTAAGTAATATTTTAAAGAGAGGATAAAGAGAGGAAGATTTCTTCCTCTCACTATTTAAAAAATGGCAACATATAAGATTATTATTGACACAGATCTAGGTGCCGATGTAGATGATGCACTTGCAATTTATGCAGCATTAAAAAGAGAAGATGTAGAAATAGTTGGTATTACTACAGTTTGCGGTAATGTGAAAGAAAGAGCTAGTGCAGTAAAAAAGATGTTAAAACTATCTAACAGATTAGATATTCCTGTTTATGCAGGTCTAGCAAGTGGCCCAGTAAAAAAGTTTGATTCTGAAAAACATATTATGACTTATGAAGATGAATTTAAAGATCTACCTGCAGATAATAAAGATGGGTATGATGGGGTTGACTTTATAATTGATATGGCAAAAAAGTATAAAGAAGAACTTTATATTTTAGCTATTGGCCCTGCTACTAATGTAGCAGCAGCAATTTTAAAGGATAAAGCAGCTTTAAGTTTAGTAAAGTCTATTCATATGATGGGTGGATGCTGTTTTACCAATAGACCGGAATGGAATATTTTCTGTGATCCCGAATCAGCAAGTGTTCTTGTTAAAAGTGGTATTCCTTTATATCTAGTACCTTTAGAGTGTACTGAAAAGGTAAGACTTCCTTATTGGTATCAAAAAGAAGTTACTGATTTAGCAGAATTAACCGGACTAAAAGGGTACATTGGTAAGTTAGCAAAAATTTGGATGGAGTCACGTAATTTTGCCATTACTTTGCACGATCCATTAGCGTTGTATTCTATTATTCATCCAGAATTTTTACATTTTAAAGAACAAAGATTAGAAATAGAATGTGAAGGTTCTTGCATGCGTGGAACGATTATGAATTATAGTATTACAAATTTATATCCAGCTACTAAAGGCAATAAAGTATTTGTAGCTGATTATGTAGATGGTCAAGGTATGTATGAACATTATATTAATAATGTCATTCGCACTGAAGACAAATTTTAGTTAAAGAGAGGCGTTTAGTATGAGTGCTAGCACTGAATCAATTGGAATTTTAGGCAAAAAGTTTAAAAAGTCCAAAAAAAATCAAACAACTCTATCAACAAAAGGGTATTTTGCTAAAACACGGTTGTTATATTTAATGTTATTACCTGCAATTTTGGTTACATTACTATTTAAGTATTATCCAATGTTTGGTATTCAATTAGCTTTTAAAGATTGGAGTCCGATGTCAGGTATTTGGGGAAGCCCATGGGCAACCGATGTTGAAGGTAATTTGGATTTATTAAAACATTTTAGAAGATTGTTTGATGATCCATATTTTTGGAAAACATTTTTTAATACCATTAGAATTGCTGGATTTCGTATTTTGTTTGGGTTCCCAATCCCTATTATTATTGCAATTCTATTAAATGAAATGAAGAATAAATTTATTAGAAATACAGTTCAAACTATTTCTTATTTACCTCACTTTGTTTCTTGGGTTATAATAGCTAATATTTTAATTATTATGATGAGTGCGGACTCTTCTTTCCAATTATTTTTAGAAAAATTACTTGGAAAACAAATATATTTCTTCTCGAACCCCAAATTGTTCTTAGGAATTATTACCGCTTCAGAAGTATGGAAGAGTTGTGGTTGGAGTACAATTATTTATTTTGCTGCCTTGTCAAGTATTGATCCAGAGCTTTATGAAGCAGCAGAGGTTGATGGTGCAGGAAGATGGAAAAAGATTCTTAATATAACTATACCAGGTATCTTACCAGCTATAACAATCCGACTAATATTTACTATTAGTGGACTTGCTTCTGCGAACTTTGACCAAATATTTAATATGTATAATACAACAGTATATGAAACTGGTGATGTATTAAGTACATATTTATATCGAACAGGTATTGGTTCAGGACAATATGATATATCCGAGGCATTAAGCGTATTTAACTCGTTAATCAGTTTATCACTAACGCTTATTACTAATAGAGTAATTAAAAAGATGGGAGGAGAAGGTATATGGTAAAAAAGAAAACTTTTTTACAAAGACTTATAAACCGTAACTTTGGAAAAACAGCAGGAGATCGAACATTCCATGCATTTAATTATTTATTTTTCGCTCTTATTGCGATAATTATGATTTATCCATTTATTTATGTATTAGTTAAATCGTTAACTGTATACAAAATTGGGGCTGATGGTATTCCGATTGAAACATTTTCTTTTGCAGCTTATCAATATTTTATTCATGAAAAAGCTACAATGATGGCCTTAATAAGAACATTTATTATTATGTTCTTTAAAGTGTTAATTGCTTTATTAGTTACTTTCTTAATGGCTTATCCATTATCTAAGAAATATTTAAAGGGTAGAACAGCTATTTCAATGTTTATGCTAATTACAATGTATGTATCTGGCGGAGTTATTCCAACATTCATTTTAATTAGGCAAACCTTTCATTGGACAAATAATTATTTAACATACATTATCCCAAGTTGTGTTGCTGCGTATAATGTATTCGTTGTAAAAGCATTCTTACAAAATATTCCTGAGTCCTTAGAGGAAGCCGCAATTATTGATGGTGCAAACTCATTTGAAGTATTCTTTAAAATCTATGTACCTCTTTCAGGACCAATTGTCGCAACAATTGGCTTATGGGAAGGTGTTGCTTTATGGAATAACTGGACTACAGGCTTGTATTACTTCACAGATACATCAAAATACGTTTTTGTATCAAAACTACGTGCACTATTATCTGAAATGAGTTCATCAGCTTCAGGTGATGGCGGTAATCAATCAATACTAGCTATGACTGAAAACAAAAAGATGGCTATGATTGTTTTAGGTATTCTTCCTATTTTACTTGTATACCCATTTGTTCAAAAATACTTTGTTAAAGGTATGCTTGTTGGATCGGTAAAAGGATAAAAAAATTATAAAGGAGTTTAAAAATATGAAAAAAACATTAGCAATATTTCTTGCATTAATCTTTACTCTTTCATTATTTGCTTGTGGCAAAAAAAATAATGAAGATGAATTAGAATGTTTCTTAAACGGTACATCTACTTATATTGGTTATAAGAAAGACGCTGTTTGGCTAAAAATAGAAGAAACTACGGGTGTAAAATTTAGGTTAAATGGTGCTGCATCAGATTACTATAATGTATTATCACCTTTGATGAATACAATTGATGAAGCTCCAGATATCTGTTTTGTTAATCCTGAAAGTTTAGGCTTAAGTGCTTTTTATGATGTATGGTGTAAAGATAAAACAGGATTGGTTTATAGTTATGAAGAATTATTAGCTCAATATCCTGAAGGAACTTTCCCATATATTGAAAATATTTTATATGAAAGTAACTATAGCGATATTAAACAAAACGGATCACATCATTTATTACCATATATAAAAACTAAAAACTATTATGGTTTGTATTATCGTACTGACTGGTTAATTGCTTGCGGATACTATCAAAAGGATAGCCAAGGCAATGCTATTTTAGATGAAAAAGGCAATAAGATAGCTCGTTATCCAGAAAACATGGATGAATTTACAGAAGTATTAGAATTATTCACTAATATCGGTACAGTATCAAAACAAAATGGCGTTACTGTTTCTTATAATACAAAAGGAACTTATGGTATTTCTCCTCATTCAGATTGCTTTACTTGGTCACCTTTTTATCATGCTTTTGGTGTTCTTCCTAACTGGGGTATTTATGGTGATTCAATTGATTATATGTATGCTACAGATGAATTTGGCAATTTCCTAGAATGGGCTAGTGATATTTATAAAAAAGGTTATGTTTATCCAACATTTAACGAAAGAACAGGATCAACTGATAGAGACTTATTCTATGATGGTACTGTTGGTATATTATGTGCTAATAGTGAATCACATGTAAAATATATTATGGATAGAATGAAAAACGTTGGTTTAGCCGATGCTGTAGGTTTTGGCCCAGCTCCAAAAGGAACTGCTAATATTGGTGTTGAAGGTGTTGGTGGATTCTCTGACTTAGGTGGTTATTGGGGTGGCTTCTGTATTTCAAGAACTTGTACAGGAGAAAAACTAAAAAAAGCTTTAACTTTATTGAACTATATGATAAGTCCTGAAGGAATGACAATGCGTACATGGGGTATTGAAGACGTTCATTATAAAGTTGTTAACGGTGAAAAAATTATTGATGAAGAATGTATTGAAAATAGAGCATTAGAGGGTAATGCATTCCAAAGTTTCATTGATGAAGAAGGTGGAGAAGCTCTTCCTACTGGAAAATACAATATGGGATTCTACTGGGGTGGTATTGTTGACTGGTCAACATGGACAGGCGGGGAAATCTTATGCCAAGTAGATGCTTACTTTATTGATCATGAATGGAAAGATATTGTTCAAGAAGGACTAGATCAATCTAGTACAGTTAGCTCTAAAATCACAACATTTACTGATTTCCCTATATCAGTTCAAACTATAATGAATAAGTATCAAGATACTGCTAAGTCTTATGTTAACAGTGTAATTAATGGTACTATATCAGTTAGCGATTGGGAAAAGAAGATTAATGATCTCAAGAGTTCAAAAACTAATCAGGCTTTATTTGAAGTCGCAAAGAACACCTTAAAAGATAATGGTTTCTTGGATTAGTAGAGACAAATGAAAAAGATATTACTCATCATGCTATCTGTATTAATGTGTTTAACCTTTGCTAGTTGTACAAATAACAAAAAGACTAATACCACAGAAAAGGATTCTCTTGATTCTAATACAAGTAAAAAGCCTACTAAAGAATTAAAAGATATGGTATATGGTATATGCTATATTCCAAGTGAAAGATATAATTTTGAAGAAAATATTGATAAAGATGTAGAGTTAATGGCTAATTTGGGGGTTGGTTCTGTTCGTATATGGGCACAATTCGATTGCCTTTTAGGCTCAACAAAAGTTGATAAGACGATAACAGAACCAATTCATAAATTGATTGCTAAATTACAAGAAAAAGGCATAACACCGATTTTATTGAATCATGTTTCTTTATATAAGGGAGAAAACATGAAATCAAAGAAGTTTTTACGTGATACATCCAAAGGAAGTAAATATGTTTCTTGGCTAAATGAGTTTTATGCTTCTTATAAGACATACGCTCAAGAATTCTCTGAAGTTACTTACTTTGAAGTAGGAAACGAACTAAATAATAATGACTTTATGAAGGATATGAATAATAATTCAATTACCAGTATGCAAGATAAAGTTGATATTAGTACAGATTTATTATATTATGCTGCAAGGGGAATTCATGCAGTAAATAAAGATGCTAAAGTTGTTATGGGTGGTATTACGGAGACGGATAGATTAGGGGGAGGCGCTAATGCCGACTTCCTAGAAAAGATTTATACAAATATTAATAGTGGTGAATTTGGGTATTTTTATAATTTAGAATCTAAAGAAAATGCTTCAAAAGATCCTGATGATTATTTTCAAGTTGTTTGTTGGCATCCATATCCTCATGGCGAACAAATAGATAAAGAAAGTTTTATTAAGCGAAATAATGAAATATATAATGTTGTCTTAAAGTATGAACCTGAAGGAAAGGATGTTTTCTTTACAGAGATAGGCTTTTCAGATAATAGTCATACATATGAAGAAAATGAAAGAGCGATAACTACTTTATTTGAAGCTGTAAAAGAAATGCCTTATGTAAAAGCAGTTAATTATTTTAAATTATTTGATAGTGCCCAAATATCTTGGGTAGGAACATATTCAAGATGGGGTTTATTCTTTGATCCAAATCCTTATAATCTTTATGATAACATTGTTGAGAAAGGCGAAGAAATACCTTTAAATGGTGCGCCTAAAAAAATGGCTTATGCTTTCCAAGAAGCTGCTAAAGGAAAAGGAAACTTAGAAATGTTGGTGAAAAAATAATGAAAAAGGTTATTTTAGGTATATTAACAGTTTTCACTTGTTTAATGTTTGCTGGTTGTAAAAAAGGTCCAGAATATGAAAATCTAGATCCTAATCATGGTATAGCAAATCAAGAAAGCTTATACGGAACTTGCTATCAATTAAATGTTAGATTACAAGATGATGATTATGATCCAGAAATAGATGCTATATTAATGAAAAATTTAGGCGTCAAAAGTATGCGATTTTGGCTACACTCATCAATGTTTTTAGCTAGTCCTTCAAAAATTAGTTCTGATTATTGTCAAAAAGCTCATAAAGCTATTTCTGAATTTCAAAAAGTTGGAATTGAAATAATTGCTGTTAATCACACCAACTTTAATACTGGTGTAGGCAACGGAACTAAACCAGCTCGTGATTTAACAGATGGAAGTTATTATATAAAATGGCTAGAAGATTTTGAACTTACATATTATACACTTGCCAATGAATTTAAAGAAATAAAATATTGGGAAATTGAGAATGAAACTAATGGTGATTTTTGTAATGATATGAATGGAAATAATACATATAGTTACGAAATGAAAGCTGCCATTACAGTTGATATGTTATATTATGCTTCTTGTGGTATACATAGAGCTAACTCTGAGGCGTTAACTGTTATTGGCGGGCCCGTTGGTTTAACTAATGGTAGAATAAAATCTTTTTATGAATTAATATATCAAAATATTAAAAGTAAAGAGTTTGGCTATCATTATGGTTCTGAAAATAAGAAAAATGCTTCAACAAATCCTGATGATTATTTCCAAATTGCTTGCTGGCATCCATATTGTGAACAAACAGCTTTTTATAAAAAAGTGTTTAAAAAATACAATGATGAAATTTACCAAGTTATTCTAGATAATGAAGGTAAGCATAAAAAAGTTATTTTTTCAGAAATTGGTTGGACAAATAAATATTGTACAGAAGAAATTGCGGCTAAATATTTAACAAGCATGTTTGAGGTTGTTAAAGAAGAAATGCCTTATGTGGAATTTGTTACATATTTCTATTTATTTGACTATGGTGATGCTAAAACATATTGGACAGGAGAAGTGTCAAGATACGGTTTGTTCTACGATCCTGTAGAGTCTAGAAAATATAATAACGGTATTACCCAAGATTATGTAGAAAATGGTGCTCCAAAACTTCAAGGATATGCTTTTCAAAAAGCTGCCGGTGGAGAAGGAGAAATTAACATTAAGAAGATTACTAAGTGATTGAAAATAAAAGATGAGCATGTCCAATAATAAAGAATCGTTATTTAGCTTATTTAATGATCATTATTTTCAAATAGAAATAGATATGAATATCTTAAATTTTTTAAAGCTCTCTAAAAAAATAGAAGCATTAAAATATTATCACTATGCGAAAATAAAGATAGATAACGGGAATGATATTTATTTGTCTATATGCTCATCTTTTTCAATTATTACATTGATAAAGTTATAATTTATTACTCTATATTATGTAAAATAGTTAATGTGTAACAAAGGCTTTTGTAAGTACATCTGGATTTAAAGAGATTACTAACTGAATATATGAAAATAGAACTAATTTCTATTTTATAATATGGATGGAAAAGAAGCTTATACATATAAATAATTAGAGAAAATACTAATTTTTTAGTATTATTATAACCGCCAATGATTTGATATAATGTTTGAAGCTTAAATGTACATGATAACGACTTTACAAAAGAAATCTTTTAAATTAAACTATAATTTAAAAGATTGAGGAAATGATTAGATAGTTACTGTTTGTTATAAATTAAAATTATTTTATAAAAAATGATTATGATTTTAATAATGATTATTTTATGATACAAATATCATTACAAAGGTGGTTGAATATAAGTGCTAAAAAAACTGTTAGGTATATTGTGGTTATTTATTTTTGTTATTATTTTTTCCGCTTGTGATAGTAAAAAAGAAACAGAAATAGAATTGCCTAAATTGCCAATTGATTCTAATCAAAACATTGTTGATAAATCTGATTTATATGGAGTCTTTTATGAACTTAATGTTAGAGACCAAGATCCTGATTTTAATTTTGATGAAGATATAGAATTAATGAAAAATTTAGGTGTTACTTATGTTCGTATTGGTTTAGGGGTTACTACTTTTCTAACATCAGTTACTAAAGTAAATAAACAAAGATGTGATAAAATGCATGAATATTTTCAAAAATTATTGGCTGCTAATATTAATATTCATGCAGTAATTACTGAGTCATTTACTAAAGGTGCAGCAGTAAGAAGTTATCCCAAAAGAGATATTTCCTCAGATTCATATTATATAAAATGGTTAAATGATTTCTATGTAAGCTGTAAAACAATTGCAACTGAATTTAAAGAAATTAATATGTGGGGAATTCAAAACGAGACAAATTATGGGATTTTGGATATGGATGGTAATGCAACCTACACATATGAGGAAAAAGCTCAAATTAGCCTTGATGTAACTTTTTATGGAACACAAGCAATTAAGAATGCAATCAAGGATGCTAAAATTCAGTTAGCCGGGCCTGTTGGTTTAAAAGGTGGGCAAATTAAGAAATGGTTTGAATTAACTTATTCATACATAAAAAGCGGTGAATATGGCTATTTCTACGGAATTGAATCAAAAGACAATGCTTCTAAGAATGCTGATGATTACTTTGATATAGTTTCTTGGCATCCTTATGTACATAATGATGACTTTAATAAAGAAATGTTTAGATCCTTAAACACAGAAATATATAATATTATTTTAGAAAATGAAGGGAAACATAAACCTGTAATCTTTTCTGAGTTTGGTTATACAAATGAAGAAATGAGTGAAGAACAAGCAGCAAGAAATTTAAAGGAATCATATGAGGTAATTAAGGATTTACCTTTTGTTATGTGTGCAACTTATTTTAAAATGTTTGATTATGGATCAGATACATATTATTTGGGTAGAATATCCAGATACGGTTTGTTTTATGATCCTTTAAAAACAAGACAATACACTGATGGTTTTACTGATGATATCGTTACTTGCGGTGGAGCAAAGAAGCAAGCTTATGCATATCAAGAGGTTGCTCAGGGAAATGGTACCCTCGATTTTAATGAAATAAGAAATAAGAAATAAGTAGGAGTTTATTATGGAAACAATAAATGAAGAAAAATTTATATACGATTTAGTTGTTGCTGGCGCTGGGCTTTCTGGAATGAATGCTGCTATCAGTGCTTCAAGAAATGGGCTTAAAGTAGCCTTGATTTGTGCTCCAGCTGTTTTAGGTGGAAATGCTAGTATAGATATTTCAATTGACATAAATGGCGCTGGATATAATTCACTTTATAGTTCTTCTGGATATCCGCGCGAAACGGGAATTATAGAAGAAATAAAACAAAGTATTTTTCATCGTGCTGGATATGAATCATATAAATCAGCTTCTTATAATGGCGTGTTATTTGATTCGATTTATAATGAAAAAAACATTGACCTTTATTTAAATACATATGCAAATGAAGTTGTTATGGAAAATGATTCATTAATTAAAGGCGTTAGAGCTTTTCAAACAACTACGGAAAAGAAATTTTATTTTGAAGCTCCTTTTTTTGTTGACTCAACAGGAGATGGAACGATTGGTTTTTTGGCCGGCGCAAAATATATGCATGGTAGTGAAGGATATGATGAGTTTAAGGAAGGTTTAGCTCCCGAAAAGCATACTGATTATGTAAATGGTTCAACATTAATGTTTCAAACAATTAATACTGGGAAAGAAGAAAAATTTATAAAACCAGATTTTGCTTATGAACCTACAACTAAACCCGAATTATTTCAGAATTTAAACACTAATGGTAGAATTTTTTATAAAAGCAGAAGAGTTGGTGGCTATCAAGGTTTCTGGTGGGTTGAATTTGGCAATGATATGGACACGATCAAAGATAGCGAAGATATTACCTTTGAATTAAGAAAAATTGTTTATGGTATATGGAATTATATTAAAAATAGCGGAAAATTTCCTGAAACATGGGATGCCAAATTATTGCATGTTGGCAGTGTAGTAGGTAAAAGAGAGTCAAGAAGATTTATTGGTGATACAATTGTATGTCAAAACGATATTTTAAGCAAAAAAGAATATCCGGATAATTGCTATATAGGTGGATGGCCAATGGATATTCATGCAAATAAAGGCATTTATGATTTGGATGTTCCGACACATTGGAATTATGTTCCTGGTATGTATAACTTACCTTTATCTACTCTTTATTCTGCCAACATTAACAATATGTTTATGTGCGGTAGAAATACAAGCTGTACAAGAGTTGCAAATGGCTCAACAAGGGTAATGGCTACATGTGCTGTTGGTGGACAAGCAGTGGGTGTTGCAGCATCTTTATGTAAAAAATATAGTTGTATGCCACGAGAAATTAAAAACAATTATATGGAAGAAATGCGTAAAATATTACTTCGTCAAGACCAAACTTTAGTTGGTTATAAGGAAGAATATGATTTGAAAGAAGTTAACGTTGAATCATCATCTGTTAAAACTTTAGAGAATAGTCGTAAAGATTTTTCTCGCCTTCATGATAAAGATTTATATATTGCCATTCCTTTAACAACAGATGAATTAGAATCATTTGATTTAGGAATTGAAAACAACACTAATAAAGATACTGTTTTAAATTATGAAATATTATGGGGAAATCGTAAAGAAAATTATATTCCTGAGTCTTTTGTTAAAAAATTAAGCGTTACAATAAAATCAAATTTTGATGGTTTTGTTAAATTAAACGTTAATGAAAAAAAAGGAAAAGATGATAAAATATATATTAGATTGATTCATAACGAGGATTTATCTATTAAAATGACTCATGAATATCTAACCGGAGTATTATCATTTACTGTTTGGCAAAAAGAACCTGACGAAAGAGACTCAAGAATTTATGTTCCAACAAGATTAAGGGAAAACATTTGTTTTAAAAATGTTTGTCCTAGACAAGATATATATAATCCTAATAATGTATTATCCGGATATAATAGACCTTATGGACTACCTAATTTATGGATTTCAAATAGCAAAGAAAATGAATTTTTGAAAATATCATTTAAGGAAAAAAAGGTTAGTGAAATTGATCTTGTTTTTGATACTGACTTAGCTGAAGATATTATTGAAATGCAAGCGCCAATGGTAATTCGTGATTACAAATTAAAAATAAGCGGTTCAAACTTTGAAAAAGAATATAATATCTCAGGAAATTATAAAAGAATTAATAAGTTTGTTATAAATGAAAATATAAACAAGATAGAATTTATTCCGCTAGAAAACTACGGAGCTTGTGCATTTAATTTATTTGGTGTAAAAGTATATTAATAAAGGTTTAAGTCAATAATGCAAAAAAATAGAATTATAATTTTCTGAATTGATTTTGATAATTATATTAATTGTGTTATAACTTGATTAATATACTGGTTTATATAATAGTAAAATTTTATTAAAGGGGTTAATATTTATGAAAGATTATGAAACATTTAAAAATTTAAACGAAGAGAAATATCATGCCTATTATATTCCCTTTAGTATAGATGACAAACCAAAAAGAAAATATGGAATTATAGATAGGTATTCAAGTTCAAAGGTTTTATCGCTAAATGGAATTTGGAATATAAAAGAATATGAAAGATATGAAGATGTTAATATTCTTGATAGTCCTAAATCAGAGATAAAAGTTCCTTCATGTGTTCAAATAGAAGGATATGATCAATTGATGTATATCAACATGCGTTTTCCTATGCCTGTAAATCCTCCTTATGTATCTCCTTTAAATCCAACTTGGCATTATAGTAAAGAAATAAATATAAATAAAAAAACAAGAAACAGTTATTATTTAACATTTTTAGGTGTTGATTCCTTTTTCTATTTATATGTTAATAAAAACTTAGTTGGTTATGCATCTATATCTCATGCAATTCATGAATTTGATATATCGAAGTATTTAGTTAATGGGACTAATATAGTTGATGTTGTTGTCTTAAAATTATCAGCTGGGACATATTTGGAGGCACAAGATAAACTCCGCTTTTCCGGCATTTTTAGAGATGTCTATTTAGTAGAAAGACCAAAAAAACATATTACCGATTATAAGATTGAAACTGATTACGTTGATGGCAAAGGTATCTTACGATTTATAAATTTAAGTAATCTGGAAATTAATCTTGAATTTAATAAGAAATGTTATGTTGTAAGTAAAAAAGCAACTTTAGAACTTTTTAATATTGATTGTCTACCTTGGAGTAGTGAAAATCCTAACTTATACCCATTAACTTTAAGAGCAAATGGTGAAGTTATATATGAAGAGATTGGTTTTAGAAGTATAAAAATAGAAGGCAATGTCTTTAAATTTAATCACGAAGCTATTAAAATTAAAGGTGTTAATCGTCATGATTTTTCTAATAAAACAGGAGCGACCGTATCTTTAAGAGACATTTACCTAGACTTAAAAGTAATAAAATCTTTAGGATGTAATGCAATTAGAACCTCACATTATCCCAATTCTCCGGAGTTTTATTTGCTTTGTGATAAGATGGGCTTAATGGTTTTAGCTGAGGCTGATTTAGAAACCCATGGCGCAGCAATCTATCAAACGGGATATTCAAGGCCTTTATGGCAACAATTTGTTGAAGAAGGTATATTTGAAGAAGGAATATATTTAAGAGAAAAATCTTTAGTTGATACTTTAAAGAATTTTACCTCGATCTTTATGTGGAGCTTAGGTAATGAGTCCTCATTTGGACATGATTTCTTTAAAGGTTCAAAATATATAAGAAAAACAGATTCTCGTCCAATTCATTATGAAGGATTACAAAACGCAAAAAAATACTATTATACTAAAATGGTTGATGTTGTATCAATGATGTATCCATCTCTTGATAAAATTAAAAATGAAGTTTTAAATAATCAAAAAGAGACTCGCCCATTTATTTTATGCGAGTATTCGCATTCAATGGGAAATAGTAATGGCGATCTAGTTGATTATTGGGAATTAATAAATAATAATCCTAATATGATGGGTGGTTTTGTTTGGGAATTTAAAGATCACGGACTATTAATTAATGGTAAATATTATTATGGTGGTGACTTTGGTGAAGAATTTCATGATGGTAATTTTTGTATAGATGGATTAGTTAATCCTGACAGAACATTAAAATCAAATGCTTATGAATTAAGAGCTGTACATCTAGGCAAAGAAGAGATAAAAAAAGAAATTAGCATTCCAAGTCCTGAACTAACGGATAAAAAGATTAATGTTTTATTTGATGATAACACTGCAAATATTAAACAAATAACGTACAATAATAAACAAATATTACTGGAAAACACAAGAATTAATGTTAATCGATATATTGATAATGAAATACCAAAACAAAATCAATATCGTAATTCTTATTATTTTGATAAGTTAAAACAATATGTTATATATTCTAATGTTAATAATAATAAATATTTCTATAAAGGATACTTAGCTGCACTAGGGATGAAACCTTTATTGAATTATGAACTTAATTATGTAATTAATAATAATTGTTTAGAAATAGAATTTAATTATGAGATAAGTGATTTTGCAAATAATATACCAAGAGTAGGCATAGAGTTTATTTTGCCAAAAGAGTTTGATAAGTTTAGTTATATTGGGTATGGCCCATATGAATCATATATTGATAAACACTTAGCAAGCGACTATGGATATTATGAATCAAATAGTAAAGATAATTATTTTGATTATATAATGCCGCAAGAATCAGGAAGTCACTACAATACTGATTATGTTAAAATTAAGGATTTAGTTGAAATTATATCGGATAATTCATTTAGTTTTTCAATAAATCCTTATAAAACCAAAGAACTTGTTAATGCAAAACACAATTATGAGTTAAAAGAAAAAGATAATAAAGTTGTTTTAAATTTAGACCTCTTTATGAGGGGAGTAGGCAGCCAATCATGTGGACCTGAATTGGCTTTGAAATATGAAGGAAGTAAAAAGGGCAGTAATAAATTTAAATTATTTTTTGAATAGGATGTGATTTCATTGCCTAATATTAGTTTAAGGAATGTAACATGCATTTATCAAAATAAACATGAGGAAGTTAGAGCTTTAGATGATTTATCAATTGAATTTAAAGATGAGAAAATAAGCTCTATTATCGGCATAAGTGGAGCTGGGAAAACGACATTATTAAAGGTTATAGCTGGAACGATCGGCTATAATGGTGATATTTATTATAATGATGTAAATATTAATTCATATGACGTTAAGACAAGAAATGTCAGTTATGTTAGTCAAGAGATAGCCTTGTACCCACATCTTAATGTTTTCCAAAATATTGCCTTCCCTCTTAGTTTGACAAATGCTTTGCCTGATGAGATAAGAAGTAGAGTATATGATGCAGCAAAAATGTTACAGATTGAAAATCTATTATCAAGAAAGCCAAGACAAATATCAATAGGACAGGCTCAAAGAGTTGCCATTGCACGAGCGATTATTAAAAGACCCAATGTTTATTTGTTTGATGAGATCTTTTCTAATCTAGATTATAAAACAACAGTTCAAATCAGAGTTGACCTAAAAAAAGTATTGAAATCCTTAAGAGCAACTGCAATCTTTGTTACTCATGATGTAACTGAAGCTTTAGCGCTTTCTGATTATATTTATGTCATTGAAGATGGAAAATTAGTTGAAGAAGGTAGCCCAATGGATATATATAATTCTAAAAATGAGAGAGTAAGAGATTTTTTTAGAAGTGGTGATCAAAATGTTATATAGCAATGATAAATTAGAGTATATTTCTAGAAAAATTTTAAAATCACGAATTATTTTTTATTCATGCTTAGCTTTAACAATTATATTTAATGTTTTAATGATGTTTTTTTCTAAATATGAGACAAATAAAATATATAAGATATATACTTCTATTTGTGACAGTATTATATTTATTTTCTTAATAAGTTTTTACCTTTTAGAAATAAAAAGATTAAAAAAAATATATTTTCATTTTAAACAAATAATTGTTGATAAAGGATCATTAATTAGTGGCTATTTTTTAAACACAGAAAAGAAAAAATTAACCTTATCTTATTTTATTAGCGCTTATGAATATAAATTTATATCTAATGACGAACCATATGTTGTTTATTTGTTGGATATATTTGATGATACTATCTTAAAAGAAAATACCAATTACTCATTAGTTATCTCAAATCATTTTATAAAGGAGATAAGAAAATGAACATTAAACTTTCAAAACAACAAATAAAATTATTTTTTTCACGATATTGGGCAATTTTACTCCTAGGTGTTGCTGGAGTATGTGCACTTGTTACAACTGTGTTTGATATTAAAAATGGACTTGATAGTAGTCAAATATATACTTTATTTATTACTGATTGTAGTGTTAATAATGAGTTAGATGATTATATTAAAGATAACTTAAATACGATTAAAGAAGTTAATATTTATTCATACGCAAGTAATGATATATATTATCAATCTACTTATCCTTTATTAGGCTTAAATGATTCTGATGTTATAATTATGCCAAAATCAGAAATAAATTATGAGTCGCTTTCCAAAAATTTCGGACTATTTAGCGAAAATACGATAGATGGTCTAATATATGATGGAAAGTGTTATGGTATTAAAATTTATGATTCAATTACTAAAGAAGGAAAACTAAAAGACTATATAACATATTCGTTAGATGAAGATTATTACTTACTTGTATGTTTATCTAGTTCGCATAGCGGTATCAGTGATACAATTAATGAATCATTTTTGGAGATGATATTTAGTGAAAAGAAATAAATTTAATAAAAATGATTTTACTACAAATAGCCTGCCTTCCACTAGAAAAGAACAATTTAAAGATATATTAAAAACTAATTATAGAACAATTTTTCGCTTAGGATTATTAATGTTAATATTTTCTATCCCTATTTTGGTTTTTTACTTTTTTAAAAACGCAACTATTTCAAGTGTTATTAAATCTTATTTAGATGGAAAGATTACGATTGATGAAGAAGTTAATCTTTTAAATTCATCCTATTTATTTTTAGATTTAATTGAAACGGCATGTCTCATTATTTTCTTCATCGGAATTTCTGGGACATTTAGAGTATTAAGAGTCATGGCTTGGGAACAAGGGTTATTTTTGTGGAATGATTTTAAGGTGGGAATTAAATCAAACTTTAAGAAATATTTTATATTTTCCCTTTTTACCGGAGCTTTAATATTTGCAATTGATCTGTGCGGTACAAGTCTTTATGCCTTAACCGATAAAGCAAATATAATTAACATTATCATTATGATTATTTTATTTAGTTTAGTTATTCCAATTATTTTATACATGCTAGCTCAATATAATTATTATGATAATAGTTTTTCATCTACATTTACTAATTCATTTAGATTGACTATTATAGAATTTAAGAATAATATTTTATTCTCATTATGTTTCTTAATTTTCTATTTACTATCTTTTATTTCTATAGGATTAGTTACTATAGGCATATTTGTGCTATTAATATTGTTTATTCTTCCTATTTATTTGTTAGCTTGGAATCAATTTTCCTTACATGTATTTGATAAGTTTATAAACGAAATATTAGGCATTAAAGATAAGGGCTTATATGTTAAAAATGAAATAGTAAAATAATAAAAAAATAGAATTTAATTGCCTTGTTTGCTCCATATTTAGTGTTCTTTATTGACAAATTATAATATTAGTGTTAGAATATGATAAAACGATTTACCATTCTGTTAAATGGCAATAAATCAAACTAATACATATGTATTAAAAGACATATTAATGCAATTAAACTATGGGTTTTAAAAAATAAAAATATATGCATAAATGCTAGATTGAGGATTATTATGAAGAAAATTTTTATTCTTGGAAGTATAAATATTGACTTAAGTATCAAGTGTGATAAATTTCCTATTGTAGGAGAGACAGTGATTGGAAATAATTTTATTGCAAACACTGGTGGCAAAGGGGCTAACCAAGCCGTTGCTGTTTCAAAAATAGGAGGAGACGTTACATTCTTTGGGGCTACAGGAAATGATTTTTGGGGCAAAGAATTAAAAAACAGTCTTATAAACGATCATGTAAATTGTAAGTACTTGTTGACAAAAGATTGTTCGAGTGGGATTGCAATAATAATTGTAAATGAAGGTAACAACCGGATTATCATTGATTCTGGCGCTAATTATCAATATGAATTTGATGATTTCTCGGAAATTCTTAAGAAAGAAGCAAACCCAGGAGATATCTTTATAACCCAATTGGAAAACCGTCTTGATGTTGTAGAAAAAGGCTTGAAACTGGCAAAATCTTTAGAAATGATCACCATTCTAAATCCAGCACCTGTTCAGCCTTTGAACGATGGAATATATGAGAATGTTGATTATCTAATTCCTAATGAAATTGAAAGTTTTAGCTTAGCTGGTTTTGATTTAAATTTAGATAACATAGAAAAAGTTTTTGATTATTTTGTTTCAAAAATGGTAAAAAATGTTATAATAACATTAGGAAAAAAAGGCTGTGCTTACTATAATCAAGGAAAGATTAGTTTTGTTAAAGCTATTGACGTAAAAGCAATAGACACTACTGCTGCAGGCGATACTTTTATCGGTGCGTTTGCAGTTAAACTAATGGAAACAAATAATATTAAATTAGCCGTTGAATATGCAAATTATGCTTCAGCTCTTACTATAACCAAGCCAGGGGCGCAACAAGCTATTCCAACGAAAGCACAAATTGAGGCTTTTCTAAAACATTAGATTAAAGGGGAGATTGTTATGGCCGTAACTTTAAAACATTTGGCCGAGGAAACAGGATTATCAATTACGGCGGTTTCACTTATTTTAAATAATAAGGAAGTTAGAATTTCGAAAGACAAGCGTAATTTGGTTTTGTCTTTAGCAGAAAAATATGGTTACGTTCCTAATTATCTTGCTCAGGGATTAGTAACAAAAAAATCAAAGACTATTGGTCTAATTGTTCCTGATATTACAAACTCGTTTTTCGCAGAAATTGCAAAAAATATTGAGCGAAGAGTTAATTCTAAAGGTTATAGTATCTTTTTATGTAATACCAACGATAACCCGGCAGATGAGATTAAATATGCCAATCTTTTGCTTGCAAAAGGTGTGGATTCTTTGATTGTTTGCCCCTCTATTGAATCAAAAGAAAGTTTTGAATATGTTAATAAATTTATTAACGCTAACAAAGGAGTTATTGTCTTTGATAGATACTTTGAAGGAAATCCTTGCTCATCAGTTATATCTGATAACATACAAGGTAGTATCGATGCGATAAAATATTTGATAAAAAAAGGTCATCGGAAAATAGGATGTATTACAGGACCAGCTAATAGTTACTCATCAAGATTGCGACTTGATGGATATAAAAGTGCTTTGCTTGAAGAAGGAATAGAAATAAACGAGGATTTAATTAAAACAGGTAATTATCAATTTAATAGCGGTTATGAACAAGGTTTAGCTTTGCTTGAAAAAGATATTACAGCTGTATTTATTTGTAATGATTTAATGGCTTATGGTTTTTATAAAGCAGCAAAAGAAAAAGGAAAAATAATTCCAAAAGATATTTCTGTTATTGGCTTTGATGATTTGTTATTTTCAGCGATGTTAGATGTGCCTTTAACTAGCGTCAGCCAAAATGTTGAAGTTATGTTGGATAATATCTTAAAGCTTCTAGATGAAGTTCTCGAAGGTATAATCGAAGTTAAGAAAGTAGTTATTCCAACAAATATTACCGAGCGTCAAAGTGTAGCAAAATTAAATCAATAAATTAAAAGAGTAATTGTGTAATGTTAGCAACAATCTTGATAAGTTGATTCTTAAATATTTAAAAAATAGAATTAAAATAGGCATGATATCTAAGTTGATTAGGTGTTATGCCTATTTTAGTTATAGATGATCTAATTAGATAGCTTAAAAAATGATAAACTATTAATGTGTGAATGTATGATATAATATAGGAAAACTTGACCTTACCTAAATTATTTATTCCTTCGGATTTACAAAAAATAAATTTAAAGATGGGATAAAAAGATATGCATTACCAGGTATTATTATTGGGATTTTATCATTAGTAGCTTTCATTATAGGTCTTTATCCTTTTGATTATTCACCAACAATAGCGAAAATTCTTATAGAAGGCATTTTATACTCTATTGGGGTTGGAATAGTTGAAGAATTAGTTTCAAAAAAGAATAGTAAAACAAAAATAGCTATTATAGTTTCATCAATTGTATTTGAAATAGGACATATTCCGGGCGTAATAAACATGGGTGTTTACGTAATTATATTTAAACTTATTTCTACTATTGGTATGGGACTATATTTTTGAGTGATTTATAAAAAGACAGAAAATATATGGATTCCAATAATTATCCATATATTTATTAACATATGTGCTCTACCATATTGCTTTACGCAAAATATGCGATATGACACTATATTAATTGTGATATTAACTTTTGCTTATTTAGTACTAACCATATATTCTTGTGTTTTATTATTTAATAAAAACAATAGATTTATCGACACTGCCAAAAAAGATAATAAAGGTTAGTTACTTAATAACTAGCTTAGAAGAAAATATTATTAAACTTTGTAAAAACAAGCCATTTTGACATCTAATATTTTATGTAGTATTAGAGACCTTTTTATAAACTTAAGAAGAATGATTTATTTATGTAGGAAGAGTAAAAATATTTATAATAGAAAGCATAATTTTAAGAGGTAATAATTTATGGATGATAAACAAATATTACTTAATAATATGGATAAAATTCATACTACAGAAATGGGTATAATTAGAATAAAGAAAAATCTAAAATTAGATGCTAACGACGTTGTTAAATATTGTAAGGACAAAATTTTAGATGAAAATTGTGATATATTTAAACAAGGAAAAAATCTGTATTGCAAAATTAACAATATAATAATAACTATTAATTCGTATAGTTACACAATTATTACAGCGCATATTGGAAAATAGATTTGAAGCAAATGAGCAAACTTTAGAAAATATATTAGAAAAACTTTAGATTGTTATATTTTGTTAATAACATGGACTTACTACTCTTTTTATTATTAATTAAAAAAATAAAGAAAAATAAATAATAAAAGACTAAAAAATGATTTAAAGAGCTACCTTGTTATCTAATAACTTTACTTTATCAAGCAATGTCTGTCAAGCATTTACTAGATTATATAAGGCATTTATTATCTTAAAAAACGAAATTATTTCTATATGAGTTTAAACTACATATTTTTACAAATCACCGGTTTAAAAGTTAAACCTTTTTTTTATATTGATTTATAAATAAAGCATTAAAAAGCTAATTATCCTTAAAAACAGCCATTATCCTTGTTTTATTAACTTGATATATTATTCTTTTAATAAAGATCAATTTTAAATTAAAAGAAATATTAATTAATATTTCTTTCGAAACAGTTTACCATAAAATAATTTCTTGTTGAAAGGGCTTTATTATGTTATAATAAAAGTGATGGAGATGATATAAAATGAAAAAGTATGTTTTACTATTTCTGATTACTTTAACAGCAATTTTGCTTTATGGATGTAAAAATACAAATAAAACTAATTCAAGTAAACAAATAATTACAACAGGGAATCTTACTACAAATAAAAGCAGTTCTATTATTACTGCAAGTACAACAACTAAAAGACCGGATTCACAGAACACGAATCCCGTGACTATGCCTGTAGCTAAAGGATGTGCGACTGTCGAAGGTCATGATGGCTGGGTTCCAGTTTGGTGTGACGAGTTTGATGTTGATGGTGCAATTAACTCAGCGAATTGGAAGCATGAAACTGGTGCAGGTGGCTGGGGAAATAATGAAGTTCAAAGTTATACAAATAGACTTGATAATTCAAAAGTAGAAGATGGGAAATTAATTATTACAGCTAAAAAAGAGACATATAATGGCGGAACCTATACATCAGCACGATTAGTAACTGCTGGTAAGTATTCATTTAAATATGGTAGAGTTGATGTTAAAGCCAAATTACCATCAGCTGGAGGCTCATGGCCTGCAATATGGATGATGCCACAAGGTGGAGTTTATGGGTCTTGGCCTAATAGTGGTGAAGTTGATATCATGGAACATATTGGCAATAAGCTAAACTGGATTATGGCTTCGATTCATACTGGAAAATACTACTGGAAGAATAACAATCAAATATCAAGTGGATATGTTAAAAAATTTGATAATGCGTCAACTGAATTCCATGAATACTCAATTATTTGGGATGAAGAAGGCATTACTTGGTTAGTTGATAATAAAGAATATTTTACAACCGTAGGTAATCAAAAATTAAAGCCAGAAAGCAATCTTGATGTTGACCCATCAATGGCTTGGCCATTTGATCAAGAATTCTTTATTATTTTAAACGTCGCTGTTGGCGGAAATATGGGCGGAGCAGTTAGTTCTTCATTTATTCAAGATACAATGGAAGTTGACTATGTTCGTGTTTCTAAAAAGGATTACGTTACAAACGATCAAGAAAATCCATCTCCTGTATCAAACTTAAGAATACTAAAACCTTATCAAAATTCAATATATCTTGCATGGGATAGAGCTATAGACGATGAGCATATTAAAGGTTATAACATTTATTTAAATGGCAAATACAAAACATTTACTTCTCGCGATTATATCAGACTTACTGGACTTTATTTAGACACTTATGTGATTGATGTAGAAGCTGTAGATTATAGCGGTAAAGTATCAGATTTATCAACTGTAGTTCATACGTGGGCTTTAAACGCTGATAGCGGAATTGAAGCAGAAAATTATTTATCAGAAAAAGGAACGCAAATTGCAAATTGTACGGATATTTTAGGTGGAAAATACCTAATTATCGAAAAAGATGATTATGTTCAATATTTATTACAAGTAGACTCAAATGAATATATAATACATTTTCGTATTGCTTCAGAAACTGGTGGATCGTTTGATATTGTAGTTGATGGTGTAGTAATTGATACCATAGAATTTGATTCAACCGGTGGAGCACAAAAATGGAAATCGATTGAAACAAGTAAATATACATTTGATAAAGATAAATTTGCATTTAAAATTGTTGTGAAAGAAGGTCAATTAGGGTTAAATAACTTTACGTTCTTGAAACCTTAAAATGATAATATGAAAAAAGTATATACTTTTATTGCCTTATTTTGTTTATTTATTATTCTCGTAGCTTGTGAAACTAAAACATTAGAAAGTACGAGCAAAAGTACAAACACAACGCTTGCTAGCGAAAATAATCATTCATCGTTAACAAAACCAATAACCGTAACTACTACAAAAAAAACAGTATTAGAAACTATACCTAACACCAAACCTATTGAGGTAAGCGTTAAAGGCGGTTGTGAAAGTGTTGAAACTAAAAATGGTTGGATTCCTGTTTGGTGTGATGAATTTGAAATTGATGGTTCACCAAAATCAACAAATTGGATTTTTGAGACAGGTAATGGTGCTGGTGGCTGGGGCAACAATGAACTCCAGTACTATACATCACGTTTAGAAAATGCTAAAGTTGAAGATGGTAAGTTAATTATTACCGCAATTAAAGAATCTTATAACGGATATAAATACACATCAGCTAGAATGACAACGTCAGGGAAGTTTAATTTTAAATATGGTAAAATTGAGATGAAAGCAAAACTTCCTTCAACTGGTGGAACATGGCCTGCATTTTGGTTAATGCCTCAAAATAGCGTTTATGGAGGATGGCCAAAGAGCGGCGAAATTGACATAATGGAAGCGACAGGTAATAATTTAAATGGCATCATGGGAACAATTCATACTGGTAAATATTACTGGGCTAATAATAATCAAATTGGTTCAGGGTATAAATACCTTAATAATACTGCTTCAACAGCTTTCCATACATACGCTATTGAATGGAATGAAAAAGGTATCTCTTGGTATTTGGATGATCATATGTATTATACAACAGAAGGAAATGCTAATTTAAAAGGTGAAAATAATTTAGATGTAGATCCTTATATGGTATGGCCTTTTGATCAAAATTTTTTTGTTATATTGAATTTAGCAATTGGTGGGAATATGGGTGGAAACGTTAGTTCAGCCTTTACAACTGATACATATGAAGTTGATTATGTTCGTGTATTTCAAAAAGATTATGTAACAGGTGACACTGAAACTCCAAGCGCCCCAACTAACTTAAAAGCGATTGGAACTAATCTTTCTTCAATTTATGCTGGTTGGAATCATTCAACAGATGACAAAAACGTTCGTGGTTATAATGTTTACTTAGATGGTAAGTATTATAGCTTTACAAGCTTAAATTATGCGAAGATTAAAGATTTGGATTATAACAAGGAATATATGATAGGTATTGAAGCAATTGATTATAAAGGTAATGTTAGCCCTCGAGTTGAAAAAACAATGAGCACAAAAGACATACCTTTAGCCTTAGGAAAAATTGAAGCTGAGGATTACTTTGTGGCAAGCGGTATTCAGGTTGAAACATGTAGTGATCAAGGCGGCGGAAAAAATGTGGCATATATTAATAGTGGCGATTATCTTTCTTTTAAGTTAAAAGTGGAAGAAGCTGGAGTCTATGCGATAAAATATCGAGTAGCTAGTCAAGCTAATGGTGGTTCAATTCAACTTTTAATAAATGGTGTATCTCAAGGCCAACCATATACTTTTGGTCCAACAGGAGGCTGGCAAACATGGTATACATATACAGCTGCTTATGTACCATTAGAAGAAGGTATAATAACTTTACGTTTAAATATGAAAGATTCAGATTTTAATATTAACTATATATTAATTGAAAAAATAGAATAAAAAGAAGGGTTGTATAACCCTTTTTTAGGGGGGAAATTATGGATTATTTAAAAAATACCGATGTAGAGATTTATGAAATTATTAAAAAAGAAAAGGAAAGAGAAGAAAACAATTTAGAACTAATTGCGAGTGAAAACTTTGTGTCAAGATCCGTTCTTGAAGCTCAGGGCTCTATCTTAACTAATAAGTACGCAGAAGGATATCCTGGGGCTAGGTATTATGGTGGTTGTAAATATGTTGATCAGATTGAGGATCTCGCAATAGAAAGAGCCAAACAGCTTTTTAATGTTAAATATGCAAATGTCCAACCACATTCAGGATCACAAGCTAATATGGGAGTTTTAAGAGCTTTATTAAATTATAAGGACGTCGTTTTGGGCTTAGCTTTAGATCAGGGTGGTCATCTAACTCACGGACATAAGCTATCATTTAGTGGTATTGATTATACCTTTTATTCTTATCATGTTAATAAAAAGACAGAAACTATTGATTATGAAGAGTTAGAGAAATTAGCTTTAGATGTTAAACCAAAGCTTATTATTGCTGGGGCCAGTGCTTACTCACGAATCATTGACTTTAAAAGAATTAAAGAAATAGCTCTAAAAGTTAATGCTTATTTGATGGTCGATATGGCACATATCGCAGGACTTGTCGCTGTAGATTTACATCCAAATCCTTGTGAATATGCTGATGTGGTAACTTCAACAACCCACAAAACCTTAAGGGGTCCTAGAGGTGGGCTTATTCTTACAAATAATGAAGATATTATTAAGAAAGTTAATAAAACAGTGTTTCCAGGAATTCAGGGTGGACCGCTAATGCATGTTATAGCTGCCAAAGCTGTTTGTTTTAAAGAAGCTTTAGATCCAAGTTTTAAAGAATATCAAAAACAAGTAATTAAAAATGCTCAAGCCATGGCTAATGAGTTCATTAAATTAGGTTATCATGTTGTGTCATCTGGAACAGATAATCATATGTTTTTATTAGATATAAAATCAAAAACGGGCTTAACTGGAAAAGAAGGAGAAAAGCTTCTTGACTTAGTCAATATTACATGCAATAAAAACACAATTCCATATGACGAAGAAAAACCTTTTATTACTAGTGGTTTAAGATTTGGTTCACCTGCTTTAACTACAAGAGGCTTTAAGGAAGAAGATATGGCAAATATTGCAATTATGATTGATAAGGTATTAATGAATAAAGATGATGAAGAAATAATTAAAGAAATAAAAAATGAAGTAAAAAAACTAACTGAAAAATATCCTTTAAATTATAATTAATTATTAATAAAAAGTATTTTTTTGTTTCAAATAGCAATATGGTGTACAAAATGTAAAGTAAGTAATACGTTTTTAAAGCTTGTTGAGAATTAATTAGATTACATAAAAAGTCACACCAAATAACAAGGAATAAAAATTCATATATATGAGAATATTCTTGCATTAGAAAAAAATATGATGTAAAATATTTGCATAAAGACAAAAAAATCTCATTTTCTTAATTTTGCGTCACAAAAAAACTATGTTATACTACACATGGTTTTAAAATTGTGAATAGTAAATTAAAGGAAAGGAGATTAAATATGAAAAAAGTTTGGAGATTACTAACTGTTGTTTTAGCATTTGTAATGATTTTTGCTTTTATTGGTTCAGGATTTTTAAGTTATGCAGATCCTGCCAATGGCGGTAGTGGTAATGGTGGACAAGATTCTAATCCAGATGTAAGTCTTGAAGGTTGTTTCTAATTAAATAAAATAATTCGAGGTGTTTAAATGGTTATTCACAATTTTAACTGCGAAGGAAAACTAAACGCTTATAGAAAAATTTTTATTATGTATCAGTACAAAATCTATAAGAAGGATAAAAGAGATTTTGACGTTATAAAAAACGTGAATGTCTCTAAAGCAACATTTTATCGAGCTATTAAAGTAGAATTTGATGGCTATGAAGATTTGCTTGTTGATGTTGGAAAGTTATATGGCTTAGACACATCGATTGATCAGGATGTTATTGATGAAATAAATAAGTTATTTTCTAAGTATTTTAATGCCATATATTTTAATGAAAGAAATATAGCTAATGAATACTATAACTTAATTCAAGAAAAAAGGGATAAATATTTAAATAATATTTTATTAATAACATTGTACATTACAGAGTTATCGTATATGCTTTATGAAGTTAATTTTACAAGAACTATTAACAGAGTAAGACTTAAAGAACTTTATAGTGATCTATCTTTTTTTGAAGGTGCGATGACTGAAGAACAAAAATTTTTATTCTATACATTTTCAATGATTTTATTCATGCATACTGGTGAGGTAGATAATGCTAATGTATACATGAAAGAAGCTTTAAAGTATGATAATATATTTCCAGAGATATCTGCGTTTTTATATTATCATATTTCTGTTTTTAAACGTGATCAAAATGAAAATGCCTATTCCTTATCTTACTCAAAGAAAGCAATTGAAAAGTTTGATGAACAGTTGAATTATGAGAGATCATTAATGTGTAGAATTAACTTAGCAGTTGCGTACCGTAGGCTTGGAGCTTATGAAGACGCAGAAATTGCCCAAAATTATTGTTTGATGAGAGTTGAATTAGGTAGGGATAAATATATTGAACCAGTATCAAAAGTGACTTTGGGGTATATTTACATCAATAAAGCTGAATATAATAAGGCCTTAGATTATCTTATAAATGTAAGTGATTTATATAAACAGGAAAATATCAATCAACTTTATATAGCGTATTGTTATTTAAAGCTTAATATGAAAGATGAATTCAATGAGTTATATGAAGAACTTAAAGAAAAAGATTATCAAGCTTGTTATATTCCCGCCATGGAATTTATGCAATATGCATTTAACGAAGAAAAAAATTATAACGAAATATGTGAAAGGTTTGATAAAGTAATACAATCTTTTAACAGTTATAAATTTGAGTATTTTATTCGTGAGCTTTTATATGAATTAGTATTTGATGTATTACCAATTAAAGAAAAGAAAGTAGTTAAATATTTAGAAGGTTACCGAAATAAATTAAAATTATTGCCGTAACAAATGAAGTTACTATTTAAAATGATATATAATTAAACATAAAGTTTGAATGACTTTATGTTTTTTAATATAAAAATGATATAATTAAATAAATACTATTTATTACTAAAGAGGTTATAATGAAAAAACTAAAAAAAGAGAATTGGGTTTTACTATGGGTCATAGGCATGGCCGGACAAATCTGCTGGAATTTAGAAAATCAATGGTTCAATACGTTTGTTTATAACGAGATAGCCCCAGATCATACCATTGTTAGTTGGATGGTCGCAATAAGTGCAGTTTTTACGACTTTTTCCACTTTCTTTTTTGGAACATTAAGTGATAGAATTGGTAAAAGAAAACCATTCATTGCGATAGGGTATATTTTATGGGGAATATTTACTATTCTTTTTGGTTCAACGATGTTTTTAACAAGTGCCTTATCAGGAAAACTAGCAGTAATAGCGACATTTGTAGTTCTAGCGGATGCTTTAATGAGCTTCTTTGGATCAATGGGAAATGATTCAGGATTCAATGCTTGGATTGGCGATATTTTAAATGATGAAAACAGAGGTGGAATTGGGGCCGCTTTAGCAGCTCAACCAGTTTTAGGAACTATAATTGGTACACTGCTTGGTGGTTTTATCATTGTCGCATTTGGTTACTTTGCTTTCTTTACAATTATGGGTGTCATTGTTATTTTAATCGGTATCTTTGCCCTATTAAAAATGAAGGATAGCAAAAATTTAAAACCAGTAAAAAACGGAAGTTTTTGGCATCAGTTTGCAAGTGCCTTTAATTTTAAAAGATTCTTTAGGCAAAAAGAATTAGTAGTTGTAAATGTTATGATTGCCATATTCTTTATTTCTTTTAATGTTTACTTTGTCCATATTGGTAACTTATTTATTTATAATTATCAGTTTGATGAATCAGAAGCTGGAATTATTCAAGGAGTTGGATTACTTGTTGCGGTATTATTTACGATACCAGCAAGCAAGCTAATTAATAAAGATAAATCGCCATTTGTCATTTTATTAACTTTAATTGTTAACTTTGTGGGCTTGATGGTTCTTTTCTTATTTAGTGCAAAATCAGAACCTAGCGCTTTATTTTCTTTAACTAATGTTCCATTATTTTTGGGTATTATTCTTTGTGGTATTGGTTATGTTTTATTTATGCAGACAACAATGGTTTGGGTTAAAAAGCTTTATCCTATAGAAGAAAGGGGTCAGTATGAAGGTATAAGAATTATATTCTTCGTTTTAATTCCAATGATTCTTGGGCCAATGATTGCTAATCCTGTAATTGAAGGTGCTAATAAAAAAACTTACATTAAATATGATGAAATATATTTAAAAGGTTTTGTCCCAACTGAAAAACTATTTATTGTCGCTGCGATTATTTCACTATTAACCTTTATTCCTTTATTTTTTGCAAATAAGCATCATAAAGAACGAATTAAGGAAAAATGCAAAAAAGACTAAAAGAACAAAGTGTTATTTTAAATCAAGATGGAACATTACTTGATCATGGTTATAACACAACATTTGATTTAATCTATGAAAAAGATAAGGTAAAAAGGTTTAGAAGGAAAGAATGGGACTTCTATCAAATAAATAATGATGAGATTATTTTACAGCTTACAATAAGCGATATAGGATATGCAATAAATACCGGAATTACGCTCTTTTCACTCGATGGAAAGATAAGATATTCAGAAACTAAGATTAAGCTTTTTAAAAAGATTGATTTAGAGTCAAACGGTACAATTGACCATAAAATAAGTTATCAGGAAAAAGACTTTTCTATTGAATTTATTAAAGATAAGAACACGCGTTATTTAAAATTCAATTCAAATACAAAAAATAAAACAAAAATTAAAGCACAAATTACTTTAACTGAAATAGATAATGCTGATAAAATGGTTATTGTAACGCCATTTTTTAAGCCAAAACAGTTTTATTTAAACTATAAAGAGAATTGCTTTATTGCTAAAGGAAAAGTTATAGTTAATGATGAAACTTACTATTTTAATGAAGAAAATTCATATGGCCTAATTGATTTTGGTCGAGGTCGATGGCCTTATAAAAACGAGTGGTTTTGGGCTAATGGCAGCTTTAAAGATAAAAATTCTAATATACTTATTGGTTTTAATTTTGGTTTTGGTTTTGGAAATACTAAAGACGCAACCGAAAATATGTATTTTATTAACGGAAAAGCTTATAAACTTAAAAATGTTACTATTAGCTATAATAAAAATAATTTAATGGATGATTGGGAGTTTCATGATGAAGATGATCAAGTATTCTTAACAATGAAACCAATCTATAATAATTATACAAATACTGATTTTAAAATTATTAAGATGACTGTTCATCAGGTATTTGGCCTATTTAGTGGATATTTTAAAGATGAGAATAACAATAAAATATTTATTAATAAAATGCTTGCATTTTGTGAACACTGCCATAATAGATATTAAAAAACGATTCTAGTAAAAACTAAAATCGTTTCTTTTTATTTTTCAAAGGAATTCCACCAACCATAACCACGAACTTTAAAAATATAATTAGTAAATTCACTTTCTGTTAGTAAATTAGATTCTTTAATTATATAATCAACAATTTCAATTCCATACGTATGGCTGTCATTTTTTAAGTTTAAAATATCTTCTTTAGTTAAAGTATTAGATAGATATTTACATACAATATTATACTCAACTTCAGCTCTTTTGAACCAAGGTGATATTTCTTTAATTAGAGGATAGTTATAATTCTTTAAGTTTTCTATTGCATCTATTAGTTCTTGATAAAACTTAATAATCTCCTTAAAATTATGATTTTTTATTTGGTCCTTAAATGCAAGATTTTCCCCATATGTAGAGATATTTGGATAGTTAGCTCTAATAAAAACAGATAAACTTTCTTTTATATCTGGATATAAATCTAATCCTTCTTCTAAAGCTAAATCAGGATCATATTTAGATGAATTCCATAGGTATCTCGCTAAGGAAATAAGCGCAAATTTGGATGATTCCCACTGGTTCATTGGATTACATACATATTGAACTACTTGAGTGTTTAATTCATTTCCTCTGTTATAAATAGGCGATAAATATAATCTTTGAGGAATGTAATCATTGACTGGATAGTTATCCCAAATTGCGATATCATGACCATAAACTTTTGAAATCATTTTAATATCTTGATTAGTTATGGCATTAGCACAAACATTAATACCCGTAAAATAAACAATAATATTTTTGTTTAAATCAGATCTTAAATCTTGGTGATATAAAGAATCATCTATAGTTGAATACTCAGTTGGACAAATAACTAAATAAGGCTCATCTGTTAAGGTAAGAAGATGTTCATATAAGCGGTTTGATAGATGAGCGTGGGCCTTACCAGGTGAAGTAAATATTTTTTCATCGGCTTCTTTAAGGTTATAATCAATATCATCTAAAAGAAGAGAAAACATAGTTATACCATGATTAAATAGAAAATCAATTTTATTAAATAAAGCTAGATAATCATTTTCGTTTGTAAAGACAAAATCTTTTCCAGGTGATATAGCATAACAGAATTCAATCTCTTTTTCACTTGCTAGTTTATTTAAAGATAATAGCTGATTTAACTCTTTTTCTGGGTAAAATTCTCGCCATAGCTCTCTATGATATAAATCATCTTTAGGGGCGTAGACATACATATTCATTTGATATTTATCTAAAAACCTAATCACATCAAGACGGTTCTCATGTGACCAAGGTATACCATAAAATCCTTCAATAATTCCCCGATATTTAAAATTAGGATGATCTTCAATGAAGGAATATGGTAAGGTATTATTACTTATTAATTGTTTTAAAAGGTTAATTGCGTAATTTAAAGCTCTTTTATTAAAGGCTTTAATTATTACTTCCTTTTTAATTGAAATAGTATATCCATCAAATGGAAGACTATTATCTAAAAATATTTTTAAATCTATGCCATTATTATTTAATGGCAATTCAATATCACAATCAAAATCATTATAAGATACGTTAAAAAACCCACTGAAATCTATCAAAGTGCCAAGTGTATAATAATTTTTAATGTAATATCTATTCATCATAGTACCTCTAATATATTATTTAAATCTTCTTTTGTAAAATTATATTTTTTATTACAGAAATGACAAACAATTTCTAAATCATTATTATCTTCAGCAATTATTTTTAGAATCTCTTCTTTGCCTAGTGACATAATTCCTTCAGAGAACCTCTCATGATTACAACTGCATTTATATGATAAATCCATTGTCTCTAAAATTTCAGCATTTTCATCATTAGCTAATATTTTTAAAATATCTACTTCATCTTTGCCAGAAATTAATAAATCACCAAGTGAGGAAATACTTTTAATCTGTTTTTCTAAGATATCTAAAGATTCCTCTTTACATCCTGGCATTGCTTGAGCGATAAAAGCTCCTGCTTTAGTAACATTACCATTTTCATCTAGACAAACTGTAACTAAACAAGAAGAAGGGATTTGTTCGCTCTTAGTAAAGTAATAAGCAAAGTTAGTTGCTAAATCGGGATAAACAATTTCTGAACTACTAGTAAAGATATCACGAATTTTTAAGTTTTTAGTAACATACATAAAACCGTTCTGGCCTAAAGCCATAGCCGTTTCCACTTTACCATCGTTTCTTATAAAGTTAACATGAGGATTTTCCACAAACCCTCTAACTTCACCTTTAGCGTTAGTTGTTGTTACGATTCCGCCAATTGGTCCACCACCATCAATTCTAATTGTAAGTTCTTGGTCCCCTTTATACATGGCTCCCATAATTATAGAAAGCGATAATGCTTGTCCTAAAAGAATTGTCGCTGTTGGATATGTGTTATGAATCTTTCGTGCTTCTTCAACTAAATTAGTAGTTATCGCCCCATAAATTCTGACTGTTCCATTATAGGCATATATTTTTGTTAAACGATCTTTCATATTAATCAAATCTCCTTATGTAATATATTTTATCATAAAACTTTTATTTTGCATATTTAATCAACTTATAGTATACTTATAACGAGGAAATTATTATGAAAATTGGAAATGTAGAAATAAAAAATCGGGTAATAGTAGCCCCAATGGCAGGAGTAACGGATCAAGCCTTTCGTTACTTACTCAAAAAATATGAACCAGGCTTAATATATACTGAAATGATCTCTGATAAGGGATTATTACATAATAATACAAGAACCAAAAATATGATTGATATTGATGATAGTATAAGACCTATCTCTTTACAATTATTTGGATCAGATAAAGATTCTTTAAGAGATGCCTGTGCGTTTGTGTTAAAAAATTCTAATCCAGATATTATTGATATTAATATGGGATGTCCTGTTCATAAGGTTATAAATGCTGGAGCAGGTTCAGCATTACTCCAAGATCCTGATAAAATTTATGAAATTATTAAAGAACTAAAAAAGGTCTCAACAGTCCCTATCACAATTAAGATTAGATCAGGATGGGATCATAAAAGTATTAACGCAGTTGAGGTAGCTAAGAAGGCTGAAGAAGCTGGAGTTGACGCTATTTGCGTTCATCCAAGAACAAAGTCAGATCTTTATCGTGGCACATCAGATTGGGAAATTATTAAGCAAGTTAAAGAAGCTGTTAAAATCCCAGTAATCGGTAATGGCGATATTAAAACTCCTGAAGATGCCAAAAGAATGCTAGATGAAACAGGTTGTGATTTTGTGATGATTGGTAGGGGACTTTTAGGCAACCCATGGCTTGTAAAACAAACTATCGATTATTTAGAAAAGGGAACTTATGAAAAACAAATCAGTATTGATGAAAAATTTAAAATATTATTTGAACATATGGATTTATTAATTGATGATAAAGGTGAAAAAGTTGGCATCCTTGAAATGCGTGGTCATGCGGCATGGTACATTAAAGGATTGACTCAAGCAACACAAATAAAAAAAGAAATCTCTAGTGTTTCAACAAAACAAGAATTAGTAGATTTGATTTCAAACTATAAAAAATCTTTAGAGAGTCATAATTAAATACATAGTTATTAATGAAGTACTATTTTTATATTAATGTAAAAATAGTGCTTTTTTATTTTAATGTAATTGTAATATAGATGTAAAAAACTTCCATATTTATTTACAAATATAAATTTATTTGATAAAATCAAAGCAAATGGTGTATATCGTGATCAATTAACTTTATGTAATAATAAAATAACTGAATTAGCCCAACTAATTTACAAATAAAATATCAATATAATATTGATGGATTAAGAATAAACAAAAAGACTAATAATAATGCGATATTATACTTATATGAAGGAGATAACCTAGTTAAAGAAGAAAGATCTGATTATATACTATATTTTTATTATGATGAAAGAGAATTATTATATCAGATTGATAAAAAGACTAGTTTAAGTTTATTAACATATTATTATATAAGAAATGTATTAGCAACTATAATAGGTTTATCAGACGATAACAATAGCATTTGTGATTTATATAATTATGATGCATATGGAAATACCTTATCAATAGAAGGATCAGCTGCAAGTACAATTGGAATTATAAATCCATTAAGATACAAGGGATATTATTATGATATTGAGACATCACTATATTACTGTAACTTAAGATACTACAACCCAAAATGGGGGCGTTGGATTTCACCAGACTCAATTGAATACATTGATCCTGAAAGTATTAATGGTCTAAATCTATATGCTTACTGCGGAAATGATCTCGTTAATTATTCAGATCCTTCAGGTCACTTCGCAATTAGTGCGGTAGTTATTGGACTTGTATTCGGATTTGCAGGAACTATGCTTACTGATCTACTTGATGATGGTAAACTTTTTAATGGAAGTCAAGATTGGAGAGACTATTTAGGAAATACAATAGCTGGAGGAATTGGTGGTTTAGCCGGTGCCTTTGGATTAAATATGCTTGGCTCAATGTTATTCTCTGTTACTGGCGATAGTATTGGAGGATTCATTAGTGGTGACATTAATTCATGGGAAACATTTGGACAAACGGTTGCATTATCTCTTGGTATGTCAATTTTATCTTCAGGAATTTCTTCAGCAGTAAGTGATGCTTTTGGCACAAGTCAATATAAAGCAATTAGAGGTGTTTCAAATAAGAATATAAAAGTTAACAAATATTTAAAAGGATTAACAGGGTCTTATAAAAAAGCAGGAGTGAGCACTTTAAAGATTGGTGCAAATTCAATGGACGATTTCTTAAAAGCATTACGTAAAACTACGTCTAATGTTATCGTTACAGAATTGTCTGGTAATTTAGTATCTACATCAATAGGTATTTGGTTTTAGGAGGAGAGAATATGGGAAATAAAAGAAGAGAATCTTGGTTATTGAATGATCCTAATTTTGTTCCTAAAAATATGAATGTTAGGGTAGTTTTGTATTTGATCATTAATTTAATATTAGTTTCTTTATTACCTATATTAGCAATAGTAATAAATTTCCCATATGGTTATCTGTGTTGGATATTGGTCTTTTGTTTTTTGATTTTATTCAACATACAGGCTTTTTACATACATGTCGAAAGATTTCCAATTAATGATTACAATGAGTATAAGTTAAATTTAAAACAAGAACCATTTATGTTTGACGGGAAAAATTACTATGTAGAAGTCAAGAAAAGTGGGAATTTGTATGAAGTTTATCTTAAAGAAAAAAAGTTATTATTCGATATGAAGGGCTGTTGTTTTCCTATAACTGTAATAAAAGCTTATTTAGGTCGTCAATTTATCATTGAATATATTAACAAATTTAAGTTATATTCTGATTGTATGGGGGAAAATTTAAACATATCAAAATTATTTAATAATTATGTTGCTCTTAAAATTATATTTAATAAAAACGGCAAAAAAATAGAGAGTTATCTTATTAAGTGTGGAAAAACACAGATGAATTGTTTAATGAAATCAATTAATGGTCACGGATTTGTATCATGGCATTCTGGTAATGCTTCTAGTAGAAGTGTTAGATATCACTTTAAAGTAAGTGAACAAATTTTCGTTGAACAAAAAAACAAAAACAAGTCATAATATTTTTGGGCTATACTAATAGCCCATCAGTCGGGGACTAAATCAAATAAAAATCAATTTAAAATTTAAAGATAAAAGTTTAGTTTTGGTTGCGATTCACCCAGCAATACTAATAGCTGGGTGAACGCAAACTAAACTTCATTTTAAAGTGTTTTATGTGTAGTGAGGTAGTATGGATAAAGTAGTAGTTTATAATGTAGGATTATATTGTAGATTATCTTTAGATGATGGTAATGTAGGTGAATCAGGTTCTATACAAACTTGGGAAGATAATCTTAATAAAATATTGTAAAGATAATAATTTAAATGTTTATAAAATTTATGTAGATGATGGATATAGTGGCTTAAATTACAATAGACCAGCATTTAACGAAATGTTAGGTGATATTGAATCAGGTAAAATCAATATGGTTATTACTAAAGATTTATCTAGATTAGGTAGAGATTATATTCAAACAGGCTATTATACTGAAATATATTTTCCAGACCATAAAGTAAGATATGTTGCTTTATCAGATGGAATAGATACAATAAATCAAAATAATGATATAGCTCCTTTTAAGAATATCTTAAATGATATGTATGCCAAGGGCTTATCTAGAAAAGTTAAATTAGCTAAAAGAAGTAGAGCCTTAGATGGTTTGTTTATTTCTGTCCAAACACCTTTTGGATATATTAAAGATCCGAAAAATAAAAATCATTTAATTGTAGATGAAGAAGCAAAAGAGATAGTTATTAAAATATATCAATTAGCTAAAGAAGGGTTAGGAACATATAGAATAGTTAAGATTTTAAATGAAGAAGGAGTTATTACTCCATCTAGATATAAATTTTAAAAAGGTGATACTAGATTTGCTAGATTTAATAATTTAGTATGGCGTACTAAAACAGTAAATGCAATATAAACTATTATGGTATATTGTGGTAATATTGAGACATTACTATATTATTGTAACGCTAGATACTATAATCATGAGTGGGCGAGATGGTTAAATGCCCATGATGTATTATATTTAGATCCTATTAATGTTAATGGATTAAATCTTTATTTATACTGTGGAAATAACCCAGTAATGTAAAATTAAGGACTTTAATTATATTATTAAATTTACCTAAGAATTATTAAATATATATGTTGCTCTCTTTAGTTAATACTATAGGGAGTTTTTTTGTTTTAAGTTCATATAATCATAATATGGAGGATGTAGAAAATATAATAGAAAATAAAATTTTATCTAAGTCGGATATTATTTTAATAAAGAAGGTTCATGAGCAATGAAAAAAATAATACGAGGTTTAAATGATAAATAAAATAGTAAAGCGCATAACATTTTTTGCATTAAGCTTAGTTTTTTTATCAATATTTATTTGCAATAAAAGTATACTATTAACACTTTAATGACCTCGTTATTTAATTCCTCTTTTGATAAAAAAGAAAGTTTGTCATAACCAACAGCAGGATCTTTTAACTGTTGCTTTTTAGAGCCAACTCGATGCTCGTTATCAGACATTAAAGGTAATTGAATTGACATCTCTATAATCACACATATAATCACTGTCTACTTTTTTAATGTAGTAAAAAGGTTATTAAAAGGATAAAAAAAGACTATCAATAAATTATCAATAGTCTATGAATTAATTAAATTATTGTTTTCTTTTTTTCATATGAGGGAATAGTAATACCTCACGAATTGAAGAAGCTTCTGTTAATAAAATTACTAAACGGTCAATACCAATTCCGATACCGCCTGCTGGTGGCATACCATACTCTAATGCTTCAATGAAGTCATCATCCATTTGGTTTGCTTCATCGTTTCCAAGTTCACGTTCTTTTAATTGGTTAACAAAACGTTCCTTTTGGTCAATTGGGTCGTTTAACTCAGTATAAGCATTTGCGTATTCATTACCACAAATGAATAATTCAAAACGTTGTGTAAATCGAGGATCCTCTGGATCTTTTTTTGTTAATGGTGAAATCTCAATTGGATGTCCACAAACAAATGTAGGTTGTACAATCTTGTCCTCACAATATTTTTCAAAGAATAAGTTTAAGATGTGACCAACACCTGTATGATGTTTTTCTACTTCAATACCATGTTCTAAAGCTAAATCTTTAGCTTCTTCAAAGGTAAAATGATTTTTAAAGTCAACACCTGCATATTCTTTAACTAAATCAACCATTGTCGCACGACGGAAAGGTTTAGAGAAATCAATTTCTACTTCATTTTTCATAACTGTTGTCTTGCCAAGGGCAGAAGTAGCAACAGATCTGATTAATGATTCACATAACTCCATCATGTCATCTAAATCACCATAAGATTGATATGCTTCAATTGTTGTGAATTCTGGGTTATGAGTTGTATCCATTCCTTCATTTCTAAATAAACGGCCAATTTCATAAACTCTTTCAATTCCCCCAACTAAAAGCTTCTTTAAAGAAATTTCAGTTGCAATACGTAAATAAAAATCCATATCTAAGGCATTATGATGAGTAACAAATGGACGAGCAGAAGCGCCACCTAAAATTGGTTGTAATACTGGTGTTTCAACTTCAATAAAGCCTCTTCCATCCATGAAGTTTTGAATACCACGAATGATTCTTGGACGAAGAATAGCAATTCTTTTAGCGTCTTCATTCATGATTAAGTCAACATAACGACGACGATATCTTTCTTCAACGTCTTGTAAACCATGGAATTTATCAGGTAGTGGACGTAAAGCTTTAACTAAATGTTGATACTTTAAAACTTTTAATGTAAATTCACCAGTATTAGTGATCATAGCTACACCAGTTACACCAATGATGTCACCAAGGTCGCTTTTTTCAAAAATATAATATTCTTGCTCAGTCAAAAGGTCTTTTCTTACATATATTTGAATTTGACCTTCTTGATCTTGAATATGAGCAAATCCAACTTTACCTTTGCCTCTTTTAGTCATAATACGTCCAGCAATACTTACAAGTGGTAAGTTTTCATTGTTATGAAGTTCTTCCTGAGTCGCATTTTTGTATTCTTCTTTTAACGTTGTACTTGTATGGCTGCGAACAAATTTTTGGCCAAATGGATCGATTCCAAGTGCTTTTAATTCGTCAGCTTTTTCTCTTCTTATTAATTCCTGTTCTGTATATTTTTCTTCCATGGGTTATTCCTTTCTATTCTATTGCTTTTTTTAGTATTTCTAGATTCTCATACATGATAGTTAGGTAATTACGTTTATTTAGCGTATCTTCATTAGATAAACTTTCTAAAGTGTGAAAATATAGTTTTTGACAGTTGTAATTTGGGGTTGTATTTAATTCTTGGATTATAGAATCTCCATAAGTAGAATTAGCATTTTTTTCAAAAATAATATATTTAATATTATGTTTTTTTGCTTCATTAACAAATTTCATATAATCAGAAATTATTTCATTTGATGAATGAGAACTATTAGAAATAGGGATAGACTCTAAACCATATCTTTCATGATAATAACCATATAAATTTGAAGTCGTTAGAATTGGTTTAGTGGCTCCTGTTAATGCTTCATCATAGTCTTTAGCTAAATCATCTAAAGCTTTCTTTAATTCTTGATAATTTTTTTCAAATATTTCTTTATCTTCTGGCCATGTTTTTATAATGGCATCATAAATGACTTTTGATGCTTCAATAATTAAAACTGGATCTAAGAAGAAGTGTGGGTCATGATATAAGACAGAACAACTGTCATCATCCTCATGGGTATCTTTATTCTCATCTTCTTCATGATCATGATCATGATGATTACATGTATCAATGAAATCAATATAATCTTCCATTTTATATAGTTCCACATTTTTCTTGTCAATGACTTTTATCTCTTTATCAATATAATCATCTAAACCGGCACCGTTATAAAATAATAGTTCTGCGTCAAGTAGACTAATTAATTTCTTGCCTGTCCACTCAATTGATGAATTATGTGACTGAGCTCCAGCAATCAAGCTAACTTTATATTTATCTTTAGTAATTGAGCTAGCAAGATAAAAAAGAGGATAATTCGTCGTATAGATATCGTAACTTTGATATTTTGTACAGCTTGCAAGGATAAAGCACAAGGCTATAATAAATACTGAAATTATTTTTTTCACCTTTTAACCCCCTTATACCTTAAAAATACATAAATAAAATACGTTTTAAGATAATTCTTAAACATATTAATTATATAATAAAAAGACTTAATAAGCAATAAATTTAATGGGGAAATAAAAAGAAAGCGTAAAGCCTTGCGTAAATATCGTTTGGCTAGATGACCAAAACTGATTACTAAATTAATCTTTACTAAGACATCGTCTTTAAAATAATGTAGGGTTACAAAATAGCCAATCGCTATTAAAAAGAAAAAATAAAAAGAAAAAATTCCGTAATTAATTTTAATTACTAACCGCTGATATAGATAAATAGCGATTATCCAAAATAATAAATCGCTTAAGTAATTAATAATATAATGACGCTTAGCTAGTAAAATCTGCTTAAATAGATGACATATGTATAAAAAACTCCCAAAAAGGATACTGTACAATATTATTAAAAATTCGATATTTAGTTTCATTTGAACAATTTATTCATTATTCCTTCATTCTTTTTTTTGGCCTTATCATGATATTCAATAACATTCACCTGGCCGCTAATGAAAAGCTCCCCTTTATCAATGTTTAGATTACGCATTTCCAAATTAGAACCGCTAATTATCATCTGCCCAAAGATGGTTTCTAAAACAAATGTTTCATCATTTAAGCTATCAATTTTACTTATGCCGGTAATTTCTAATGATTCCCGGTTGCGAACTAAAATGTGATGATTATTTTCTTTATAAGAAGTTTCCATATATTTTCACCTATTTAAAGATATGAAACGGGTAAAAAAATTAACACATTTTACTTAAAATTTAATAAAAAAATACTATCTCTTTTGGTAATAAGAAATAGTATTTTAAGTGATTTAATTTGTTGTGTTCTCTTCTAGAACAATTTCATACATCTGTTTTGCGTCATCTTTTTTTGCATATTCATTTACATCAAGAACCTTAACGCTAATACGCTTTGTACCGTAAACAATTTTAATAATATCATCTATTTTTACGTCACTGCTCGGTTTAGCAATCCGGTCATTAATATAAATACGCTCATGATCTGCAATATCTTTGGCAATTGTCCGACGTTTAATTAGTCTTGATACTTTAAGATACTTATCTAGACGCATTATTTTTCTTCGCTTTTTACTTCAGATTCATTAGAAGTAGTAGCTTCAGCTTTAGTTTCAGTTTCTTTTAAATCTTTTGTGTTATGTAAAATGTTTTCAGTATCAAGTTTACCTGTTGCGACAATTTCATCAATATTTTCTTTAGTTAATGTTTCAACTTCAATTAGATATTTAGCTATAGTGTCAAGAAGCTCCATGTTTTCATTAATAACAGTTTTTGCTTTTTCGTAACAGTCATTAATAATTGCTTGAATTTGTTTGTCAATTTCTAAAGCTATTTGATCTGAGAAGTTCTTTTCAGCATTATAGTCACGACCAAGGAATACGCCACCTGATTCTTTCTCATATGAGATTGTACCAAGTTCACTCATACCATATTGAGTAACCATTAAACGAGCTATTCTTGTGGCTTGTTGGAAATCGTTATGAGCACCAGTTGATATATCACCAAACTTTAATTCTTCAGCAACACGACCACCTAAATAACCAGTGATTGTTTCAAGTAAGCCACTCTTTGTTTGTAAATAAGATTCTTCATTTGGTAACATTAGATTATATCCACCAAAACGACCACGTGGAATAATTGTTACTTTTTGAACGTTTGAAGCATTTTCTAACTTTATACCAATAACGGCATGACCAGCTTCATGGAATGCCACATATCTTTTTTCTTTTTCACTATATTTTTTTGATTTTTTAGCAGGACCCATCATAACACGGTCAATCGCTTCATCAATGTGTTGTAAATTAATTTCTGTTTTATTCTCACGAGCAGCAAGTAAAGCTGCTTCATTAAGTAAGTTTTCAAGGTCAGCACCAGTAAAGCCAACAGCCCGACGAGCAATCTCTTCAAATGAAACAGAAGAAGCAATTTTCTTTCCACGAGCATGAACTTTTAAAATTTCAATACGTCCTTTTAAATCTGGTTCACCAATGTAAACTTGACGGTCAAAACGACCTGGACGAAGTAATGCTGGGTCAAGAATATCAGGGCGGTTAGTCGCAGCAATAACGATAACGCCACTATTATGACCGAATCCATCCATTTCGACAAGCAATTGGTTAAGTGTTTGTTCGCGTTCATCATGACCGCCACCTAAACCAGTTCCTCTTTGACGACCTACAGCGTCTATTTCATCGATAAACAAAATACAAGGGGCATTTTGTTTAGCAGTTTTAAACATATCACGAACACGGCTAGCTCCGACACCAACGAACATTTCAAGGAAATCAGATCCACTTATAAAGTAAAATGGTACGTTAGCTTCTCCAGCTACAGCTCTCGCAAGTAAAGTTTTACCTGTTCCTGGAGGTCCAACAAGAAGTACACCTTTTGGAATTCTTGCGCCTAATTCTAAGTATTTCTTAGGAGCTTTTAAGAAATCAATGATTTCTTCTAATTCAGCTTTTTCTTCATCACAACCTGCAACATCATTAAATGTAGCATTTTTTCCTTTTGAAAGTTTAGCACGGCTCTTAGCAAAGTCAAAAGCTTTGTTATTACTGCTATTGGCATTTTTATTGACCATGACAAACACAAAAACTAAAGAACCAATCAATAATCCATAAAGAACGATTGTCGTCCAAGGAAAAGAACTTACTGGCTCATGATTATAGGTCGCAAGGGTTGGATTATCTTGAATTATTTTGATAATCTCTTGTAAACCTTCATCAGTTGGCACATAACAGTAGTAATGTTCACCTGATTTAAGGGTACCTGATAAATAATAAGAATTTTGATTTCCGTCACCTTTTACAGGTGTTGAAGTAACATTTTTAATTTTTCCTGACTCCAAGTCAGTAGTAAAAGTAACATAATTGTATGAAACAGGTTTTTCGTTATAATTTCTAACAATATATATTACAATGGCGATTAAGAATAATCCAATTAAGATAGTCACAAGATTTGATTTATTGATATTATTCTTAGGTGGGGTTTGTTTTATTTCTGGCATATATACCTCCTATTTTGTATAAATTTCTGGTTTTAAAACACCGATATATGGTAAGTTGCGATAATATTCATCGTAATCTAGACCGAATCCAACAACAAATTCAGCTGGAATTTTTGTGCCGACATATTTTGGAGTAAATTCAACTTTACGTCCACTTGGTTTATCAAGTAAAGTTACGACCTCAACGCTTTCAGCACCGCGATGTTCAAGTAACTTAACAACTTCTTTTAAAGTAATTCCGGTATCAACAATATCTTCAGCAATTAAGACATTACGTCCTCTGACTGACATACTTAAGTCACTGTTAATTTTTACATCACCGGTTGATTCTGTACCACCATGGTAACTTGATACTCCCATGTAATCTAATTGAACATAACAGTCTATATGTTTAGTTAATTCAGCCATAAAGGGAGCACAACCTTTTAGCAAACCGACAATTAGCGGTTTTTTATCTTTATAGTCCTCAGTAATTATTTTACCAAGGCGAATACATATTTCTTTAATTTCTTCTTCAGAAACCAATACTTTTATAATATCGTTTTCTAACATGATTTTCCTCCTTCAATATAATAAATATAAAGTGCGTTTTTGTTTTCTGTTTCATTGTTTTTTCTTATAACAGTAGGAATGAAAATAATCTCTTGATTACTATTTAAAAAGATAGGTATCATTTTCCTTTTCGCAAGTGGTATTTTAGCATTAATAAAAAGATCTTTTACTTTTTTAGTTTGTCCTTTATTAATAACTTTATCACCGTTTTTACGATTTCTTATTGTTATTGGGAAAATACAATTAAAATTATTATAACATAATTTGTAATAAATGCACTCACTATTTTTAATAATGTTGGGGCTAAAAATAACTTTTCCAGTGGGAATTTCATATGTTCCATAGTCAGTTATTTTATACTCATAATCATAAGCTAAAGGTTCATTTTTCTTAAGTGTTATTTTGTCATAGGATCTATCTAAATAATAGTCACCTTTAATAATTACTTTTTTATGAGCGGATGGTTTTAAAATTGCAAGAATTATTTCTTCATTTTTCTTATAAGTTAATTCAATTTGGTTAGAAGATAAACTATTAATTAACTTTTTTATAACGTCCTCTTTAACAATTTTGTGAAGTTCGTTAAATGAAGTAGCTGTAAACGAATAATCAATTACGTAATTTTCAATATATTTTGCTGCTTCTTTACTAATTAACTCGTAAGAGTCATTAATATAACTTGCTAACTGATTAAATTTTTCAACTAGATTTGGATTTTCATTTTTAAGTAAGGGGATGATATGATGACGAAATCTATTCCTTGTATAGTCATCATGACTGTTTGACTCATCCTCATAATATTTGAAGTCCATCTCTTTTTGATACGCAATAATTTCTTCGCGTGAAACACCTAAAAATGGGCGAATAATAGTTAAATCTTTGTATTTAGTTATAGGCTCAATTCCGGCATATCCTTTAAATGATGTTCCTCTAGTGATTCGCATGAGAATCGTTTCAATATTGTCATCACCATGATGCGCAACAGCAATTTTATTTAAATTATTATTTTTCGCGACCTCATAAAAAAACTCATACCTTTTCTTGTGAGCATAATCATGAAAATTACTATAATTATCCTTAGGATTAAGCTCCATTCCATGAAATTCAATATTTAACTTTTGACATAAGCTCTCAATATATAAATACTCTTCATCAGACTTTATACGTCGTTTATGGTTTACATGCGCAACTGAAAGTTTTAAATGATATTTATCTTTTAGTGAGATTAGGTAATAAAGAAGAGAAAGTGAATCAATCCCTCCACTTACAGCAATAAGTATGGCATCATTCTCGCTTAAAAATTTCTTTTCATCGATATTATTTAGCTGCATACAAAATCACCTCTAGTCACTAATATTTTATCATAGATATATTAATATACAAAATTAAACACCTATAAATTAATTATATCAAAGGAATGTGATTATTGTATGTAGAGAATATGAACAATTATGCGTAAACTTTCTTTTCTACTTTTAATACAATTAAAGACATATCATCATCGACGACATTGTTCATTTGCTTAAGTAAATAGTTAATTATGTCTGTAGCTATAACCTGAGGATTCTTAGTTGAAATCAATCTAATAAATTGCTCAAACTGATTAAGGTGGGATACTTTTTCAATAATGCCATCAGAAAAAAGAATGATTAAATCTTCATCTTCTAAATATATAGATTTTTCCATGATGAGATCTTCAATTCCAAAAGGAAGGTATTCATTATTAATTTTATTTAAAGTACTGTCTTTTTTTATAATATAGGTATCAGTTGTTCCGAGCTTATATAAATTAGCTTCGCCAGAAATTTTATTAATTTCAATATAATCAAGCGATGCATAAATTTCCATTTGATCTTTTAATGAATAAAAGGTATTTAAAATATTAATTGAAGAATTACTTGATAAGTTATTACTTGTAATTTCATCAATTAGTTTTAAAGTTTTTACTGATTCATTCCAAGCATAATAACCACTTCCCATTCCATCACTAATACATGCAATAAATTTACCGTTTGGTAGATCTTTAATCAGTGAATTATCGCCAGAAACGTTTGTTCCATCCTTAGCTAGACTTGCACAGCCATAATTAATTTTAAAGTTAAGCTCATTAGTTACATAAAAGTAGCTATAATCATTTGTGCCTTTATTAAAAACTACTTTTGTTCTTAAATTAAAGGCTCTGTTCGCAAATGATTCAATAATTGATTCTAAAGAAGGTGCGTTAGCTTTTTTTAATCCAATTTCAATTAATAAAGAATCGTTATTCATAATTTTAACTTCAAAAAGTAAAAGTGGAAAACCAGCATTTAATAATAATTTTTTAAAAGCGTAAACATTTTCGACTGATCCTTCATTATTTTTATTTAATTCAATGGCATATCTTCTTAAGATTGTTGATACTCCAGATATTTGTTTTTCCATAATCTTTTCTTTTTCAAGTTTTTTCATATCTAGCCGGTATTTGTCTTTTAGTAAATTGCTTTCCTTTAATATTTCATTTAAGTACAAGCAACCATTAATAAAGTTTTTAAATTCAACACTCATTGGTTCATATACAAAGTTTTTTCCATAATCTAAAATAAGTTTAATATATTTATATAACATATTTTTTTCTTTAAAGCACACGTGTTTTTTGGCACAGTTCTCACAAAAATTACCATAAATTTGTTTAAAGATTTTTTCTTCTTTTAAAGTAAAATCTTTATTTTCAATAAAACTTTTAATAAACTCATCTAAGAAAGTCGCATAAGATATAATTTGCGAATTAACGTTATCCACCATATCTTGATAAACAGAAGATACAGTATAAAGAGAAATCTTTTTTCTTATGTAAAAGAAACGAATAAATTCAAATAAGATACCAGAAGAAATAATTGTTAATTGATAAGTTAAATCAATTGGCTTTTTTGTTAATAAACTTAAAACTGCAAGGAAAATATAAAACAAAATACCACTATAATTTATTAGTGAAAAAAGAGACGATATTGGCAGAAAAAGGCCAATATCTAAATCATAGACAAAATAGAAAAGATAAGAAAAAGCAATTGAAATAATAAAACTATAAATGTGCATTTTATAAGCTGATAAATAGTAAATATACATTAAAATTAACCCGAAAGAAAGATATAAATTATGAGAAGCTAGTCCAAGTGCTCCCGCAAAAAAAAGAATTGAATCTATATAAAAATGATTTAAGTAATGAACCCTTTTTTCATAGATTTTACTATCAAAAAGTAAAGCGATAAAAAAAGCACTTGAAATAATAAATAATATTAAAATTAAGTAAATATTATTAAGTGTTTCATTATAATATAAGAAAAGTAGATTTGATACATTTAAAATTGTTAGATTTAGAAACATTAAAAAATGATTTTTATTAAGGAAAAAAGAAAGAGTAAAACCCATTAAAAGTGTTATAAGCAACACGACTGATAATAGGCTTTGATTAAAATAACCATACACTAATGAAGTGATAAAAGCAGGGATGAAGTAGATTCTTTTTACATAAATTAAATAAAGTGATACTGGAATAAAAATAAAAAAGTAAACGTTATAATTTTTGGTAAGTATGGTACACATTAAAATAAAGGTTGCAGAAATTATTTGCATGTATTTTTTCATATTTTCACCTCGTTCATCCATTATAGCGAATGCATACTATTTTTTTTGTCGAATTTGACTATTAATAAGTATTAATTTATAATATTAACGAGGTGAAATAAATACTATAAAAATAAACCATAAAGTGGTCGATATATAGTTAAATAAAAATGAAAAAAATTATTTTAGCAAGCAAGTCGCCAAGAAGAGAAGAACTACTTAGAATGCTAGGTTATGACTTTGAAATAATGGCGTCAAATAGTGATGAAATTATTGACTTTAAAAAATCAAAAAGTGAAATTGTAAAGAAGTTAGCCTTAGATAAGGCGAAGGCTATTAAAGATCAGATAAAAGAGGACAAGCTTATTTTAGGATTTGATACTATTGTTGTGATAGATAATGAGATTTTAGGTAAGCCAAAAGATAAAGAAGATTGCATTCGGATGTTAAGTCTACTTAATGACCACACACACTTTGTTTATACAGGTTGTGCAATTATTAATGGGGATGAAATAGATTCATTTTATAGTAAAGCAAGTGTTACCTTTGATAAGATGACTGACGAGGAAATAATTAATTACGCAAATACTACTGAACCTTATGACAAGGCAGGCGCATATGCAGTTCAGGGATACGCTTCAAGATTTATTAAAAAAATAAATGGTGATTATTTCACAATAATGGGGTTACCAGTTAATCTTATTTATCAAAAGCTAAAACAATTGTAAATTTGACATTAATTTAATATAAGTTGTGTTATAATAATTAATAACAAAGGGGGCATTATGATGAATGATATAATGATACATATAGTACTTGCGACTATTTTATTTCTTAGCATTTTATGCTTAATAATATATCGAAAAAGATATCAACTTTTTAAGTTTATTTTGTCATGCTTGGTAGTTTCTGGTTATCTTGTCCTCAATCATTATTATGGAACTATAAAATATTTTGAATATGTACCATATATATTAATTGCATACTTGCTTTATGTTGCTTTAGATTTTAGAATCTGGATTCGCTTAAAAAAGAATATTACTGAATTTAATTATTTTGAGCTTGAAAAAGAATTGGATGATTTAAAGGATGAATCAGAATTATTAAGAAAAAGATTTATTAATACTATTACACTAATTAATGAAGGATTAATCTTTTTTCAAGAAGGTGGAAAAAGAATTTTCTTATCAGATAAAGCTAAAGAAATATGTTCTTTAAAAGATAATGACTTAAGTATTGAGGAATACGAAAGTATTATTCATCCAGACGATGTTTCCGCGTACGAACTAACCGTTAAAAAGTTAAATAAGAAAAATCAAAACTATGAAATAAAATATCGAATTTACGCTGGCGATAAAATGGTTTGGGTCATTGAAAAAGGTAAGATGTTTTCATACAATAATGAAAATCATATTATCTCAACTATTAAAGGACTAGATATTAAACTATTCCCTGATACTTTTATTCATGAACTAGATTCAATGTTAACAGAAAAAAGCTTTTTAGTTTACACTGCTGGTTTAATTGAAAAGAAGATTCCTTTCTACATTGCGATGATTCATCTAACTAACATACCAGAGATCAATCAAAAGTTTGGTAGAGAAGTTGGAAACTTAATGATTGCAGAATACATAAAGAAAATGCGGTTTCATTTTGCGAAAGACGTCAATAGTATTTTTAGAATAACAGGTATTCAGTTTGCCTTAGTTATCACAGAAAAAGTTAAATATGATACATTACATCGCGCTTTAATATCAGGTGGAGATTTAGTTAATTTAAGACTTACAGTTGGTGGTATTGAACAAGTTATATACCCTAATTTAGGAGTTGTTGGGTATGAAAGTTCAAGCGAAATTACCGTAGATGAAATTGTCTCTATTGCGAATAAAGCTTTAGTCGAAGCAATTAACAACAATCGGCGAAATTATGCCGTTTACGGAGAAAAATAAATTATAGAGGTGCACATTATGTATGATGCGATAATATTGTGTGGTGGAAAAGGAAAAAGAACAAATTTATCTTATAATAAGATTTTCTATCCTTTAAATAATAGACCACTGATTACATATACAGTGGCACCTTTTTTACTGGATAAAGATTGTGAAAATGTTATTATTGTTTATCAAGAAGAAGATTATTTAAAACTTAATGAACTTCTTAAAGATGAAAAAATTAGGTATACTAAAGGTGGCGTAGAAAGGTTTGATAGTGTAGAAAATGGCCTTAAAGTATCAAAGTCAGAATATGTTTTAATTCATGATGGGGCTAGGCCTAATGTAACTATGAAACTTTTAGATAATATTAAAGCGGGAATGTTAAAGTACTCTAATGCTATTCCTAAGGTTAATGTTACTGATACAATTTATAATGCTAAAGAAAAATGCTACGTTGAAAGAAGTAACTTTTATTTAATTCAAACACCACAAGCCTTTAAAAAAGATGAAATTATAAAAGCTTATAAATTAAAAGAAAATGATTTTTATACTGATGATTCAATGATTTATGAAAAATATATAAATAAGTCTCTTCATTTTATTGATGGTGATAAAAATAATTTTAAATTCACGACAGTTGATGATGGAGTGTTATTAGAAGGAGTTTTAAAATGCGCATAGGTTTTTCTAAGGATTTACATTTATTAGATTATGGAAGAAAATTAATGCTTGGTGGGGTTGAAATTGATTACCCTAAAGGGACAGTTGGTTATTCTGATGGTGATGCCTTGCTTCATGCAATTAGTGAAGCACTCCTTGGCTCTCTTGCCTTAGGTGACTTAGGTACTAATTTTCCTGTTGGTGATGAAAGATACCATAATATTAGTTCGATGATTATCTTAGAAGAGAGCTATAAGAAAATAAAAAATCTTGGTTATAAAATAATTAATGTTGATTCAATGATTTATTGTGAGGAACCAAAACTAAGCGGATATATTATTAAAATGCGCGAAAAAATTGCTAAAACCCTAGAAATAAATTTAGATCAGATTTCTATTAAAGCGACAACTTATGAGAAGACGGGAGAAATCGGAAAATCTTTAGCTTTAGCGGCAGAAGCTGTCTGCTTAATTGATAATATTTAATCTAATTATAATAAATAGGACTCAAATTTTTAACTGCACCCTAGATGTTTGACACATAAAAATGTGATAGAACATTAATTTGAAGGGTGTTTTTTTTAGATTTAAAACTAAGTTTATACACTTAATTTAAAAAAACTAGTATAAAAAGATTATCAGAATAACTAAGATATAAAAGCACAGCTAAATCTACTATTGGCAGAAAATCCAATCTATATAAAAATCTTAAAGTTAATTTAATAGAAAAAGTTTAAAGGCTTTAAATAGAAATTTATACTTAAAATATTAGCAATTTTAATAAAATATTAATGTTAATATAATAATGCATTAAAATTTCCAAATAAGAATGCATGTTTGTTATAATTATCATATTAGAGGTGGCAACGATATGATAGTAGCAGTAAAGGCAATAACAAACATAGAAATTAA